>JAEWOH010000043.1 GCA_023460955.1 Bacillota bacterium | reverse complement strand
GTTGTACTGTGGTCTGTCACCCTGTGGCCTGTTGTCTCTGTTGTCTCTGTTGTACTGTGGTCTGTCACCACTATTATATTGCCCCTGCGGTCTGTCACCACTATTATATTGACCCTGTGGTCTGTTACCATTATTATATTGACCCTGTGGTCTGTCACCACTACTATATTGACCCTGATATCCGGCCTGACTTTTGGTAACAGTTTCATTAGCAGTAGGCTTTGCTTCAGAAGAAGTAACTACTTCTTTCTTTGCTTCCACGCTTTCACTTTTCTGAGCTTCACCGGCTCCTTTTATTGCTTCCTTTGGTTCAACAATTGTGTTTGATATCATATTCTCTCTTTCAGCCGAATTATCTATACTTTTAGCTTTATCGTCCATATTAAGATTTTTTATTGTATCTGTATCAATTTTTGTTGTATTATCTGCCACAAGCTTTTCCTCTTTTTGTAAGTCCTCAGTTTTAACGCTATGCTTTTGAGCTGAAGAATCATCATGTTGAACGGCAGGAGTCTTTACTATATTTTTTACAGGCTCTGAAGATTTTTCATTTTTGTGCACAGGTGATGTTTTAAAATCAGGCTTTTGATCTCTAACGTATCCCGGTCTTAGTCCAGAAGTGTTGGAATCGGTTTTAAAATAATTGGGCTTTGCCTGATTAGCTTCCTTTTTAGCGAAATTACCGTGCTCGCTGGTATTTGTCTCCCCTTTGCTGTCAATTACAATTTCAGTAGTTCTGATAATTCTGGGAGCACTTTTTATGTCCTTTTTGACATCTTTTTTCTTTTCAGTCGAATGAGAGGAATCTGTAACAGCTGCTTTCTTTTCATCCTCCTGTTTCTTTCCATCATGTTTTATTACACCAATGTGCTTATATAGTGCATCTAATTCATGAGGTTCAAGAAGGCTCATATGATTCTTTACGTTTATATTTATCTCAGCAAGCTTTTCCATCAAACGCTTACTTGTAGTATTAAGTTCTTTGGCAAGCTCGTAAATTCTTGCTTTATCCAATACCTTCACCCCCGGCTTCATTTATTTGATTATCTATTAGTTTAAGAAGGCCATCCTTAAAGTCTTTTGACTGAATAGAAACAACCGAACGTATTTCTTTTCCAGTGCATCTTCCAAGCTCATTTTTTTCACCATATTCTCTATAAGTGATACCACGGAAGCTGCAAATACTTTTAAATTTGTCCTTCGTGTTTTCAGAAGCATCCCCTGCTACAATTACAAGAACAGCTTTACCTGACTTGATAGTCCTTTCACAAGTTTCATCTCCGGATAACAGCTGTCCTGCTTTTTTAGCAAGACCTAACAAGGAATAAATCCTATCCATTGCTATCAACCTCTCCTTCCAATTGGTTCCTCAGATTATCATAAACCTCTGCACCAATTGTAGTTTCAAAAGCCTTTTCAAGTCTTTTAGCCTTTATGGCTTGATCAAGACAAGAAGTTTTTCTGCACACATAAGCACCTCTACCAGGCTTTTTTCCAATTAGATCAATACTGATTTCTCCCTCATTATTTCTTACCACACGTATTAGTTCCCTTTTTGGCTTCATTTCCTTACAACCAAGGCACATACGTAATGGAATTTTTTTTTGCTTCATCCATCCACACCTTCCCATAGTCATTTACTACCTGAAATAACTGATAGTCTGTAACTTTTTTAGCCAATTACCAAAAACAAATGGAATAGACCTATATTAGTCAAGGAATACATCATCCTCATCCTGTTCATTTTCGTAATTGTTTGTTAGATTTTCAGTATCATTGTCCATGTCATCGTCTATATCGTCGTTCATATTATCATCAAAAAGCTGACTTTCAATTGACTGTCTAAGTTGAGACTCGCTCTTTATATCTATTTTCCAGCCGGTCAATTTTGCAGCAAGTCTTGCATTCTGACCTTCCTTGCCTATTGCAAGTGAAAGCTGGTAATCAGGAACAATTACTCTTGCTGATTTTTCATCCTCATTTACATCAACTCTTATAACCTTTGCAGGGCTCAAACTGCTTGATATATAATCTTTAGGATCGTTGCTCCATTTTATTATGTCAATTTTTTCTCCGCGCAGTTCGTCAACTATTGCCTGAACTCTGGTTCCCCTCTGACCTACACATGCACCTACAGGGTCGACATTATCATCCTTTGAGTATACGGCAATCTTTGTTCTTGATCCCGGCTCACGAGAAATACTCTTTATTTCAACCGTACCGTCATGAATTTCAGGAACCTCCAGTTCAAAAAGTCTCTTTACGAGACCCGGGTGGGTTCTTGATATCATAATTTGTGGGCCTTTTGTTGTTTTCTTTACTTCTACAATATAGGACTTAAGTCTTTCATTAAAGTGATATTCCTCACCGGGTGTTTGCTCGGTAGGAGCAAGAACAGCCTCGGTTTTTCCAAGGTCAACAATTACATTTCTTTTCTCGATTCGTTGTATTATTCCGGTTACAATATCACTTTCCTTATTGTAAAATTCATCATATATAATTCCTCTTTCGGCTTCCCTGAGCTTCTGAACAACAACCTGTTTAGCAGTCTGAGCAGCTATTCTACCGAAGGATCTAGGTGTTACCTCCATTTCGGCAATATCGCCTATTGCTAAAGTAGGATTTAATTTTGCAGCTTCATCCACCGATATGTCCATTTGATCCATATCAGGCACTTCGGCAACCTTTCTAAGACCAAAAACTTTAACATCTCCGGTAGTTCTATCTATATTTACCTTAACATTCATTGCAGAACCAAAGTTTTTCTTATATGCAGAAATAAGTGCGGCTTCTATGGCCTCAATTATTATTTCCTTCTTAATACCCTTTTCCTTTTCAAGCTGTTCAAGTGCAAGTATTAACTCAGCGCTCATTATACTAACCTCCCATTACTAATTAAAAAATTTAAAATTTAATGGCCCGTTTCACTATGGCAACCTTATTCTTTTCGAATTCAATGTTGTTGTCGCCGTCTTTGATAACTATTTTGTCATCGATTAAGCCAACTAATTCTCCTTCAAATACTTTTTTGCCTTCAATAGGTTGAAAAACCTTAACTTCAACCAGTTCGCCCTTATATTTAATAAAGTCTCTCTCTGTTTTTAAAGGCCTTTCAAGACCCGGTGAGGAAACTTCTAAATAATAACTCTGTTCTATGGGATCTTTCTTATCAAGTACGTCACTCATCTGCTCGCTGACTGCCTGACAATCGTCAATACTTATTCCGCCCGGCTTGTCAATATATATTCTCAGATACCAGTTAGCGCCCTCTTTTACAAATTCAACGTCAACCAGTTCATAATTCAATGCTTCAACTATTGGTGCCGCAAGTTCCATAATGTCCTGCTGTACATTTTTCTTCATCGTTTACTCTTCCTCCATAAGTTAGAGTTTAATGAGGTTTACATATTACCTAATGCAGAAAAAAGCTGCAAGCATAACAAAAACCGGGGTTCAGATGTCCCCTTGTTATAGAAGTCAATAAGCTTATGACTTCGATAATATACCTATTTTCCTCAACTAAACAACAAAGAGTGGGATTTCCCACTCTTGGCAGTCAAGTCTATTAAACTTCTATCCTCGTGTATTATACCATTATTATTTCTAATTATCAACAATTTATTACCGTTTTTAAACAAAGACATAATTTTTTTTTGATTTGAGCATTTAAGCTTAAAACAAACAAAGTTGATTACTCTCGGGCAGACCCTTTAGGCAGTTGTTTCTCTCCAGTATTTCTATTACTGATTTGCTGATTTTTGCTTTTGTCCTGAGTTCATCTATAGAGAGGAACTCACCTTCTTTTCTGGCTTCAACAATGTTTAGTGCTGCAGCGCCCCCCAACCCCTGAAGAGCATTTAGCGGAGGCCTGATTCCACCTTCCTCAATTTTAAATTTTTTGGCTTCAGATTTATATAAATCTATCGGAAGGAAGGTAATCCCTCTGGCATACATTTCATTAGTGACTTCAAGAATAGTGAGAACATTTTTCTCTTTTGTGGTAATATTATTTCCCTTCATCTCGTATTCCCTGATTTTGTTTTTTACCTTATCCTGACCATTCGCCATCATTTCGGCATCAAAGTCATCTGCTCTTACAGTAAAATATGTAGCATAGAAAGCCTCGGGATGGTAAACCTTAAACCAGGCAATACGGAAAGCCATCATAACATATGCGGCAGCATGAGCCTTGGGAAACATGTACTTAATGGTTTTACAGGATTTTATATACCAATCCGGAACTTTGTTCTCCTTCATAATAGCTTCATATTCTTCCTTTACACCCTTACCTTTTCTGACATCCTCCATTATCTTAAACGCTGTTTTAGGAGGAAGGCCCGCATGCATTAAATAAATCATTATATCATCACGGCAGCAAATGCTCTTTGAGAGCGTTGTTATACCATCTCTTATAAGGTCCTGCGCATTGTTAAGCCAAACGTCTGTACCATGAGAAAGCCCAGATATTCTGATAAGCTCAGAGAAGGTCTTGGGTTTTGTATCAACGAGCATTTGCCGTACAAATTTCGTGCCAAATTCAGGTATGGCAAAGGTTCCTGTTTCACTGCCGATATCCTCGGGTTTGACCCCCAGTGCTTCTGTACTGCTGAAAAGGCTCATTGTTTTTGCCTCACCGATAGTAATGGCGGTGGCATCTACACCTGTTAAATCTTCCAGCATTCTTATAACAGTAGGGTCGTCGTGTCCAAGAATGTCAAGTTTCAGTATACTTCCATGAAGGAAGTGATAGTCAAAATGAGTAGTTATTATTTCTGAGGTCGTATCGTCTGCCGGCCTTTGAATAGGAGAGAAGTCATATATCTCCTTGTCCTTTGGTACAATCATTATACCTCCGGGATGCTGACCTGTGGTTCGTTTTATTCCTGTACACCCCTTAACCAGCCTGTTTATCTCTGCGTTTGTAACTACTATTCCTCTTTCATCCAAATAGTTTTTTACATAGCCATATGCGGTCTTCTCAGCCACAGAGGCTATTGTACCGGCTCTGAATACATAGCCTTCCCCAAAAAGTTCTTCGGTATATTTATGGGCCACAGGCTGGTATTCTCCAGAAAAGTTTAAGTCTATATCAGGCTCCTTATCCCCGTCAAAACCAAGGAAGGTTTCAAAAGGTATGTCATAGCCGTCTTTTTTTAGGCTATTACCGCAGTTAGGACAAGTTTTGTCCGGCATATCAAAACCACAATCATAAGTCCCGTCAAGAATAAACTCCGAATATTTGCATTTTTCACAAATATAATGTGGCTGAAGGGAATTAACCTCGGTTATACCTGACATATTGGCAACGAAGGAGGAACCTACTGAACCTCTGGAACCAACCAGATACCCATCCCCTACAGATTTTGATACCAGTTTCTGGGCAATAAGGTACATAACCGCAAAGCCGTTTTTAATGATGGAGTTAAGTTCTTTTTCAAGTCTCTGCTGAACCACCTCGGGCAAATTCTCACCATAAATCTCTTTAGCCCTGTTCATGGCCATTTCCTCAATATCATGCTCAGCACCTTCAATCTTAGGAGGATACGTTCCTTCCAACACAGGTGCAATATTTTCAACCATATCTGCAATAAGATTAGTATTATCTATAACTATCTCACGGGCCTTGTCAGGTCCAAGGTAGTCAAACTCCCCAAGCATCTCATCGGTGGTTCTGAAATATAGAGGAGCCTGATTATCGGCATCAATAAAGCCTTGTCCACCCATTAGTATTCTTCTGAAAACTTCATCCCTCGGGTCCATAAAATGCACATCACAGGTAGCTACCACCGGCTTTTTATGTCTTTCTCCAAGCCTTACTATTTTTTTATTTATCTTTTTCAGTTCCTCCTGTGAGGTAACTTTTCCATTATTCACAAGGAATTGGTTGTTTCCCAGAGGCTGGATTTCAAGATAATCATAAAATCTTGCAATTTTTGATATCTCTTCTTCACTTTTATTATTTAGTATTGCCCTGTAAAGTTCCCCTGCTTCGCAGGCGCTTCCAAGTATCAACCCTTCCCTGAACTCCATAAGTAGTTTTTTGGGAACTCTCGGCTTTTTATAAAAATACTTCAAATGTGACCTAGAAACTATCTTGTATAAATTTTTCAGCCCCACTGAGTTTTTCACAAGAATTATTGCATGGTAAGAGCTGGACTTTAGGTTCACCCCTTGCTCAAAGGCGTTTTCTATATCTTTAATTGTTTTACAACCTTTTTCTCTAAGAATACCCAGACAATGTATAAAAATTTTAGCAGTAGCCATGGAATCATCAATTGCTCTGTGATGGTTCTCAAGTTCAATTCCCAAATGCTTGGCAACAAGATTCAGCTTATACTTACCAAGGTCAGGGAACATTTTTCTGCATAGTTCCAGTGTATCTATGTAAGGATTTTTTATCTTCTCCCCAATAATCTTCACATTTTGCTTAATAAAGCCAACATCAAAATTTGCATTATGAGCTACCAACACAGACCCCTGTATAAATTCCATAAAGTCGGTGAGAACCTGTTCTATTGGAGGTGCATCCTTGACCATGTCATCCGATATACCTGTCAGCTTCACAATAAAGCTAGGTATAGGTATCCCGGGATTTACAAAGGCACTGAACCTGTCAATAATCTGCCCTTGTCTTATTTTGACTGCTCCTATCTCAGTTATCCTGTCCTTATGGGAGTCAAGGCCGGTGGTTTCAATGTCAAAAACTACGAAATCGTCTTCCAGAGTATTCTCATTTGGATTATAAACAATTGGCACACTGTCATCCAAAAGATAGCACTCTAAGCCGTAAATAACTTTTATTCCAAATTTCTTCGAGGCACCGTAAGCGTCGGGATAAGCCTGACATACACCGTGATCTGTAATAGCAATTGCCTTGTGTCCCCATTTTGCCGCTCTTTTAACAAGCTCCTTAACCGGAGTTACTCCGTCCATGGAGCTCATCTGAGTATGTAAATGCAATTCAACACGTTTTACTTCAGCTTCGTCATGTCTGATCTCTTTTTCAGTTTCTACAATATCATAAGCCATTACCGCAAGCTCCTTTGAGAACTTGTCGTATTGTGCGTCACCTCTGATACGGAGACAAACCCCTTCAACTATACGTTCAGATATATTCTGAAAGTCTTTCTTTTCAACGAACATTTTAACGGTAACTGAGCTGGTATAATCAGTTACATCAAATATGTAAATGAATTTACCGCCCCTGATTTCTCTTGATTCAGTTCTGAAAACCTCTCCGGCAATAGCAACCTTTCCTGAATCGGGAGTTACTTCTGTAATTCTCATAATACTGTCGGTGAAAGGTTTTCCGGCAATTATTCCTTTTGTAGCTCCATCACCCGGGTACGAGTTCCTGCTGTCCGAAGTATTTTTCACCTTTGTTTCAGCAGGCATGGCAGTCATTGCGGAACTGACAACCTGCGCTTCATTTTTTTCCTTCTCTGCAACATACTCTTCAAGAATATTGGAATCTACCTGAATATCGCAAAACTCAACCTTTACACGTTTGGATATGGTTTCATCTATATACTGCTCAATAATAGAATGACAATTTTGAGATTTTAGTATCTGAGATCCCTTTGTTGCAAGCTTGATATATATTTTCCCATCATTAAATTCACAGGTACTGTCAGTCAAAATACCTCTGCAAACCGCGATTTTACTGTTAAGCATTAAAACCAGATCTGGCCAGATAACCTCCAGGAATTCCTCCATAGCATACTGACGGGAGCACTTAACCTTTATAGAAACTGTGTTGGCTCCGAGGCTTTCAGCCAGCCTTTGTTCAAGCCTTGTGACAAGTCCGGGATTTATTATATCTTGATAAGAGGTGTATATTTCAAGCTTGTTAGACTTAATAAACACACTCATTCTATCAACATTCAGTTCTTTAAAAACAGAAAATTCCCCGTTTAAATCAACTGCTCCAGGGAATAGGTCCAAGAATAACTTTTTTGAATTGTTTGTGCCTTCCATAATGTTATGACCCCATTTATGTACGTTTTTTATCTATCTTTACAATTTCTTTTCTAAACAAAGTAATTTTTATTAATTGTTTGCACACAAAGAGTTTACTTGAAATATTACGGTTCATAACATGTATTAAGCCGCCGCAACAACTCGACATCCTGTCTCGGCCTGCTGCTCAAATTTACTTCGTGTAAATTTGTCGGCTTTCTTTCTTGTTCTTCACCGACAAATTTCAGTAAACTCTTCTACAGTGCTGACAATTAATAAATTATTACTCTATCTTATAATTAATTAATCAAACTCGCTAGAATATACTAACGAGTCATTTCATACTACAAATTCTGCAACTGCTTTTAACCGTGCTTACCATTAATTAAAGCTGTACTCGCGTATCAATATTAATTCTTAATATTCACTGATTAAAACCATCTTCTGATTTTAATTTTATCATACCAGAATAAACTTTTGTGCTATAAGAATTTTACAATTGAATAATTCATAACTCAGAAATGGTACTGACCAAAGATTAAAGCGGTACTTACCAATTCGTCTATAGCCTTTCATAAGTCAAAATGTTTATGTCCACCTCTGTAACAAGCTCCTCCATATTGCTTAGAGCCTCATCGTCTGCATGCCTGCTGTACGGTGTCATTTTAAAAAGATTCTGAATGTCGGGCTTGTCCTTTAAATAAATATCATAGTGGACGTTGGTTTCGTCTATTAGCTTAAAGCCCTGCTGAACTGTCCCCTTCAGTCCTATTTCTTCAGGAGCTCTATATATAAGCTTTTTCAAGCTGTACAGATGCCGTGCTCCGGGTACCGCAACTATTAGCTTACCGGCGGGCTTCAGAATACGTCTGAATTCTTTCTCATCCCTGGGAGCGAAAATACATAGTATGCAATCCACTGAATTGTCTATTAAGGGTATATGATAATTACTTGCCACAGCAAACCTGATTTCCCTATCTCTTCCTGCTGCATAGTTTATTGCATCCTTGGAAACATCGGTGCCGTAGTAATTAACGGAGCAATCAGAAGGGATATCCTTGAAGGCTAAATCTGCATTATCAATGTTTTCATTAGTCCTGCTGCCAGTCAGAGACTTTTTCAGTCTGCTTATGTAATAACCCTCACCACAGCCAGCATCATATATGTTAATCTCATTATTCTCTTTTGACAATGAGCTTTGAAGCTTCTCGACAGAAAAACACAAACGGTCTGTCTGCGTGTTTAATGTATCAGAAAATTCCTCATAATAGCCCTTGTCCAGAAACTCCCTTCTGCTTTGAAGCATTTCCTTTGTATCTCCGGGATTTCCTGAACCGATGTGACTTGAAAGCAGAAGATTTACATAGCCTTTTCTGGCAATATCAAAGCTGTGTCCATTCGGGCAGAAATATTGCTTCAAACCTTGTTTAAGAGCTTTTGAACAATTTGGACATTTGTATATGGTCCTTATCATAGTTTGTTAATTTCCTTTATCAATTCCTCAACAGCATTTTCCTGAGGGATTTTTTTTACTACCAGACCTTTTTTAAACAAAAGCACCTCATTTACACCGCCGGCTATGCCTATGTCGGCATCCTTTGCTTCTCCAGGTCCGTTAACTGCACAGCCCATAATAGCCACTTTTATATTCTTGTCCAGTTTTTCCAGAATAGGTTCTATTTCATTTACGATACCTATTAAATCCACCCTTGTTCTTCCACAGGTTGGGCAGGATACCACATCGATTCCTTCTTTGAGCAGACCCAGGGACTTCAAAATTTGTTTTCCTGCTCTAATTTCTTCTATAGGGTCTCCTGTCAGAGAAACTCTGATTGTATCTCCAATACCCTCTGCCAAAAGGCAACCTATCCCGACAGCTGATTTAATCGTTCCCTTATAGACTGTTCCTGCTTCTGTAACACCTATGTGCAGAGGGTAAGAAGTTTTCTGAGAAAGGAGTCTGTAGGCTGCAATCGTCATCGGTACGCTTGAAGCCTTGATGGAAATGGCTATATCTCCAAAGTCGGCGGCTTCAAGCATGGCAGCATGGTTTAGCGCACTTTCCACCATTCCCTCCGGTGTGACCCCTCCGAATTTTTCTATAATGCTTTTTTCTACAGAACCAGAGTTGACACCAATCCGTATAGGTATTTGTCTTTCCCTTGCCATGTCAGCCACAGCTTTAACCCTGTCCTGTCCACCAATGTTGCCCGGATTGAGACGGATTTTGTCCACACCGTTGCGCATACACTCCAGAGCCAGTCTGTAATCAAAATGTATATCTGCCACAAGAGGTATTTTTATAGCTTTTTTGATTTCTTTGACTGCCTGTGCAGACTGGCTGTCGGGTATAGCAACCCTTATAATCCGGCACCCTTCTTCCTCCAGCCTTTTTATCTGTTCAACTGTAGCACGAACATCCCTTGTATCAGTATTAGTCATTGATTGAACAGAAATAGGAGAATCTCCTCCTATAAAGATATCTCCTACTTTAATTTTATTTGTGGGTTTTCTCTGTATATAATTTTCCATTGCGAAATCCTTCCTTTTGCTTAAAGCCTAACCTTTGCCCAGCCTTAATATATCATTAAACGTAGCATATATCATAAGCATAATAAGAATAACCATACCAATCATGGTAATCAATGCTTCCTTTTCCGGGTTAAGAGGTTTCTTTCTGATGCCTTCAACCAAAAGCAGTACCAATTTGCTTCCGTCAAGGGCCGGGAAGGGTATTAGATTTACCAAACCCAAATTTATGCTTATCATAGTTGTAATTGTCAGAAGCCTAATTACTGTTTCCATTGCGGACTGGCTTGCCGCAACTTCATTGCTGATGGTAGTAGTTATACCTACAGGTCCCATAAGTTCACTGGCGGGTACAGTCCCTGTAATTAACCAACCAAGTGAATAGTATATTGATCTAGATATGAATATATTATAGTTTATAGCCTGCTTTAGGGTATTTCCTATTCCGCCTTTTACATGCTCGAAATTATTAATTCCAATTGCACTGAATTCAGAATTTTTTGTTTTTAATGGCACTACAGGTGTTAATTCCTGAAGGCTGCCATCACGCTCTACTAATATACTTACTTTTTTGTCTTTGTTTTGTTGAAGAATTTCACGGATATCTTTTCTTGTACTAACAGTTTCGCCGCCCAGTTTTACTATCCTGTCTCCCTTTTTAAGTCCGGCTTCGGCGGCAGGTGACTTATCCGAAACAGCTTCAACTACATTCGAATTCTTACCTTCGAGTTCAGCCTCCAGTGGTGAGAAACCCAGCATATAGCTTTCTCTTTTAGGTGTAACCTCAATGGTTTTTGATTCTCCGTTTCTATTGAACTGAAGAGTAATACTTTCATCCTTGAGCGGATATGAAAAAATGGCAATATCATTAATATCAAATATTGTCTTCCCATTATATTTCTGCAATCTATCACCGACCTGAAGTCCGGCCTGCTCTGCCGGGGAACCGGGCTCAAGGGCTTTAATCTGAGTTGTAAAAAATCCTGTGTTTAAATGAATTATAAAAGCGAATACAAGAGCAGTCAAAATGTTCATTAAAGGTCCGGCGGCAATAATTGCGGCTCTTACGCCAATGGGCTTTTTGTTATAGGCTCTGTCATCCTCTGAAGATTCTTCCTCGCCCTCCATTTTAACATAGCCTCCGAGTGGTATAAGTCTTAAAGAATATACAGTTTCACCTTTTGTAAAAGAAAACAATTTTGGTCCCATAAATAGTGAAAACTCATTTACCTTAACCTTGAAAGCCTTTGCAACCATAAAGTGACCAAGTTCATGAACAATTATTAAAAAGCTTAGAGCTAATATTGCCAATACAATTCCCATAATTTCCTCCATTTTGTCTTTTATCAACAAGCGTTAAATTGATAATATTACCCTCTCTCAGAGAATACCCGGCTATATTATCCTACTTCCTTCTCTGCCTGTTTTCTTGCCCAGCTGTCCACTTCTATTATATCATCAAGGCATGGACAATTATTCACCCCGTGTTTTAGCATAATCTTTTCTATTATTTCAGGTATGGCAGTAAAGGCTATTTTTTTATTCAAAAAAGCTGCTACTGCTATTTCATTTGCAGCATTCATTGCTGCAGGCATTGTTCCTCCGGTGGTTAACGCATCATAAGCCAGCTGCAAACATCTGAAGTTTTTGATATCAGGTTCCTCAAAGGTAAGCTGTGAGCTTTTCAGCAAGTCAAGCTTTGAAAAATTATTTGATCGTCTGTCCGGATATGTGAGAGCCAATTGAATGGGTATTCTCATATCGGGTGATCCCAGCTGAGCCATTACCGAACCGTCAACAAATTCAACCATAGAGTGGATAATACTTTGAGGGTGAACTAAAACCTGAATTTTATCCAGTTCCATGCCAAACAGCCATTTTGCCTCTATTACTTCTAGCCCCTTGTTCATCATTGTTGCAGAATCAATGGTTATTTTGTTGCCCATGCTCCAGTTTGGATGCTTTAAGGCCTGAGCAGGGGTTATACTTTGAAGCTCATTGGCTTTTTTGCCTCTGAAGGGTCCGCCTGAAGCTGTTATAATTATTTTTTCAATCTGCTTTTCATTATTTCCCATCAGACACTGATATATAGCTGAGTGCTCACTGTCAACAGGGTAAATTGTTACCCCCTGCCTTCTGGCCTCTTCCATCACCAAATAGCCGGCTGTTACGAGGGTCTCCTTGTTTGCGAGTGCGATGTTCTTCTTGTGCTTTATTGCATGCATGGTCGGAATAAGACCGGCAGTACCCACAACCGAGGTCACTACAGTATCTGCTTCTTCGGTTTCTGCCACACGAAGCATGCCGTCCAATCCAAAAAGCACAGTTGTATTTTGGTCAGCAAGTCTGTCCTTTAATTGAGCCGCAAGTTCCCTGCTTCCCACAGATATCAACCCCGGTCTGAACTCCCGGACCTGCTTTTCCAATAGATCAATATTTGAATTTGCAGACATAGCTGCAATCTTTATTCCAAGATTTCTGGCTGCATCCAATGTCTGCACGCCTATAGAACCTGTTGATCCTATAATTGATATAATCTTAGCCATATTAGTCCCCATCTGTGCGCGGAGGCACATAAATAGTATCAAAAACCTGCTGAGTGGGTTTTCCATGTCAATCACTTTAATTCAAAAATATTAGTTGAATACAAATCAGTTGACTAAATAAAGAGTACCAGAACATAGTAAACCACGGGAGCAACAAACAATATACTGTCAAACCTGTCTAATACTCCACCGTGACCTGGCATTATGCTGCCATAATCCTTTACATTTGCATATCGTTTAATAGCAGAAGCAGTCCAGTCACCAAGCTGTGAAATAGCTCCGCAGAATACACCAAGTAGTATGAGTGCAGGGAAAGCTATCTCAAGACCAAAATAATTTCTGGTTATAATTCCAAATAGTATCATAAGGAATACGCATCCGAAAACACCACCTACCGCCCCGGCTATTGTCTTCTTAGGGCTAATCTCAGGTACAATTTTTCTTTTTCCGAACAGTCTTCCGAAGGTGTAAGCAAGGGTATCAGTTCCCCACGCACCAATAAAAATAAGCCATATCAGGATCATACCATATTCCAAATTTCTTATCATAATAAGGAAACTCATAAGAAAAGGCACATAGGCAATACCAAAAGCTGTTACACATACATCAATAATGTTATATTTTTTATGACCGAAAACAATAAAAGCCATGCTTAAAAATATTATTATTATGGACGACAGGCCTGTTATAGTACTTAGATTTAGCTCATACCAGCCGGTTTGTTCAAGACCAAGTAGTAAAAGAGGAATTATAGACAAATACCCTACTATTTTAATAGGCTTGATATTCTTAATTTTTTCTGCAGAATTATAAAACTCATATAATCCGATTGCCGCGATTAAGGTTACAGCAACGCCCAATACAACAGATCCCAAATATAAAACACCTATAAGCAGAACCAGCCCTACCAAAGCACTGATAACTCTTGTTTTTAACATTACTCCTCCACGTTTCCAATAGCGATATAAGTTAATTATAGGCTATTTATGTCAATTATATGTTCCTCATTATCTTTATGCTCTATTGTTCCAAGCCTCCGAACCTTCTGCTTCTACTCTGAAATGCCTCTATAGCTTCAGCAATATGACTTCCGTTCACGTCTGGCCATAATTCGTCAGTAAACCAGAATTCAGTATAAGCACACTGCCACAACAAAAAATTGCTTATTCGTTGTTCGCCGCTGGTTCTAATCAGCAGATCGGGTTCGGGGATGCCTGACGTATACAGACAGCTATCAAACTGAGTTTCATCTATATCATCAGCTTTCAATTTGCCAGATTTAACCTTCAGTGCAATTTCTTTCACAGCATTAAGCAGTTCAAGTCTGGAACCATAGTTCAGACAAATATTCAAATTTAAGCCGTTGTTTACACTTGTCAGCTTTTCAACCCTGATAATTTCCTTCTGGAGTTCGTCAGGCAGACCATTAACGTCACCGATTACCTTTATTCGAACATTACTGCCGTCAAGTTCCTTTTCGGCATTTCTTAAAAACTCAACAAGCAGACTCATAAGTGCTTCAACTTCACTTTTGGGCCGCTTCCAGTTTTCTGTCGAAAAAGCGTAAACCGTTAAGTATTTAATACCAACTTGTGAGCAATATATAACCACTTTCTTTAGCGCCATAGATCCTTCCCTGTGACCTATACTTCTGGGCAATCCCCTCTTTTTTGCCCAACGGCCGTTTCCATCAGGAATAATTGCTATGTGCCTTGGAACTGATGTAAAATGCTTATTAATTTTTTGGGGCTGCTTAAACAGCCTCGTAAACCTATTCCAAAGACTCATCCAGACCTCCTGCCTGCATATGTAGCCAAGTTTTGCAGCACAAAACCTAGTTGGAATCTGCATATACCTATTTAAAGAGTTTTTATTTTTCAAGCTTCTGCAGATTTCCTGACTTTTAAAATAACCCCTCTTTTAGAGGGGTTTGCATACTAAAATATTTATTTTACTTCCGTGGGCTATTACTCTCAGCACCCTGAAAGTATTATCATATTCAGATACTTGTATTTTAGGAGGTGCAGTAATTGATATTTTATCAATTATAAAGCCTTCACTCTCAGCCTTTATAATTGCATCCCCCAGAGTAAAACCAATTAATTGGTTCATACTTCCATTATTTCCTTATCTTTAGCCTCAACTATATTATCAATTTCAGCAATAAACTTATCAGTAAGATTCTGGATATCCTTTTCAGCATCCTTTAAATCGTCCTCAGTGATTTCACTGTTTTTCTTTTTTGCTTTCATTTGTTCGATTGAGTCTCTTCTAATGGATCTAATTGCCACCTTGGCTTCTTCGCCCTCTTTTTTAACGGTTTTAGTCAGATCTCTACGTCTTTCTTCTGTAAGAGCAGGGAAAACAAGACGAATTACTTTTCCGTCATTATTCGGATTAATTCCTATATCGGATTTCTGAATTTCTTTTTCGATATCTTTAAGGAGCTTGGATTCCCAAGGTTGTATCAAAATTACCCTAGCCTCAGGTACAGATACAGTGGCAACCTGTTGAATCGGTGTAGGTGCACCGTAATAATCAATGGTAATTTTATCAAGTATCTGAGGATTTGCTCTTCCTGCCCTTATGCCTGCAAGATTGTCCTTAAATACATGTATGGTTTTTTTCATCTTCTCTTCAATAGGTTTATAAAGCTCTTTGTCCATAAAACTCCTCCTAATATATTCGTTGCACAATAATTTTAGAACAATATCATTATTATGCCAATATATATAATACAATTAATTACTCGGGATTTCAATATATTGTAGTACCAATCTCTTCACCTTTTACTGCTCTTATGATATTGTCGGGATCATTAAGTCCAAATACCAGGGTAGGAATTCCGTTGTCCTTGCAGAAGGATGCTGCAGTCAGGTCAATGGCGCACAAGCCTTTATTCAGAATTTCCTGATAACTTATTCTGTCGTACTTAACAGCATTCGGATTTTTTGTCGGATCAGAATCATATATACCGTCCACATTTTTAGCCATAAGAATTGCTTCTGCATCTATTTCGGCAGCTCTCAGAGCGGCAGCTGTATCTGTTGAAAAATATGGATTTCCCATACCGCAGGCAAATATTACAATTCTCTTTTTTTCCAGATGCCTGACCGCTTTTCTCCTTACATAAGGTTCAGCGATTTGTCTCATTTCTATGGCAGTCTGGACTCTTACCTGTATACCTCGGGATTCAAGAGCATCTTGCAGTCCAAGTGAATTAATAACTGTAGCCAGCATACCCATATGGTCAGCGGTAGTCCTGTCCATTCCTTTGCCGCTTCTGCCTCTCCAGAAGTTGCCTCCTCCCACAACAATAGCTACTTCAACTCCAAGCTTGTGAATGGTAAGGATTCTATCACATATTTCGTTAACGGTATCAGTATCAATTCCATTTCCCCTTTCACCTGATAAAGCTTCCCCACTGATTTTAAGCATTATTCTCTTATACTTTAGTTCTGACATGACCTTCCTCCGTAAAATAATTTATTTATTTCGCTAAAAAAGCCCTAATAAGGGGGCTGTCACAAAACAAATTATATTAAAATGTTCTGCAACAGCCCCCTTAATTATGTTAGCCACCTATTTGTTTCATTACTTCATCAGCGAAGTTTTCTTCTTTCTTAGCTATACCTTCGCCTCTTTCATACCTTACAAATCTTCTAACTGAAATATTTTCACCGATGTGAGCTATTTTTTCCTTTATTAACTGATCAACAGTTTTATCAGGATCCTTAATGAAAGCCTGCTCCATTAAGCACTTTTCAGCATAGAATTTATCGATTCTGCCTTCAACCATTTTCTCAATGATTTTTTCAGGTTTTCCTTCGTTTCTAGCCTGAGCTCTCAATATTTCTTTTTCGCTCTCAATGTGAGCAGATGGAACTTCTTCTCTTCTTACATATTCAGGCTTGCTGGCAGCAATCTGCATTGCAATATCCTTTACCAACTGCTTGAATTCTTCGTTTTTTGCTGCGAAGTCAGTTTCAATGTTTACTTCAACGAGAACACCGATTCTTCCGCCACCATGAATATAAGATTCAACTAAGCCTTCAGCAGCAATTCTTCCTGCCTTGCTTGCAGCTTTAGCAATACCTTTTTCTCTTAAATACTCAACTGCCTTTTCCTCGTCACCATTAGTTTCTGTGAGAGCCTTTTTGCAGTCCATCATACCCGCTCCGGTTCTTTCACGGAGCAGTCTTACCATTTCCGCAGTAATCATTGTTTATCTCCATTTCCGACATGGGCAAAGTATTTATATCATCTTTAAAATGAGATAAAAGCCAGTTTGCAGCCCGTGCCATTAATTTTTTTAGTAATAGAATAATATACTTACCTTTAATGGTAGAAATATTTAGTTTTTTATATGCTAATTACTAGATTGTGAAAAAGAAAATCACAATCTAGTAATGTATCATTTCTAACTCAACTATTCAGCCACTTCTACTGTTTCATCAGCTTGTGCAGATTCTACAGCTTCAGGTGAAAGCTGCTCGCCTTGACGACCTTCGATAATAGCATCAGCTATCTTTGCAGCAATAAGCTTAACAGCTCTGATAGCATCGTCATTACCAGGAATAACAAAATCTACTTCATCAGGATCACAGTTAGTATCAACTATAGCTACTACAGGAATACCTAATTTTTTAGCTTCAAGGATCGCATTTCTTTCCTTACGTGGGTCAACAACAAACATTGCACCAGGAAGCTTCTTCATGCTCTTGATACCGCCGAGGTTCTTTTCGAGGTCTTCCATTTCCTTCTTAAGCTTGATAACTTCTTTCTTTGGAAGAACTTCAAAAGTACCATCTGCTTCCATAGTATTTAACTGGTTCAATCTGTCTATTCTCTTACGAATAGTTTTGAAGTTTGTGAGCATACCGCCCAACCATCTGTTGTTTACAAAGAACTGTCCGCTTCTGTCAGCTTCTTCTTTAATAGAATCCTGAGCCTGCTTCTTAGTTCCTACAAAAAGTACGTCCTGTCCATTCATAGCCACTTCTCTTATGAAGAAGTATGCATCGTCTACCTTCTTAACTGTTTTCTGAAGGTCGATGATATAAATACCATTACGTTCTGTGAAGATGTACTCTGCCATCTTTGGGTTCCATCTTCTAGTCTGGTGACCGAAGTGAACGCCGGCCTCCAAAAGTTGTTTCATTGAAATAACTGCCATATTAAAAACACCTCCGTTAAAGTTAATACCTCCGCACACCTGTAATCAGTGAATTTATCACTGACACTTTAACAAAGTCAATCACTTTGACCAAAGCCTTTTAATTCCAATATTCTGCGACTGATTTGAGAGTGCGTGTGTATTTTTTCGTTTGCTAGTATACCACATAGTATAAAATATATCAATCATTTAATTTTGAAAAGCTTCATAATTCAATTGAGCCATTTAATCTGAACTTATAATAGAATGGGCAACCTGTCTTATTTTCCATAATACTTATGTTTTAACTCGTTACAACTGCTTCGTCTTTGGAGGTAACAGCAGCTTTATCCCTGCCAGCCGGTAAATGCCTCTCATATTTCCGGCTGAGGACTCTGGCATAGAAGGGCACCCCTCTTGTTACCCAGTCAAAACACCAGGCTATCCATACACCCATTAAGCCCAAGCCGGTATATCTTACAAGTAGATATCCTCCCAGAACTCTTATTAGCCACATGCTTAATATAGAGACTGTAGTCACATAAACAACATCTCCGGTACTTCTAAGGCATGCAGGTATAATAAAGGCAGCAGGCCAGAATATCGGTATACAGACCAACGTCAGATAAGTAATATGCAGTGCCATTGTTAAAACATCATCTGTTGGCGAATAAAGCCTAAGGAAATGAGACGCAAATGGCATAAATATCAGTGAAACTGCTCCCAAGAGAAGCATAGCATATAAAGTGAGCTTATTTATCATTCTTTTAAGTTGCTGCTTATCTCCGGCACCTGCGTAGTAGCCTATTATACTTACAGCTACAATTGAAACTGCACTCCCGGGTATATTAATGATGGAATTAAGTGAGCCTGCAATACTGTTTGCAGCAAGTGAAGCCGTTCCGAGAGATGCAACAATTGCCTGAACAATTAACTTACCCCCATTAAAAACCAGACTGTCCAACCCGGCCGGAACTCCGATATATAAAACAGGTTTCATTACTTTAAAGGAAGGCCTGTAAGATGCTCTCCTTATATGTATTTTAGGGCTTCTGTACAATGGAAAAAGTAATATTACTGCACCGGCAAGTCTGGCTGAAACCAGACCCAGTCCTGCGCCTAAAACTCCCATATCAAGGCCAAAAATACAAATAGCTCCAACACAAAGATTTACGAGATTTGAACAAACAATAGCGACCATTGAGGCAATAAAATTGTTGTTAGCTCTGAGTATTCCGGTAAAGATGTTGAATAAACCCAGAAGCGGATAGGATATTGCCGAGCAAATCAAATATGTCCAGGCAGCGGTTTTTACAATCGGTTCAGCGTTCCCAAACATAAAGCCTATTATTTGTTGTCCGAAAACAAAAAGACCTAAACCCGTCAGAGCAGAAAGTATAAATACAGAAGTAATTGATTGGGCTGCTGTATTAGATGCTTTATCTGCCCTACCAGCACCCAAATGCTGTGCAATAGCAACCGTAGCTCCTGTTGCAACAGAAAGAAACAAATTCATAGCTACAAAATTTATTGAATCGACTATTCCGACAGCAGACACTGCAAAAGCTCCCAGCCCGCTAACCATCATGGTATTGACTACGCCTATGGCTGTTGAGAGAAACTGTTCGATGAAAGCAGGAAAGAAAAGACGTATTAAATCTTTTTTTGAGTACAAATATATCACGGCCTTTTTATAAAGTTTCACAAAATAAGTGTAAAAATTGTGAATTGAATCAAAAAATTTCATTCATTATAATATTTTAAAACTAATAGCATATAAATCTCAACTTATAAATACCAGTATACAAGGTTATTTTATTATAGTCTCCTTCAAAATACTAATATTTAATAGTTTTCGCTTATGGAATCAATTCATAATGTTGATCTAAACCAAAACTCCCGACTACACAAGCAATCGGGAGTACTGTCAAAAAACAAGGTGACAGATAAGGAAACCTCATCTTTTTCATATTAGTCCGGCATTATTCTATTTATCCTGAAATTTTGCCTTAGCCTTTGAATATATTTTAAGCATTAATCTTGCTATGGAATATGATGTCTGAGTTAACATTTGGGGTGTCAATCTCATCGCTTCCTCCAGTGTCATGGGGGCTATAATGTCACTGAAGGCTGCATCAACTCCGCAGGCATATGTCTTCTGGTATCCTTCTTTCAATGAACCTGACAAACAAACCACAGGGATATCATACCTTTTTGCTTCTGACGCAAGTCCCGCGACTACCTTTCCGTTTGCAGTCTGACTATCAGTCTGACCCTCACCGGTTATTAGTAAATCACAATCCTTGATGATCTCTCTAAAATTGCAATTTTCAATAACTATATCAATTCCGGGACAAAGTTTTGACTGCTTCAAAAATGCGATCATACCCCCTCCAAGACCTCCGGCTGCCCCACTTCCCGGAATATCCCTGATATCTTTGCCAATATCTCTTTTAATGATATCTGCAAAATTTTCAAGCCCTCTGTCGAGCAATTCTATCATTTCATTTGTTGCACCCTTTTGGGGCCCGTAAATATGTGAAGCTCCATTTTGACCACATAAAGGATTTTTAACGTCACAGGCAACAACAATCTCTATATCATTTAGATCATTATTAAAGTTTTGAGAATCTATGCTGGCAACCTCACCAACATATTTCCCGCCCTGTCCCAATATGTTTTTGTTCTTGTCATAGAACCTGTAGCCCAAGGCCTGTGCCATACCCATACCGCCGTCATTTGTCGAGCTTCCGCCTATACCAACTATTATCTTTTTGCAACCCGTGCGGACTGCAGCCAGTATAAGTTCCCCTACTCCATAGGTGGTAGTCATCAAAGGATTTAATTCCTCTTTTCTGACGAGTGTCAACCCAGAACAGGCGGCCATTTCAATCACAGCAGTCCGTCCGTTTCCTAATATACCGAAGAATGAGTCCACTTCTTCCATAAACGGGCCATGAACCCTTTGCTTCACTATTTGGCCGCCTGTGGCCGCCACTAGTGCCTCAACAGTGCCCTCACCGCCATCAGCAACAGGAAGCTTAACTACCTCAATATTTGTATCGGCCTGCTTTATACCGTCTTCAATAAATCCGGCAACTTCTATAGCTGTAAGGCTTCCTTTAAAGGAGTCAGGTGCTATAACTATTTTCATCTAACCATCCTTTCATCTTTTACAGGTTTACAACATTTACCGGATTACCAGATAGAAATGCAGATAAATTATCAACTGCAATATTCATCAGCCTGTTCCTGGATTCTCTGGGAGCCCATGCAATATGCGGTGTAATTATGCAATTTTTAGCATTAAGCAATAAATTATCACTGCGGATTGGCTCAGATGATACTACATCAAGTGCTGCTCCTGCAACCTTTCCTGAATCAAGAGCTTCTGCAAGATCCTGTTCAACCACCAGTGGTCCTCTCGATGTATTTATAATCATTACACCGTCTTTCATTTTAGCAATATTGGCTTTGTTTATTATTCCCTGAGTGGAAGGAAATAGAGGACAGTGTAAAGATATAACATCTGACTGGGCAAATAGCTCATCCAGTTGTACATATTTTAATCCGTCATTTTCTAAACTCTTATCAATAAACTGGTCATGTGCAAGCACCTTCATGCCTAAAGCCTGTGCTATTTTTGCCGCTGTCTGACCTATTCTGCCAAATCCGATAACTCCAAAGGTCTTTCCGGCAAGTTCAACTAAAGGATAATTCCAATAACAAAAATCCGGACATTTTGTCCAATCTCCGTTATGTACACTATCACTGTGAGACCCGACATGATGGCAAAGCTCCAAAAGCAGTGCAAAAGCGAATTGTGCTACAGCAGCTGTACCATAGGTGGGAATATTGGTCACCGGTATGCCTTTGGACTTTGCATATTCTGTATCAACTACATTATAACCTGTAGCTAGCACACCTACAAATTTAATTGTGGGGCAGCTATCAAATATTTCCTTTGTTAGCGGTGTTTTATTTGTATATACAATTTCAGCATTACCGATTCTTTCAACTATCTTATCTGCTGGGGTTCTGTCATAGACTGTCAGCTCTCCATGCTGCTCTAAGCCAGACCAACTGATATCACCAGGATTAAGGGTATATCCATCAAGTACTACGATTTTCATAAATCATCATCCTCACATATTAAATTAGTTTATATCTGTGATTTGCACTGGGTAACCGAACCACTAAAAAATTACTATTCAGCTTAGTTTGCCTAAACCCTTGACCAGGCCAGATCTAAAACCCTCTTTGCGTTTGCTATTACTATATCCGGATCTTCATCTCCCCAGGGTTTTACCTCAAAGCTGACTATTGGTCTGCGTTCTTCGCTGATGAATCCGATTTGCATCAGTGTTTTCAGGTATTCGGTCAATTCATCCACATCGTTTTCCGAATTCGGGAAACCGAAACGCGGGTGTGTATCACCATAAGCTTCACAGGAAGGGTCTTTTATAACTGTGTTACCCATATGGGCGTGTATTATATATTCTTTAATCGGAAGTAAGTTTTCCTGAAGTGTTTCATGTATCATCGGAATATGCGAAAGGTCTACCATTAAGCCGAAATTATCAAATTCATTAGTTATTTCCTGAGCAAAACGTTTTGCAAGTGAAACGGGGCCGATTATGGACTTTTTGTCTATATCATAGTCAAAAACCTCTAATGCAACCTTCATGCTGCCTTTGCTCTTCGCATAACTGCACAATTCCTTTGTTGACTTTATCAGTGCCTGATAAGATTGTTCCTTTGTTTCTTCCAGGTATTTTCCTGACAAAAAGGCAAATCCGGCAGCATTCATTTCATATGCCTCATCAATTCCTTCCTTAAGGCTTGTAACAGCTGCTAATCTTTTGCTCTCATCAAGATCGTTTATATTCATGCCGGTAGTAAGCAGTCTGGGCTGTCCGCCGTAAGCTACCGTCATATGCGAACTGTCCAGCATTTTCTTGACATTATTTCTTACCTGAGGGGCTTTCATCCAGGTTATTTCAATTGCGTCAAAATAGCTGTCTGTTGCAATTTTTCTTATGGTTTCCTCTATGGGTCCTTCACCTTTCATTGTGGCAGGATAAGCCATAAAGTGGATCAAACCAACCTTCATATATTTTTTTATGGATTCGTACATATTAGCCTCCTAAGTCAGTTTTTGGCATTGAGCCGCATAGCGGCCACAAAACAGTTATGAAATTTGTTTGTTCCTCCACACACCTTAGGCTTCTTCGCCTCTTGCAAGCTTGACATGAGAATCGGCCATCTCGTACCCGGCAGCTTGTGCGCATGCGGTGTTCAATTCAAGGGCTGTTACAGCTGTTGCCGCAATTTCAGCAAGTCTTAATACATTTTCATTATCATCAACATTCTTTCCGAAGCCTCCGCAGCCGATAAGTCTTAAAGCTTCCTTGGATGTTCCGAACATTGTACCACCGCCAATTGTAGCAAGCTCCATGCATGGCAGCGAAACCATGAAATGAACTCCGTCTTCGGTTGCATCCGCCTGTACAAAGCAGCTGGAAGATGAAATTACATGCGCCAAATCCTGTCCGGTAGCCGCATAAAATGCCGCTACGGCATTTGCTGCATTTACGTTGAAGCCTCCAATTGTTCCGCTGTAGCATGAACCCAGATAGCATTTATGAAAAACTGTCTTCTCAACACTTCTGGCATTAACTCCTTTTTTAAACACTGCCTTTAGAACTTCGTTAGGTATAAATACCTCTGTTTGAATGGATTTACCTCTACCGTTTAAAACATTTATATGAGAAGATTTCTTATCAGAGCAAAGATTGCTGCTTATTGTTATAAGCTTCCAGTCAGGCAGCATGGCCAGGATACCTCTTGTTATATCTGCAGAAGCCTTGGTCACCCCGTTCATACCCATAGCATCACCGGTTTTGAACATCATTCTCAGGAATACTTTTGTGCCCAGCTGGTAGGGGTCAATTTGTTCCAAACGGACAAATGGGTCTCTTGAAAGCACTGCTAAAGATTTGAACAGATCTTTATCAGTTTCAATTTGCCGGCAGAATCTTCTGGCCTCGGCAATATCAGGAGCTTCAATCAATGGAGCCCTGGTCATTCCATCAAAATGAACCAGTGTGTTGAGCCCTCCAGCCAAATTTATAGCTTTTATACCCCTTTGTACTCCTGCGACCAGAGCAGCCTCATTTGTTGCAAGTGGAATATATATCTTTTCATTCACAAACTGCCCGTTTATTTTTACAGGTCCGGCTATTCCCATAGGGATAGTTGCAGCTCCTATTTTTCCTTCTATTCCGCTCAAAATCCTTTCCCCGCCAACCAACGAACAGTTGTCAAGACGGGTATTTTTTATAATGTCCAGACTTATACCGGTCTCTTCCTCAACAGTTTCGCAGCGTACATAGGCTGCGTCATTACATGCCTCTCTGATATTTACCGGATCTGATCCATAAATCTCGGTAAATATGACACTTTCAAGGTTCTGACTTTTAATTTCACCAATACTATATTTTCTTTTGATATCCAAAAGTTTTTCATTCATCTATACAGCCTCCTTAATGGATTACTACCTTTTATCAGCATTTATTGTGTAAGAGGGTACTCAAAGTCATTGCGTACTCCCCTGCATCATAAATCTTTTTCAGATCTATTCCTGTTTCTATACCCATTCTGTGGAACATCTCTACTAGTATTTCGGTTTGACAGTTACCTTTAGCACCAGGAGCATATGGACATCCTCCAAGTCCTCCGGCTGCGCCGTCAAATATTCTAATGCCGGCTTCAAAGGATGCCAGGTTATTGGCAAATTCCAGACCATGATATTTATGATAGTGAACAGCAAGTTTTGCTCTGGTAAGTTTTTCGTTTATCATCTTAGGAATTTCATAGGCTGATATAGGATTTGCCATCCCGGTTGTATCACCCAGTGATATTTCATATGAACCGTATTCTTCTAGTTTTAATGCTATTTCAAGTGCTCTTTTGGGGCTCATTTCCCCTTCAATTGGGCAACCGAATACCGTTGCAATATATGAGCGTACTTTGACTCCGTTTTTTGCAGCAACTTTATTAATTTGTTCAATTTCTTTAAGAGAATCTTCTGTACACATGTTTAAATTCTTTTTATTATGGCTTTCGCTGGTACTCATTATGGTGACTACTTCTTTCAAACCGCATTCGATAGCTAATTCAAGTCCTCTTAAGTTAGGAATCAGCGCGTTATATGTCACACCTTCTTTTTTCCTTATACCAGCCAGAACTTCTTTACTGTCCGCCATTTGAGGTACCCACTTCGGATGTACAAAGGAAGTGACCTCAATCCTTTTACACCCCGCATCTGTTAATCTGTTTACCAACTCGATTTTCTTCTCAGTCGGTATAAACACAGGTTCGGGCTGCAAGCCGTCACGAGGACCTACTTCGAAAATGCTGACCTCTTTACAGTTATGATTTGATATCATCTTTACACCCTCTTTTTATATTTTTAAAGCTCAAATATTATTCTTCCGGTTACTTTTTTGAAATCTTCTATAGCCTGCTCAAAATTCTCAAGCTCGGTAACCTTTCCGATATAGTTATCCAGATTTATCCTACCGGTATTTAAAATTGACAGAACTGTTTCCCATGTTTCAAACATTCTCCTGCCGAATATTCCCGTAATGTTCAACTCCTTGTATACAACACCATACATAAAATTGTTGAAAGTCAACGGTTTTGGCACCATTCCCACATGAACCAGAGTTCCTGCCACCTTTAGTGCCTCAACGCTTTTATTTATTACTTCTTCATTTCCCGTCATGTCTATAATAGAAGATACCCCTACACCGTTTGTTTCCCGCATTATAACATCTACAAAATCTTCTTTGGAGCCATTAATTGTCACATCTGCACCAAGTCGTTTACTCTCTGCCAGTCGCAGCTCATTATTACCCATTACAAAGATTTTTGTGCTGCCTAAAAATTTTGCAAGTTCAACAGCCATCAGTCCGATAGTACCCATACCAAGAATCGCTATGCTGTTGCCGCAGGGATTGACTTTAGAAAGGGCATGCATGGCCGTTGCGAAGGGTTCAAGCAGTGCTCCCTGCCTGTAGGTAATAGAATCTGGTATCTTAACTGCAGCAATTTCCGGAATTTTTATGTATTTTGCAAAACATCCGTTAACGCTTCTTCCTATTACACCCATATTGTTTCTGCAGATATGCTGATTACCCGTCCTGCAGGTATTACAGTGACCACATGGAATATGTGTTTCACCGGCAACTCTGTCTCCAACACTGATACCCTTTACGTCTTCTCCAGCCTCTACCACAATTCCTGAAAACTCATGTCCCATGGTAAACGGCAACTTGTAGTGTGCATTCTGAACCAATTGGGTCCATTCATATACATCCACATCAGACCTGCATAGTGCAGCATCCTTGACTAGCACAAGAACCTCATTCCTTCCGATGCGGGGAATTTCCAAATCCACCAGCTGTGCGCCAATCTCTCCGACTGTTTTTTGTATAGCTTTCATAGAACCCCTCTTTCTATATTTTTACAGAAGATCCCGCCTATTCAGTGGAATCTTCTGTAAAAAAGAAAATTAACGTTTATTTATTTCTTTCAAGAGTAGCATCAGGTTGATAACCTAATTTCTCATAGTGTGAAGACCTTGTAGCAATATCTTCTTCCAGCTGCAATCTGGCAAATTTTATAACATCTTCGGCAACTTCATATGGTATTACCAATACACCATCATCATCCGCACATATAACATCTCCAGGCTTTACGGTTACTCCGGCACAATGAACCGGAATATTTCTGGCACCGCCGCGCACACGTCCATATACATGGTTGTATGTTCTCTGAGTGCAGAATACGTTTGCATTTTCCAGATTAGTTTCATAGGAGTCTCTGCAGGCCCCGTCTATTACCGCGCCTTCAACTCCCCTTATCATCATGTTCATTGCTATTTCAGAGCCCCAAATTCCTCCTACAATACCTTCCATGTCAATGACTATAACCATGTCCTTTGCATTCTCTGCAGTAATATCGTTAACAAAGGAATATATGTTTTCACATTCTCTGGTCAACTCTTCCTTGTATTCAGCAACAGTTTTGCACTGTTTATTTGGAGTCTGCTTTGGAAGCAGTTTTACTGTATATGCAAAACCTTTAAACTCCATTCCCGTTCTTAAAGGTCGCATATTCGGATTCATTGACCCCACATTGACCAAACCAAGAGCATCCATAGCATCTGATAAATCTGCGCACCTATACTTTCTTAATTCATTAATTAATTCTGTTCTTGTCATAATTAAATCCCCTCTCAAAATTAAATATTTTTTGCTGCTTATTTAAATTAATAAATGCTTTCCTTGTACATTATTTTTTTCATTCCCATTGTAAGCAGCATAGCCAATGCAAAAATCAATATTGCTATGACATTTCCATATCCAATGTTAAAGTTTTGGAATGAACTTACAAAGAGATGAAGAGGTAATAACTCGGTGGAATGATTCGGACCTCCCCCTGTCATTACGTAGACTAGATCAAAGGAACGTAAAGCACCGACCGTCTGCAAAATAATTACCATTTTTATAATATCCCAGGACAGAGGGATTACCATGTGATAAATCATTTTCATGCCGCTGGCCCCGTCTATAGTGGCACTTTCAATTACTTCTTGAGGCATGTTCATAAATCCCGAATTAAACAAAATAACCTGAACGCCGCATGAATTCCATGTCTGTGCTATTATGACCGCAATTAATGCCAAAGCCGGACTTGATAACGGCGGTATATAATTTTCAGCCTGGCCGATTGCTGTCATAAAAGGCTTTAGCAAACCCATCCCCGGACTGTAAATATAATTCCATATAAACCCTACTGCTACTGAAGGTAATACTGTCGGTACAAAAAATACCACCTTATAAAAGCGATACCCTCTCAATTGGAGGTAAACCATATACCCCAATGTGAATCCGATAACAACCTGCAAAAATGTAGTTGATACCATGAATATCAGAGAATTCCCCATTGACTTCCAAAAAAGCTGTGATGAAAACACCGACTCATAATTTTCCAGACCTACAAATCTTCTCGTTGCCAATGTATCCCATTTAAATGTGCTGAGAAAAACTGATTGTCCAATAGGATACAGAACCAGATATATGTAAATCAATGAACCCGGTAATAAAAATGCTAAAACTACCCAAATGTTTTTTTTAGTTATATTCATATAGACCTCCACTGCCAATCTGTATTATCTATCCCTTTACTGCTCCTGCAATCATTCCTTTTTCGATGTTTTCCTGTGCAAATATATAGAATAGAATACTTGGGATTATAGCCATCATAATACCTGCAGCCAATTGAGTATATTCCGAGTTAAACTCCGTAATAAAACCGATTAGTCCAATCGGTAAAGTTTTAAGCTCAGGCTTGTTTAGCAACAGCATGGACACAAGAAGTTCGTTCCAGCAAGCCAGAACTGCTAATACCGCTATAGTTACGATACCATCCTTGGATAAAGGTACAATTATCTTGATAAACAGCTTCCATACGCTACAGCCGTCAATAAATGCACATTCCTCCAATTCCCTTGGTATGGAACTCATAAAGCTTTCTAATATAAATATGGAAATGGATATACGAAATGCGCCGTAAATCAGACCTAAAACACTTAGATTGTTATACATGTCCCACTTTCCGACCATCATGTAAAGTGGAATAATAGCTGAGTGAATGGGAATCATCATTCCCGCAATAATTGTATAATAAATGAATTTTTTAGCCCTGAATCTGTAACGGGCCAGAATAAAGGAAATAGGTGTAGCTGTAACTACTGTAATTATTATAGTTAAAAAGGTTACATAAATACTGTTAAGCATATATGTGTCAATTCTTGAGCCCTTCCATGCTTTGATATAGTTTGAAAATACCCATTCCTTGGGTGGCCCCCAAGTATTTACCGTCAAATCGGCTTGTGTTTTCATTGAAGAGAAAAACAACCACACCAAAGGAAGTAAAATGATCAAAGCACAAATAGTCATAAATCCGTAAATCAATCTTTTTGTGGCTTTACTGCCTACTTCTAACTGAGGGTTCGGCGCCAGTGACTCTTCGTTACTACTTTCATTAGATAATCGGTTAAAAATCCCCATTTTTTCTCCCCCATACGCCTGTGATTTTTTGGTATTACGGAATATCCTTTAACGGATATTCCGTAATACCAAATGTATTCTACTTTCCTTTTGAGTAGTCTTCAGCTGCTTTTTGAACTTCTGCAATAGCTTTTTGCACATCAAATTGTCCTGTAATCATTCCGGGCATTGCTGTCTGCTTGATGGCAAGATCCACTACAGGCGGTGCTATTGAATCCATGGATGGTACGTATGATGTTGCACCTCTATATGCATCTATCAGCTGATTCATAACAGGAGATACTTTTGTTTTATCGTAATCGGCATTTCCTGCATATACAAACCCACCCTTTTCCATGATAGGCACATTAAATTCAGGGCTGACAATATCTTTTACAAGGTTGATGCATGCTTCTCTTTTAGCGTCGGGTAAATTATTAGCCACAAAGAAGCCGATTATATTTCCACCAACATTAACTTTCGTATCTCCATTAGGACAGTCGGTAAATATAGGGAAGTTAACACGGGCAAGCTTATTCACAAATTCTTGTCCGCCTGCTGTTGCAAAGTTACCCGGCTTCCATGCGCCTTCATAGTACATGGCAGCCTCACCTCTTGCAAACATTTGATCTGCTTCGGTTGCACTCATTCCAAGTACTCCCTTTGGATACGCACCGGCATCAATAAGCTGCTTAAATTTAGTCATGGCATCTGTAAATCCATACTTCGGATCATTCCAGCTCGTCTTCGCATCCCCTAAAGTCAGAGCCTTGAAATTATCCATTCCTGCTGACCTGGCAAGCAAAGCTGATGCAAGCCATGCAAATCTGCCATCCTTACCGCCTGTAACTAAAGGAGAGAGTCCTTTTTCCTTTATTTTAGGTATAAGGGAAAGGAGTTCATCAAAGGTTGTTGGCGGATTCCAGCCATATTTTAAGAAAATTTCAGTATTATAGTAAAGACCGTCAATGGAACCTTCCTGAGGAGCCATCATTATTTTCCCGTCATCTGTGGAAGCAAACTTTAACGATACTTCACTGAACCACTTCTTGAATTCCGGATGTTTGGGATCATCATAGACAGGAGCCCAATCAATTATTTTATTATCCTTTATGAATTCACGGGCGTAACTCAAAATACACCAGGAAACATCTGGCGGAGTGCCTGCTGCCATCTCAACCGTAAGCTTCGTTCTGAGATCCGCACTTGGTAAAGCATCATGAGTAATTTTGATATTAGGCTTTTCATTTTTATAAGTCTCCAAAAGTGCTTCTATTGACTCGTATGCAACCGAGCCAGCAGTCCATGATGTCATCAGCCTGATTTCAATCGGTTCATCATTAGCTTTAGTTGGCGTACTGGTAGTTGTTCCCGAGGTTACAGCGGTGGAATCACCACTGCTGGTCTTGCTTGTACCACAGCCGGCAAAAGCCGTTGACACCACTGCAGTCACCATAGCAATAGCTAATACTTTCTTAAATTTTGAGCTTATCATAGTTCCCCTCCTGAAAAATTTTATTATATTAATCCTTAAAGGACTAAAGACCGGTTACTTCTGTGTAAGAATTGCTATATTATCCTGATCCTTTACTCTATGAAGGTTAAGCCCTTCCACCTCCAGCAGAGTTATTTCAACCAGATACAACACCTCTGTACCATGTTCCAGATGTCCTGTGTATGACTTCTCCAAATCAGAGATAACCATATGGAAATGCGGATGACCATCAACAACTATACCCTGCAGAGAAGCAAGTTCCAGGGGCTTCTCTACTGTTACAAACTCGTCAACAGGTTCTCTTTCCATCCCTGTTACTCTGTGAAAAACCGCTTTTTTCAAGGAACCGATGGCTCCGGAAATTATTGCGTTTTTAATGCCGACAGCAGCCAGTTCCTGTTCAATACTTTCGAGCAGCAATTCACCTCTTTTGAGATTTATTACAATCACCCGCCCTGTACCTTTACCTATAAACCTCACCATTTTGTATTCACCTCCATTTTGGCTAGAATTTTAATCATATTTATCTTTCTTATACTGAAACAAAACACTTGAATTTCTTATTGCGTAACTTTGTTTTCCTTGATTAGATTATAAGAAAAAAACAGAATCACTAAAATGGACTCTGTTCATAATTCATTAACTATTTTATGATGTTTCAATTTTGATTTGGGGCATTTTCCTTTTATCCTTTTTAACGTGAATTATTTTAAGAAATGCTTAACTATTTTTATATTTTAGCCTTTATTTTTACCATGAGCAGACGATAAAGGATATTATGTCAATTATCACTTATGGTGTTTTTTACGAATTCGGTTGGTGAACAGCCTGTGATTTTCTTAAATATTTTACTGAAATAACAAGCATTTTCATAACCCATTAAGTAAGATATTTCATAAATCTTGTGCTGGCCGTCCTTTAGCATCCTTTTTGCCTCATCTATTTTTACTTTATTAACATAATCAGTGAAGCACATTCCTGTATATTTGGTAAAAATGCTGCTTAAGTAGCCTGCACTGATGTTTAGGCTATCAGCAACCTCTTTAAGCTTTGGCGTGCCCATACAATTATTAATAATATATTTTTTAGCTCCCCAAACCAGGTTATGCTTTTCATCGTCATGTTTTTTTCTGAGGAAATTAACCATCCTATTCCTATAATTCTCAACAAATTCCAGAATCTCTCGAAGCGTCTGAAGCTTGTAGACCGTTTCGACAGCAGGCTTATCTTCAAAATGCGTCTTATTGTCTAACTGCCACTCCTCATCCAGATGGATATCACATAAGCAGAAGGTTTGGTTGCATAAATCATAGATTTCCTTTTTAGTCATATTTGTCCTTTGAATATTATCAATAATTGTCCCAAAAATATTATTTATCAGCGTAAGATCACAAATTTCAATGGCTTTAGGTAGTCTTTCCTTCAGATTGATATGTTTGATACCGATGTCTTCACCTTTTCCGTCTAAGACATCATCAAAGAAAATAATACTGCCATAGCCTCTGTAAAACAGGATGTCCATTGCCTCTTTTGCCTGAGCGAGAGCTTGTGGCAGGCTTAAGTAACTATCATAAGTATCACTGATACTTATAGCCGCATCAATATTAACGTATTTTTTCAACATCTCCAGCATTGTTTTGCCCATTATTTTAATTTGTTCGTTTATATCCTGAGCTTTTGCTGACTCTTCTAATGAGAAGACCACAACATAAGTGCCAAAAGATAACTTTAAAAAGTAGCAATTAAAAAATTCGTTTCCAATTTCATTTAGTATTTCAATAATGGTAAAATCCAAAAGCTCCAAATCCTTATGATTATATTTATTTTCCACTAAATAAAGATTTGTGTTGACCAGACCAACCTTCATCATTGCTTCATTTAGTTCCAGCTTCATTGAAGGAAGTTTGGCATCAATGTATTTTCTGTCCTCAAAATTGTTCTCAAGTAAGCTTTTCAAAAAGCCCTGACGCATAATGGAAGTGCTCTGGGTGTCATATACAACTGGCAGGTTATCATTGTTTATTTTTTTACTGTTGTATATTATTTTTTCTTTTAAATTTATAAGCATCTCCTTCATGGACTCTTCACTTATATTCAACTTTAAAATGTAATCCCATGCACCATACTTCATGGCCTGCTTTACCAGATCAAATTCATTGTAACTGCTTAAAATAATAAAAGTAATATCAGGTTTGTATTCCTTCGCCTTTCTCATCATATCTATGCCGTTCATTTTAGGCATAACGATATCAGTAATTACCAAATCAGGATTATACTCTTTTATAAGTGATAATCCGTGCTCACCATTATTTCCTTCGGCAACCACTTTAAAGCCTAGTTCCCTCCAGTTGATCAGAGAATTTATTCCCACCTTTACAAGAGTTTCATCTTCTACCAATATTACTTTTAACATGACAATCCTCCTTAAAGCTTTTCCTGCAACAATTTATGTAAAGTTAATATTTCCTTAGGCTTTTTACTCCTTAGGTATCAATATTTTAACAATACTGTATTCCATATATTTACTTTCAAAAGACAGTCCGTATTTCTCACCGTAGGTTAATTTTATTCTTTCGTTAATATTCATCAAACCCACACTGTTATATCTTTCTCCCCTGGAATAGTCCTTTTGCAGTATTGTTTCAATTCTATCCTGAGGAATTCCCACTCCATTATCACGAATTTCAATCAGAATGTCATTTTCCACAAGGACTGCACTGATTTCCAGAATACCTAAACCTTTTTTCCCTTCAAACCCATGCACGATTGAATTCTCAATTATGGGCTGAAGCGTAAACTTAGGTATTTTACAGGATAACAGTTGGCTATCAATGGAATAGCTAACCTGTATCATACCTTTTTTTCGAACCTTTTGAATGGTTATATACTGGTCCAGAAGGTTTATTTCCTCCTCAAGTGTAATATGATTCATGGCTCCCTTGGATGTCTCTTTAAGTAATGCACCCAGCGCGGTGGCAGTTTCATATATTCCATCCGCTTTCTGGATCATAGCCATGACTTTTATTGAATTGAGGGCATTATAAACAAAATGTGGGTTTATCTGGCTTTGAAGAACTTTAAACTCCAATTCTTTTTTTGCAATTTCATCATTCTTAACTTTTAAAAGCAGCTGATTTACATTAGTTGCAAGCTGGTTTATTCCTTTTCCCAGTTCACCTATTTCATCATTTCCTTCCAGTTCAGGTTCCACATGAAAATTCCCTTTTGAAATGCAATCCATTCTGTTCATTATTCTCCTTAAAGGCTTGGTTAAATTACCGGAAAGGAATATTGTAAAAAGACAACCGACAGTTACTGTTATTCCCAGAATTAGGAACAAAATTTTAGTTGCGTTTGTGCGCTGTTCTTCTATAAATGAGTAATCTACAAGCTGCACAATCTGATAATTGGAGTATGCCGACTTATGATAAACAACCAAAACTTTTTTTCCAAAAACTGTAGAGTAGAAGCTTTTTTTATTTTGATCCGGTAATGATATTGATTGTGACAAATCCTGCCCCAACAATTTATTCTGGCTGGAATAAATACATTTGTTCTGCCGGTCCATTATCAGGAGCAAGTCATTTTCAGGAACTTCAAAGTCCCTTATACTGTTCCTGATCAGGTCCGGAGAAATCCCTATAACCTGCCAGCCAATAGTCTTTCTTGAGTCTGAGAAAATAATTTTTCTTACAAAGGGTATAAAAAATTTATTATATCTCTCTTTTGCAAGATTTTCTTCTATACCGGCGAAAGCAAAGACTTCTGAATCCTCTCCCTTTTGAAACCATGTTGTGGTCTTCATTTTGTTTATATCAATGAAATCAGCTTCGGAATAAAGCTTCAAATTTACTTTGTTTTTTCCTTCAATTAATACTGAAACCACATACCTTCCGATGGACGAATTTGTTATTCTGTCGTTGATTTCTTTATATGTTGCCGAAATATCCAAGTCAAAATTGTACTTGGAATCGGTATAATCTCTTATGAGAAGCTTGTCCAGATTCCTGTTGATGTAGAGCCAGTCTGACAGATCCTGGCACTGTCTTATTTGTCTGTCAATATTGCTGAGTATGTATCTTAGATTATTCTGGGTATTGTCAACAATATTTTTTTCGAGCAGGTTTTTAGTATAATTTGAATAATAGTAGCTAATGCATAGTGATACCAGAATAAATACGGTACTGAAATATAAGATAAGCTTGTTCTTTAAAGTATAAGGAATTAACACGCTTGAAACCTCCAATAATAGAGTATTCTTTCAATGGTGCAATATTTATTATGTAAATTTATTATACCATAAAAAAGGAACGACTACATTACAAAAAGATTTCCAAGATCCGGTAAATGACTATCTTTCCGAATCTCAGAAACCCTAATGAGCATTGCTTTACATAATTAATAGAGCTTATAACTCTTACTCTGCTTTACTATTTTTTGAACCTTTTTATAAATTGCATTTTCGTCCAGCAAATACTTGGTTAACAGCTTCTCGTAATCACCTGATTCAGCATAGCCGGTTAAGCCCATTAAATGTATCGGTACGGGATAATTCTGAGAGATTACCTCTGAAACGGCACTTCCTAGCCCTCCGTAAACACTATGCTCTTCTACTGTCAGTATCAAACCTGTATGTTTTGCACATTTGATAATTAATTCTTCATCAAGAGGCTTGATAGTATGAATATTGACAACTTGTGCACAGATACCCTTCTCTTCAAGCATATAGGCTGCTGCAAGTGCCTTTTGGACCATATATCCCGTGGCTACAATTGTTATGTCCGTCCCTTCCTTCATAACAAGGCCCCTGCCAAGCTCAAATTTATATGAATCATCATTAACAATCGGATTTGCATTCCTGCTTAATCGCATATAAACGGGACCATTGTAGTCACCTAAGGCCAACACCGCCCTTTCGGTCTCAATCTGATCACACGGTGAAATAATTGTCATATTTGGCAGAGAACGCATACAGGCTATGTCAAAAACAGCCTGGTGGCTTGCGCCATCATATGAATCCGACAATCCTGCATAATTTCCGATTAGCTTAACATTCAAGGAATCGTATGCAATCAGGCTGTTTATTGGATCCAGACCTCTCGTCGTCATAAAAACAGAAAAGGTATTTACAAATGTATTAAAGCCGCTTATAGCAAAGCCGGATGCCATAGCAACCATATTGATCTCGGAAATCCCCACATTAAAATATCTTTCAGGATACTTGCTGCCAAATAATATACTTTTAGTAGAGTTGCCCACATCAGCCTCAAGCACAACTATATTCTCCTGAATTCCTCCCATTTCTAAAAGTGCATTTCCGTATGCATCTCTCATTGCAATTTTTTCTGCCATCTGAAAACTCCATTCTGCTGCTTTCAATCAGCTCAAAATTATTTACTGTATGTTCAATTCCTCTACTGCCATATTGTATTCCTTTTGAGTGATAGGCTTCCCATGCCATTGATTTTTGCCCTCCATAAAGGATATTCCCTTCCCTTTTACGGTGTCGGCTATAATAATCGTAGGGCTCCCTCTGTGCTGTACTGCAAGGTCAAAGGCATCGGATAGAGCAGCGATATCATGTCCATCAACACTTATGACATTCCAACCGAAGGAGAACCATTTAGCTTTTATGTCATCAAGTGGCATTATTTCCTGTATTGTTCCGTCCAGTTGAACCCCATTGTTGTCAAGAATTGCAATGAGGTTATCCGTCTTATATTTGCTGGCACTCATGGCTGCTTCCCATATTATGCCTTCCTGAATCTCACCGTCGCCCAGCAGTACATAAACATGGCTGTTTTTCTTATTTAACCTGTCGCTCAGCGCCATGCCGACACCAGCTGAAAGTCCAAGGCCTAAAGATCCTGTAGAAAGTTCAATTCCCGGTGTCTTATGGTAACATGGGTGCCCCTGCAAATGACTGTCTATTTGCCGTAATGCATTTAAATCTTCAGGGTTGAAATATCCCCGGTGTGCCATATTAATATAGAGCATCGGTGCAGCATGTCCTTTTGACAAAATCAAACGATCCCTGTCGTCCATATTTGGATTGGCTGGATTAATATTCATCTTTTCAAAAAACAGCAGTGTAAGTACTTCGGTGCAGGACAAGGAACCTCCCGGATGCCCGGTCTGAATTGAATATAAAATATCAATGAGCTGTCTTCTGAACTTTTTACACAGCCCGGACAATTCATCTATTCTCTTTGATGATAGTGACATATACAATTGCCTCCTTATAGTTCTTCCAGGTACAATCCCCAGTCACCGTGCCCCGGGAACTCAGGCAGAATTATACGACCCATGTTATCTGCGCAGATAGTTCCTGTTACCCTTCTATCGGCCTTCCACTCACCTGTGACAGGATTAAACCATTCAATACAGTAAGGCGCATTAGGTTTCAAGCCCCTGACAGTCCCCTGAGGGCATTCCTGTTCAAAATAGAGCAGCAATATGTCTCTTTTGCTGGTAGCGGCGCAATATGCCCAACCTTTGTAGCCATCAACCCTGCCTGATTTGTTTGGGGTTATCAGTTCTGAATTTGGTATCAAATCAACATATCTGGAACCTGCGCGATCGACAAACTTTTTTAGATTATATACAAGAGCGCCGGAATGGTATTCAAGTACTTCCCACATCTTGTACTTTGCGTTCTTTTCAATATCACTTCCCCACATGCCTTCAATTCCATATATATATCCGCCTAAACCTCCCGATAAAAAGCTTCCGTACATTCCCGAACGGCAGTTGAACTCTGCCTCGACACTTTCCGTCGCCGGGTTATCATCAGGAAATCCAGGATAGTACGGCTCACCATTGATGGCAGGTCTGGCCGGCTCGGAATTGAATATTTCGGTCAAATACCAATAATGGTCATGCTCCCTCCAGTTTCCTATTTGATGAAAGGTCAGCCAGCGGTTCTCCTCCGGGCCGCCGAAATTACAAAGGGTTGATGGAGCTGAATTGGTGCCCAGCAATGTCCCAAAGGGCGGATGACCGTATTTGTCAATCACCATGTTGGCAGGCTCATTATATTCTCTTGGGAGGATGGAGTTTCCAATATAATCAAAATGGATTGGACTGTACAAGCAGTTATTTGCCTGGTATCTGGCAAATATGTATTGTATGTACCTTACATAGGAGTCAGGCCATCCTCCGTATCGTTTCCAGACCTGGCTCACATCTCTCCGTATTACTTCCAGAAACACCGTAAAGCCATGCTCATTAAGATAATCAATTTTTCGGTCCATATATTTAAAGTATTCAGGATTGACTTTATCAAAGTCAGGTACAACATTTTCATAGCCCTTAATTTTTCCCGGGAACAGGAAAGGCCTACCGCCTTCATTATGCATATCTTTTGCGCTTCCCGAATCCATGTCCATCCATGCGGCACGTATACTTGTTTCATATTCATCCTTCATTTTGATTTTAGGAGGCAGTCCGTCATTTGCCCAGGTAGGATGACCCGCCAACATGGCGATACAGTTATAGCCCTGTCTTTTCCGGTAAAGCACCATATCCTTGAATCCCATATCAGGTCCTACGGGGCGCTCAACAACATCATCATACCAGGGATAACGGTAAGTAGGTGCAGACCACCAGGTATCTCCCAACATAAAGTACGGAGTTTTATCATAATACTGGAATCCACGTCCGTTTTCAGATGCAACAACCATTCCTCTCCGGCATGGATTAAGCCTTTTCTCTTCTTCACTCCAGTCTATAGCCACTAAACTGCCTTTGTTTCCGTTCAGACCCGGATCGTCGGTATTTGAGCCGGAGTTCCAGCTCCACTTACCTGCCTTCATGGGTGTAAATCTTATTTTAAAGGTTTTTCCCCCATCCCAGAAACCGTAAACCTTTTTACTGAAATCAGGCCCTTCAAGCATCACCCAGACTTCAACCTCACAATACGGATTTAAGTATTCGTTTTTTGCCTGTAATTCAATCTCTACCTTATCCCATACATGTATTCTGGAATCCTTCATTATCAACTAGTCCTCCCGCAAAATTAATAATTAATATAATTTCACAAACTGTTAAAACATACTTTCGTTATATAATATATAGTCGTCGGAAGAAGTTTTTGCTGAGAAGACCGAAGCTGTCACAAGTACCTCTTTTCCCGTATTCCTTACCTGATGCCTGGAATTGGCTGGAAAAAACACCGCATCTCCTTTAATAAAATCTACAAGCTCCCCATCAATCCAGGCTTGCCCCTGTCCTTCCACAATGTAAATAACTTCCTCAATATTTCTGTGAGCATGTAACGGTTTTACAATAGCTTCTGGGAAACAGTGCATTATAGCTATACTCATTTGCTCCGCCCCGACAGTCTTGTCAGTTATAATCCATCTGAGGTCCCTTCCCTCAAGGTGTGTAGGTTCAACATCCTCTAAAGAAATTTTCTTTTTCATTCCGGCTCCTCCTTCACGGTTATTTTTAATAAAGGTTTGATCTTGTATAGCATACCGCCTGAAAAACAAATAGGTACCGCCACCTGTATAAGTGGGGGTATTCTATTATTGTGTTTTATAAATTGAGTATAGTTAATAAATCAGATTTGTTACAGAAACTACATTAAGAAACTGTTATCAATTTTAATCTATATGCTTTAGGAGATTTTTGTGTTGAAAAAGTTCATAACTATTTTTAGAATTCCATAACTTTTTTAATATTTGACAATTGATTCTTTTAGCAAATTGTTGAGGAATTTCCTTATTGAAGTCTACAAAAGTTTGAAGCATAAATAACCGGATGCCCAAAAAATTCCGGCATCCGGTTATTAAAAATAAATATATTATTATGTTGACGACACAAGATCACTACCTACTTATGTTCTCAGGATTGAAGCGTTTGATTTTTTTGGTAGTGGTTTTTACAAAATCACTTTCACGCAGGGTGAATTTTCTAATTCTCCTGTACAAAGGAAGATCTTTATTAATATTCTTAACAATTTCGCTGAACAGATTCATAAGTTCGTCCTTGGTCAAGCTTAGCCCTTTAAACTTTTCCTTAATATATTCCAGGTTTGGCAGAATGTGCGCATGAATATGTGTTTCACCGGTAGCCTGGTCCACTTCCCCCGCAACCAAGGATTCCTGTACACAGGGATTCTTGTTAATTGATGCTTCAAGCTCCTCAGGGTATACATTTTTACCGTTGTTTGTAATAATAATATTTTTACTTCTGCCTGTTATATAAACATATCCCGACTTGTCTATAGTACCAAGGTCTCCAGTATGAAACCATCCGTCAATTTTATTTCTTCTGGTTTCAGCTTCATCTTTAAAATAGCCCTGCATAACATTCTGGCCTTTTACCAAAATCTCTCCGATACCGTTTTCGTCGGGATTATTTATTTTAACCTCTACTCCCGGAAGAGGTTTTCCAACACTGCCGTCCTTATATTCTTCGTCCCTGTTACCTGCAACCAGCGGTGCACATTCTGTCAATCCATAGCCTTGCAGAACTTTTATCCCCATTTTCCGAAAACCTCTGGAAACAGCTGGATCAATAGCTGCAGCCCCTGTCAAAACAAGCCTTAGCTTTCCTCCCACATTATCATGTATTTGCTTAAACACTTTTTTCCTTATATCCAAATGAAAAATATTATTAAGCACTGCTGTAATAAATATAGCCAAATGAAGTTTAAGTTTACCGAATTTTTGTTTGGCAGCCTGTGCCCATATTTTCTTATAAAGGTTTTCCAGAATCAGTGGTACAACAACAAGAATTGTCGGTCGAACTTCTTTTAAATTTTTCGCTATATACTTTAAACCTTCATTAAAAGCGATTGAAGCTCCGGAATATATAAATGCCAGAAAGCCTATGGTGCATTCATAAGTGTGATGTATGGGCAGGATAGATAAGGAGGTGTCTTCAGGGTTAACCATAACGGTAGATCTGACAGAAACAATATTTGAACATATGTTTTTATGACTAAGCATTACTCCCTTGGCCAAACCTGTTGTGCCTGAAGTGAACAGCAAAACTGCCGTTGAATTATTATCAAGTTCAGTATCCACAAAACCCTTGTTTCCTGCTGCTATTAATTCCCTGCCCCTATGGACAAGTTCATTGAAGGAAATATAAAAATCATTGTCCTTCTCTGCGTCCATATTGATAAAATATTTTAAAGAGGTTGCTGTTAATGAAAGCTTTTGTATTTCCGGAGACAGTTTGTTCGAATATATTATGGCATCTGCATTGCACCTGGATATTATATTTTCGATTTCTGAAATATGGAGTTCCCTGTCTATCGGTACAGCAATACCTGTCCCACCGGTTATAGCCATGTAAGCAGTACACCATTCATACCGATTTTCTCCGATAATGGCAACACATTTATTTTTTAAACCAAGCTCAAGTAAAGAAGTTCCAAGCGCATCAACATCTTGCTTAAACCTATTATAGGTTATTGAATCAGAGGCTAATGAATCAGAGGTTTTTTTATTTAATAAAAATGCAGGCTTATCACCATACAATTCTGTACTTTTGTTCAGTAGTTCCTTTAAATTCTCAACGTTTCTTACATCATATAAAATGGGTTGTTTCATATTGCACCTCGGTTGGTAATAGTTAGTGTTTATAGTTGTTTATAATAAGCCTTCAAATTGTAGGTTTAACTTTCGTTATAATTGAACTATAGCACACTAATATCTCTCAGGCAATTAATCAATAAAAATTTTTAATTATTCATATAAGGTAAAAAGGCTGCCAGTTAATGGCAGCCTTCAGGTTTTAATTCTTTACTTAATTTTTTAATAGCCTTTTTCTCGATCCTGGATACGTAGGACCTTGAAATCCCAAGCATTTTAGCTATCTCACGCTGAGTCTTGCTAGTACCGTTTAGTAAACCGTACCTTAACTCCAATACAACCTTTTCCCTGTTTTTAAGTGTACCCTTCATTTTGCTGTATAATCGTTTCACCTGCATCTTAAGTTCTACTTCATCAACTACGGATTCCGAGTCATTGCTGATAAGATCTATTAATGTTATTTCGTTGCCTTCCTTATCAATTCCGATCGGATCCTGAAGTGAAACTTCATTCTGTATTTTCTTGGACGCTCTGATTTGCATTAGAATCTCATTTGCTATCCCAACACAACGGAAAGATTTATTGAACACTGTTCAAATATAATTCAAGGCTGTCTCCGTTCCACTCAACCCTTTTGAATAATGCTCTAATAATGTTACGTTTGCTTTCTATATTTATTCTATTCCAGTTTAGCATGTGAGGCGGGTAGATATTGTTGATAAAAGCCTCTTGGGACTGACACGAGTTATTATCAGTATTGTTTAGAAGAAGATTTTCGATGGAACTGATATAAGACTGTTTCTGGCCGGTAAGCTTTCTTATCTGTTCGGTAAGAGCAGCTTCAAGCTCTGTATCTGATTCACGGGATAAAACTCTTATTAAGTTTTTAATTTCGTAATCAGTATTAAAGAGTTTTTCCTCCAGCAAATGCAGTTCATCCATACGGGAATCACTGCTGAACCAATTTTTTAAATCTGTAAAAACCTCGTCCCCAATTACCGGAGGATATTTTAAAAATAACTCCTGCAGCTCGCTGAGCACCATTTCGTCAATAATTTTTCCGTTAGCATTAGCCATACTGCATTGTTCCCTATTGCTCTTTTCCTTCAGCTCGCAAATATAGTAATAAGCTTGTTCAGCATTTGAGTGAGGCTTCCTGCCTGCTTTCGGCCGCATAAGGCTGCCGCAGCCTGCACATCTGATAAGTCCTGAAAGCAGTGCAGTATTGTTTCTTACTCTTCTGTAAGCTTTTGTCTTGTTTCTGTCAAGAAGCTCCTGTGCCTCTATCCAGACACTACTGGATACTATTCCGGCGTGCAGGCCAACAGCCAGAATCCATTCACTACTTTCGCGGTACTTCTCACCCGGAATGGACGAGTTCTGTCTGGTTCTGTTGTAGCCCATAAGTCCATTAATTCCATTGAATTCTTCTTGCCCGGAATAAACATCATAGTTGTTCTCGGTAAGGTAACTGTATAATTTCTGGTCAGCTATGACATATACAGGATTGGAAAGTATGAAGCGAATTGAGAATCTTCCGAACACAGCTCCGTTTTTTGTGTATATATTATTTTTAGCAAGATATTTTTCTACTCTGGTAATTGATTTTAACTCAATATATTTGTCAAAAAGCAGCTTTACCATTTGGGTTTCTTCAGGAACTGCAACAAGCTTGAAGCACCTGACCTCGCGGCCATTCGCTTCGCGGCCCGACACCATTTCAGATTTATAACCGGTTGGAGTCGTACCACCAAGCCATCTTCCGGTTTTTGAAAGCTGGAGCATGTTGTCTTTAATCCTTTCAGCTATGGTCTCCCTTTCCAGTTGAGAAAATACTGACGCAATATACATCATTGCTCTTCCCATCGGTTTTGTTGTGTCAAACTGCTCCTTTACTGATATAAAGCCAACCCCCCACTTTTCAAGTTTGTCAATGAGCTGGGAGAAATCTGATACATTCCTGCTTACACGGTCGAGCCGATAACAAATAATTGTATCAAACATTTTTTTCCTTGCATCCTTAAGCATCTGCTGAAATCTTGGCCTGTCAGTGTTTCCGCCTGAAAAGCCTTCATCTTCATATACAAGAAAATCTTCTTCGTCGCAGTTAAAAAACTTGATAGCATGCTCTTTGCACATTTGTATCTGATTTTCTACACTATCACCTTTTCCTGTGAATTTACTTTTTCTCGAATAAATTGCTGCCTTCATATAAAAACCCTCGATATTACAAGCTTATACTCTAGTAATATTGGGGTTTTATATATATTATTACTTTAATTTTTGTTGGAGATCTCGTATTTTGCGTCTTTGTTAACTTTTATGATCAGTTGTCGTTTTACCCTTGCCTTTTCTTAATTAATTTTTATTCCGGTCCCAATCATTAAGGCAATTTCTTTTTTTTGGTCTTTTCCAATATCAAGCTTTTCAAGATATGCTTTAACCAGTTTTAAATATTCAATGCCTAATTGTTTTTTAAGCAGCTCTATTTCTTCGGAAGTGACAGGGTAGTTTACTTTAAGGATATATTTTTGAGACATCTTTTATATCTCCCACCAAAAGTCTCCTGCCTGATATATATGAGTTTGCAGCTAGTACAAATTCATTTTTCTAATATTCATACTAATTTTATATGAATACTTTTATATTTTCATTGACACCTATAGCCATTTTCATTATAATTTAAAACATACTATTTTTATAAGTATACTATACTATGAAAGGTGAGTGCTTGTTTGATTCTTTTTGGAGCAAAAAATACTGTGAGATACCATCATGTAAAATTCGGGCATGCTACTAGTGAACATCATCATGGGAACAATGAATTTAATGATTACACAGCTGCAGTTTCTGAATACAAAAAAACCTTTTCTTCAAAAAAAGACGTTCTTGAGCAAACTCCCGATCCTGCTGTGAGAGATCTGCTTTTACATATGGATAAGCTCGGTATCGAGACTGTTTTTGACAGGTTTGATGCACAGAAGCCCCAATGCAGTTTCGGTTTGGCAGGAGTCTGCTGCAGGAACTGTACCATGGGCCCCTGCAAAGTAACAAAAAGGAGTCCTAAAGGTGTATGTGGAGCTGACGCGGATGTTATAGTTGCGCGTAATCTATTAAGGAGTGTTGTTGCCGGAATTGCTGCTCATGGCGCTAGAGGCCGGGAAAGCATGTTGGCCTTAAAATATGCAGCAGAGGGCAAAATTAACATTTCAATTGATGGAGAAGCAAAGCTGGCTGCTGTTGCCAAGGCCTTTGGTCTGAATACCCAGGATAAGGGTATCAAAGAACTTGCCGGAGAAGTGGCAGATATACTTCTAGAGGACTTATCCAGAACTGTACCGGGACCCCATAGAACTCTTAATGCATTCGCTGCAAAGGAACGAATTAACACCTGGTCCCAGCTCGATATTCTTCCCATAAGCCCTTATCACGAAGTTTTTGAAAGCCTGCACAGAACCAGCACCGGTAACGACGGTGACTGGAAAAACCTCATGAAGCAAATGCTCCGAAGCGGTGTTGCATTCGCATGGTCAAGTGTTTTAGGCTCAGCAATTGCAATGGATATTCTGTTCGGCCTGCCAAATAGAAGCACCTCAAGGGTTAATACCGGAGCCTTGGAAAAGGGATATGTGAATATTGCTTTACATGGACATTCACCTGTACTTATCAGTGAAATTGTAAAACTTGGAAAAACAGATGAATTCATAGAACTGGCTAAGGAAAAAGGTGCTCATGGTATTAGATTTTATGGTATTTGTTGTTCCGGTTTATCTTCAATGTACCGTTACGGAGGAGTAATTCCCCTATCTAATGCAATTGGTGCTGAACTGGTAGTTGGTACAGGTGCGCTGGATTTATGGGTGGCAGATGTTCAGGATGTTTTTCCGTCAATAATGGAAGTCGCAAATTGCTTCAAAACTGTTGTGGTGACTACCAGTGACTCTGCCAGGCTGCCTGGAGCTGAACATTACGGGTTTGATCATGATCACTCAAATATGTCTCAAGCCTCAGAGCTGGCTCGAAAAATACTTAATCGTGCAATTGAAAGTTTTGTTAACAGGCGAGAAGTGCCTGTGCATATACCTCAATATGAAGTTGAGGCTGAGGTTGGTTTCTCACAGGAGTACATAATAAAACATTTTGGCAGTATCAAGCCTGTTGCAGAAGCCTTAAAGCGCGGTGAAATACTTGGTATAGTCAATCTTGTAGGGTGTAACAATCCGAGAATCGTATATGAAAAGGCAATTGTAGAATTGGCAGATATTTTAATTAAAAATAATGTTTTGATACTTACAAATGGATGCGCTTCTTTTCCGTTAATGAAATTGGGTTATTGCTCTGCAAGAGCTCTGGAGCAGACAGGAGCCGGGCTAAGAGGCTTTCTAAGTGACCTTCCTCCGGTATGGCATATGGGCGAGTGTCTTGATAATGCCAGAGCCTCTGCTTTGTTTAAAGTCGTGGCGGAATCAGCAGAGAAAGATATAAAGGATATGCCCTATGCTTTTGCAAGTCCTGAGTGGTCTAATGAAAAAGGAATTTGTGCGGCACTGAGTTTCAGGTTGCTGGGCGTTAACTCTTATCACTGTGTTCATACTCCCACCCACGGTTCTGACAGCGTTACTGAGTTTATGAAAAATGGCACAAAGGAAATTCTTGGTTCCGGTATGGTCGTTAATGTCAATCATATTGATTTGGCACATCAAATCATTTCAGATCTGAAAGAACAAAGAAAGCTCCTTGGTTGGGACAGTAATGTAATTTAAATTGAAACGGATATAATTCTAAATTTTTAATTTTGGAGGTTAATATATGAGTACTTTAAAGAATTTTATTACAGTTGTATTTATACTTGGCATTTTAACAGGCCTGACAGCTTGTGGCAGTTCTGCTTCAGCCGGAGCCGCAAACAGTTCAGATACTGCTACAGTCGCCTCAAACTCCGTATCATCCGAAGCTTCTTCAGCTCCTTCAAAAAAGATTGTAAAAATTGCATATTTACCTTTGACACACGCACTTCCGGTATTTGTCGAAAACGAACTTCAAAATAAAGCAGACAGTGACTATGAAATCCAGCTGATAAAATACGGTTCCTGGCCTGAGTTGATGGATGCCCTGAATACAGGCCATGTTGACGGTGCTTCTGTTTTGATTGAGCTGGCCATGAAGGCTAAGGAACAAGGAATTGGACTTAAAGCAGTTGCATTGGGCCATAAAGATGGAAATGTGGTTGTAGTCTCAAACAAAATCAATAGTGTTGCGGATTTAAAGGGGAAAACCTTTGCCATACCTCACAGACAATCCTCACATAATATCCTTCTGAATCAAATGCTAAAAAATGCAGGGCTCTCAACTAATGATCTTAAAGTTGTTGAGCTCGCTCCTCCGGAAATGCCGGCAGCACTGGCTTCGGGACAAATAGACGGCTATTCGGTTGCTGAGCCCTTCGGAGCTAAATCTGTTGCTATTGACACAGGTAAGGTACTTTATCAATCCAATGAGCTTTGGCAGGATTCAATCTGCTGTTCACTCGTATTTACAGATAACTTTATTAATGAGAATAAGGAGATTGCTAAAAAGGTTGCTGTAAATTACCTTGAGGCAGGAAAATTTATTGAACAAAACAAGGAAAAGACAAATGAAATTGCTAAAAATTATCTCAAGCTTGACGATAAGGTTTTAGATCTTTCCATGAAGTGGATATCCTATAATGATCTGGTAATAACCAAGCCAGCCTATGAGGATTTAAGTAAAAAAGTTATAGAATTTGGTATTTCAAAAACTCCTCCGTCATTTGATGCTTTTGTTGATCCTTCCCTATTAAATTAATTAAAGTGAGGTCTATGGTGAAAAAATTATTAAATGTAATAGTATCTTTTACTATACTGGTTGGTTTATGGCAAATAGCTGTAACCTTCGGAAATTGGAATGAATCACTGTTTCCTTCTCCGCTTAGCGTTTTGAAGGGTTTTAAAGAGTTGTTTCAAACCGGGGCTATAACCTCAGGTATAAAGGATAGTCTTTATAGATTTATTATAGGTTACGGTGCTGCAGCAATTTCCGGTATAATACTTGGAATGTTTCTTGGCTGGTTTAAGAAGGTCTGGAATTTCATAAATCCTGTTGTTCAGCTTATCAGGCCTATTTCTCCCATAGCCTGGCTTCCCTTTGTTGTGTTATGGTTCGGAATCGGAGATTTTCCTGCAATGGTCATAATATTCATTGCAGCCTTTTTCCCGGTTCTTCTTACCACAATTTCTGGTGTTGGGAAAGTAGATCAAACCTATATCAAGGTTGCAAAAAACTTTGGACTAAATCAGTTTCAGATGCTGACAAAAATAGTTCTCCCTTCCTCATTTCCCTTTATAGCTACAGGACTTCATCTTGCACTTGGTACCGCTTGGGTTTTTCTTGTTGCAGGAGAAATGGTAGGAGCTCAAACAGGTCTTGGCTTTCTAATAATAGATGCAAGAAACAATCTACGTGCTGATATGCTTTTGGCCAGCATATTAATCATAGGAATTATAGGACTGCTCCTTGACAGCTTAATCGGTATGGCAGAGAAAAAAATACTGAGTCTTTCGGGTTTTGTACCAAATGAAAGGGGGGCCTAGTATGTACATTGATGTGCAGAATATATCTAAAAATTACGCACAAGGTAAATCCTACTTCAGTGCTATGGTTAATGTTTCTCTTAAAATAGAGAAGGGAGAGTTCATCTGCCTTTTGGGTTCAAGCGGCTGTGGCAAAACCACCCTCCTTAACGCCATTGCCGGTTTTGAGAAGGTTACTGATGGGAAGATATTTATTGGTGGAAATGAAGTTAAAGCACCGTCAACAAAGAACGTTACCATATTTCAGAATTATGGCCTCCTGCCCTGGAGAACCGTTCAAAAAAATGTTGAACTTGGTTTAGAGTGTAAAAAGCTGGCTAAAAGTGAACGTAGCAAGCTGGCCGCAAAATACATAGAAATGGTGGGTCTCACAAACTTCGCAAAAAATCATCCCGGCCAGCTTTCAGGAGGTATGCAGCAGCGAGTGGCAATTGCCCGTGCCCTTGCAGTTGACCCTGAAATAATATTTATGGATGAGCCCTTTGGCGCTTTGGACGCGCTGACACGTATGAAAATGCAGGATGAGATTTCAAGTATTTGGCAGCAGCAAAAAAAGACTATTATTTTCGTCACCCATGATATCGAGGAGGCCGTATTCCTTGCCGACAGAGTTGTGATAATGACACCTAATCCCGGCAAAATAAAGAGTATTATTGACGTTCCTCTTGCTAGAAAAAGAGACAGAACCAGTTCAGATTTTTTAACGATAAGAGATAGGGTTTTCTCTGAATTCGAATTAAAAACACAGGACAAAACTGAATACTATATTTGATATCCTAAATGAAAAATATATTTTGAAATAATTCTAAAACAAAAGCCCAATTACTATTAAGATGCAATTACTCATAGTAAAAACTCTCGTCTGTTTCCGCTATGTTGTAATTGCATTTTCTATGCACCTGGCAGCATAAGTTGCCAGTCTCGTTCCTTTGTCCATATTGAATGTTGATATAGCTTTGATCAAACCGATTGTACCTATGGAGATAAGGTCGTCACTATCACTTCCGCACGAGCCGTATTTCTTTACAATGTGTGCAACAAGTCTGAGGTTTCTCTCAATTAATATGTTTCTTGCTTCCTCATTACCGTTTCTATATGCCTCAACATAGTACTGTTCCTCCTCAGAGTTCAGCGGCTGAGGAAAGGAGTTAACATTAGATACGTAGCCCAGCATGAGGAATAAGTTGTTTAGACCATCAACGATTGCTGAAAATAGTATATCTATCAAGCAAGGCACCCCCTATTGTTTTTGAGTTATTCTGAAAAACCTAAGTTTTTTAGAACTCAAAAATAGTGTACCTTTCTAATATATGAATTTGTATTGGAAAACTTGCCTGTCCGATAAAAAATCTTTCGGGGATTTTTTCTAGGTTATTTTTCCTATAATTCTGTATTTTATCGAATCTACCTCTCTGGATATATCCAGACTTTTGACGTTCTGCTTACTTATTATTTTAACATTTTATGTAACCCCAGCAGAAGTTATCTCATATCTTGATTATATAAGTATTTTTTGCAAAATGGGAAAGGAGAAAAGTATGACTGAATTTGACAATCCATATAGTGAATACAATGATTCAAACGATCGTAAATCTAAAGGAAGTCAAAAAATGGTGGTTGCAATGGCTTATGTTCCCGTACAGGAATGGGAAACCCCTTATGATGCTTTTGACGGATTGGACAGGGGCACACTGTTCCCAAGCCTGGATAAGCCCTTTTTGGGAGGAGGTAACAGGTGGTGAATAACAATATGAACGGTAACGTAGAGAGTTATATGAACAATAATCCGAACAGCAATATTCAAGGTACTATGAACAATAACGCCAACAGTAATGTTATGGGTTCTATGAATAACCCAAATAGCAACGTTATGGGTGCTATGAATAACCCAAATAGTAACGTTATGGGTGCTATGAATAAACCAAACAGTAATGTTATGGGCGACATAAATAATTTAATGAACTCAAATGCCAATGTTGGAGGATTGCAGAAGCTATCTGAACGTGAAAAAGCATTAATGGTTGTTCAGGCTTATGAATTCGCACTCTTTGAAGTTGGGTTATTCCTTGATACGCATCCGACCGATCGCACAGCACTTGCATATTTCAAACAGTATATGGAGCTTAAGAACAAAGCTGTAGCCGATTTTACAAAGATTTATGGTCCATTGATGATGGATAATGCAGATACTGATATGACTACATGGAGATGGATAGAGAATCCATGGCCATGGGAAATAGGAAGTGAGGGATAAATAATGTGGCATTATGAAAAAAAATTACAGTATCCTGTTAAAATAACACAACCCAATGCAAAATTGGCAAAGGTTATAATATCTCAGTTGGGCGGGCCGGATGGTGAACTTGCTGCTTCACTTCGTTACCTTAATCAAAGGTACACTATGCCTTACAAAGAGACAAAGGGAGTTCTTACCGATATAGGTACAGAAGAGCTGGCTCACATGGAGATAATTTCCGCAATAATTTATCAGCTCACCAAGGACTTAACCGTTGAAGAAATTAAAAGTAGCGGCTTTGATACCTATTTTGTTGACCATACACTGGCATTATACCCTATAGCAGCATCAGGAATGCCTTTTACAGCAACCTACTTCCAATCCAAAGGTGATCCGATAACTGATTTAATTGAAGACCTTGCAGCAGATGGTACGATTGCATAAGAACAACAAAGTGAAAAAACGACGAGGACAAGCCACCTTTTATTGTTTTATGTGCCATACCGAATCGCCATCCAGGGCAGGATAATGGAAATAGTATTTTTATACTAAATATATAGTATTCAGTTTTTCGTTTTCTTTATGGAGAATGTCCAAGCACATTTTATATATTATTCTCTTCCTCGTGTCACTTTGCTGTGCCGTTGATGAAATATCCAACATACATAGTAAAGACAGCAAAGCTAAGCAGAATATTGTATATACTAGCATTACATTTACTCCAATTTCAATAAGTGCTACCAATGTAAACATTAATGCCATTCCTGAAATGGTCAGCGAAGTTAATCCGTTTGTTTTGGCTATTGAATCACTTGTTTCCAGATTTTCTATTTCGGACGACAATGTTATTATCAGCTTGCTATGATCATCCATATCAAGCTTGTTGGCATACATAAATATTTGCAATTTCACCATGATTCGATCATGCAGGTAGGATAAATCGGTGATATTTTCCTTACTTAAAGCTTCCAGTGAAGCCTTTAAGTCGGAATAACAGTTTGTTAAATCCATATTAAACTCCAGATTATATATTTTTAAGCAAATTTTGTACTCTAATAATATTATCGGAGTTAATGTTAAGATATTAAAGGGTGAATTAATTCTGATTCTCCTACTTGAGTTCTTTGTACTTTTATTCTTTTACCAGGTCCTGTCTCATCTCAGAAATAACTTTTTCCATCTATATCTAAAACGATAAAGTAACACGGTTGGTATTTTCCACCAAGGTCAAAGAAAAAAGATTTTTACTCAACTTATCATAAAGCAAAACAGACAAGCAGCAATTCAGTAGGTCTGCATATTATATAACATATTGTATTGGAGGTACTCATATGGCTCAACAAGCGCAATTGATAGTAAAAAATATCTTTAAGACTTCTGATATGGATACATTCAAAAAAGATTTTACCCAGAAATGGATTGAACTTATCAATCAAATGGAGAAAAATAAAAACATACTCCCCCCACCCCCAACCAGATAATTTACAAGCCCATCCTATTCATATATAGTCTATATTGGTAGGTGGCTTGTTTTGTCGAATCTGAAAAGAGGAGATAAAAGGGCATGAAAGTAGCCATATATTGTCGTCTATCTGAGGAGGATAAAAACAAGCAATCAGAAAGAGATGACAGCAAGAGCATTCAAAATCAAAAGTCATTGCTCATACAATACGCAATTGACAGGCAGTGGGACATCTATAACATTTATAGTGATGATGATTATACCGGGGCCGACCGAAACCGACCCTGCTTCAATCAACTGATAGATGATGCGAGAAACCACAAATTTGATATTGTCCTGTGCAAGACCCAGTCACGCTTTACGAGAGAAATGGAGTTAGTGGAAAAGTACATACATGGTCTGTTCCCTATTTGGAATATCCGGTTTGTAAGCGTGGTTGACAATGCAGATACCGATATAAAGGGTAATAAAAAAGCTCGTCAAATCAACGGGCTTATCAATGAATGGTATCTTGAGGACATGTCGGAAAACATCAAAAGCGTATTAACGAACAGAAGAAAGCAAGGGTTTCACATTGGAGCCTTTGCTTTATATGGTTATATGAAAAACCCTGATAAAAAGGGACATTTGATTGTTGATGAAGAAGCCGCCGCAGTTGTAAGGGAGGTATTTACACTTTTTTCCCAAGGCTATGGAAAAACTGCAATCGCCCAGATTTTAAATGACAGAGGTATCCCTAATCCAACCGAGTACAAACGTCAAAAAGGTATGCGATATTGCCAGCCAAAAATGAATAACAGTACGCTGTGGAAATACTTTGCAATTTCCGACATGCTTATAAATGAGATTTATATTGGGAACATGGTACAAGGCAAGTATGGCAGTGTTTCTTATAAAACAAAAGAAAACAAGCCCATAAGTAAGCAAAATTGGATCAGAGTAGAAAATACCCATGAACCTATCATTGACATGGAATTATGGAACAGAGTGCAGGAGCTGATACAACAAAAAACCAAGCCGTTTTCTATCGGCTCAATCGGAATTTTTGCAAGAAAGGCCAGGTGCATGCATTGCGGCTATATTATGCGGTCGTCAATAAATCATGGCAGGCGTTATTTGAAATGCACTACCAAGCATGTTGCAAAAGATGCTTGCCAGGGTTCTTTTATATCGGTGGAAGTACTTGAACGCGCTGTTATTGCAGAACTAAAAGGTATGATAGCTTCATACCTGGACAAAGATTATATTACCCAGCGTGTCAGCTTTCATAATAAAATAGCCGATAGCACTGACAAAATTAAAAGTGAAATTGCTTCTTTTGAGAAAAAGAAAAATGAATATACCAAAGGGTTTCGTGAAATCTATTTGGATAAAGTAAATGGGGTTATCTCGGAAAGTGATTTTCTTGAGCTTTCAAGAAATTTTTCATCTGAAAAGGAACGATTTGATAAGCTGATTGCAAGTGCCAATGAACAGTTGGAAAACCTTCAGACGAAAATGCTGTCTACTGAAAATCGCAGACAAGTGATTGAGGAATACATAGATATTGAAAGGCTCAACCGTGAAATTGTAGATAACCTGATAGACCATATTGCGATTGGTAAACGCGACCCTGTAACAAAGATTGTACCTGTTGAAATTCATTGGAATTTCTAATAATTTCCATTATGTTGTTCTTACACCATCGTACCAGAACAGAAGGCAAGAACGACTTATGATAACATATTACGGCTGGCAGATGACCCCGACGTTAAAGATCCTATTAAGTTCCTCCGTGAAAGAGAAGTTGTTCACTTCCAGAGGTTTGGTGAGGCCTTAAGAGTAGTTCAGGATAACTTGGATTCACGTAATTATTATGCCTTTAATCCGGCGTTTGATAATAAACCTAGGTAGATCTAATACAAATATGACCTACATGTAACCAGATCAAATTTTACTTAGGTTTTACATTAAATTAACAGTATGATATTAGCCATTAGGGGGTGACCATTATAGTCTGACCCCCCTTTTTCTTTGTTAACGGATTATTTTGAATATCGGGTTCAGGCATTTTATTCCCCCGTAAAAACGAGGGGTATGAAAGCCATTATTCATAAGATCTAGTTTATAAATAAACCCGTCTCCGTTTATTTCAATTTTAGCCCACCCAAGATCAAGCAAGTGATTTTTACCACTGAAAAATGCATCCATAGCTTTGCTTGGTGCACCATATGAGCTCGGGTCATATAGACCGGTACTAGTACAAGTCCCATTGCAATTGTTTATCCGAGGGTTAATTGTTATAGCCACCGCAAAAGAGCACTAGGAATTATCCAAGTGCTCTTTAACTACTTATTTTCTATAATCCTATACATGAGAAACCTTCCGTTTAACAAATTAGTTACTAATGCTCAGTCTTATTTGCAAAGCAGACAGCAACAATTCCTATCAATGCCAGTGTTACCCATGACAATATAATTCCGTTCCAGCCGAATTTATCTGTTACAAGGCCGGTTACAATACCTGTAAGCCCAGCGCCTACATAAGAAAAGAAATCTAAAAATCCTGCTACTCCTGATACTCTGTTATATCTTATAAATTTCAATGGAATCAACGTTAAAAGTAGAGTATTGGCACCATATGTAAATGCAGAGGCCAGACCCAGTAATACCGTACAAATAAAGATATTATAGTTCATAAAGAAATAGAGTCCTAAACAGCTGATTCCCGCGCACACCAGCAGTACTATTATGGATATATTTTGGCGCTGATTAAACACGTTGTTAAGCCAACCGGCACACAATATGCCAAACAAGCTCATTATTGGTACTGTTAACGAAAAAAATGACAAGACTTCCTGTCCTACGTTTTGTGTCTCACTTAAAAAAGTAGGAGCCCACAAGGTTATTCCATCCTTTATTACTCCCTGGGCTATACAAGCCAACGCTATAAGCCAGAGCTTATGCTTGTATACCATTTGTAAAAAAGAAATACCGCTATTATTCAAATTGATATCATCATGTTTTGCCTCAATAAAATCCGGCTTGATGCCAACCTCTGCCGGATGGTTACGCATTTTCCAAACCCAAATTAAAGCAAACATGAATACTAATCCTGATGGTATCCAAAAAGCCCATCTCCAAGTGGCCTTAGCTATGACAAGGCCTATGACACCCCAGGCCAGCAGGTATCCTCCTATCATTGAGGTTGATATCCATACAGCGACCTTTGTTCTTTTTTCGTAGGAGAACCAATATGAAAGAGTTTTTACTATTGGTCCCCACAACATAGAAAGACAGAATCCATTAATAGCCCAAAGTCCAATCATTAAATACAAGCTTGATGAAAATCCCATAGTAAAATTCACAATTGAGGATACACAAAGCCCTGTAAATATAAAATACCTGCTATTAAGTTTGTCCCCTATAAGTCCATTTATCAACTGTCCGATGGCATATGCTCCGAAGAAAGAACTCCCAATCAAACCGACACTGGTTTTATTCCATGAAAACGTGCTCATAATTTCAGGAGTGGCTATAGATAAATTTGTCCTGCATAGATACGCACTTGCGTATGCAGCCCAGCAAAGGAAGAAGATCTTCCTTTGCCATTTGACCATCGACTGTTCCATTTATACAATCTCCTCATCAGAAGTTACCTTACTTGTGGTAACCATCATTAATTTTCTTAATCTTCTCAAGATTGAATTTTGGTTTATGTTTGTTTGTCAGAAGTCCGTTTTTCTCCTGTTCTACATCAGTAAACTGAGTATAACAAAATCCGCAGATCAAATCTGAAGCATATATGTTTTGTATAAGCCGCTGGTAGGTTAGTAGAAAGTCCTCTTCACTGCCAGTATTAGTATAACCCCAGCTATTTTCATAGGTTTCAAGAAACTCCTCTTCACTGACGGCACTTGCAGAACTCCAGCTCTTACCTTCAGCACCACAGGAAACGCCTCCGAACTCTGATATTATAATGGGCTGTCCATTATAGGAATACCCTTTCGCGTATGGTAAACGCTCAATAATAGAACCGTCCAATATTCCATCCAGACGTTTGAGGCTTTCCGCAAAATGCACTTGAGTATCTAAATCATCAATGCTGCCGTGCTTATACGTGTGAATTGTGCATAAATCTCCACCGGTTTGTTCCCATCCGTCATTTGTAACAACAAGACGTGTACTATCAAGACTGTATGCCAGATTGTAAAGGCAAAGTGAAAATGCCTGCTGCATTTTGTTGCTATATATTGCCGGAACTCCCCAACTTTCATTAAGCATATCCCAAACTACAATAGATGGATGATTATAGTCTCTTAAAATAATATCGCTCCACCCTGTAATAAATCTGTTCGCTGCATCACGACTGTAACTAATAAAGCTTGGTACACTAGCCCATACAAGATACCCCAGCTTATCAGCCCAATATAGAAAGACAGGATCCTCAGCTTTTTCATGCTTACGGCAGCCATTAAATCCCATGGATTTACTTAGTAAAATATCCTCTTTGTAAGCAGCTTCATTCGGAGCGGTTAGAAGTCCCTCATCCCAATATCCCTGATCAAGCACCAATTTGTGATAATATGGTATGTTATTCAGGTACAATTTTCCGTTTTCAATAGAGATTTTTCTCATCCCAAAATAAGTGTTAACTTTGTCAACAGGCTTACTGTCTACATAAAGGACAGCTTCAACATCAAAAAGATTAGGATGCTCAGGACTCCAACAGAGGCCTCCCATATAAGATGAACCATTTAGTACCTTATTGGCAAAAACATCTACTGTTATCTTCCCTTCTTTTTGCAAAACATTCATTTCAGCTTTGAAAAAAAGTTTATCATTATGTGTAATTGTAAATCCGCAGGTACATGGAAACGGAGTATTGTCAGAAAGTTTATAGTTAATTTCAACTGTTCCTGAATCAATATCAGGTGTAAAAAGTATTCTTTCCCATCTTGCTGAAGAAACAGGCTCCAACCACACTGATTGCCATATTCCTGTCGAAGGAGTATACCAAATAAACGCTGGTTCACCATTCCAATATTGTTTTCCTCTTGGAATTGTTTCATCCTTTTGGGGGTCATAAACCTTGACCACCAAATCCTCCTGCTCCCAATTTAAAAACTCAGTGATATCAATGGCGAATGGCATATGACCGCCTTCATGGGTACATACCATATGACCATTAATATATACAGTACTTTCATAATCTACGGCACCAAAATGAAGAAGTATCTTTTGACCCTTCCAATTATCAGGAACTGAAAAAACTTTGTGATAAATTACACGATCATAATTATCTTTGATGTTAACTGCACTTAAAGCACACTGATAAACAAAAGGGACTTCTATTTCACTATGTATAACCTCGTTAAAACCAAATTCCCATTTTCCATTGAGTGACATCCATTCTTCTCTTTGGAAATCCGGTCTTGGATATTCGTTTCTCAAATTTATTCCCTCCATTTACTTTATTCCTGATTGAGTGAAACCTTTTACAATATACTTGTTAATGTAAATGAATATCAATGTTACGGGTAAAACTGCAACGACTGTCGCCGCCATCATCAAACCAGGATTTATGTAATTTTCACCTAGCACCAATGCCGCAATTCCAAGAGTAATTGTCTGAGATTGCGTCCGGTTAATAATTAAAGACGGCCAGAAAAAATCGTTATATAACGCTAGAAATGTTATAAAGCCTTGTGTTAAAATTATTGGCCTTACCGAAGGCAGGATAACCTTCCTTAATGTTTGCATTAATGTTGCGCCATCAATGTAAGCTGACTCTTCAAGCTCTTTTGGAAATGCGAGCATAAAATTGTAAACCAGGTATACCATCATAACGCCTGCACCCGAAGGAAGAATTAAAGGAGCAAACGAATTTAGCAAACCAACCTCTTTAAATATGTAAAAACTGGGAAAATATGTTACTATTTCAGGAATAGCAAGTGCCCATATTATGGTAACTACAAAAACCCTCTTAAAAGGTACATTCAGACGCGCAAGGGCATATGCAGCCAATGTGCTTACTGTAACACGCAGAAGTGTTCCGCAGACTGTAACAATCGTAGTATTAAGTACCCACTTACCAACAGGTGATGAAGATGTGTTGGTGAACAATTCCTTATAGTTTTCAAGGGTCCACTTCTTTGGAAACAATGAAGATGAGCCCAGCGCATCAGGTAATTCTTTAAAGCTGGTGAAAATCATAAACATAAATGGCAGGATAAATAAATAGGCTATTATACAGGCAATAAAAAGTAGAATTATTTTTTTTAATTTTTTTCTGTCCATAATCACACCCTGCCTCCGTTTAAATCATCTTTTGCTCTGGTTAGAAAATATTGTGCAATAGAACACGCCACAATAATAAGACCAAGCATTATAGTCATAGCAGTTCCAATACCCAGATTGTTTTTAAATATAATACTGTCATTAATAACCATTATAATTGGTTTTGTAAACTCTCCAGGGCCTCCGTTTGTCATCAAGCGGGGCTGACCGAAAACATTAAAGGAAGCGATAATTGTTGTCATTAGTACAAAATAGAATACATTTCTTATACCCGGGAATGTTATATATATAAACCTTTTCCAAAAACCCGCCCCATCAAGATCTGCTGCTTCATTAACGCTTACATCAATTTCATTCAAAGCGTTTACAAAAAGCATCATATTATATCCTATTGTCCACCACACAGTGGCAATAGTAAGGGATATCCAGACAAAATCTTTTGATTCAAGCCATGGTATAGGTTTAGCTATAATAGACAAACTAATAAGTGTATTATTTATGTATCCACCGTTTCCTCTCATAAGCCATAGGAAAATTGCTGCAACTGCTGAAACAGACACTGAAAAAGATGCAAAATATACCGTTCGAAAAAACGGCTTAAAACGGTCGGGAAGTCGGTCAACAAGCACAGCCAGACCAAGACTTATTAATACTAAGGGAGGAACTGACATTAATACAAAGATGCAGGTATTCTTGAGCCCGATAAAAAACGATCTATTGTACATTGATTCTGAAAATAAGATTTTGGTATAATTCTCCATGCCCACATATCCCTGATTCCCAGTAATAAGCGAATATTTGTGAAGACTCATGTATCCACCGTATATTATCGGAACCAGCAAAAATAATACAAAGAAAATTATAAACGGTAATAAAAATAACATCGAAACAAATTTACTTGACTTCATTTTATTCACCCTTCTATATGAGATGGACATTTATTTACAATGGGGAGCAAATGCCCCCCACAATAAATAATTCTCCTATTAATGTTCTGCTAGTTCTTTTGCTGTCTTAGTTGCGTTCTTCAATTCAACCATAAGTTTATCTTTTGTAAGATTAGGATCACTATAAATCAATTCCCAAACATTATTGTAAAGATATTTTACCTGTTCTCTTATGTTATAAACAGGAGGTAGTATTCTTGCCTTGTCAAATATATCATAATTAACAGCTGCAACAGGGTATAGCTCAGGTTTACCCTTTACTACTTCCATGGTTGGAAGATGGATAGGAGCTTGACCTGAATCTGCCCAATTTAACATGACGTCCGGCTGGTATATATAAGACATAAACGCGGATATACCAGCAAGTTTATCAGCATTATCACACTTGGCTGAAACTGCAAAAGTATGACCTCCTGCAGGAACCTGCAGAGTATCCCCTAATGTAGGAAATGCAGCTATACCTAGCTTATCTCCCCAAGTCTCCTTGGCAGATGTGTAATTCCATGGGCCAGTCAGTGAAAGAGCCGCTTGAATATTGGTCTTTTCCTGTGATTTTTTAAGGAAAGCATTTATATCATCATTTGCAGCCATTTGAGGAGCGCTTAGCTTATCCTTGTATATCATTTTGTTAATCTTCAAAAGAGCTTCTGCTGCTTCATCTGTATCGAGCTTAAGATGCCCATCCTCTACAAAATTTACATTCATTTGAGTAAGCATAGCCATAGTCAGCCAGTCGTGGTCACCACTAAGCGGAATTGCTATTGGGTAAACTCCAGTTTTATCAGGTTGAAGTTTATCCCTCAATGCTAGAAGATCATCATATGTAGTTGGAGCCTTATCAACAAGATCCTTGTTATAATACATTGTATCGGCATATAAATCCAGCGGGAAAGCGAATACGCCATCATCATACTTCACATATGTCTGTGCTACTGGATGAAAATCTCTTTCAAGTACAAGATTAGATGATTTATAAATATCAGATACTTCTTTCAAAAGTCCATCTTCATGATATGTAGATATAAGATCGGCATGTATTATCAGCATATCAAAATCATCGGTTTTAAACTTTGTATAATGGTCAGCAGTAATAAGTTGATCTATAAAATACTTGCCCTGAGAAGAATTGAAGCTGTCCACCATCTTTTTCATAAAGGCACCGTCACCACCGGTAAAACCATTAATAAATCTAATTTTAATCTGTTCACCAGTTTTATCGGTAGCATCGTTTGTGGAAGCCTGTGTTGCAGAGTTCTTGTCTGTTACAGAATTATCAGTTGTGCCCGAACTACCACAAGCTGTTAACATAGAAAAAGTCAATACCATAACCAGCAAAATTACTAGAGTCTTTTTCATAATATCCTCCTTTAAATTAGGTAAGAGCTCAACAAACATTAACTTTTTAAAATTACAACAATTATGTAATAAATTTTACCGGATTTAGTGCACATTAATTTATTACACTTTTTATGTAATTAATATATTATCATATTAGACTATAATTACCGTTATGTCAACAAATTTTTTGTTTAATTTGGATATATTTTGACTTAATTTATATCTTATAGTATAATAGTAATTACAATTTTAGTAACTATTTTATAGTTTCATAAAATTGTTTATTACATATTTTTTGTAACAATGAGGTGATAAAATGAAAACCAGTGAAAAAAAAACCATAAAAATACTTGGAGAAAGAAATATTTCATTAAATCTAGAAAACAGCGCACACCACACTCACATTGCAAAAATCGGAAAAGCTTTATCCTCTCCGATCAGGCTTCAAATGATGAACCTGCTTAAAATCAACCCCATATCTCTTCTGGAGATTTCCGAAGCAATGGGGCTTCCGGTTTCCTCAACAGCCTTACATATAAAATGTCTGGAGGATGCAAGACTGGTAATAACCGAATCTCAACCCGGAATAAGGGGCTCAATGCGAGTCTGTCTTTGCACTACACAATCCATCCATATAGACGCAGCTGAGCAAGCGCTTGACCAGGAGGATAAAACCATTACTGTAGAAATGCCCGTTGGCTGCTTCTATCAGTGGGAAGTCGAACCCACATGCGGTTTGGCAGATGAAAACGGTTCAATGGACAGTTATGATAATCCGAAGTCATTCTACTCGCCATACCGAATGAATGCCCAGCTTGTTTGGTTTCAGCAAGGATATGTTGAATACAGGTTCCCGAACCACTGTGACAATCATATCCTGCCCGAGGAGATTTCCTTTAGCTTTGAGCTTTGCTCGGAGGCACCGGGTTATATGGAAAATTGGCCTTCGGATATAACTATATCAATAAACGGTCAAGAACTTGGAATTTACCGTTCTCCAGGTGACTTCGGTTCAAGGCATGGTCTGCTGACTCCTGCCGTATGGCAGTATGGACGAACCCAATATGGTCTACTGAAAACATTCTCAGTTCGGAAAAACGGAGGGTATATAGACGGAGTAATGGTAAATTCCAATATAAACATTGAAAACTTAAATCTGAACATGAACCCATTTATATCTTTGAAAATTGAAATAAAACCAGATGCTGAAAATATTGGTGGTATAAACATTTTCGGAGAAAAATATGGTGATTTCAAGCAAGGCATTATTATGAGAATAATATATTAAACCCGGGACCAGTGCTCCCGGACTGGAGGCTATTTGATGAAAGGATTGAACACTAAAGGAAATTGGTACAAAGGAAATCTGCATTGCCACACAACTAATTCAGACGGGAAGCTTAGCCCGGAAGAAACAGTTGAGCGGTATAAAAGTAAAGGCTGGAGCTTTCTTGCCATAACCGACCACCAGTACTATTCGCACCTGGCGCACTTGGGAAGTGACGACTTCATGATTTTGCCGGGTATTGAGCTCGAAGTTACAAATACTGATCCGCTGCGAATATACCATACATTGGGTATAGGTAAAGAGCCGTGTGGAGAAAATAACGGTTTCAGAAACGGTGAATACATTGAAGTCCCCGAATGGAGTGGAATTTCTACTCCACAAGAAAATATCAATAGGATTACAGCTTCAAATAATCTGGCAGTATTTTGTCATCCAAACTGGTCAAGGCTTGAACTTGCTGATTTTATAGACTTATCAGGATATTTTGCAGTAGAGATTTTCAATTACGGCTGCTCAATCGAAAATCATACCGGACTTTCGATTGACTACTGGGATTCTCTTCTAAGACGCCGACGCAAGATTTGGGGAGTTGCTACCGATGATTCACACCATATCCTCGAGGACCGGTGCGGTGGATGGATTTGCGTAAACTCTCCCTCACTCTGCCAAAAAGATATTATTACAGCAATGATTGAGGGCAACTTCTATTCTTCAAGCGGACCAGAGATATTTGAATTTTATGTTTCAGAGGGCGAAGTCCACGTAACATGTTCCCCTGTTTCAGCAATACATTTTGTTACATACGAACTTATGGGTTATAGCGAAATTTCAAAAGATCTCATAACCAGCGCATCCTATAAATTACGTGGAAATGAATCCTATGTGAGAGTCGAATGTGTTGACGAGCGTGGAAATACTGCATGGAGTAATCCAATATTTTTATAACCCATTAGTAGATAATTTCTGTCAACAATTGGTGCAATGAAATCATATAGGTAATACGGACATGGAGAAAATAGTGATATTATATAAATATTTCCAGCTAACCTTAACAATATGCAAAATTAAGGATTTAGCTGGAAATATTTTCACTTGGGCATATTTTCCCCTTCTATTTTAATATAAACTCCACCTATTTTTACAACTATAAATTCTTCTCTTACACTTACGAATCCCCTTAAAGCTTCAGAATTGTATCCCAATAATACTGACTGTTTGCTGTCCCATGTTCTATAAAAACCTCACCAAATGTCCATATCGAGCTAAATATTAATATTTAAGAGTCTCATGTCTCACTTATTCATCAACTCTTATACCTGGTACATATAGACCTTTCATCCCGGTAATATCCGGCGTCTTAACGCCGCTGGAGCTGCAATCACCTGCAATGAGCATAGTGCCGTCTGCCTTCAGACCAATTGAAAAATAATACCCTGCGCTTATTGCGACTATATCTTTCCATTCCTGTACATCCATCTGTCCAAAGGTATTCGAGCCGGTTGCAACCACTGTGCCATCTCTTTTAAGACCAAGGGTACAATACCTGGATGTGGATATTGCAATGATGTCCTTCCAATCTGAAACATTTCCTTCTCCATTTTCGTTTAAACCCGTGGAAACAACAGTCCCATCCTCTCTTAAGCCGATTACTGATGAATCTGCAGCTACAGCCACAATATTCTTCCAGTCAGACGTATTTATAGTTCCGTTGTAATCAAAGTTTTTATTAATTACAGTACCATCCTTTTTAATTCCAACCAAGTAACTGCGGCCATCTGCAACAGCTATCAGGTCCTTCCATTTCTGCAGTTCCTTAGCTTTATCCTGATAGTCACTGTATGCCGTCAGTACTCTGCCGTCATTTGTGAGTGCCAGTGCATTCTGAGGATAGAAGGTCTGGAAAGACTTAATATTATCCCAGCTTAAAACGGACTCAACAACATGCGCCATTGCATTGGTAGGTGCGTTTTTGGAATTTAACAACTCTTGTTTTGTAACAGTACTTGTAGTAACTATTTTTCCTTCGACTAAGCCTTCTATGGAATCTCCGCCCCTGGCACATAAAGATTTAACACCTTTCCATTTCCTCGCGGCATCGTATTTATTGTCATCTTCTCCAGCATAAGCCACCTGAACTCCACCATCTTGTGCGATAGCTCCTACTAACCAAATTCCATTAGCTATACTGGAGCCGTTTATAATATAGAGCAGCTGATCCATTAAATTCTTAGAATCCTTATAGTCAGAAATTTCTCGTAATACTCCCATAGCCTGCGGATATTGTTTTTCTTTAATATATTTTACAGCTTGGAGATATTTGTCCAAATCTGTTTCCAAAGAGGAGTTATTTAAATTACTCAAGCTATTTTCAGCAGAGGAGTTATTCAAACTACTCACCCTATTTTCAGCAGAGGAGTTATTTAAACTACTCACCCTATTTTCAGCCACTGTACAGCCTGTTAACAGTATAAAAGTAATTACCACACTTATCCAAACCTTAATTATCTTTTTCATACTAACCCCCCGAATTAACTTCATGCTGAAATGGCCGTAATTGATTTTTAATGTATATAATAACTCTACTTAAATTTCTTTCTCCTCAAGAGTTGTGAAGTATCAAGAGTTTGAGAATCTGTAGCTTTTTCTTTGCCGATAACTGAATTCTTTTGCTCCGGCTCTGGTGTTATATCGGTATATTTGTCAGTATTGTAATAGCTTCCTGAGTTGCCTGTCCGTTCCTGTGCCTCTGGCCTTTCATTCTTCTTATTACTTGATTCATTATTTATATTCCCTTTAATAGATTGAGCATTATTATCTTTGATAGAATCCCCAATTATATTATCTTTGTCAGGATTATTATTCATGGCAGTATATGCTGAGCCAGTATTCATTCTGACCTTTCTTCCTGCAACGAAAACTCCGGTTCTGTGTAATTTGAGCTTATCCTTACCTCTCTTAAGGAGGAGAAGAATTTTTTCTACATTCAGATTTAACCTTCGAATGGCAATATCCAGCATAAACAAAACCAGAAAAATAGAAATCAAATAAGGTGTTAAGTCCCTCTGTCCTCTCTTATAAGTGAGATCTCCCGAGTAAACTTCTGAAGGATCTTTTATTAACTTTCCGCCAACTTCTGCAACCAGTTTCTCCATATTATCACTGCTATTTAGCCTGTACTCAGGAGAGTATTGTACTGCATAACCCTGTTTTACAGCGTTAATAAGCTCTCCATCCTTTTCCTGTTTAGCACTTATCATATAAGCACCATCTTCTTTAAGGTCGAAGGTTCCGGAATATTCACCTGGTGCAACAGGATTCAGCCTTGTTTCAAAGGTGTCTCCCGAAGGAGTAATAACGGTAGCAATTGTATTCAGTTCTTTATCCATGTTTTTATTTTTTACTTTTGCAATAGCTTTGGCGCCTTGCTGTGATATTTCAAGAGAAGCATTCTCATTATCATAATTTTCAACTGTGAAATTAACTATATTCTGCCAAAGCTTAAGATTTTTGTCCCAAGAGATATAATTTGAGTTCCATCTACCCGAAATATCAGAATTCCAAGCTACTGTTTTTCCCAGACCATACTGCCACATTGTAAGAATCGGGTCATCCTCATCACTTCGCAGCACCATACGGGCTGTTTCCTTCTGCGAGGCGCCCACATAACCCAAAAGTGTGGGCAGGCCACCTTCAGCCACGCCCTTAAGCACCGAATGGTCAGAACTTATGACAGGAGTAAATTCCCTGTTATTCAAATACGTTCTGGCCGCCATAAAGGTCTCTTTTGTGAATATGGATGGGATGTTTGAATAAGCATCAGTAACATAAAACCGCCCGTTACAGCTATCTGCAATCCATGAAAGCAGTTGTTTATCCGAATCCTGCCCTACTGCCACTGTTGACACAGTAATGTTATCCTTATTAATATTATTTAATACAGTTTCGTAGCCTGTTCTTTCTGCAAGTCCATCGGTCAGCATTATAATGTGCTTTATTTTGGCATCGCTTTCTTTCAAAGAATTATAGGCAGCTTCCAGAGAAGGCAAAATACTTGTTCCTCCATCGGCCCTAATGGTGCCTATATCTTCTTCTATCCCCTTTGGATCATTGATTATCTGCCTTTTAACAACCCAGCTGTAAGCACCATCCAGTGAAAGAACACCGATTTCATCTTTCCCGACTCTTAAGGAATCAAGACTTCTGATGGCTCCCTCCTTCGCCATATCCACTTTGCTTATTCCTGCTACACCTTCGGACATACTCCCCGATTTATCAATAATTAAAAGCAAAGCCATTTTGGGAGTTTCTTTCTTCCCCCTCATATCCATGTAAACCGGTAATACCTTTTCCAAAGGAGTTTTTGAATAACCGCCCAGGGCAAAGGAATTATCTCCCCCTGTGGCAATATATCCTCCACCAAAATCCTTTACATAACTTTCAATAGAATTTTTAAAGCCGTCGTTCAAGCTGTCTATTTGAACATTACACGTGATAATGGTTTTATACAGGCTCATATCCTGAATATTTGATGGCGCTGCTTTTGCGTTTACAACTGTATAATCTGCCGAGGATGCCTTAAGCATTTTTATCAACTCATCTGCTTCACCTTTGACATCTTCTATAACAAGTATTCTGGGTTTTGCAACTATGTTTGTGAAGCAGGAGGCTTCATTATTTTTTGATTGCAGGTCATTTTCCGGTTCTATTAAGGCGCTGTAGCTCTTAAAACCTCCTGTTACAGCCTTATCCCTGAAAACAAATTTGTTTATGCCTTTTTGCAGCTGAACTGTCTGTTCAGAAACTTTCGTCCTCTCACTTATCAGCGTCAGCTTGGCATTCTGAACTGTTGTACTGTTAATTGATACAACAACGTTAAATTCCTCATCAAGCGCAAGCCTTTCAGGAACCTCTATCTTCTCTACAAGAGCTTCCTCTCCAATGGTTTTTTGAAGCTTGTGATACTTAAAGTCTATCCCCTGTTCCTGAAGTGTCAGAGCCATCCTGCTTACGCTTCCGGTATTTTCCTGTCCGTCTGAAATCAATACCACTCTTTTATTGCTATTGGAAGGAAATAATGAGAGGGATGCGGCAAGAGCATTCTCAATATTTGTGTAATTTCCGTTTATCTTACCTTCTATTTTTGAAAAATTAGCTTCGTTACTTATAAAAGTTTCAACCTGAGCATTATCTCCAAAAGATATAACTCCCAGCTTGTCCTTTACTCCTTTAAGCTTATAGGCTTCTCTGACAAACTCTTCAATATTTCCTCTTTCAGAATGGGTTGAGTCAGATGCGTCAATCAAGAAAAGAGTGGTTACATTATTAAGTCTCCAAGTCAGGCTTGTGCCGCTGATCGCTAGAATAAGTATAGTCAAGACCAGACACCTTAAGGAAATTATCAATCTTTTTTTATTAATATTAATTCTCTTAAGCCACTTAGCTGAAAATATCACCATTCCCAGTAAAAGCGGAATCAACAGAAGTAAATATGGTCTTTCAAAACCTAACCCCATATTTTAATTCCTTTCTTTTGTCCCATTTAGTCTTTAGATACGATATTGTCGAACATACGTTACCCATTCCAGGCCCATAATGATTAAAGCAGTTAAAAGTAATAAATTCAACAGATTAAAACCGCCTCTGTTTTTTGATGAATTTTCAGTATTATTTCCTTTTCCGGAAGCAGCTTGATTATTTTCATTTTCTGAGTTTATGTCTGAAATTGTGTCGGTGGGGCCACTTTCTGAAACCGGAAAATTAACTGAAACCATTTTTTGATGCTGCTTGTTACCCGAAAGCTGGGTTATCTTATAAATTCCCGTTGAATATGTGCTTTCAAAGGTTTTCACTGGAAATTTCGAATCAAATTCAGTTCTCTTCCCATCCGGTTCGTCAATATAGAGTTTTTCAGTTTCTGGAAGAGGTGTTATCTCCAGGCTGTCCCCGCAGTTGTAAGTAGTATTGGTCATTGTGTCTCTGTCCACCAGATAAGATATCAAATTATTTATAAAAATCGGAAATTCCATAGTCAAAGGAAAATCGGAATTATGAATATCAAACCCTAATACAGCCACTTTCTGGCCTTTAAAATCACCTGCAAAAGCTGCCGTCTTTTCCTCCACCTTGATCAGTGGGCTGCCCCAATAGGGCATTACAATCAGATTAAAGTTTGAAATAACAAAATCACTGTTATTCATATATTTGGTGACGGCATGTGTTGTAATAGCAGCTTTTCCACCCACAATCTCCTCTCCGACCTTAAAAAAATTATTATTTGTCTGAGGATTAAGAAATAGTATATTTCCTTTCGCTGGCAGCTTTCCTTTATAGTCTCCGTCAAGGATATAAAGATCGAAATCCTCTTTTATCTCTTCATCGGGAAGAGACTTGAATAGTTCTATATCTCTTAGTGTGTTTAATGCTTTTTCAAGGAATATGTTCTGCTCTGTAGAGAGAAGTACTTTTTTGGATTCCGTCTGCTTTATTACTGAATAAATTCTGTTGTCCTCCAGCAGTCCGTCATCTTCAGAAAGCTCCCCGTAAATATATTTGCTGCCGTCAGGTACATTATCAAAATAAACTGTTTTCGTTTCGAAAGCCTTCAATTCTTCATTCTTAATTGAAATAAGCTTTTCTTCGCCGTATAGACATATTTCTGTATTCACTTTTTCACTGCCGTGATTTGTTGCCCTGATCATAACCTTTAGCTCTTTGCCTGCCCGGGCTTCGGCTATATAGTCAAGACTGACATTAGGCCTTTGCGTGCCTATTTCCACTACTTCTCCATTTAGCTCTTTCATATTTATACTTTGATCTGTAAAGTACACTACTTTATAACTTTGAAGCTGGTCACACATTGCCTTTATAAGTGAATACGAATCTTCAATATTGCCTGCACTATTTGTTGGCTTAATCTCCTCAAGTTTGCTAACAAACTCCTTTTTATCAGTACTTCCGCTTAATTCCACTTTTATATTTCTGGAAGCCGATACAAGAGTCATCCTGGTACTCGAGGAAAGTGAATTTATTAATTCCCCAGCCTTAACCTTTGCTTCCTCAAGTTTCTGCTCCTTTTCTCCCAGACCGCTCATACTCCCTGTTGCATCTACTACTATAACAACATTTTCAAAATTGTTATCTTTCCACCATAAAAGAGGGTTAGTCAATGCAAAAATACATAAGAGTAATATTAACAGCTGCAAGAAAAACAACAGATTCTTCTTTAATCTCTGAAAAGGGGTGGTTGCATCCAGGTCCATTACAACCTGCTGCCATAAATAGAGACTTGATATCCTTCTTTCTTCATACCTCTGTTTTAAAATATACATTAAAACAAAGACAGGTATTAAAAATAAAAACCACAAGCCATTAGGATATATTAATTTCATAAGTTACTATACTATCCCCTCTCTGGCGAAATCCTCAAATACTATCTTTTCAAGACTGTCGGAGGTGGAAATTTGAAAAAACGCTCCTCCGTATTTCTTTACGGCAGTTTTAATACCGTTCTGAAGACTTTTTAGCTTTATCTCATAAGCTTTTAACAGCTTGGGCGTTATAGTCAGATTCATTTCATCAGCAGTTTCGCTGTCCACAAGACGGACTTGCCCTCCAAGCTGTGGTTCTACCTCATCCTTACTTAAGACTTGTATCAAAATAATCTGTTGCTTTTTAAAGGCGAGATATTTTATCAACTCCTCAATTGATCCCGCAGTAAAAAAATCAGAAATTACTACAGAAATACCCCTACTTTTAAGCTCTTTTCTTTTAATACAATCAGAAAGATTTGTATTCCCGATAAAATCGCCTGACTCTAGGAATCTCAACGCCTTTTGAAAGGAGCTTTTACCCATAAATGAGGGAGATGGAATTACAGAATTTTGTGAAAGCTTATTAAGACATACTCTATCCAGATTGTTAAGTGCAAGATAAGACAATATTGCTGCAATTCTCATGGACATAGCTCCCTTGTTCTTCTCACCGAAGTCCATTGATCTGCTGCAGTCACAAAAAATGTTTATAAGGGCTTCTCTTTCTTCCATAAAGAGCCTCAAAAACAGTCTGTCAAATCGGCCATATGCATTCCAGTCAATTCTTCTGAAATCATCACCCGGCGTATATTCTCTGAAGTCAGAAAATTCCACCGAACTGCCCTTTGCCTTTGACTTTCTTCCTCCGGCAGCTCCTTCGGTCAGCGTCATTCGAGCCTTAATTGAAATACTTTCAAGCTTTCTGTAAAAGTCTTCGTCAAATACCTTTTCTTTCATTACAAGCTCCATTTCCTATACTTTCGCATTGTCAAGCTGACTTAGCAGAATTTCATCAATGATCTGCTCAGGTGTAATACCATCAGCAACAGCATCAAAATTCATAAAGAACCTGTGCCTCAGAGCTGAAGGGGCAACATACTTTATATCATCAAAGGCCACATTATACCGACCTTCCATAACTGCCCTCACCCTGGCTGTTGAAATGATAGCCTGTGCAGCTCTCGGGCTTGCGCCATATCTGATATACTTTTTGGATAATTCAGGAGCTTTATCAAAATCCGCGTGTGTTGCTAAAACTACCTTGAGTGCATATTCCTCAACAGTTTTTGACATTGGAACCTGTTTGAGAATATCCCTTATTTCAAGTATTTGAGATTTATTAATTATTTTTTGCAATTCACTGGTTTGATTATTTACAGTTACTCCTATTATACCTTTTAACTCTTCCAGGTTCGGATAAGGAACCATAAGCTTGAAAAGAAATCTATCCAGCTGTGCCTCTGGCAAAGGATAAGTGCCTTCGTTTTCAAGTGGATTTTGTGTTGCCAGCACCATAAAAGGTTCCTCCAGCTGATAAGTGCTGTTTCCAACAGTAACAGTGTGCTCCTGCATGGCTTCCAGCAGCGCGGATTGGGTCTTTGGAGTCGCTCTGTTAATTTCATCGGCCAATACCATATTTGCAAATACAGGACCTCGTTGGAACTCGAACTTACTGTTGCCCTTCTCATCCTTCATAATTATATTTGTACCGGCAACGTCAGCAGGCATAAGGTCAGGAGTGAACTGTATCCTTGAAAACGAGAGATCCAAAACCTTAGCCAAGGTTTTAACAAGTTGTGTTTTTCCTAACCCAGGTGAGCCTTCAAGCAGAACATTTCCACCTGTAAAAATTGCAATGAGTACCTGTCTGATAACATCCTTCTGACCTATGATTGCCTTACCAACCTCGTTTTCCACAGACTTTATTGTATTCACTACATTGATTATTTCTTTATCGTCCATAAACACTCCTATCTAAGCGCTAAGCGCGCACATTAATTAATAATAAAAAGCCTCATCGCGGGTTTTTAGATGCAAAGAGTTCCATGTTTGAGCAAAAGTATTCTTTGCCTTAGTCCTGAAGAGATGAAAAATAGTCTTTTATTATATCTTCCATACCTCCGGGAATTGATGCATTCCCCATACTTTCAATAGCTTTATCGCTGTACTCCCCAACTACCTGATTGTACGGTTGAAGCTCTCCTAAAGAGGCTCCGGCATCATTTGTAATTGCTGTCTCGCTTTTACCCGAATTATTTCCCTTACCTGTAATAACGGAAGCTTCTCCCTGTCCGCCCAACCTTGAGGGTGTAAATACCTTTTCGTATTCTTTTTCCTTTCCGGGCGCGGGAGGTTTGTTTGCTATTCCACCCTGCCCGTATGGGGTAATACCTCCGTCACCATTTCCGGAGCCACTGCCGGCACCACTTCCTCCGGCTCCTTTACCTTGGCCCTGTCCTTGGCCTTGTCCCTGACCTTGTCCACTACCTGCGCCTTGTCCCTGGCCTTGACCTTGACCCTGTCCAGGGTTTTGCCCCTGCTGATTTTGGCCTTGTTGATTTTGTCCTTGAGCGTTTGCTGAGCTCGGTTGTACTCTGTTTTGAGCCTGAGCCAATGCGGCATTCATATTCTGTTGTGATATATTTTTGCTCAAGGTTCCGTTGAGTTTGTCCATACTTGAATTAATGGCACTCTCATTACCATTGCTCAAAGCCTCCCCAAGTCCGTTTAAACTCTCCTTAAGTTCGTTGTCATTAACAGATTGAGCAGCCTTGGAAAGTGTGTCCTTTAAATTGCTCTTATCGGACGCACTCATGGTTTTAGCCTTTTGCTTCAAACTTTCCATTTCTTTTTTAATATCCTCAGGCTTTTGTGACTTCAATGCATCTGCTAAAGCCTTTGTGTTTTTATTAGAAGCTAATTTCTCGGCCAGATTTTTCATATCTGTCTCTTTAGTCTTGTCAATTTTCTGCTCAAGCTTTTTCGCCAGCTTATCCAATGCCTTATCAACATCCTTCGTTTCCTTGGCTTTTTTTAGATCAAGCTTTAATGCTGCAAGCTTTGCAAGAAGGTCTTTTTTTTGCGCTTCTGAAAGAGCTTTGTTATCTTTGATTTCCTTTTCAGCCTGCTCAACCTTCTTTTTCTGTTCCTTTTTATAAGTACTCAATTCGTGAGCCTGCTGGGCTTCGTCCAGTAAAGGCTGCGGCAGCAGCAGCGAAATACCAAATAGGGCGATCAGAACAATAAGTATTATTAAAATTGTTTTTTGTGGGATTATCCTTATCTTTTCCTTAAAATTTATTGTTTCAAGCTTGCTTACAGTATCGTTAAGCAAGAGCTCCTTATATTCGGAACTTTGATTCTCAAGCTCAAGAGAAGTAACTAGTCTCTCCTGAAGTCCAAAGGAATCCAATAACTTTGCAATCTCTCTCTTTTTTGGGAAAAATAGTGCAACAGCCAACAAAGATAATATCAAAACAGCAACACTTATATATCCCCATTTTACATATACCTGGAAAATCGGGATTATCCGGGAGAGCATTCCCATCACTATACCTATTACCAATGCTGCAGATAAACCTAAAACAGCATTGTGAAGTATTTTACCAAATATTATTCTCCATCGTGCTTTTCCTATTGTCTTTGCTATTTGGCTGTAAGGTTTTATATATTCCATCACTTGCTCCTTGTAAATAGCTTTTTCTTTACAGGATTAAGCTTAATTGCGCTTAAAAGCAGCAATACTGCAGAAAGAATCATGTTAAAAATCACGTTGATATGCCAGAGATGGAGTTTTCCACTCTGAATATTCAATGTCAACCCAGGGAATAGCCTTCCGGCTCCTGACTGGAACTGATCAACAACCAGAGATATCAGAGCTACACCCGGATTTATGTTATACAACCAGAAGGTTCCGTCATAAGGTTTTGTTGTATAGTTAGGCACAATAAAAAGCTGAGTATAGAACACTGAAATCAGAATAGTACCAATGCCCAGAAATACAACAACTGAATAGCTTAAAACGTTTGCTGCCGTACTTTTCTTAATAAATGTGGAAAAGAAAATACCTATGCTTCCAAGAGTTACCGCAACTACAATAAAAAACAGATAAGTCTGCAGCAGCTGAACCAGCCCGATACCTCCATACAGGAATATTATTGAAAAAACTGGTATTGAAGAAACCAGCAGTAAAATAATCTGACTTAATGATGAGAACAATTTTCCTGTAATAATTGAGCCATGATTTAACGTTGTAGATAACAAAATATCAAGTGTCTGTTTTTCTCTTTCACCGGAAATTGCACCGGCTGTCAATGCAGGTGCTATCAGTACAATAAGTCCGAACTGTGCTGCAATAAGAAAAGCATAAGTACTAAATATTGTTGACTGTGTAGGAGTTCCTATATCATTATTTATTGTGAGCCTCATTATAAATATTGTAAGCAAAAGAAGTACAAGATTATAGGTACCGATCAGAATGGCAGCTTTCCAGCTCCTCATTTTAACCTTAAGTTCTTTTAAAAGCACCGGATTTATTCTGAGTTGTCTTTTTTCTGTTTTTATACTCATTGCTTAACCTCCCCTGTTGCTGTAACCTTCATAAATATGTCCTCAAGATTTCCATCCAGCTGGTTAAAAGCCGTTACCGGAATATTTTGATGAATTAGTCTGACAAGCATGGTATTAATAAATACTTCATCACCCTTAAAGGAAGCCTCAACCTCATTTTCAGAGACTGAGTTAACTCCATCCACTTCCGGAAATTCCTGAAGTATTCTTATTGTATCTTCCAACCTATTGATTACTCTAATCCTAATTGTCTGGGTATGGTAAACCTTTCGGGTAATCTCTTCGACTGTGCCGCTCATTACTATTCTGCCCTTTTCGATTATACCTATGGAAGTACACAACTCTGCAAGTTCAGGTAAAATATGGGAGCTGACCAATATGGTTTTTCCCATATTTTTTAAGGTTCTGAGTATTTCCTTCATTTCGATTCTGGCTCTTGGATCCATTCCTGAGGCAGGCTCGTCAAGTATCAGTAAATCAGGATTATGGACCAGGCTTCTGGCAAGACAAAGTCTTTGTTTCATACCTCTTGACAGGCTGTCAACATAGAATTCAGCCTTGTCGGTCAAATCCACAAGTTCAAGCAGATCACTGCAAACCTTTTTACTTTCTGCGCCTTTGATATTATATATTGATGCATAGAATTCCAGGTACTCCATTACCTTTAAATCATCATACACACCAAAGAAGTCCGGCATATAACCAATTCTGCGTTTAAGTGCCTTTGGTTTGTTTATTACATCTATCCCGTCGGCATAAACTTTTCCGGAGGTTGCGTCCAACAATCCGCAAATTATTCTCATGGTAGTTGTTTTTCCAGCACCGTTAGGTCCTACAAATCCGAATATTTCTCCTTTTGGAATATGAAGATTTAAATCATTTACAGCGCAAAATTTACCATAATTCTTAAATAAATTCTCTATCTTAAGCATGTTATTTTTTCCTCCCTTTTGCAGCCATAGAGGGTACTCCTATTTCCCCATCAGTAACTTCCAGCTTGATTTTTACTGTATTTTCGGGAGATAAGTAATCCTTTATTTTATCTTCAGATATCAAAATATCGTTCAGGGGTTCATATTTGTTCTCTTTAATGTTAAATATACTGTACCCGGATTTGCTATTTGGACTTTTAAACTGAATTGTCGATATTGAAATCTGTATTTCATTAACTATCATATCTGTGTCAAGCTTGTACAATATTTCAGAAGACCCGTTTCCAAAAAATCTCTTAGTGATTAAATCATAATTGAGTCCAGCTGTATTTCTTACGTCATAGGGAACAAAACCTAAAGGATACTCAATTACCCCATCCTTTGTAAACTTGACATCTACTGGAATAATGACCACATTTCTCTCAAGCTTTCTTGCCGGCTCTCCATTTACAAGCAGCTGTTTGTGAATTTCAGTTTTTGAGAAGCCTACAAACTTAATTCCATCAATTTGAGTATTACCGTAATCAAATAACCTCTGAAGGATATTTCCTTCCTGTCTTAAATCAAGGTTTCTTTTTCTTTCCTCTTCACTGTTTGAAGAAGAATTTGTCTTGTTAAAATATGAATCCTGTATCATCTGATAAATATTACCACCGTAGGATAATATTTTTGATGAATCCAGCTTTACCAGCTGACCCTGCTTCAGTGTTTCAATTCTATAGTAGCCATCAGGCATGATTACTAGGCAGTCCTGCATATCCATATTGGTAGAATTCTTAATAGTTCCTGTTATTCTTCCGTTTGAAATATTTAAATCTGTTTCGAGTTTACCAAGATTTACTTCATTTTCCTGCAACTGTACAATTTTATTCTCCAGAATACTGCTGTTTTTATATTCCACTGCCCCATTCTCTCCAGAATGGATTGTTGCTTCGAGCACCTCTTTCCCGGAGGGCTGATCCGAATAGTAGTTGCTGTAAAGTGGAAGTAGTCTTTCACCATTTTGTCCGGATATTTTCACCTTAGACTTGTTGGTATTTAAAATACCAACATAAGTATCCGTAGAAGCATTCCCACTATCGTCCAGAGTAATATATGAAATCATATTCGTTGTTATCTTTCCCAATCTTGTTCCAGTTCCGGAAACATAGACCAGAGCAGCAAAAACAATTGCCAGTACGGGTACGGTAAGCCACATCCATTCACGCTTATCAAGCCTTTTAAGTATAAAATAGCTTAATGGAGCCGCAACTAAAATATAAATAAATAATATAAGGTAGTATATGGAGGTCTTAGCAGCCGCCATTTCAGAGAACTGCTGCACAACATCCCTAATAGCATAGGAGTTGTTCATAAAATAGTTGCCAATTGAATATGTAGTACTTCCCGTAATAATCTCCGGATTGACCATTCCAATAACTTTTTCAATAAACTCAGTATTATTGCTCCAATTTGAAAACGGTGCTTTGCCAAGATCAAATGCAAGCAGGCCAACTACACCCTTACCTTTTCGCAAAGCATGAACCAAAACATTCCCGCTATCCTGCATAACTGCTGAAGCGTCCTTTACCTTAACCTGAAGAAAATCCAGTTTGGTTTCGTTTTTATTGTCGCCGTTTGTGGCAAGTTCATATATTTTAGAGGTTGAGATCTCCTTAACACTTCCTTGGGTGCCCTGAATAAAATTATCTTTAAACAAAGAAAGTGTCTTATTATATTTGGACCCGGTTCCGATAATTAATGTTCCTCCGTTTTTTACCCATAATTTCAAAACCTCATACTGAGATTTATTCAATCTGGAGGTGTCGAAGTCATTAATAACGAGGATATTAAAAGCTTTTAAAGTAAAGATATCCTCCGGAAAATTCTTTTCATCCAGTTTTATTGTTTTGGTTATGGTTGTTACACCCGGAGATGCCGGCGCAGTGTTAATATATGACAGACTGTCAAAATCGTCACTGACAATTCCTATAAAAGTAGTAACATTATTAGATGCAATAGTTGTTACGGTATCTTCATAAATCTTTTCGTGGCCATCATAAATATTCACTGTATACTTGTTCCTATTGTCATTACTGATGGGCACATTAATTGTAATCAACTTTTCCGAACCCTTTTGAAGGCTGACGGATTTAACATAGCTCATATACTTACCAGGAGAACTAGGTACCCTGATTTCTACCTGACCGTCAATATCCTTTAAGTTATTTTTGATATTTACGTTAACTGGTGAAGAATATCCTATTTTATAGGCTCCGTTAAACCCTACATTTATTTTGACGTCAAGGTCTTGATTTGATGAAGCTTTAACAGGTAAAACATCCCATAACACAGAAAAAATTATAGAGATAATAAGTAGTGTTTTTACAATTTTTTTCATTAGACTCTCACTTTCTGTCACTTCTTCTTATTTGTTTATCCACCATATTATACCATATGTAGACGATGACACCAAGTTACAGAGTCTTAAAAATTTCTTAACATTTATAATACAAAATATTAATATGGAGTATAAAATTTTAATCAGCCTCTTGAGCTTCCTCTTCACTGTCATGTTTTGCAATAGCTTTGGAGTTTGTAATAACCAAGGTCATCAATCCAAACAATACAATGTTCAACATAAACGGATACTGTCTGTTTACAGAAGAAAGCCAACCTATAACGGTACCAAATGGTGATGAAACTGCCAGCATTACTACAAATATAAGGCTAGTAACTCTAGCCCTGTCCTGCTTATCAATAAATAGTGTACCAAGTGAATCCCTTCTTGGAATAATCAATGCATAAGCGATTGCTTCAAGAAGAGTGTACCCGACAATTAGGATAGTACTCTGAGCTGTTTCAATAAGAAGCAAGATATGGCTGAAAATGTATATAATAAAGCCCCATATCAATACAGGTCTGTATTTCAAACGGTTTATCCAGGACTGGAAGAGAAAACTGAATAAAAGCATAATAACAGCCCTGCTTATTGGAAACAGTGAAACGTAGCTTTCAGGGATATTGAGATTTTGCGTTATATAAAGTCCAAAAAAGTTGTTTATTGTTATACTTGAGATATTTATTGCTATAAAAATAGCCAATACCAAAAGCATCTGTCCGGAGCCAATCAATTTCATAAAAATATCCTTGTAGCCCAGGAATAAAGACCATATTGACTCTTCCCTTGTCTCCTCCATACGTTTTTTGCCCTGTTCTGTTTCAGTACTGAAAATATATAAAATTATAAATTTTACAGTCATCATAACAAAGGAAATCCCATAAAGAATTCTTACAGCAGGAACAAGTGTAAACCTTGATACAAACACTGCAGACAAAGGTGCGAAGAATACCGCCAAAAGTCCGGAGATATTGACCCAGGTAAATACATTTACAAGCTTCTTGGAATCACAATCCTCAACAAGAAGACATTGCCAGGATGTTGCAGTTATTAAATTAAAACTGTTGAATATGGCTGCAGCCAGAAACCACCAGAAGTTTTGTGAAAAAGTCCACAAAATACATGGAACACTCCATGAAATTATATCAATTAAGAAAGTAATCCATCGCCGACCAAATTTATCTGTAATTATTCCCCCCAGAAGTGCGGCTACTCCCTGCAAAATCATCCCTACAGTCAGCAGAAGCCCTATCTGTTCATCCTTTACGCCCAGAGCATACATATATAATGTTGCAAAAGGAAGAAAAAGATTGTACGGTATTCCCCATAGTGGCTCGGTTAATAAACAGGCCCTTGGATTGCCCTTAACCTGGAAAAGAGTTGCGATGAGATGATTTTGAGACAGTTTGTTTTTCAACGATATTACCCCTTTGTCGTAGCGTTTATAGACAAAGTATAATAATGATATTAAAATAAGTCAATTGACAAATGTGCTATTTTGTTCGGTATATTTAACCTTTTAAAACAATAATGTTATATAATTCCATTTGCGTATCAAACTAATTACACTCCACCTTACTCCATGTCAGCTTGAAGCAACTGTGCCATAAAATAGCTGTAATTATTGCAGATAAAGCAATGTTTACTGTAACGCCGAATGGTATGAATGTTACTCCGTAGTGAAGCAAGGCCAGAATTCCTGCCATAAGCAGCAGTAAAAAGGACAGGCCGGTATTTGTTCCCTGCTGCATATTCTGAAAATCACGTGAAAAAGGTAACTGTTTTATGGATATTTTGAAGAAACATATCAATAGCAGAAACATATTTGCAAACATCAGCAGTAAATCAGGTATTATCCTCGGACCGTAAAAGAAAATTATAACTAAGCTTATTACGAAAATCAAAGGAACGTTAAATTTGAAAATAAAAGCTTTCAAAGCTCCCTTTAAAAATACGGCGGGCTTTTCTACCGGCAGAGCTTTATATATCCACGCACCCTTGAATTTTTCACTTCTGCTTATAAAGTTAACCGATATACTAGCCATTGCAATACCAATGTATACACTCAGATAGGAATTGCTATGCTTCAGATTTCTAAATGTTTCCATTATGTTTCCTTCAGAAAAACTAATAAATATAAATATAAAGGGCATTATTACTGCAAAAGCAAGACTTGGATAAAGCTGAAGCTTCAGTCTCCTTTCACTGGCAATCATATCATTTGTAAATCTGAATACCGCCCTCTCCTGCTTATCGGGACAAATTAATGCAGAAAAAAACTCCAGAATACCGGAAGTTTTCTTTTTTCGGTACTTTCCATTGTTGTTGTTCAATTTCTGAAGATTTTTTTCAAAGTAGGGCATTATAAACCTTATATAAGCTGTAAATGAAACTAGAGGGATAATCAAAGCTAAAGCCGAAGACAAAATATAAAACTGAGAATAATTTTTGTCGGTTATTATGCTAAGCGGCGCAGCAAACCAGGTTGTAGGCAATAAATAATTCCACCATTTAGGTGTAAAGCTGATGGTTACATTTGACACATCAAACATCCTGCTTATAAATTGATAAGCAATTGTAATAAAAATTGTAAGGGCAATTTGAAAATAGTTAATAATGTCTTTTAATTTTTCTCCGTCAAACAAGCTGAGTATTATATAGTAAAGTATCGATGTAAGGAACATTACAAAGCCGCATATCATTATTGTTTCAAAAAGCAGTACCAGTGAAAAACCCAGGCCGTACTTAAACAGACACATAATTATTGTGGGGCCGGACAGTGTAAGAGTTATCCGGAATAAATAAAACATTATATGTATTGTCTTTGCAAGCTTAACAGTTTTCTCCTTTATTGGCCTGGACATAAGAATGTTTTTATCTCTTACATCTAAAAGTACTGTTGAAAAGTCAGATACCATTGTAGCCAGTATCATGAAAATAACCATTCCAAGAATTATATTCATTTTGTAAAAGGTTGAAAAGGGAATCCAAACAAAAACAGACATCATCAAACCCATAAAGCCGTACATCAGCATTGACAGCAGCGGGATATTTCTTTGCTCAATATTATTTGTACCGGATAGTAGAGTCGGAACATTTCTGGAATCCAAAGTAAGCTTTACTTTTAATATTGTTCGCAGCTGAAAATAGTCATTCTCATTTTTTTTGAGGAGTCCGGCTGCCCCATCCAACAGTTTCAATAATATAAACTCTTTCATAATACACTCTTTATCCTTCTCTTATGACTTTTTACAAGACAACTAGCGGCTTTATTATCCTCTTTATGTACTGATTACCGTTATAAAGTCCTCTGCCAGCTGCTGGTGCTTGTCAAAACCGGTTAACTGATTAAAAATTTCTTCGAGACTGCCTTCCTTGCTTTGCTGCTTCAGCTGCTCAAAAGAGCCGTCTGCAACAATGCTGCCGTTATTTATAAGTATAATCCGGTCACTAATTTTCTCCACTACCTCCATAATATGTGAAGAATAGAAAATAGTTTTGCCTTGTTTGGCGAGATTACTCATAATTTCCTTGAAAACCATTACACTGTTAGCATCAAGCCCGCTTAAAGGCTCATCAAAAAATAGGATATCCGGATTGTGGATAAGGCTTGAGATGATTAAGACTTTCTGTTTCATTCCCTTTGAGTAGGATGTAATTCTTGAATCATACACCTGTTCAATATCAAACAGCTTCATAAGCTGTTCAGCTTTTTTATCTGTTTCTTCATAACTTATACCATACATTTGACCCAAAAAGGTTATGTACTCCCGTGCAGTAAGGTTATCAAATATCTCAGCTGTTTCAGGCACGTAACCAATTTTACGTTTATATTCAATATTTCCGCTAGAAATGTCTTCACCAAGAACTTCTACAGTCCCATTGTAATTATTTATCAGCCCCAGAAGTATTTTAACTGTAGTACTCTTTCCGGCACCATTCGGACCTATATATCCGATAATGTGTCCCTTAGGTACCTCAATATTTATTCCGTTAAGCACCTGTTTAGTGCCGTAGCTCATATATAGATTCCGGATAGATATTGCTATTTTCTCCATGTAAATACTCCTTCTACGTTGTATTTGTAAATTTGTGTTATTTTTACCATTATAATCCAACCAGCTACTCCATTATAAATAAAATTCCATCTGTTATCAAACTTTTCCCGAATATAACCCGGTGTCCGGTTCTTAATAATTATATCCTTATTAATTATCTAAGCCTTTGCAGAGGCACGTTTCTTTCTGACTTTTGTTATAAACTTAAAAATAGCAGTGGACAGCATGATTCCAAAGCCAATGCTCCCTCCTACAGCTAAAGCCAGTATACCTTTGTTAAATGCCTCTGACATGTTGCCTTCTACAATATGTCTCAGCGAGGTGTATGCGGTAAACCCCGGCACTAAGGGAAATATACCTGGAATAAGGAACTCAAATGCCGGGGTTTTCAGCCTTCGAGCCAATGCCTCACTGTAGCAGCCTACAATTACAGCGCCGACAAAGGTTGCTGCTATTGCATTGTGTACGTTATTATTAACCAATAGATATATAAACCATCCTAGTGCTCCACTGAGACCAGCCCAACCAATTTTTCTTCTGTCTATATTAAAAAGAATTGCCGGAAATATGCTTCCAAAAAAAGCAATTACAACCTGTATTATCTGAGAAGTCGTCATACAATCCTCCTGATTCAAAAATCCCAAAATACTATTTCTCTGGTGTTATTAATCCTTAAGGTGTTAACCAGTGTATAAAGATTGATAGTGCCGTTACAATACCCACACCCATAGCAACTATTATCAGCATCGCTTCACCAAACTTAGCAACGCCAGACACATAGTCCCCATAAAGTAAATCCTTAATGCCGTTGGTTAGAGCAACTCCGGGCAACAGCACAATAATAGCCCCTGTAATAACGTTGTCTTTATTTATCCCGGGAAAGACAGTGCTGATTCCCAGGCTTACTGCTCCAATAATAAAGCCCGACAGATAATATTCAAGAAATTGAAAGGAACCTATTTTTGAAATATATTCCAGGAGAAGATAAATACCGAAACTAATAAATAGAGAGACCATTGCATCTAAAATACCCCCGTTAAAAAACAGTGTATATGAAAAAGCTGTAAACCCTGATGCCAAAAGCCTTATTCCAAGTGAAAAATTCGGTGCATTGTATATTTCCTTTAGTCTGCTTTTAGCCTCTTCATAGGACAATGGGTTTTCAGAAAGGCCTCTTGAAAAAGAATTGATAAGTTCTACTCTATAAAGGTCTACACGCCTTTGATTAATCCTTTTGACAGACGTGACGAATTCACCCTCTGCATCAGAAATAGAAATAAAAATGCCTGTGGAGGTAGATATACACTCACCGTTAAAACCATACGAGCCGCATATCTTCTTAATTGTTTCTTCAACTCTGTATGCCTCGGCACCATTGCTTAAAAGGATTTCCCCAGCCGAAGTTGCTATATCTGCTACTTTTTTTGCTTCCATTAATAAATCCCTCAACTATAACAAAATAATAAACTTTTTTGTTCTATTTTACTGTTATCTTGTCCATCTTTAGTTTAATAAAAGTACACTATTGAATAAAAAAGACAATTCATCAAATTATATTATCAGAAAATCAACCCAATATAAACAGAAAGGAGCATTTTTTATGAGTCAGAAGGGAAACAAGGAACACAAAAAATCTTCAAAATCCAATTCACAGAATAAATCGGAGAAGAATATAAACCCCGATAACGATGGTTCTGATTTTAACAATAAAAATAACGTTAAACCGCGAAACAAGCCTTTATTTTAAATGGTAAAATTTTTAAAAGACATTTAAGAATAGAAAAAGTTATTGAAGCCATAATATTTACTGTGATAGCTTCGGTTCGAAGATATCACATGATACGAAGTATCATGTGATGCGAAAGTATCTCGTGATATTATAGTATCCAATGGACACAGGTTTGTCCGATTAGCCAAGGTTTAGCTAACCAAAAAAGTTGGGAGATGATACCTTTGGACTACTTTGTTTCTCAATCAATTGTTGTTTAGTTGTAATTTATGTTTTATGATGTTAGTCGTACTGTAACCAATAGGTGTGATTCAGCATTATAGGACTTGCAAGGCTTTTTTAATGTCGAGCATTGGGAGATGATCGAGTTGATAGTTGAAAACTTATTTTCTGCCATACCCGTAATTGAAAATTTCTTGCGTCCGGTTAGTGCTCATGGTACTGCATCTGCTCCTCTGGGGTGGCCGCAGTTAACTAGAGCAGTAATTGGATAAATGCAGGGAAACCAAAAGCAGTTCATTGTTGTTTCTTGACTTTAAGTTAAATCATCCGCTAGACAGCAGGGATTCTATTTATTTAGAATCCCTGTTTGTCTATATGTGTCATAATATAATCCTTAGTCAATTTTTCTTAAACTAATATAACTTTATCTGCTGCTTAGCAAGCAAATATCACCCTTAAGTACAATTAATTAAATTGTACTTCATATTGTATAAAAAATTCGTTGTTTCATCTTAGTTATAACTATAGTTTTATAATTGCATAGATATTGAAAAATTGAATCAATTATCTTATTTTACATTACTAAGATCATTGCCGCATTTTGGGCAGTAATTATAATTGCTTCTGAGCTCACATCTGCAGTATGGACAATAATTGAGTGTTTGAGCAGTTGTATTATCTTGTGAATTATCAGTTATACTTTCAGTTGTGCTGTCTGTGTTATTGTCTGTGTTATTGTCTGTTGTTTTAAATTCAGCTGCGCTTTTAATAGATTCCGAATTAATAGGTTCAGAATTCTCACGTCCGTGAAATCTGGCTTGCAAGGGATCAGGCTCCTCTTTGTCATCGGTTATGTCATAAACAGACATCCGGTTAGAGCCTGTAGCATTCTTATAATTAAAAGCAGCACCCCCCAAAGCCATAACAATAAACAGTATTCCGAATAACGGAAATATGGCAGGAGCCCCGATACTGACAGCGAATATTATCCAAAAAACTCCGAATACAGCGGCTATTATTCCACCAAAAGCTCCCATGGCAGACGGTCCACGTCCTGGTTTTATACTTTTCAATACTTCCCCCCCTATACTTTAACATCAAAAAGAAAACCAAAATTGCTAGCTATTACATCATTATACTTGGTTATAAAATTATCCTTTTTATCATTCTGCAGCAGTTTTGCTGTTGTCTTCTCATTCGGTAGGACTCTGTCAACGTGGTTACTTCCATTTTCTTCTAGCTCACTATCAAGCCCATAGCCTGTTTGGCATGTGACATTTATAGTCTTGTCACTGATGTAACTATTCTGTTGATAATATAAATTAAGTCTGGTATAAAATTCGGATATCTTATTTATTGAAAGAGCCACACTCCCCCCGATCCGTCCAAACACCAACATACAAACTATGCCAGTACCAGGGCCCACTACATTGAGAATAGACTTTTAGCTAAATACTATAATTAATTATAGGATAATATTGTTAATTTGTATATAAGTTTACAGCCCAAGTCTCATTATTTCTGACCCTATCTCTGCAAATATTGGGGCTGCAGCTTCTCCACCGCTCTTGCCATCTTCAATAAAAACTGCAACGGAGTATTTTGGCTTACTTGCCGGGAAATATCCTGCAAACCACGCCTGAGTTATTTTTACACCATCAATGTATTGCCCAGTTTCAGCACTGCCTGTCTTTCCTCCGGCACCTCCGTATTGATCCATATTTGCTTTCTTTCCGGTTCCATTACTTATAACACCCTCCATGAGTTCCATAATCCTGTCTGCAGTGGCTTTTGAAAATACTCTTTGCTGTCCGGTTTCTCTTAAGTCTCTGACCTTGTTTCCACTACTGTTTAATATACTGTCAAGCAGGTTAACGTTATTTTTAATACCACCATTGGCGATTGTAGCAACAATATCAGCCACCTGCACCGGTGTAGCCATTATCTGTCCCTGTCCGATCGACAGGTTTGCAATATCTCCTGGATTTAGAAGATCGGACCTTGAAGGTATGATCCCTTTCGCCTCTCCTATTCCCTGTTTGGTTAATGCGGTATTCTCCCCGAGTCCCAGACTTTTGCACATATTTAATATCGGATCTGCTCCAAGATCAAGTGACATATTAATAAAATACGCATTACAGGATTTTGCAAGTGCTGTGTTAATGTCCACAGTACCGTGCCCGCCCGCTTCATAAGATGAACATTTGAATTCCGTATCACCTATCTGGATATATCCCGGACAACTGAAAACCATATCATAATCAGGCTTTTGCTCGAAAATAGCAGCTAAATCCACAAGCTTAAAAACAGATCCTATATTGTACTGTGCTACAGCTCTGTTAAATAGAGGACGCTTATTATTTGAGAGATACTTTTCGATATCATTGGGATCAAAGTCCGGCTTGCTGCAGATACCTACAATATCACCGGTGCCAACATCTTCAACAACAATTGCTCCGGTCAGGTTCCTATTGTCCAGGGCTTTTTCAATAATATCCTGTATGTGATAGTCCAGAGTAAGTTTTATATCCAGTTTACTGTTCTTTTTATCATCAGCCTTCATAATCCTGTAGCCCAGCCCTGTAAGTAAATCATTACTGCCGTCTGTTATAACTGCAATACTGTCCTCTTTGCCATAATTCAGGGTCTTTTGAAACAGCTTCTCAAGACCATTGATTCCGATGTTATCTACCTTATTCAAATAACCCAGAAGATGCTTTGCTTTGGTATCAGTATTATATCTGCTTAAAGAATTCACGAAGGAAATTCCCTCAATATTCATAGATGATATAAGTGCTCTTGTTTCATTATCCACTTCCACAAGAATGGGTGTATTCTTTCTCTGAATCTCTTCCATTGTCTTTTCAGTATCCAAACCAAGGATCTGACAGAGCTGGTTTATAAGCTGCCCTTGATCCCTGAGTTGGGCAGGTTTAAGCACCGCTGTAATCTTCTGGGTTCTGGATGTAAATTTAATGCCGTTTTTGTCCAGAAAATCTCCCCTTGCACTTTCAATTCTTACGTTATTCACACGTTGAGCCGAAGCCTCCTTTGAAAGCGATCCGCCTCCGATTACCTGTATATAGAATAATCTTGTGATTAACAATGAAAAAATGGCCATAAATACAAATAATATAATTCTTATTCTTTTTTTCAATACAAAAACCCCTTTATCTGAAATGTTATATACATTCTTTCCAGATAAAGAGGTAAAATATACCTGTCTGATGCTTACTTGATAAGTCAGGCTGATACTTGACCTAAAAAGTTCATCAAATTGTGCAGGTGAATTATTGAGTGCTACTTAATACCATATTTTTTCCTGATTGCTTCAAAGATATCGGAATACTTCGATGTCTTTTTATAAAATGCCGGTGTGTAACCAATCTCAGCGCTAACTTTCACAATACCGCCATTAAATTCGTTACCTGTCCAAAGATGTACCCATTGGTCGTTTGGAAGATAAACTTCCCATTCAGCCACATCAGGCAAATATACAGGAGCTATCAGCATATCTTCTCCAAAGAGATATTCTGTCTGAATATCATATGTTTTCTCATCATTCTCATAATGTATAAATAGCGGTCTTTGTACCGGAAGACCTGTTTCAGAATTACTCTTCACAAGACTTTTGGTATATGGCGCAAGCATGGTGTATATATCAGTCAACCTTCCAAATTGCTCCAAAGTGTCGGCATCATCATAATACTGGAAGTTTTCCTCTGGTCTGTTGCCTTCATGTGTTCTCATTACAGGAGTGAAAGCAGCCATCTCCGCCCACCTTAAAAATACTTCCTTTGTTCTGCAGTTATTAAATAACGATGTATACCCTCCGATATCACTATGGTGGAGCCCACATCCGCACATTGCGGCACTCAAAGCTCCGCAGATTACAGTTACAAGTCCGTCGTGTCTCGAAAAATCTACACTCTGATCTCCAGCCCACAGCAGTGTACAATATTTCTGTGACCCTGCTCCGCCGGCTCTCATAAAGTATACTAATTCACCTAACTTACCGGTTTCAACCAAAGCTTCATAATTACATCTGGCCCATAAAACCGGCCAGTGATTATGTTCAATCATAGGCGAAACTCCGTTGTGAAGTTTTAAATCAGTAGGTAAGTATTCTCCGAAGTCAGCCATCCATCCATCGATACCAAAATCAATGATGTATTTTTTTATCAGTTCCTTAAACCAACTGTAGGCCTCAGGATTAGTTAAATCCACAACACCGCAGTCAAATTCTCCAAAATCAACAAGATAGTCTTTTCCATCAAGTGATTTTGCAAAATATCCCTTTTCAAGCCCTTCCTGATAGAGATCCCCTTCTTTAACCAGGTAGGGATTATTATATGCAAGGAATCTGATATCCTTTTCCTTATACTCTTTTATTTTTTCAGGAAGTTCGGGATACATTTCCTTATTCCATTTCCAATTCCAATTTAAACGCTTTCCAAAGGAGGTTACCCTCTTACCGGCCCAATCCTGACACCATACGCCTGAAACCTTTATACCGTTTCTAATGGATCGGTCTACCAGAGAAAAAGATCGCTCTGTTCCTCCCTGAACACCAAGAATAGCACCATTATATACCCAGTCGGGTAATTCAGGCTGCCTTCCAAAAAATGCAGTCAGCTTTTCAAGCAGTTTTACATATGATGGCGCCGCTTCTATACGAATTTGTCCAGGAACTTCCCATACTTGCAATTCATGAAAATCATTGTTAATAAAATTAAACTCGGCATATGCAGTAGAATCTATATGGAGATAATAATGCTTGGTTGATATATAGGTTGGCTGAGGATAATTTGTATTGTAGTAATCTCCTCCGGCCTTATTTTCAACATCTGACCTCCAGGTTACATATGTAGATTTATCTCTGCCCACACCCGGTTCGGAGGTCCAAAGCGGAAAGTTTCTGCCTCTCAAATTGAAATATGACATCTGCTCACCACAACCATAGCATTTTTCGTTTTCATCGGCATCAATTCTTATCCAAAAGCGGTTGATGTTTTCATCAACTTTTTCAAAATCCATTAAAAAAATATCATTCTGGACTCTAATATTTGCTTTCAATTTATTATCAAAATTTAATGAGTATTCATTATTATTTCCTTGAACCGAGACATTTCTGAGTGCGTATCTTTCAATAACGTAGTCCTTTATATCAAAATTACCACGGTACATTCCAACAGTTTCATTACCATATCCGATATAAACAGAAGGATTCTCTGCTGAATGATTTAAAATGCACTGATTCTGATATAACAGTTTAAAGCCATCTTCTAAAATTATAAGTTCCATATCTAAAATCCCCTCAAACTTTCCTTCTATTTGTCGTGAAGGCCTGAGCTACTAGCCCTTTACTGCACCACTTGTCAAACCTGAAATTACCTGTTTCTGGAACAACATATAACCTATTATACTTGGGGCAATACTAATGATTATTGCAGCATACATTGATACGTAATCTGTTGTAAACTGGTTTGTAAAATATCTGATACCAATCTGTATTGTCTTGGTTAATGGTGAAGACGTAAGAAGATTTGCATATACAAATTCATTCCAACATGTTAGAAATTCAAATGTAGCAGCTGTCACAAGACCGGTTTTTGTCAGTGGCAGTATCATTTTAAAAAACCTTCCATAGAAACCGCAACCATCAATATAAGCAGCTTCTTCAATTTCTCCGGGGAATGATAACATGAAACCACGGATTATAAATGTTGAAATAGGTAAGCCGATTGCAGCATAAAGGATTATCAAAGCCCCCAGAGAGTCAATAAGTCCCATTTTGCTGAATATCGTAAAGTAAGGTACCATTAAAGCATTTAAAGGAACCAGAACTCCGACTGAGAAGAAGGTGAATATTGTTTCTCTTCCACGGAATTTATAACGTGATATACAATAGGATAGCATGGCTGCTACTAATACATTAATAAGAGTAGCCACTACTGCAACAATTACCGAGTTGGATATCATTCGACCAAGATTTGCCTGATTGAACGCATTCACATAATTTTGCCACTGAGGTACTGCAGGTAAGGAAAATGGATTTTCGAAATACTCCGCATTTGTTTTGAGTGACGTGATAAACAACCATAATAACGGAAATAATGTATATACTGCAAAGAAAATTATCAATAACCATTTAAAAAAAGATGCTATATAATCTTTTATGCCCTTTTTTTCTCCTGCGATTGACTGTGATGAATTTGCTGACATATTTCTCCTCCTTATTCCTTATTTATTTTTGCAAAAATCCCTCTGATAATAAGAATAACGCATGCACCGGTTAAGATAAGCATAACGCTCGATGCATTGGCACCACCGTAGTCATTTGTCTTCATCTGATTATAGAGATAAAGTACAAGTACCGAGGTTCTGTTGGCCGGACCGCCATTTGTTAACAAATATACCTGTTCAAATGTTCTCAGACCAAAAATCATAGCAAGTGTAACGCAGGTCTGAAAAGATCCTCTTATCAATGGGATAGTTATATGAATATGTTGTCTTATACCGTCAGCACCATCAATCTGAGCAGCTTCATAGTAACTTTCATCAATATTTGTTATATCAGCCAGCATTATGACCATATAATAACCTATATAAAATACCCAATAAATCAACATACATGGAAAAGCTGTATTAATATTACCCAACCAGTTTGTAGCGTATTCGCCAAGACCTATAACTCTCAGCAAACCATTTATTAAGCCGAATTCGCTGTTATACATCGCTGACCAGAGCATTGCCAGCGCAATACCTGATATTACCTGCGGTAAAAAGTAAACGGTTCTAAAAAACTTCCATCCTCTTGGTTTCTTTGACAATATCAAAGCCATAAGCATTGCTAGAGGAACCTGAATCAATCCTGCTACAAGTGCCCATAAAACATTATTTTTTACACTTCGCCAAAACACCTTATCGCCGAAGATTTCCTGATAATTGTACATACCTTTGAAGATAGGAGCTGTTATGCCATTCCACTCAAAAAGGCTGGTAACGGCAACGTATCCCACAGGAATAATAAAGAATAGGGTAAACAGTGCAAGACCTGGCAAAATAAATATACAGATATTTTTTATGTCGTGTTTTTTAACTTCCATCGCTCCTGCCTCCATTGTCAAACCACTTTAATCGAATTTTGAAATTTGTACTGGATGATGATTGGCGAATATATAAGGTAGCCAATCATCATCCAGCTTTATATTATGAGAACCTGCTGTTTTAAAAATCAGAACCTTTTACTTATTTGCATCCTTTAATGCACTAACGAATTGTTCCGGGGTATACTCTCCAAGTACAAGACTTTCAAGCGCAGCTGGGAAAGCTGAAACAACTTTTGTAGGCATTGTTGACTCAAATGTACCTATCATGTAAGGAGCAGCTATACTTTGTTCAATCATTGTTGCTTGCAGCTTTTCAGTCTGATCGTTTATTTTTGATTTAACTGCAAATATTGAACCTGAAGAATTGGATAATTCAGTTACTCTATCTTCATCACAGATATACTTCAGGAATTTAACAATAGCATCTGCCTTTTCTTTGTTCTCCTGAGTTCCGGCTGCTATGTATGCTTGAACAGCATTTACATAAGCGCCTGATTGTCCGCCGTTGTAGCCAAGACCTGCACTGATAGCTATATTATCATAAAGTCCGGCAACACCTTCCTTTTTAATTCTGGACAAGATCCATGAACCGTTGGTATAAACTGCAGATCTTTCATTGAAGAAGTGTCCGTTTACAACTGTAGCATCAGCTCCCACTGCATCAGGTGATGTGTATTGGAACATTTTCTGCATAATTTTCGCTGCTTCAACGAAAGCTGGATCATCGAGACCTTTTTCATATATATCTGGACCACCTGCTGCAGCAAGTGCATATGAATACCAAAGCATTGAAGTCCAGGCATTTTTATTTGTCATCTGGCTGGTTGGGAATATACCTTTAGCTTTAAGCGCTTCGGAAGCAGTCCATAATTCCTCATAGGTAGTTGGTACTTTATCTATTCCCGCATCTTTTAATAACTTCTGATTAAACATAATTGCTATAACTGCATTCTCGTAAGGTATTGCGTAATTCTTTCCTTCATACTGAGCCGCCTTTATAACACCTTCAGCAAATCTATCAGACCATTCCTTCTCAGCCAGATAAGGAGTTAAATCCATTAGTTTTCCTGATTTTGAATATAACTGTAAGTCAGCATAAGATTTAAAGGTAAAAATATCAGGGGCATTTCCAGTGGATATCATAGCCCTTACTTTATCTTCATACGCATCATAATCAGTATATTCTTCGATCTTAACTTCAATTTTTGATTCGTTTTCCTTGTTAAATGAATCTACCATCTGACCAAATACTTTCGCTTTTCCATCAGTTCCGACCCAAATACATGGGAATGTTATAACGATCTTCTCTCCGCTTGCGGTTTGTTTTGCACCTGATGTTTCTGAACTTGAAGCAGAGGACTGGCTGACTTCCGACTTACCACACGCAGCAAAAATCACCATAGACATTGTAAGAACTAAAATAGATGCTACAACTCGTTTGAAAATCTTCCCCATAAAAACTATCCTTCTTTCTTATTATATTTTACCAGTTATAAATTAACCCGTTTGTATGGATTTTTACACCGGGCTGAAGTTTTATTTTTCAACCTTTGCGGTACATTTTCAATAAATTAAAGGGTTTAATTTATTGATTAAAAAAATAAAACTTGATAGGCAAACGTTACAGGTAATATAACGAAGTTATACACCTCGACTATAGCAACTATACACATTCACCAAAAACAGTTCTTTTACAAGGGAAATTATATTATATATCTTATAAAAAGTAAAGCTGTTATTTATATTTTTTTGTATTATTCGACGTTTTTTTTAGAAAACCCGAAATGTTACTATATAACCGTAATATTTGCTTGTTTTTTAATTATGTTTTTTAATTAAATTATAAAAAGTTGATTTTTATATCATTAATTATAAAAAAACACTGGTATTATGCTTCCTATTGCTTATAATAAATACTGGTCTATTGTTGTAATATTTAACATGCTATGATATTCTAATAGAAAACAGGCTTTTATCGTATGGATCTATTCGTTATTATTAACTCTTATAATTATTTTCCCCAACAACCTTAAAATGTAAAAGTTTTTATTGTAAATAACTTTAATATTTTGTAAAAAATAATATAATTAATAAGGAGACTATTATGTTAGACCATTTAAAGCAATGTAACTATGAACTAAATATAAAATCAGTATCCGATAATTCTTTTAATAAATACGGAAAAGTTATTTCAGGCTTTGATTTTAGCGAATGTATTGACTTAATGAAAAACAGGAGTATTCCTGATACAGGTAACGTGTATATTCCTTGTGATGATGAATTACAAAAAACCCCCTTATGCAAAGCACTAAGTGAAAGCTTTTATGGAGGTATGCCTGTACAAATAGGCTATTGTAATGGAAACAGCAGCAAACTCAACGCACTTGAATATCATAAATGTTCTGAGATTGATGTAGCTGTGACTGACATGGTCCTAATTCTAGCTGACATTAGAGATATCAGGGAGAATATCCTGCCTGTACCTTCTACAGAAATTTTTTACTTACCAGCCGGGACCGCAGTTGAATTGTATGGTACTACGCTCCACTTTGCACCCTGTAAGGTTACAGATGAAGGTTTTAAGAGTATAATCGTACTTACTGAAGGCACTAACTCGCCTCTCAAAAGCCTTCCAGACCCTTTATGCGATGAGGACAAGCTTCTGTGGATGCGGAACAAGTGGCTTATTGCACATCAGGATAGCATTCAGGCATCTAAAGGTGCAATTGTTGGTATAATAGGAGATAATATTGAAATTAAATATTAACAGCACTTAATAAGATTATTTACCGAAGTAATAAGAATATTTACCGCATTAAACCGAATTAATAAGAATATTTTTTTAAATTAGAACAAGTGAGAAATAATGATAGTAAAATACGGAAGGAGGAGTAAGTCCATGCTAGTTTTATTACGGCACTTTTTACCGCATGCCGGTCATGGGCATAACTATGGATCAATCAGTTAATGGAATTAATATGCTAGGTGTAAAAATTAAAAACAGGAGTTCAATACTTAACCTTATTTACCGTTCCGGAGGAATCTCCAGAAAAGAAATAGCAAATAAGCTTAATTTAACTCCCGCTGCTATTACCTTAATTACTACCGATCTAATTAATGAAGGTATACTTGTCGAGTCAGCTTTTGAACAAAATAACAATCGAAAAGGCCGTAAGGAAATCATGCTGGATATAAACAGGAAAAAGTTTGCTACCATAGGTATATACATAAGTACTCATAAGTTTCAGATTTTATGTATTGACTTGGACAATAACATCCTTTTTGAAGATACTGTTTTTACAGCAGACTGCCACAAATCCTCCTCATTAATACTTGAAAAGGTTTGTATTATTCTAAGCAACAACCTTATACACTACGATGTCAGCAGGACAAGAACTATTTTAGGTGTAGGTGTCAGCGTTAAGGGAATAGTAAATTCAAGATCTGGAATAAGCGTCAACTCTTTTAGTGTCTGGGAGGATAATGTCAATGTTGTTGAATACCTTCAGGAGAAATTATCCTTGCCGGTAATTCTCACTAACAATATCTGTTCTCTTGCCCATGGTGAGAGTTTCTTTTCTCATATGGAACACCCTAAAGATATGCTTTTTATTAAATATGGACCCGGTGTAGGCGCAGCAAGGGTTTCCTATCAGGACAAGCTGAGTGTATATGATTTTAATGCTATACAGCTTGGTCACACTATATCAGATCCTAATGGAGTGATATGTGAATGTGGTAGTCGCGGCTGTCTTGAGACCATTTCGGGATATAGTGCAATTGAAAGAAATGCTTGCGACATTTTATCAGCAAAACTGACCCCTGCTCTATTTTCTCTTGTAGAAGGTAAGGCAGCCAATGTCAATATGAAACTGATTATTAGAGCTTTCGAAGAGGGAGATACATTGGTAGAAGATATTTTAAACAGATCCATTTACTATTTATCAATTGCAATTAAAAACGCCATGTGTCTTTTTGATCCAAAATCAATCATATTATACGGTGAACTGTTTGAACATGAAAAGTTCCGCAAAAATCTCTACCTTCACCTGTCCCAATATTCAGGTCATGAAAAAGTCACCTTCAGTAATTTTAATCTTCAGCTAGAAACCCTCGGTCCTGCATCAACAATAATTAATTATTTCTTTGAGAATGGCGGATTGTTTGAAGCAAAGGATTAGCACCATTTAACATAGAACTTCTAAAAAAAAGCTTCCTTGTTATAACCGAAATCGGTTGCAGCAAGGAAGCTTTACTAGTTAAAAACTAAGTTTTTACTTTTTCTGATTTCTTTTTCTGTTCGATTAGTATTCCAAACGCACCTGCCAAAACTATAGCCATACCAATGTACTGGCCCGTTACCATCACATCACCAAACAGCAGAAAAGCTACCAGTGTTGCAACAATAGGCATCAAAAGCAGAAAGACCTTTACAATCCAGACAGGGAAGCGTCTGAGATTATAGTAATATACTATGTATATCAAGGTTTGTCCGATACCGGCTGCCAGAGCAGCAACTAAAAGGGGTTTGTTTTGAGTTAGTAAATCGAGCTGGCCAATAGTCCCCATAAATACCGAGGTTACAATAAATAAAATCATGGTTATAAAATTATTGTAATACGCAACAACATTATCGGCGGCAGGATTATTTTTATCCAGCTGTACACTCTTTATTACAAATGCATTTATAGATACAAACAAGGCACTTAGAATAAAGAATATATCTGATTTATTTCCTATGCTGAACTGACTGAAATCAATTCCCATAACCATTAAAACACCGAAAAGCATTACAAAGGTATAAGTCCAATCCAGCTTAGTAAATCTTTCCTTATAAATGATTACAGACATGAGATTAACAAAAATAATATCACACTTCAATAACGCCGTCCCTGCACCAGCATGTGAGAGACTAAGACCGATAAATGCGGTCAGGTCCAGAGAAAATCCCAATATACCGATTAATATGAGTCGTAATAGTATTCCCTTGGTTTTAAACAGCAGCTTCAGCTGCTGTTTTTTAAACATAACTACTGTAAGAATAACCATTGTTATAAATCTGATAACTATTCCAACAGTAAAAACCGACATTCCGGAAACGGCTTTCTGACTGGCGACATAATAACATCCCCATATGATTGACAATAGTATTAAAGGAGCTGTCTGTTTTATTTTCATTAAATCATGTATCCCCTTACGAGTTTTAATAATTCATCATAGCCACCAATAAAACCTGAAACCGTTGTCCTGAAGCCGCCGTATTTTTCAAATTCGCTCAGTTTCATTCCATCCTCTTTGAAGGATTTGTCAAACTCACTTATTTTGCGAAGTTGATTCATGTATTCTTCTTTTACAGGCTCATTTATTCTGCTCTTAACTTCAACCTCACATGAATTTAATTTTTTATGCCAATTGAAGGGAATAGTCATAGAGAGCTCTCCCCCAATCAACTGTGACCAGTGATGGTGATTTCTGCAGGCTGCTGAAAGAAGTCTTGTGCGGTAGCCTCTTTCCTTATATATTCTATAAGCTTCCTTCATTACTGCAACTCCTGACCATTCAAGGCACTCAGGGTCTACTATTATATCCTTTTCATCGGTATATTTCTTCATCCAGTCATCAGTTCTGCCTATCATAATAGTACACACAGGAGACATTGTGTCCACAGGCAAACCTTCGGCTTCTCTTCTTTTTATTCCCCGCTCAACAGCTTCAGCAACCGCAATCGCCTGAGCTACGGTAAAGGAAACTGTAGCATTAATGCTAATACCCTTGTAGGTCGCTTCTTCCATAGCTTTAATTCCCGCCTCAGAAGCAGGCATCTTTACTTGCATATTTTCACCGAGCTTGTTAATAATATCAGCCTGAGCTAACATTTTTGCAGTATCCCTATAATACTTTGGATTAGTCTGAATTGAAAGCCTTCCTTTGATACCTTTGGATTCTGCAAATAATGGAAGCAGTTTCTTCGATCTGAGAGCTCCTATTTCATATATTAGTCCCCAGGCAATATCTTCCTCCGTCATGTCCTTTCTTTCAGCTGCCATTTCTTTTATGCGGTTCTCCCATATTGAAAGCTCACTCTTTATAACCGCACCGACAATAGCAGGATTGCTTGTAGCGCCAACACAACCCCTTTCGAGTGCATAATTCAATTCATTTTCTCCGCAGGAATCCATCCATATGTGAGTGTTTGGAAATTCTACAGCAGTCTCGTGCAGCTTACCTTTATACGTAGTCATAGTTTTTGCCTCCCCGATATCATTCGAATATTTGTTTCGGGGCAATTATTACCTCTATATGGAATAATTGCCCCTCTGATTTGCTTATTCTATTACTTCAAAATTCATCATTTTTGCAGAAAGCTTTAATACTTCCCTGTATTCCCCGTAAAACATTGCAAGATGATGAGCTACACCTGTATCTGTTACTTGCTGCAACAGCTGGTTGATATTCTGCTCAAATCTGACCTTGGTATAAGTACCGCAGAGTTGTTTCTTCATCTCTATGGATTCTCCACCTGCCAGGAACATCCTTGTCTTACCGCGGGCAGTATCTATCCTCATAAGATTTACATGCCCTTCTTTCATAACAAATCCTGCAGTTACACCTTTGCCCCCTGCAAAATATGTATCCAAGGTTCTTTCGCTTTTACCATCCCACAAATTCGCAGGTGCAACTCCACAGTGCCACATCAAAGCGAAATCTTCCTTCAGGTCAACCTGTGATAAGTCAGCCAGGAATGGGGTTTCTGCTCCCAGTGCGGCTCCTGCCAGCATTGAAAGTGCACCCTCTATATCTCCTTCGCAGGAGAGTATAATACCCTTGGATTGTAAAATAGACATAGCGGCACAAGGAGATACACCGTAATTTGCTGCAAATTCAGGCCAACATCTTACAGCAGCAGCAGTTAGTCCGTTCTTGTCGATAAACTTTTGTGCGCTTACTACAAGTTGAGCTACTTTTTTAACCTGGGTATCGTTTACTTCTTTACATATGAATAGTTCTCTTACTTCCTTTTCTTCTATGGCAATTTCCTCATCGGTCACCGGCTGTGAAAACATGTCTGCTATTTCATAATGGTCAATTAGAATTCCGGTTTTGCTATAAATGTCCATATCATCAACACCAACATTAAAGAAACCGTGAGCTCTGTAGCCAACCAATCCGATTTTAGCCTTTTGAAGAGCAACTTTAACTCTAAGTGCATCCACCCATTTTTCATCAATGCTGTCACCGATAGTGCAGGAGTAATCGTCCTTGCCTGTCTTGTACAGATTTGATGCATTTAAGTTAAGTCCACAGACAGAATTCAGACGAATTTTTCCTCCATCATATGGAAGCTCGTTGTAAGCCCATAATAAAAACGGCTTCTTGATATATTTAGCAAATACCAGTGCAAGATGTCCAAGGTGGAAGGTTCCGCTGATTATAACCAGACCATCTACATTTGCGGCCATAAGCTTTTCAGCAGCAGCTTCAGCATCCTGAACCTCAATTACGCATTGCTCAATAAAGGTATAATCAACATAAGGTATTCTCTTTAGTTCCTCGATTGTGTTTGTATACATCGCCTGAGCTGTTTTATATTCATAGGTTGTTCTGGTAAGGCAGACCACCCCTAATTTAATCCTCTGTTTCATTATCTCATCCCCCTGTTATTCTTTAGCAGTACCGTCCCATGCTTTCCTGAATACGTCCAGACCATATGTTGTGAAAGGATGCTCAAAGCTTGCCTTATATACATCCAGACCGCAGGTAACTATATCTGCACCAAGTGCTGCAAAATCACCTATCTGCTTTCCATTTCTTACTGCTGCAACAATAATTTCAGTCTTAAAGCCGTAGTTTCTATATATGTCTACAATGTCAGAAATATAGTTGATTGAATCATCCCCGCTGTTTTCCTTCCAACCTACGAAAGGTGATACAAACTTAGCTCCCAATTTTCCAACGGGTATAGCCTGAGAAGGTGAGAATACAAGAGTAACATTTGTTCTAATTCCCATTTTTTCTAGCTTTTTTGCAGCTATTAATCCTTGTTCTGTGCAAGGGAGCTTAATTACATAATTAGGTGAATATGATGCAACTTCTTTAGCAGCTTCAACAATAGTCTCCCATTTATCGTGATGAGGATTTATTTCAAAGGAAACTGGGAATTTATCTATTCCTTCAATTCCCTCCTCTTTAATCCAGGCAGCAACATCTTTTACAACCTGCATAAAAGGTTTTCCGCTGAGCTGAATGTGTTTTGGATTTGTTGTAACTCCATCAATGCAATAATTTTCGTACGCATACTTTATTTCATCTAATTTAGCACTATCTAAAAAATACTTCATAATTCTCTCCCCTTTTGTTTGTTTATTTATATATCTCATTTTCAATGTTTTTTACCTGGATTCTAGCATTTCTAAGATTATTTGCACGCCACTCTTCAAGGTTTTGGGTAAATTCTGTGTTCAGGAAGGTATCCACCATTGCACAGCCTACAAACTCAGCAGTAAGCCAGCCACCCAGACATAATATGTTTGCATCATTAATAGCTCTTGACTTTTCAGCTGCGTAGGTGTTTTCACAAACTGCAGCGTATACACCCTTGTACTTGTTTGCCACAATAGATACACCCATACCGGTACCACAAATAAGCACTGCTCTTTCAAATTCGCCTTCTGAAACTCTTTTAGCCACTCCTGAAGCAACTTCAAAATATGGTTTTGGCTCTTCCTCCTTCAGTGTACCTCCGTCAGTGACTTCATAACCATGTTGAGTAAGATGAGCTTTAATGGCTTCCTTTAAAGGGAAGCCCGATTTATCGGAACCAATGATTATCTTCTTCATATTGAATTTCTCCTTTTTTTGAATATAACTACTTTTTCATAGAGACAGCTTTTTCTGCTGCAAGTACTATTTCCTTATCAGTTAACCCGTATTTCTCTTTTAAGAAATCAGTTAAACCAACTTCACCAAAGGTATCTTTTACTCCAACTCTCTGTATAGGTACAGGATAGGTAGAACTAAGGAATTCAGCGGTTGCTCCACCTAGTCCATTCAATATTGAGTGATTTTCTGCAGTTACTACTGCTCCGGTTTTCATAGCACTTTTTAGTACTAATTCCTCATCAAGAGGTTTGATGGTGTGAATATTTATTACTTCTGCATCTATGCCCTTTTCGGATAGAACTTGTGCTGCTTTTATTGCTTCAGCCACCATTATGCCGCTGGCTAAAACAGTCACATCCTTGCCCTCTTTGAGAACAGTTCCTTTACCAAGCTTGAATTCTATGTTTTCATCAAATACCTTAACAGCATTACGTCTTAATAGTCTGATATATACAGGTCCATAATGTTCTAATATCTGAGGGAATATGCTTCTGAGCTGCGCACTGTCAACAGGTTCATATATAATCATTCCGGGTATGTTTCTCATGATAGCCACATCTTCCATACTCATATGGGTTCCGCCGTTTAACTCGGCAGTAACGCCCGGATCGCTGCCCATGATTTTTACATTCAATCCTGCATAGGCAACTGATAGGGTAACCTGATCGCAAACACGTCTGGTGGAAAATGGGGTAAAGGTATGTGTAAAAGGTATTTTTCCCATAGCAGACATTCCTGCTGCAACACCAATCATGTTGGCTTCCTGTACTCCGCAGTTTACGGTCTTTTCAGGAAACTCATTGCCGAATCTTGTGGTACCGGCAGCTCTCATCAAATCTGCCTCTACTATGACCAATCTATCATCTTTTTTTGCATATTCTATTAATAAATCAACGTAAGTTTCTCTTAACCATCTATCTTCAAGTACCATGTTACGCCTCCTCCTTTTCGTTCAGCATTTCTAATGCCTTTTTCCACGTTTCTTCCGGAATAGGCATATTATGAGAGGCTACACTGTTTTCACAGAAATATCCGCCCTTACCCTTGATGGTATTCAGGATTATCATATGCGGCTTGCCCTTTAGTTTCTTTGCATTATCGATCGCGTATAATATTTGCTTGATATCGTGTCCGTCTATAGTTTGCACATGCCAGCCAAAGGCTTCCCACTTTTTGTCCAAAGGTTCAAGACCATTTACTTCTTCAATCATGCCGTCTATCTGCATTTTATTGTAATCAGTGAAAGCAATCAGGTTATCCAGCCGTCTGCTGCCCGCGAGCATAGCAGCTTCCCAGATTTGCCCTTCCTGGCTTTCTCCGTCGCCAATTATTGTAAATATATTAAGCTCTTTTTTATCCATCTTTGCAGCTACTGCCATACCGGTTGCTGCCGAAAAACCTTGACCCAGTGAACCGGTAGACATGTCAATACCGTTAGTACGTTTCATGTCACAATGGCTTGGCAGGTTAGTGTTAGGCCTGTTTAAGGTGTCCAGTTCCTCCATTGGTATAAAACCCTTTAAAGCAAGTGCTGCATATAGCGCAGGACCACCATGCCCTTTTGACAAAACAAACCTGTCCCTGTTTTCCATTTTTGAATTCTGCGGATCAATATTTAACACTTCAAAATATAATGCTGCCAAAACTTCGCAAAGTGATAAGGCTCCACCTATATGTCCGACACCCAGCTGGCCAATAGTCTGAATGGTCAACTTGCGAATTTCAAAAGCCTTGTTTTCAAGTAAAGCAATGTTTCTATCCATATTTCCCTCCGAAATCATATATTAATAACAACCAGGCTAGACCTTACAGGATTGACTTCAACAGATTAAACACTGTTTCTTCATTCATTTCTGCCGGTGTCAATTGAATAATCGCAGCACCCAACCCAATTTCTGTTATATGCTTCAGATCTGATTCCTTTACGCCGATCTGATTTAACCGTACTGGCATCTGCATGCTCTTCATAAGTTCTTCTACTTTTTCTGAGAAAACGTTAATGTTTTCGTAACCAAGATATTTAACTAGAATGTTCATTTTAGCTTCCGCCTGCTGTCCGCTAATTTTTATAAAGGCAGGAAGAGTAATTGAACAAGCAGTACCATGATTTGCACCAAATTCTGTTGTCAGCGGAAAACTCAAAGCGTGAATTCCGGTGGTTCTGGTCTGACTAAAAGCTATTCCGGCTATGAGACTTGCCTTTATCATTGCTGCTCTGGCATCTTTGTTGGAGGGTTCGTCATACGCTGTTTTTATATTTTCAAGTATCAGCTTCATTGCTCCCATTGCAAGCATGTCACAGATGGGCTGCGAAGCTTTGTTCCAATATGCTTCAATTGCGTGACAGAAAGCATCCATACCCGTCGAAGCTGTTACAGGTGCCGGCAGAGTATATGTAAGCTCGCTGTCAATTATTGAATAGTCAGGCCAGAACTCCATGTTAACCATTGGCATTTTGATTCCTGCCTTTTTATTTGTAAATACACCCACATTGGTAACTTCACTGCCGGTACCGGCTGTTGTGGGTATACATACCAAAGTCGTAGTTCTTTTGGACAGTGTTCTTGTTCCGCCGCTGTAGTAGTCGTAAATACTGCCTTCATTTGTAACCAGACAGGCTACTATCTTGGATATGTCAAGTGCGCTTCCTCCACCAAGACCGATAACACAATCCGCTTTAATCTCACGTGCCAGTTCTGCAGCCTTATCGACACTTTCACACGATGGATTGGGCTCCACATCAAAAAAGTAAGCTACTTCTTTGCCGCTCATACTGTCTCCAATTTGCTTTGCAACCCCCGAATGGTATAAAAATGGATCGGAGATAATAAGAATTTTCTCTCCCTTTATATACTTATCAACCTTTTTTGATATCCCAGCCTCAAAACAAACTTTTGTGGGCATAAAAAACTCAAACTGATTTTCCATTTCAACGTCCCCTTTCGAAGAGATAATATTAATCAAGGTGATATTTAATTAATCTCTTTAACTCAATTTGTGTAATTTGAGCAAAAACATCTGATTTTCAACATATTTTTCGCTCTTTATGTATAAATTATATTGCATTACATAACATTATGTCAATATTTTTTTAAAACTTTTAATTAATTACTTAAGAACTTTTCAATTGTAAAAAGACTTGAGAAAGGTTAGCTTTCTCAAGTCTTTTTACAATTGGGTTTAAATTTGATTAATTGGGTTTTGATTTGTTTATATGGTTTTTACTTCATTGGCTTAATTTATTGAACCACATGGACAGACATTGGTTAATATTCCTTTTCTGACTACAGTTCCAGCTCTTTTGTTATTTCTGTAAATATAACTCCAATTGCCACTGCACCGGCATCGGGATAATTCACACTTCTTTCTCCAACATAGCTGGCTCTACCCCTTGTAGCAACCATAGTCTTTGTTTTTTCTGCTCCTGCCACAGCAGCTTCAGCTGCCTTTTTCATAGCTGTTAGCATATCCTCATTTCCAGCTGCACCATTATTCAGAGCATCAACTGCAGGTATAAGTGCATCAAGCAGTGTTTTGTCCCCTAATTTTGCGCCGCCTCTCTTCTGTATACCCTCTACTCCGCTTTGCATGAGGGCAGCTAACTCAGAAAGGTTAATTTCTGTTTTTCCGGCAGCATATTTTGCAGCACTTCTGAAAGCAGAACCCCATATAGGTCCCGATGCGCCGCCACAGTACTCGGTTATTATCATTCCGCAGCCCTTAAGGAAGGCTCCAATGTCATCCTGAGGAATGTCGTTCCAATCCTGCTTTAACTGTCTGAAGCCTTTTGCTACAGACATTCCAAAGTCACCGTCTCCTGCAACTGAATCAAGTTCACAGAAATAAACCTCGTTTCTTATGATAACATCAGCCATATGCATAACAAGTTCTGAAACTTTTTTTGTTGTTAACATAACTAGATTTCCTTTCACAATTAGATTTTAAGAGCAGGAGCCTCTGAAGATGCATCTAGATAGCCCTTTAGCTCATCATCCAGCCTCAGCATGGATATGGATGCTCCTGCCATGTCTATAGCAGTCATGTAATTTCCCACAAATGTTCTGTAAATTTTAATTCCTCTGTTTTCCAGAGCATCTGCTACATTATTGTTTAAGAGATAAAGCTCCTGTAATGGTGTGCCCCCAAGACCGTTAACAAGCAATGCAACTTCATCACCCTGATTGAAAGGAAGATCCTTAACTATCAGATCAACCATCCTATCTGCCAATTCTGCTGCAGTAGCCAGCTTTTCTCTTGCGATTCCCGGTTCACCGTGTATTCCCACACCGAACTCTATTTCATCCTCAGCCAAACTGAATGTAGGCGAGCCCTTGGCAGGAACTGTACAGGATGTGAGTGCAAAACCTATGGAACGAACATTGTCTATTGCTTTTTGTGCAACTGCCTTTACCTGACTCAGCTCAAGGCCTTGTTCTGCAGCAGCTCCGGCAAGCTTGTGAACAAATACTGTGCCTGCAACGCCTCTTCTTCCGACAGTATACAAGCTGTCCTTAACCGCAACATCATCATTTACATATACTTTTTCAACTACTATATCATCATCTTCTGCCATTTCTGCAGCAGCATCAAAATTCATGCAGTCACCGGAATAATTCTTTATTATCAGAAGTGTGCCTTTGTCGGATTGTGTTTCAACTAATGAATTATATACCTGAATTGTTGACGGTGATGCAAATACATCTCCGCAAACTGCCGCATCAAGCATTCCCTTTCCAACAAAACCTGCGTGTGCAGGCTCATGTCCACTTCCACCACCGCTTATCAAAGTAACCTTGTTTTTATTGAGTTCTTTTCTTCTGATTATTTTGTACTTTTTATTGAAGGCTAGTTGTTCAGGGTGTGCTTTAATAATACCTTCACACATTTCTATAACAACGTCTTCAACCTTATTAATAATTTTTTTCATTGAATCTCCATTCTGCCGCATTAAGCGACACTAAAGTAATAAAGTGTTAACACAACAATAGTTTGAGTGTTTCCTCTATTGACCAAGCTTGTCGGCTGTCAGAATAGCTGAATAAACATCTCTTGCAGTCACAGGGAATGGCATATTATGAATAGTTTCTCCTGGTGCTGTAGCAGCTTGTGCTACTGCCATAATTTTTTCTTCGGTTACATCAACGATACCGAGATCCTTAAGACAGGTTGGAAGTCCTACTGATTTGCAATAGCCTATTACCTGATCAAGTTCGTCCTGATCTGCATTTTCAAGTACTAAATGAACTATAGTACCGAAGGAAACCTTTTCACCGTGCATAAAATGATGAGTTTCATCAAGTACTGTAAGACCATTATGAATTGCATGTGCAGCCGCAAGTCCGCTGCTTTCAAAACCAAGACCGCTTAATAGGATATTTGCCTCTACTATGTTTTCAAGAGCAGGAGTAACAACCTTCATTTCACATGCCGCCTTTGCCTTTATGGATTCCTCCATCAACGTTTCAAAGCAGAGAGTTGCCAAAGCATATGCTGCTTTAGTACTCTTCCCGCCCGGCATGTTATTTGCTCCGGATCTTATACAGGATCTCGCTTCAAAATAAGTGGAAAGTGCATCTCCCATACCAGCGATCAGGAATCTTGCAGGTGCTTTTGAGATAATTCCAGTATCAACCAGAACAAGATCAGGATTTTTGTGAAGATGGAAATATTCTTCAAATTCACCTTTTTCAGTATATATTATAGCCAGCTTGCTTGTAGGAGCATCTGTTGAAGCAATTGTTGGAACGATAATGACCGGTTTCTTTGAAAGGAAGGATGCTGCTTTAGCTGTATCCAGTGACTTTCCGCCACCAAGACCAATAATTACACCGCAATCGTTGTCTTCAGCAAGCTTTTTCATTCTTGCTACTTCATTTTTTGTGCATTCCTCTTTAAATTCTCCACATACAAGAGTAAATGGGTTGCTTTCAAGTGCCTTGTCAAGATAATTCTGTACTCTTTCCTGGTCAACTTTTGAAGCTACCAGTAACGCTTTGTCTGAGAATTCTTTTACGTATGCACCAAGGTTATACAGTTCATTTTCCCCCTGTATATATTTGGATGGCGAAATCATTACTTTTTTCATAAAAAAACACTCCTTTTTATTTATTAATAAAATTGAAATTTTAATAACTCATTTCATTTTTATTATAAATTAGGAGTGTCTTTGAAACTTGAACATTAAAGCAATTCTTTAGTAATATTCAATAGTAATATTCAATAGTAATATTGCGCAAAAACAGTAAAATTCCGCACTATTTTTTTGTATATGTTTTTATAAATGCCTCGTGTCTATGTGCAGAAGGAGTAACTCCTTTGATTTTTTTAAACACCTTAATAAAATAGCCACTATCTTCATAGCCTAAATCAAGTGCAATATTTGTGATTGGTATATCTGTTTCCGCCAGAAGCTCAGCAGCCTTTTCAATTCTGAGTTTATTGATATAATTCGAGAAATTTTCACCTATGAATCTTCTGAATAGCTTACTGAAATAACTGGTACTGATATTACACAGGCTTGCCATATTATTCAAACTGATATTTCTTGCATAATTCTTTTTTATATAATCGAGAGCAGGTTTAAGTATTATACTTTCGTGACTGCTTTGACTTCTTTGAGTGCTTTGAGTGAAAACATTAGCTGTTTTTGAACCCCCCTGTGATATGGTGGTGGCTTCTTGATTATCTGGAAAACCATTCCCTTTTGTATCAATAGGACTGTTAATTCCGCTATAATATTTCTTTTCTACTAAATTTCTTGCTTCCGAATCTTTTTCATTTTTACTATGAAGAGTTTCATTAGGCATATTTCCATCACTTAGATTTATTTTCAGCAGTGCCTCTCCCACAATATAGTTACATATATTATATATCATGGTTGCATTGGCTCGTATCTTCTCAAGCTTCATTACAGGGAGGCTTTTATACAACTCTTCCAGCTCATTTGAATTTACATAATTAAGGATGCTTGTTTGCTGGCTGGTGATTTTCTCCAGAGACTCCATCTCCCAGTCATTTTCCAAACGCACCTGTCCACCCATAACGGCACCAAGGTACTGTCCATCAACTGATAAAGGAATTGCAAAATCAACTATACCCATATGACACAGATAAATGTATGGCTGGTTTAGTCTTGCTGCCTCAAGGCCTCCTCTTGAATCGCACTTTTCACAAAGCTGAGAAAGGTTTGAATGGGAGCGTATACATTCACATAAGCTTGTACACTTACTGTGATGAGTAATAGGCTTTCCTTTATAGTCAACAGTTATAATAGCCATGTCTGTAGCATTAGCTATGGAGTCCTGGATATTTCTATAATTGTCCGCATTTATTATATAATCCAGATTCAACATATTTTTTCTCAATCAAGACCTCCCATAAGCTTAAATAACATTATCAGATATCAAATTAATTAACGCAGAAATGATAAATCGATTATGTTTACTAATAGTTTAACAGAAATAAAGTCTTAATTAAAGCTTTTGATTAATATCTGAAATTGTTTTGTAACTGTTTACTTTCTCCTTAAAATCCACGCTCCTACGTGAGGAGCGACTTTTCATTGGTACACGCCCAGTATTCCCTATCCCAATTTCAATCCACGCTCCTACATGAGGAGCGACATATCCCTTCGTAAACACTGTTATGAGGTCAATGGATTTCAATCCACGCTCCTACGTGAGGAGCGACTGGTTCGGCTATCTGACAAGCACTTGTCATACGTATTTCAATCCACGCTCCTACGTGAGGAGCGACAAAATACTTGGGTGATGTAGTATGACCGAACTTATTTCAATCCACGCTCCTACGTGAGGAGCGACTCAATTGTGCCTGGTGTACCTGTTCAGGTAACTATTTCAATCCACGCTCCTACGTGAGGAGAGACAGCCATTCAATCAGCCGTAACCTCAGCAGTAAATATTTCAATCCACGCTCCTACGTGAGGAGCGACTCCAAAGTTTAGACAGGTTATTGATCTATTACGAGATTTCAATCCACGCTCCTACGTGAGGAGCGACGTTTGATAGGCCTTCTAGCTTCTTTGTTGTAATATTTCAATCCACGCTCCTACGTGAGGAGCGACGCACGAAGCTTTTCTTCTGCAGTCGGTGTTGCTGATTTCAATCCACGCTCCTACGTGAGGAGCGACTAACGATCAAAAAGATGTATTAATTAAGCATTTTATTTCAATCCACGCTCCTACGTGAGGAGCGACATTAAAACGCAAGTAACGTCCAAAGCCGTTACAATTTCAATCCACGCTCCTACGTGAGGAGCGACACTAATTATGAAGTCACAGCTAGAAAAAGAAAAGATTTCAATCCACGCTCCTACGTGAGGAGCGACCTTTTCATGCTTCTTACGTTTTCCTCATGTTCCATTTCAATCCACGCTCCTACGTGAGGAGCGACTTATATCTTCCAAGTGAGCCGTTAATGTTCTTTCTATTTCAATCCACGCTCCTACGTGAGGAGCGACGCCACCGCCGCTGTATGGCATCATGGCAATTGGTTATTTCAATCCACGCTCCTACGTGAGGAGCGACTTATAGATACTGAAAAACTGATTCACCAGATTGGTATTTCAATCCACGCTCCTACGTGAGGAGCGACGGGAAAAGTGTGGAGCAGAGTTTTTTACCTACAAATTTCAATCCACGCTCCTACGTGAGGAGCGACCCTATCGTATAATTCACTTGGGTACCCGGATAATTTCAATCCACGCTCCTACGTGAGGAGCGACTTTGGCTATCTCATAGATAACATTTACTGTTACTATTTCAATCCACGCTCCTACGTGAGGAGCGACCTCAAAACTTTTTACATTAATATTTATATTAATTATTTCAATCCACGCTCCTACGTGAGGAGCGACATTATGAGTATAGTTAAATTGATGGGAGGAAAATTATTTCAATCCACGCTCCTACGTGAGGAGCGACCATTTTTTATATTACTTTATTCAATAGGACTTTTAATTTCAATCCACGCTCCTACGTGAGGAGCGACCCAAGCTTATAATCAAGAACCGGAAACCCTGTTATTTCAATCCACGCTCCTACGTGAGGAGCGACATCTTCCTGTTAAAGCAATTTGCTGTCCCTTTTTATTTCAATCCACGCTCCTACGTGAGGAGCGACTCTTCCATGACACTAACCACGTTATCAAGATTGCTATTTCAATCCACGCTCCTACGTGAGGAGCGACTAATCTCCAACCCAAGTTTTTTATGTATGTCCTATTTCAATCCACGCTCCTACGTGAGGAGCGACGGTATATTTAGTTTCCATATTCCTGCTGAATTTAATTTCAATCCACGCTCCTACGTGAGGAGCGACAGGTATCAGAGTTTTGGTACGATAAAAATATACTATTTCAATCCACGCTCCTACGTGAGGAGCGACGGTGTAATTTCCCTGTGACTTCCGCAATCTGCATTATTTCAATCCACGCTCCTACGTGAGGAGCGACAAACTTTTCCATATTACTAGACGGCATTGATTGGATTTCAATCCACGCTCCTACGTGAGGAGCGACTTACCGATAAAGAAACCGGAGAAATAATCGGCGAATTTCAATCCACGCTCCTACGTGAGGAGCGACTAATTCCAAAGATGCACCTTAGCCCTAGCATTTAATTTCAATCCACGCTCCTACGTGAGGAGCGACTGTTTGATAAGTGACTTTGGGCATTCCTTTTGATATTTCAATCCACGCTCCTACGTGAGGAGCGACTTAAAGTGTCAAGTTTTAAGTTCTTTAATTTTGAATTTCAATCCACGCTCCTACGTGAGGAGCGACATAATATGACAAAGATATCAGGTACACGGTTTATTTCAATCCACGCTCCTACGTGAGGAGCGACCTTTAAAGCAAACAAAGTTTGCTACCTTGAAGGATTTCAATCCACGCTCCTACGTGAGGAGCGACTTTTTCACAGGAGGTCAAGAAATGACACAAAAAGATTTCAATCCACGCTCCTACGTGAGGAGCGACTATCAATGTATCAACTGACAGTGATGCCGATATTAATTTCAATCCACGCTCCTACGTGAGGAGCGACCAAGACAATGCATTTAGTAAGTTGTCTCCTAATATTTCAATCCACGCTCCTACGTGAGGAGCGACTTTTCAGCTGCAGCGGACGTGATCCGTTCCGGCGGATTTCAATCCACGCTCCTACGTGAGGAGCGACTAACTATTGATGGATATAAAAGTTTATAATTAGGAATTTCAATCCACGCTCCTACGTGAGGAGCGACGGAGATAAACCATTTTTATTTTTTGTATCTTTAATTTCAATCCACGCTCCTACGTGAGGAGCGACATTCAATTAGATGACCCTATGTACTTTTGAAATTATTTCAATCCACGCTCCTACGTGAGGAGCGACTGCGGAGTGTCCACTTACAATCAAAAAGTATTTTATTTCAATCCACGCTCCTACGTGAGGAGCGACTCTTATTTCTATTCTGCCAATAAGTATGTCGATTATTTCAATCCACGCTCCTACGTGAGGAGCGACTTTGGGGCAGATATATTTGGTGCTTACATATAAAATTTCAATCCACGCTCCTACGTGAGGAGCGACAGATTCATATTCTTTTACATAATAAGGATTTGGCATTTCAATCCACGCTCCTACGTGAGGAGCGACCTCATGGCTTAGCCTCCTTCCACACATTGGGCAATTTCAATCCACGCTCCTACGTGAGGAGCGACCGTGGTCCACTGATTCAACAAGCATTTTGAGATAATTTCAATCCACGCTCCTACGTGAGGAGCGACGTATTTACTGACGGTAACGGCCCGGTTGACGCAAAATTTCAATCCACGCTCCTACGTGAGGAGCGACCCTGAGTTTGAAAAGCACGATTACAAGCGTGTAATATTTCAATCCACGCTCCTACGTGAGGAGCGACAGCAAAAGTAAACAAAAACCTCTTATCTTTATTGTGTAAAGTTAATAATAATCAAGCGGTTTTCACTTGTTTTTGCATTCTACTAACATAAATTAATATATTAGTACATTAAAGAACATCCCAAATCAGGTGCGAATGTACCTAACTTTTAATGTTCACTTCACATTCGCACTAAATTATGAGAGTTCCTTCCACATTAAAAGATTCTTTTGCTCCTATATGCTCAACTTTATTCTGATAATTGTTCCCCAGATAATAAAATCTGAGACTGTCCTTATCTTTGTCTATAATTTTTTCCAGTTTGTTTTTAACTTCCCTACACTTTGCCGCATCCATAACACATTCAAAAACTGAATTTTGTACCCTTTGGCCATAGTTAACGCATTGTTTTGCAACATGTCTCAACCTTTTTCTACCTGCCTCAGTTTCAGTATTCACATCATATGTAATAAGTACCAGCATAAAATCACCTACTTCCATAAAAATGGAGGGTATTCATCCAAATCTCCTCGAATAAATCTGGCAAGTAGCATTGCTTGGGTATAAGGCACCAGACCCCATTCAATTTTTTCCTGAATAAAAGGGTGGGTAATTTTTTCTTGTTTTCTGCTCTGCCAGGCCTGCAAAATTGTTTTTCGAGTGTCATCCTCCATTATGACGGCACCATCTTCTTTTTGAGTAAACCCACGCGAATTTATCAGCCTTTTATTTATCAAAGAAATCACAAATCTATCTGCAAAAACAGACCTTAATTCCTCCATTAAGTCCAGTGCTAATGATATCCTTCCTGGCCTGTCTCGGTGTAAGAAACCAACATATGGATCTAGCCCTACGGTTTCTATTGCAGCAGCCGTATCATGGGCAAGGAGTGTATATACAAATGACAGCATAGCATTAACGTTATCCAGAGGAGGACGCTTATTCCTGCCGTGAAAGAAAAAGCTCTCTTTCTGTTGAAGTATTAATTGGTCAAAGGCGTCAAAATACTGTGTTGCCGCCTCTCCTTCAAAGCCTCGCAACTCATCAAGGCTTTCACTACCCAAAACGAAACCCAAGGAATTGGCCAGTCCGCCAGATACCCTTTTCAGCTTGTCTGTATCAAGCCTGTCAGGATAATCTCTTGTTGCGCGTTCTATAATCCATCTTCCATTATATATCTTACCGAATATAAAGTTTCTGGCTATTTTTGTGCTATCGGCCAAACTGTCAGATAACCTGTACTGAGCCTTTCTTAAAGTAACATTTCCTTTAACCTCTCCAACAATCCGTGACAAAAATTTGCCATTCTGTGTCATAAAGCTAAGTGAAATATTGTGTTTTGCGCATGCGCCCATCAAGGCCGGACTTGCACCGGTATAACCAAAGGTAATGATACTCTCCAGATTGTGCAGGGGAAGGCGTGCCGCCTCATTTTCCCCCTTTAGCACCACCAAATTTTCCCCATCTAGAGACAGATAACTTTCTGGAGAGGTTATATAAACAGTATTTAGGAGTTTTCTCATACATCTACCTCTTTAAGGCTGTCTTTAATATATTTCGATACCGATGGCTTCATGCATAACCTAGGCATACAAATATCTGCCAATGAACATGCCTTACAACTATTGGAGAGCTTTACCACAGGGGTATATCGCCTGTTGTATAAATCATGCATTTCCTTTATAGTATACCTTACACGCTGACGCAGATCGCCATCCAGTACAACCTTTAACCTGTGCTTTGTTTCGCCGTAAAACATGTAAGCTTCCTTTATCTCACACAAAAGCATTTCCTCAAGGCACATTGCCTGTCCGCACAATTGAAATATATCAGCTTCGTTTTCCTTTGGCTTTCCCCTCTTATACTCTACAGGAACCGGTTTATACAAACCATCCCGGCCAAATATGCCCACGCCGTCATCACATTTGTGCAACTCAACAATATCACAAACCCCGCTGACTCCCAGTGTCCTTGAAAAAACAGCCATACCCCTGGATATAATCACGGCTCCCCTCTTTTCGGAATAGCCGTCGTCATGTGCCGTTTCATGAAGTATGTTTCCCTCAACCGTACGCACATTCTCCTGCCACTGCTGTTCAATATGTATCAGAGCCCACTGCCTTTTGCAAAAGGTAAAGTGCTGAATACCAGATAAGAGCAGGAAGTCTTCTTCATTATATTCCGTCATATACTTCCGTCTTTAATCCTTCTAATTCATCACATATAATTGAATAATCCTCTATTGTCTTAGGTATTTCTGTCTTTGGCTCAACCTTCAGGCTTCTGTGCACCTTTGCGGAAGAATATTGTCCCATCTCACAGCTATGCTTCCACCAATATAGCTTATATACCTCCATGCTGCCCTCAGGCCTTGCGGAGGAACAATCATTTTGGAATAATGTTCTTAGGGCTTCTTTGATAAGCTCACTATCCTCTTCACTAAAACCAGTTTTTGATGCTAATTGTGTATTAATGCTTCCAACAACCTTATAAACACCGAAATCAACTCTGTGCTTCATACCCATTGTATCTGGACTTTTTTTATCAGGATCTTTCCCTGTTTCTCCATTCACACTTTTCGTAATCTGAATACTTGTTATCTCAACAGGTGAAACACTAATACCAGAATGCACTGATACAGGCCCTCTTATACCAATAGAAACCGAATTATCTTCCCCAGCTTTAAAAGCAAACACCTGCCCGAAGCTTCGAACATCTATCCATTTGCTGCACGCAAATGCTGCATACTGTTCCTTATCCTTAATTAATTTCTTTAATTCCGGACACCCGTCTGCGCGTTCTCTCAAGCTCCTGAAACCGTCGTCTCTCCTTTCGTCTGACTGGACAAATATTTCCTTGTTCATGTCCTGTAACCTGTTTCGGATTTTTCTCTTTATACATACATCAGATATTTCTCCAAAACCATCATAATTCTCTCTCGGACGGTTCCCATTAAGAGGATCACCGTTCGGATTTGCATTCTTAACCGAAATAACAATAGCAAAATCAATTTTATTTTTTAAAACTCCCATAATTACAACTCCTTCTCTTTCATATTTTCAAGTTTTTTCTTGTTACTTTCTTCAATCCTTTTATTCATTTCGTCAATAAATACCTGCCTTTGGCAGTGATACCCTAATAAATAACTGTCCTTCAATGCCTCCCTGCTTGTGAAATCCTCAAAGGATATCTTTGAATTAACTTCTGTCATTTTATTGGCCAACCTATGTCCACTTTCACCTAATCTGGAAATATAGGGCCTCAGCTTATCGGTTAAAACACTCCAGGTTTTATACGGATGCAGCTTGAATTGATGCATTAGCCTTTCGGCATTTGTGTCCCTTTTCTCACCGGAATTTCTGATTGCCCATTCCTCAATTTCCTGAGCTATGGCCAAAAGTCTTCCAAAAAGATAACTTCTGTCCATTTGTTTTTCATCAAGTGCCATTTCCCACTCCTCCTCATTTTTATCGTTTCTATATTTTTTAACCAGCGCACAAGCTATGCTTAATACTTTTTCCCAATTATACCGACTCATTGAAAGCGGATTGGATGCCCTGTTAACGGCGGCCTTTACAATGTCGTACGGAATTCTGGCACCGTCAGTAATACAAGGCAGCAGCCTTTCTATTGTCGATTTCATCAGCTTGTCATCAACCTCGAGACGTTCATTTCTTTCAATCCCAAATGCCGCTTTTACAATTTCTTTAGGTGCAGGAGTTCCCACAAAGAGCTTTTCTTTATACTTTGCTCTTCCCTTTTCATCAACCCCGTCCTGAATTCTTTTGTAGCTGTGCCTCCAGCTACAGCTTTCATACCATTTATAAAGCCTGTTAAGAAAATCCGTCCCTTTCAATTCCTTGTAGTAGGTAATGGATAGCCTTCCTGTAGTTGCAGAATTAACTCCCATTATAACTACATCAACATTGTCATCTAACTCAAACCCATATCCTGATATAGCCTTATTAAGTTTTTTGGCATACTCTTTTTGCGTTGTAACTATTGGCACAGAGTTTTCATCCTGTCCGAATAAATCATCAGTGTCTTCCAATAATTGAGGAAGCTTTTGATTTCCGGTTGCCCATGCAACAATAACTTCTTCTCCATCCTTTGGATTTCCAAATTTATAGCCCTGGACATCTATTAACCACCTGAGAGCATTATGGGCCTTTTGAGAGGTTTCATAACCAACACTAGCTACCTGCTTTTTATCATAAAACCTCCCTTTAAATGTAAATCCACTTTCATCATTTGCTGATATCAACTTAGCTTTATCCCCTGAACTTCTTACCTTGGAGGGGTGCTTTTCAGAACAGGGAATTGTAGTTCCTTTAACATAGCATAAAGCTGTTTTCTCTTGCTTGCTCAGGTAATACTTTATATAGCTGTCATAGACCTTGTTATCAAGCCATACTGCTGTTTCATTCTCTCCGCCATGGTCTACATCACCTTCAACTCTAAACCTAATAAAGACATCCTCTTGAGCTATTGTTCCAATTTTGATATCACTTTTTAATAAGCCATTCTCACCACTAACCAATATTTTGCTATTAATCAAATCTGATATAGTATTTTTCACTTTTAGATACTCAAAAATAGCAGAGACTTTTGAATTTCTATATTTTGAATTACACCAGTCTTCCAGCTGTTCAATATACTTACTATAAAATTCAACCCCTTTTTCCTTTTTAACATAATCGGAGAAGTCCCCTGCCACATATTGGAGCTTATCACAAAGCGGGTGCGGAGCAATACCGCTACTACGTGAAGCTGAGTCCTCTGTGACAGGAATTATGGTTGTTTCTTCTGACTTATCCAGAGTTCTGGATCTTAGGTAATTACCATAAACATCAAGTACCACCTCTACTTGAGCATTTTGAGTAGAATGGGCAATGGGGAGCAGCGGAGTTTTACCATCTGTTCTTGGCATCCCGGCTACACTTTTGCAGTTTTCATACGTATCATATAGCTTACCAATCCATCCCAAGAGTTTCTCCCCCCTCTTCAAATTCTTTTAATCCACTGAAATTATTTTCATTAAACTCTTTCATTTTCATTGCAGCCAACTCTCTTTTGATCTCACATTCTTCAGGCCTAAGAAACTTGATATAGCCGTCTTTCATTTTAGGAGCCCATAGCCTTGCCATCAGCTTATCCTTGCCAGCTTCACCACAGGCTTCGTCAGGATAGTCAAAACCATGAAACATCAACCCAAAACATATCTCACCATAGTTATCATACTTCCCTTCACCTTCTCCAAATTTACAGGGTTCAACATATCCTTGACATTCTCGCGTACCAAGAAAGATATCCCTTCTACCGCCTCTTTTTATCATCCTTTGAGCAATATCGAAGTGCTTGTTTTCATTTCTGTCCTGCTCCAATTCTGGCCGGTTGTAATTCCACTCAAAGTGAGCCTTTACCTGATACTCTACATCTGTCAGGTATGAGTAAATTGACAGTGTGTTCCCTCCGGTATAATTTATGGGACGGATACCCTGAGATTGGGTTTTTATATGATTTATAACCCTAAGCTCGTCAATATACCATATAAAAGTTGGTTTCCAATACACACTTTCCAAAATTCCCTTTAAAGCTTGATATGTTGGGATCTGGTATGAAAGCTTTTCACCCCCCATTCTGTTGATGGGATCACTGAAAAGTGCATACCTTCCGGTGACCATAAACTCCACAGTGTTTTCTCTCTTCATCCTCTTCACCTCAATATTCTAAAAATTCTTGCCGTTCTTCTAGAGTAATTCCTGTCTTTTCATCATAAAATCCTTTTCTGAGTGCGAGAACGCCTCCGTTATTCAATGGTACAATAGCTCCTAAAGCTTCTAATTTCTTAAATTCCAAATCATATAAATTAACAGAATATTGTTGCGCCTCTTTTAAGTATCTTTTTAAATCTGTCAGATTGCATCTGCCATTGATTTTAACAATCAGTTCCTCACCCTCGCCATAAGGAACAATAACTCCCCTGGTGTTTTGGTCTATTGCTTCAAAGTAGTCTCCTGCGGTTTTGAAGGAATTATAAAGCACTAAATCAGGTTTTACCTGGTTTTTCTCTATGTAAGCACTAACCACTTCTCTGTTTCCTGATAACAAATCAAACATATTTTTATCTGCATTAGGCTTTGGTAAAATATAATCCATTTGTAATCTCAATTCATAAAAATAATAATGAAAATATTTATTTATGGCTTTGGGCGAAAGTAAATCATTATCAAAAGCTTCTGGCTTTCTCACATACTCTTCAAGTATTCGGTTGGTGGTATGCTGGCCAGCCTTGATTTCTGGCAGCTTGCTGACATTTTCACTGTCCTTGTCCATATTTACGATAAAAACTTTACCGATATCATTCTCACCATGCCTATTGCAACGGCCAGCTGCTTGTGCAATACTGTCCATACCGGCCAGAGACCTCACAACACATTTAAAAGAAATATTCACACCGGCTTCAATTAGCTGGGTACTTATACATATTACCTTTCTTTTCCCAAGGACTTCTTTCATACCTTCAAGTATCTTCCTTCTATGATCAGGACACATATTGGTACTTAAATGGAATACCGCTGCCTGGTTTTCTTCGGGTATTAAGGAATTTTCGGCGTCAATAGCTCTGAATAATTCTTTTGCCGAATTTTTTGTGTTTAAAATGATTAATACGCTATTTATTTGATTTTTATCTTGCCTTTCTTCTAATATTTCATTAACAAACTCTTTTAGAGCTTGACAGGAGTACCCCTCAACACGTATTTTTGGAATAACCTGAGTTCTTTTAAAATCCATGAATTTCTCATTTACATCCTTGATTATTTGAGACTTTTCTTCCAACAAAATCGGCCTTTCTGTTCCAGACAGTAAGGGTTGGGTAGCTGAACAAAGAATTATTGTTGCGTTACAAATTTTGGATAAGAAGTTTACTGCAAAGTTAAACATACTAATGGACTTGATAGGAATTGCCTGAATTTCATCAAATATGATTATAGAGTTTGCAAAATTATGCATCCTTCTGACACTTTGGGTTCCACCTTTAAATAAGGTATTAAGAAATTGAACCATTGTTGTCAGGATAACTGGGCTGTCCCATCTTTCTGTCAAAAGCTTGTAATCTTCATCATCATTGTCAACTACAAGATTTGAGTGATGCTCAAGGATAACGTCTTCCCTACCGAGAAAAGCTTTTATTTCTTTAGAATTCTGTTCTATTATTGTTGTAAACGGAATTATGTAAAATATCCTGTCCTTTTTATATTTATTGGCGTGTTCTAGAGCATACCTCAGACTTGAGAGTGTCTTCCCTCCTCCTGTTGGAACCAAAAGCTGATATATTCCGGGTTTATTGACGGCAAACTCTTTGCAAGATAGAGATATTTCACTGCGGAGTATATCCACTTTTGTTTTTTGGGGGAGTAAATTCAATTCTTGGTTTAAATTTAACAAAAGTTCATCCCAAAGCATATTCATGTCTATATTTTTTGACGTTTCCGGGCTTTCCTTTTCAGTCATAAATCTGTATGTATCTAATCTGTCGGCATCAATCAGACAGCTGAATAGAAACTTTGCCAGAACACCTGTCGAGTAAAATCCAAACTCTCTATTGTCGTATATTGCTCTTATTTTTTTTATTATTTCTTTTATTTCTTGAACTGACTTCTTGAATAATTTATCAATCAAGTCACTACTTGCACATTCTTTAAAAAAATTATTTATTGCTTCTTGATAATTAAACTTAAGCTTGTCAGGATTCATTCGTGTAGTAAATTTATCATTTAAGTTCAAATCAATGCAATCAATAAGTCCTCCATGATGTGAACATACTACCAAAGCTATAATTTGAGCTGCCAGCTTTTCATAAGAATCTTTAGAATTTAAAAAAGTGTCATAGATAAATTTTGCACCAGACGTAGAATGGTCTACTGACCCTTTAAGTGACTTGTCTTCCTGGTTAAAGAAACAGTAATGTATATATTTGTTGAAGTCTTCGGTTTCCTTCCCCATATCGTGAAGAAGTCCTATTAGCTTTCCAGTATTCTCGAGTGAAATTTTTTTACTATAATCTGAGCACAATTGTGATACATTCTCAAGATGCTCCTTAACACTTTGTTTAGTTCCATCTTCTCTAATATGAGCAACGAACATTAAACTTTCTCCTTAATTTTGTTCCTAAATTATTACTTATTTTCTATTATATACTTATAATATGACAAATCAAGAAAATTAAAATAGTATCTATTTTAACATGTTTTATATATAACATTACTCTGAATTTATTTTTTAGATAATTTTACATCGTATGTATATTATTGTAAATATTATTTTTTTGACTTGTACATCCTATCTTTAGTATAATTCTTTTAGTCAAATATTTTCTTGATCCTGCTTATTCAGTTAAAGAAATGTTTGTGGATTGAAATAGAGTAATGTTCTATATTGTAAAAAATAGGAATGCAGCTATCTCAAAGTAGCTGCATTCCTATTTTTTATACTTACTGAAATTTTATTATTGGTTATAAAGTCAATATTATATACCATTGAGTTATAACTTGTGTTTTATTACTTGAATTACGCAATTATTTATTTAATAGCTTAAATACATATTATGATCCATCCTGTTTTCAAGTAAGCGCTCTGGTACAATCAACGAATTGAAGTTTGTACGGGAGTACAAATAATGAGATTACTTAATTACTTAGTAAATAACTGTTTACTTTCTCCTTAAAATCGTATATGGCGCAACCTCCTGATCCATTGGCATATATACTAGCATTTGAGCGTGAGGGGCGGTTCTAATGCTCTCACCTTCTTCATTTCTCATTTCCTTGATGGTCTGCACAAAATAATCCTTTTTGGGCACCACAACTTCGATCTCATCTCCGACTATCATTCTGTTTCTTTGCTCGATTTTTGCTATTCCTGTTCCCTTATCGTATTCCAGCACCATTCCCACAAAATCATAATCTCTGACATAAGAGCTGGTATGATAGATCTGATCTTCCGATGTGGTTTTGTTGAAATAAAAACCAGTTGTATATTCTCTATGGCTGGCCTTTGATAATTCCTCAAGCCATTCAGGATTGAACTTGTAATTTTCAGGATCGGAAATATAAGCATCAATAGCTTTCCTGTATGCACTAACCACAGTAGCAACGTAAAAGGAGCTTTTCATCCTTCCTTCTATTTTAAAACTGAAAATACCCGATTCTATTAGCTGCGGAATGTATTGTATCATGCATAAATCCTTGGAGTTAAAGATATAAGTGCCCTTTTCGTCTTCATATACAGGATAATATTCACCCGGCCTCTTCTCTTCAACCAGTGAATATTTCCACCTGCAGGGGTGTGAACAGGCGCCTTTGTTTGCATCCCTGCCGGTCATATAGCTGCTGAGAAGGCAGCGCCCCGAGTAGGAAATGCACATGGCTCCATGAATAAAAGCTTCGATATCAAGTTCTTTTGGGGTCATGGAAGCCATTTCACGAATTTCCTCAAAGGACAGCTCTCTTGCTACGACTATCCTTTTTGCGCCCAGCTCATGCCAGAACTTTGCACTCATATAGTTTGTATTATTTGCTTGCGTGCTGATGTGTATTTCCATGTTGGGCGCAGCTTTACGAACAATTGTAAAGATACCGGGATCAGAAACTATGACTGCATCCACACCAAGTTGGTCCAGTTCCTCAATATATTCCGGCAGTCCGACCAGATCGTCATTGTGTGGAATAATGTTGACAGTAACATAAACCTTGCAGCCTCTATCATGTGCAAAGCTAAGACCCTCCTTAATGTCCTCAAGAGAAAAATTATCGGCAGAGGCCCTTAGTCCGAATCTCTGACCACCGATGTAAACGGCATCGGCTCCAAATAATATTGCCATTTTTAGTTTTTCCAAATTACCTGCCGGAGCTAATAGCTCAACCTTTTTCATGTTTCCTCCATATATACGTCAAATGTATTTTAATCTGAAAAGTAAACCCATACAAAAATGATTAATTAATTATTTATAATTTAGTAGCTAATTAATTACATATTAATTATTAATGACTTACTCTTGCTTACTTCTTGTAGCTCAGTGCAACTCCATCCCCAATAGGAATTATGCTTGTTTCAAAATCTTCGTCCAAGCACAGATTTTTCAGAAAGCTTCTCATACGTGTCACAATTGTCTTTTTGCGTCTGACGACCAGTTCGTCTGTGGCAATCATCCCCTTATACAAGACATTATCCGATACCAGCAGTCCACCTGCAACTAGCATCCTTTTGCTTTGCTCTAAAAATTCGTTATACTGGCCTTTTGCAGCATCGAGGAATATCATGTCATACTGTTTATCCAAACAGTTCAGAACCTCTATGGCGTCTCCTGCAATGACATTTATAGTATCCTGCAACCCTGCGGATTTTATGTTCTTTCTGGCAAGCTCTATCATCTGCTCATTTCTCTCAATGGTATCAATTTTACCGTTTTCTTTAAGAAAGTCTGTAAATAGAATAGAGGAATAGCCTATCGCTGTGCCCACCTCAAGTATTCTTGCAGGCTTTTGAATTTTTCCGAGCACCTTCATCATTGCAGCCACCTCGGGCTGAATTATAGGAACATGGTTCTCAGCAGCATAATCCTCAAGCTGTGACAGCAGCCCTTTATTAGGCTTTATTGTCGCTCTGATGTACTCATTTATATAGTCATAGTTTATCATATCAATCCCTCATTTATTGGTATTACACTTAATTTGTCGGCCCTGTAGTAATATATCAATACTCCATTAAATGTACCAGATACTAAAATCTTTTGTTAACCTACTTTCAATAAAACAGGGGCAGCTTACGCCACCCCAGTTATCCTTGTCTGGATAGTATAAGTGGCAGAGCCACCGTTGTTCTGATTTACTTTGCGAGACCATACTCTTTCATTGCCTTTAAATGCTCGGCGTAGGTTTTAGTAAACTTGGTAGTTCCGTCACCTTTTGCAATAAAGAACATGTAATCAGTATCTTCATCAGGATACAATGCAGCATTGATGGAATCCATACCTGGAGAACAAATTGGTCCTGGTGGAAGCCCAGGATGAATATAGGTATTGTATGGACTATCAATCGTAGTATCCTCATAAGTAAGCTTTTCATGTACCTTTCCTTCTGTGTTGAGGAAAACATACTGTATTGTGGCACACGACTGTAATTTACGAATATTTGCATCATTGTCTTTAAGACGTCTGTGGAAAACCGCTGATACAAGTCTTCTGTCATTACTTGTATTTGCTTCTCTCTCAATAATTGAAGCCAGGGTTATGATTTCATCCATCGACATTCCAAGTTCTTTTGCCCTTTTATAATGCTCCTTGGTCAATTTGTTATCAAAATTCTGAAGCATTACAGTTATTATGGTTTTTTCACTGGCATTCATGGCAAACTCGTATGTATCAGGGAACAAGTAACCCTCAAGCATAAATTCACGGTTATTCACATTTTTAATCTGTTTAACAAAATCAAAATCATATTTTTCGTATTTCATCGAAAAATCAAATTTATCTTCTATTGCCAGCCCCTTTTTTACAAAGGTTTTAACTATCTGCTTATAGGTAAGACCTTCAGGAATTGTAATCTTCACACTTTCAGGTTTTCCGATAAGGATATTCATTATTGTGTCCAGATCCAGACCCTTTTTTAAGACATGTGTTCCTGCCTGATACCGGCCGTCATATCCATTTAATTTGGATACCAGCTTGAATACCTGAGGTTTGTTAATAACACCTTCTTTTCCAAGAATATCAGCGATGGCATTGGTATCTGAACCCATTGGTATATCAACAAGCATAGCTCCGTCCGAGTCAGACGGTATTTTTATCGCTTCCTTAACAACGTTTTCTTTTGATGACTCGACAGTGCTCCTATAAGAATAAACTGCTCCTACAGAAAATATAAACAAGAATATAGCTAAACTCGTTAATATAAATGCAAATTTCTTAAGCCCTGCGCAAATAACAAATATTCCAAAGAACACTAGTAATACCCCGAGAATCGTCAGAAAAGCATTAAGGGCACCATAGTGAGCTTCAAAGCCTTTTAGAATAGTTCTTACATAGTTCATAATAATTGGCACAGATAAAAATATACCAATTATTATTGATAAAATTCCTAATGTTGCAACTTTCAATTTTCTACTCATTAACCTGACTCCATTCTTTAGATCAAAAACAATAAAGTACCAATCCTAGATACAACTATACTAAATACTATAATATTTTTTTCAGTATTTGTCCAGAATTAGTGGCACTACGGAAATTATACTTACCGTTTAGAGCTATGTCTGATCCATATACAAAATTACCGATGTATAGCCTTTAAGCCACATCGGTAATTTAATAAAAGTTATAAAGCTTTTTGATTTATTGCTTCGGTTAATTCTATTTGCTAATAATTAGCCAACATATATTAATTATTTATTGATTATTTTTTACTTCTGTCCTTTGCTCTCATTTCAGTGTCGAGAATCTTTTTCCTAAGTCGGATGTTTTTCGGTGTCATTTCAACAAGTTCATCATCAGCAATAAATTCTATTGCCTGTTCAAGGCTGAGATTTGTCGGAGGAGTCAGACGAAGAGCTTCATCCGAACCTGATGCTCTCATATTTGTTACGTGCTTCTTTTTACAAACGTTAACAACAAGGTCATCATATCTGGCATTTTCTCCAACTATCATTCCTTCATAAACCTTTGTTCCAGGTGTAATAAAGAGAGTTCCTCTTTCTTGTGCATTATACAAGCCGTAGGTAACTGCTTCTCCATCTTCCCAAGCAACCAGTGAACCTCTCTGTCTTGTTGCAATATCACCTTTAAAAGGCTCATAGCTATGGAATACGTGATTCATTATTCCATTACCCTTTGTATCGGTTAAGAGTTCTGATCTGTATCCGATCAAGCCTCTTGCAGGTATTTTAAATTCAAGTCTCATGTAACCCTGGTTTGCTGAAGTCATGTTAACCATTTCGGACTTTCTGGTACCGAGTTTTTCCATAACCACGCCCATGTATTCTTCTGGTACGTCTATCATGAGGTACTCTATTGGTTCCATTAATACTCCGTCTATTTCCTTATATATAACCTGAGGCTTTGATACCTGGAATTCATAACCCTGTCTTCTCATGGTCTCAATCAATATTGAAAGGTGAAGTTCTCCTCTGCCTGAAACATTAAAGGAATCAGCAGAATCAGTTTCTTCAACTCTTAAGCTTACATTTGTTTCAAGCTCTTTAAAAAGTCTGTCTCTTAAGTGTCTTGAAGTAACGAAGGTTCCTTCTCTTCCTGCAAAAGGACTGTTGTTTACAATAAAGGTCATAGACAAAGTAGGTTCATCAATAGCAACAAATGGCAGCGGATCCGGTGCACCCACTTCACATATTGTATCACCAATTGTTACGTCACCTACGCCTGAAACAGCTACAATATCACCAACTTTTGCTTCATTTGTATCTATACGTTTCAAACCCTCATAACAGTATAGTTTGGTTATCTTTGCATTAAGCACATGTCCTTCTTTTTTGCAAATAATTGCCTGCTGACCAAGCTTTACAGAACCTCTTTCAACTCTGCCTATGGCAATTCTTCCGACATATTCATCATAGTCAATATTTGAAACCAACAGCTGAAGTGTTCCTGAAAGATCACCCTTTGGAGCTGGGACCTTTTCAACTATCATATCGAACAGCGGTTTCAAATCCACTCTTTCTCCGCCAAGATCACATACAGCAAAGCCTTCTCTTGAGGAAGCATAAACAACAGGGAATTCAAGCTGGTCATCGTCTGCACCCAGCTCAATAAATAATTCTATTATTTCATCTACAACTTCATCCGGTCTGGCTTCAGGTCTGTCAATTTTATTGACAACTACTATAGGCTTTAAGTTCAATGACAGTGCCTTTTTTAGTACAAAACGTGTCTGAGGCATTGAACCTTCAAAAGCATCAACCAGAAGAAGCACACCGTCAACCATCTTAAGAACACGTTCAACCTCTCCTCCGAAATCGGCATGACCCGGAGTATCAACAATATTTATCTTGATACCGTTATAGTTTACAGCAGTGTTTTTTGCAAGGATGGTGATTCCTCTTTCCTTTTCCAGATCATTCGAGTCCATAACTCTTTCGGCTACAGCCTCATTTTCTCTGAATATACCGCTCTGCCTAAGCATGGCATCAACAAGTGTAGTCTTGCCATGGTCAACGTGCGCTATAATTGCAATATTCCTTATATCCTGTCTGATATCCACAAAAATTCTCCTTCACAAGCTTCAATTTAAGTTTATATAAAAATATCCAAAATAGACGAATCAATAATAAAGCTCATTTACATTTTTTCATTCTATTCAGTATAATTTCGGTCCAAAAAAAACCACTACTAATTCTAATTTAATGTACTGAAAATGTCAACCGTACATATTTACGGAATTTAGTATCAGTAATGGTACTTTATATGACAAATCGGATATTCGCTATTTTATCTCAACAACAGTTACTCCGCTTTCTCCTTCTCCAAGTTTGCCCAATCTGAAGCTTTTTATATGTGGATTGTGTTTTAAGTGCTGCTGAAGACCGGCGCGTAATGCACCTGTTCCTTTTCCATGGATAAGAGTGACCTCTCCAAGACCGGCTATTGCTGCATCATCCAGATATTTGTCCACTACTTCAATAGCTTCATCCAGCAGCATCCCGCGTAAATCAATTTCTGCAGACATACTCTTTGCCTTGGAAACACCTATTTTACCCATTCCGCTTCTCTGTAGCTGCTGCTTCTGTTCGTCTATCAGCTTAAGGTTTGAAATATGAACATTTATTTTAATAATTCCGGCCTGCACCTGGCATTCACCGTCTTTGTCCGGTGCGGACAGTACTGTTCCCTTTTGATTAAGATTTACAATCAAGACGGAATCACCCGGTTTTAAATTTTTAGGTGGCTTTACGAGGCCTTTTTTGGGCATTATGGATTCAACAAGTGAGTCATCAAGACTGCTGATAGACTTATTAAGTTTCTGTCGGAGTTCTTCAGTTTGCCTTTTTACTTCTGCTTCCTCCTGCTCCTTAGCAAGCCTTCTCATTTCAGAAACAAGTTCTTCAGCCTGGCGTTTAGAATCCACCAGGATACGCCTGGCTTCTTCCTTTGCCTTGCGGAGCTCGCTTTCCTTTTGTGCAGCTAGCCTGTTCTTCTCTTCTTCAAGGCCCTTCTTTAATCTTTCAGCCTCAAGCCTGTAGCTCTCAGCCCTCATTTTTTCCTTTTCGGCTTCACTTCGGTTTTTCTCTATACTTAATAATATATCCTCAAACCTTATGTCCTCCTGTGACAGAAATTCCTTGGATCTCTCTATTATGTCATCAGTAAGTCCCAGTCTCTTGGATATTGCAAATGCGTTACTTTTACCAGGTACACCAATCAATAGCTTGTAGGTTGGCCTTAAGGTTTCCACGTCAAATTCACAGGAGGCGTTTTCAACTCCCTGTGTTGATATTGCATAGACTTTAAGTTCAGCGTAATGGGTGGTTGCAAGAGTCGTTGCACCAATACGATGCAGTGATTCCAGTATTGACATGGCAAGAGCTGCTCCCTCTGTAGGATCTGTTCCTGCTCCCAGTTCATCAAACAGGACAAGTGTTTTATCATTCACATTTTTAAGTATTTCAACAATATTCTTCATATGTGACGAGAAGGTACTGAGGCTTTGTTCTATGCTCTGTTCATCCCCAATATCTGCATAAACCCTCTCAAAGATACTCATTTCAGTACCTTCATTGGCAGGAATAAGAAGTCCGCTTTGAGTCATAAGGGTGAAAAGTCCAACTGTTTTGAGAGATACAGTTTTACCTCCCGTATTAGGTCCTGTAACAATTAATGAACTGAATTTTTCACCGATCCAGAAGTCAATGGGTACAACGGTTTTAGGGTCGAGAAGCGGGTGTCTTCCCTTCTTAATAATTATTTTCCCTGATTGGTTTACTCTTGGGCATACACAGTTGAAATCAGTAGCCAGCTTAGCTTTGGCAAAAATGAAATCAAGCCTTGCCATGATACTCATATTGGCATTTAGCTGCGGCAATATAAGTGAAACGTCCTGGGACAGTTCAGCTAAAATTCTATCTATTTCAATCTGTTCCTTCAGTTTAAGCTGTTTTATTGAGTTGTTGGCCTCCACAACAGCCATCGGCTCAATAAACAATGTTGCTCCGCTGGAAGAGGCATCATGAACAAGACCGGGAATGTCGTTTCTGTGTTCTTGCTTTACAGGTACTACATATCGGTCTCCTCTCAAGGTTACAACAGATTCCTGAATATATTTCTGGTATTTTGTAGAGCGTATAAGGTCATTCAGCTTATTCTTAATTGCAGCCTGCTGATCCTTGATCTGCCTTCTAATTGTGTTTAAAGCAGGACTTGCGTTATCTGCTATTTCTTCTTCGCTTATAATACTAAGTTCGATTTTTTGTTCAAGTCTTTGATTTGACTCAAGACATGCAATAAGCTCATAAACAGTATTTTCTTTGTTTTCGTCAAGCTTGTCGTTTACATAGCCTTTTAGTCTTCTTGAAGCTCTAAGAACTCCTCCCACCTTAAGCAATTCACCGAGGTTCAGAGTTCCTCCTAAATCAAGACGTTTGAGACTGGAACGTATATCATTAATACCTCCCAGCGGAGGGGTTCCCCTCCTTATAATGCAGCTGACACCATCGTTGGTTTCGGCAAGCATTTTTTCAACCGTATTAAAATCCGTCTGTGGTGACAGTTCCTCAACCAGTTCTTTTCCGAGTTCGGACGCTGTTAATCCTTTTAATCTTTCAATAATTTTTTCATATTCTAGTACTCTAAGAGTTTTATTGTTCATGATAGCTACCTTTCCTTAAAACAGGAAATTGAGCCTTGTATTTTTATGTAGACTCAAATTTCTTGTTATCATCGTGTCGAAGCTGCGCCCTTTTTATTTTTCCACTAATTGTTTTTGGCAATTCATCAACAAATTCAATAATTCTAGGATATTTATAAGGGGCAGTATTATTCTTTACATAATTTTGAATTTCTTTTTTTAAATCTTCTGTTGGCTCATAGCCTTTTGCAAGTATCACAGTAGCCTTAACTACTGTTCCGCGAACAGCATCGGGCGCTCCTGTTACGGCGCATTCCACAACTGCCGGATGCTCTATAAGTGCGCTTTCTACCTCGAAGGGACTTATTCTGTAGCCAGACGCTTTTATAACATCGTCATTCCTGCCCACAAACCACAGAAAGCCGTGCTCATCCTTATAAACAACATCGCCTGTATGATAGGTATCGTCGTACCATACTCTTGCCGTAGCTGTAGGGTCTTTGTAATAACCGCAGAAAAGTCCCGCCGGCTTTGCAGTGTCCACACCTCTTATAACCAGCTCTCCTTCTTCACCCACAGGACAAGAATTGTTATTTTCGTCAACAACATCAATGTTATACGCCGGATTAGGCATTCCCATAGCACCCGGATCCACCTTCAGCCATTCATAGTTTGCTACAATAACGGTTGTCTCAGTCTGTCCAAAGCCGTTTAGTATTTCAAGACCGGTAATCTTTTTAAACCTGTTAAATATTTCCGGATTAAGCGGCTCTCCGGCTGTAGAACAGTGGACCAATGAGGATAGGTTATACCTGGTTATATCATTTTGCAGCATAAATCTGTAAATGGTGGGCGGAGCACAGAAAGTCTTTATCTGATACTTTTCAATCTTTTCCAAAAGTTTGCAGGGATCGAACCTGTCCATATCGTACAGAAACTGAACTGCTCCGCAAATCCATTGACCAAAGAGCTTACCCCAGGCAAACTTTGCCCAGCCAGAATCGGCAACTGTCAGGTGAAGGCCCTTGTCCTGCACCCTCTGCCAATACCTGGCGGTGACTATGTGTCCAAGCGGATATGTAAAGTCATGCATTGCCATTTTAGGCATACTGGTAGTCCCCGAAGTAAAATAGATAATCATCAGATCCTTGTTATATGTATTATTAGTACCAATAGGCCTTTCCCATACCTGTAAAGCATCCTTAATTTCATTGTCGTAATCAAGCCAGTTGTCTTTCCTGCCTCCAACCATAATATAGCTTTTAACTGTAGGAGACTCGGCTGCGGCACTTTCTACATGCTCAATTATCTCATTATCGCAATAGGCAATAATTGCTTTTATATCGGCGGCGTTGTTCCTGTAAACAATATCCTTCTTCATAAGCTGATTAGTCGACGGTATAAATATAGCCCCGATTTTCATTGCTGCAAAGGCGAAAAAATAAAACTCGTATCTTCTGCGAAGTATGAACATTATTTTATCACCTTTTTGTATCCCCTTGGATTTAAGGTAATTGGCTGTCTTATCCGACCAATACTTCATTTCTCTGAAGGTAAATACTTTTTCACCTTCATGGTCATCACACCAAACGAGGGCTGTTCTTTCGGGTTCGGTAACAGCATACTCATCTATAATATCGTAGGCAAAATTGAAATTGTCAGGAACATTTAATTTGAAGTTATTGCAAAAATCCTCATAGGAATCAAATTCAGTCTTGTTAAGGTATTTTATATCAAGGCTCATATGTATCTCCTCACTTCTACATTTCTTATAGTTCTTAATGTATTTTAATCTTCATATTGAAAAGCCATCAATTAAAAGTCTTATAATAAAATCACTGTTAGAAATTTTGCTTCCTTCCCATCAAGAGCCATCATTTTATGTGGAATAGTAGAATTGTAATACAATGAATCACCAGGTTCCATATCAAATTGCTCTTTACCTACAATTACCCTCATTCTGCCGTCCAGACAATAATTAAATTCCTGCCCCTTATGAGAAACCATTTCAGGAGTGTTCTTAGAATCAAGCACTACAAACATAGGCTCAATCTTTCGACTGGAATATTTATAAGCAAGGCTCTCAAAACTATACTGGTCATATCTCTCCACTTTAAGGCCTTCGCCTTTCTTAACAAAACAGATATCATGAAGTTTTGGTGAAGTTCCTGTAAGGATTTCAGTCATATTTACATTAAAATAGTCTGCAAGTTCATATAATATACTGACAGGTATGTCATCCTGAGCATTTTCATATTTTGAGTATTCATTTATATTCAGACCGACAGCTTTTGCGACCTCTTCTTCACTATAACCTGCCAGTAATCGCAACCCTTTTATTCTGACTGCAATGTCTTTAACTTTTTCATTCATATTATCCTCCATCTACGCTTGCAGAGCGTAACATACGTAATATATGTTAAAATTATTTCATAACAAAAAGCATGTACTATATTAAAATATATGCTCAGGAATTTTTTCATATATATTCCATATCGCAAACATTTTAATTATAGCACACGCTTCACTGATGCCGCAAAAAATTATTTCGTCTTCATAATCTTTGCTGAAATGAAAGCCTTTTACAGTTCTACCGTACAAACTTCGATTAATGGGTTGCACCCAAAGCAGCTGCAGGAATTACAAACGGCTCATATCAGTTATTTAGCCGTCGCACAACATGACACCTCCTGTGTCTCTTGTGCTCAAAGCGGCGTCCTGCCGCTTTGCCGTCTAAACCACCTGATTTTCGCCTTGAAATTCCGCACCTGCTTTTAATCGTGCTTCCCATTAATTGAAGTTGTACTCGCGAACCGTAAAATTATTTTGAATATAAGAAAGATTAAATCAAACCTCAGGTTGCTTGACTTCAATCTCTCATTTTGCTTCTGATGGAGGGGAAAATCCAGAACCCAAGCGTCATACTTATTAGACAGGCTGAAATACCAAACAGCGAGGGCAGCGATCTATAAAAAAGATCAATAAAGGTAATATTATAATTATTTTCGACGAATATAGCCGAGTTAACAACTATATATGTGAAAAAGAAAGCTATGCCCAGCAGTTGAAAAATGTAATGCTGTACCAGAAGGTTAACTGCACATCCGGCAATCAATATTATAAAGAAAACTGCAATAGAATAAGAAAATGCTGATGTCATTGTCCCTCCATAACACTACTAAAAAACGCTTTGTATTTTACAAATATTGTAATATACAAAGCGTCTTATTTCAAATTATTTCTCATGTCTTAAAATTAAAAGCAATATGGCAATCTTAAACTTAAGTAATTTAATCCTTTTCCCACTGTGCTTATAGTTTTAATTTTGGCTTAAGCTGGTTTCCGTAAAAGCGTATAAACAACGTGTAAATATAATCATACAAAACAAAAACTATTTCTAGAACAGCAGCCACTATGTAATAAGGAGCTGTCAGGTTCACACTGTTCAGAATAAATTCCTTTATAAATACAAAACCGAGCACAAGGCAAATACTAAAATATAAAAGCTTTAAAATGTACTCTGCAACTCTGCTGTGAATTCTCTCTATATATAACTTTAGAAGTCCATATATTCCAAAAAAAACCATAAAAGGAATAACTTCAAGCCTAGGTACCAATAAAGCGGCCAATATCGCTGATGCAAGATAATATGCCCAGCCTGCTTTTGTACCAAATTCAATGATAATCACAGAAATAAACAGTGAGCTGACAGCGTATAAAGACAACCTGCTAGTAGGAAGAGTTGCTGCAAGAAATACGCAGATTACGGTTAATGCCAGTAATATACCGCTTAATGTTATCCTTTTAGCTCTTGTTCTGTTATTATTCATGTAACCCGATCCTCCGAATTGATTCCACAATAAATTTCCCGCTTAACAACAACCAATAAGGTCTCCTCCGCAGCATTCACACATGGAATCGGTACACCAGGCACACATACACATATCACAGAAGCTTGGGCCGGCACCATAGCCACGGTTATAAGCATTCCCACGGTACATGTTGTTGTTTGCATTCATTCTGTTTAATGCGTCACGATATTCATAGTTTGAGGGATCCATATTACAGGCCTGTTTAATATTCATAATGGCTTCGTTATACCAGCCTTTTTTCATAAATATAAGACCTCTAAGATAAAACCATTCAGCACTTTTATCCTGAATACTTTCAAGCAATGCTTCTGCAGCAGCAATATTACCGCTGTTTATATACATCCTTACCTGTCTGAAACTGCCGTCGCCATAACTCTGACCTCCAGCAGCACCGCCGGGCTGTCCGCCGGTATAACCGCTCCTGCCGCTCCATCCGTTACTCGCTTTAGCAGTCTGTCCCTTACCTGTCAAATATTCATAAGCCTCATTTACTTCTCTCAGCTTGTCTTCAGCAAGTTTTGAGAGTGGGTTATCCTGATATTGGTCAGGGTGATACTTCTTAACCTGATCTCTATAGGCTTTCTTGATTTCCTCTTCGGATGCATTCTCACTTATACCAAGTACTTCATACGGATTTTTCACAATTGTCACAACTCCTCTGGCATAAAATTTTATCTGTCTTGCTTAACATTCCCATATACAATATATTTTCCAAAATACCTTTGTTCTCTTTTGTTTCAAGAAGCTCAAAGGCATTGGAGGCTTCTCTCAGACAATACAACAAAGTAAATTCCACATTTCCCTTGATTCTTTCCTTAAATGCTGAAATTTCTTCTACGCTCTCCTGATATTCAAATTGCAGTAGAAAGGGATTATAGCTTGAATTTTTTAAATCATCCTCAAGATCATCAAAAGCATCAATAAGATATATCCATTTCCCAATGTTATAGCCCATCCACCGAATTATCTTCCGAGTTCTGTCATCCAGCTTTTCATAGTCCAGAACCTCTTCCATAAGTTTTGCAAAGGGCTCTGCGGCCTTATCTATCGATGAACACTTTTCACTTTCCAGTTTAGACAATTCTTCCAGCCTTTTGTTAATTATAGCACATTTCTCATTGTACTTAATCTGCAGCTTTTTATAAGTCCGCTTAAAGGCAGCTAATCCGGCTAAAGCTGCCTTTGACCTGTCATCCTGCCACTTGTCTCTTATATTATTATACGCCAGAATTATATTTATGTCGGAAGAATAATCAATTATTTCATTATGAGTAACAAATGACTTTTTTAAGGGATGAACCATACAACGTTCTTTAACAAGCTTTGTATCAACCTTTAGGACTGAGCAAAGAAGCATGGCCATAAAAGCGGAATCATAAGTCAATGTCATTCTTTTAAGCTGTCCGTGCCTTTTCCCGATGGATTTGCAAACTCCGCAGTAATAAGCGCGGTAAATGTCAAATTCTTTAATTTTGAGTTCCGGTTTCTCCGGCATAATATACCCGAACAAATTTATCCTCCAGATTTTTTACACATATAATAACATAAAATTGTTACCAATCCGTTAACATTTATAAATATGTACCTGATTTAATATAAAATATGAATCATTATTATTGTGTGAAGTTGCATTATTAACAAAAAAGATACACCGTCTGTGTACCTTTGACTAATATTGGAGAATAAAAGTGCAAATTAAGCTTAATAACGATAACTTATAATAATTTATGATAACTTATTTTGTGCTGTTATCACGGTCATAATTCTTTGAGAACTTATAATAGATTATTATATACATTACAAGTGCAAACAATGTACATGCAACAGCCAGACCAAGAGCAATATTGACAGCTATTGTAGTATACAAATTGTTCAAACTGTCAAGACTGAGCACTATGGTTGCCAGTATGGCAAAATAAAATAATACTGTAGCAAGTTTTCCATACCAGTTGGCACCAATTACTGTCTTTCCTTTGGTATAGAGCATTATTCCTCCGGTGAGCATCAACGCTTCTTTGATTATAACTATAACAAGTACAATTATTGGTATGAAGTGGTGAATAACCAAAAAAACCAGAGCCGTTATCTGCATTAACTTGTCTGCAAGAGGGTCAAAAAACTTTCCCCACTTAGTTATTAAATTATACTTTCTTGCTATATATCCATCAAGTATGTCTGTAAAACCACCAAATGCAAAAAGAATCATTGCAGGAACATAATTTTCAAAATATAGAAAATAACCCAATACAGGTACTAATATTAGCCTTATAAAAGTTAACATATTTGGTATATTTTTTTTCACCTGCACACCACCCGATTACTTAATAAAATCTGACATAATTTAACTGCAAAACAAGTAAAAATAGTTTATCATACATTTGTAAAACAGTGCAATCTTTTCTTTATTAACATAATATTTGCAAATATAATTAAGTCATAATATTTCTTCTGCCGCATTTTTTTGGATTATATTATATAGGTCTTCATTGTGCTTCTGCAAATTTATAGGCTTTAACGAGGTATTTGTCCAAACATGTACTGTTTCTCCGGTTGTTATTGGATTCTCCATATTTGATTCCTTAAATACCTCATAATAAAAGTTAAGCCTTATTTTTGTATAACTTTTTATACTGGTTCTTACAATTATCTTATCTTCGTATGTAGAAGAACTGATAAAGTGACATTTCAATTCCAATAGTGGCAGCATTATGCCAGCTTTCTCTATTTCTGAATATGAGATACCGCATTGTTTTATAAATTCGGTCCTACCTGCCTCAAACCATACAGCATAATTGGAATGATGTACTATTCCCATTCTGTCTGTTTCAGCATATCTGACTGTTAATGGCATATCAATATAAAACATACTTTCATTCCTTTCATTTTACGTAATAAACTGTCATTTGTTGCATGTATAAAAATATATTTCTTTAAGTTTCAGAAATTAATAACCAAATTTTGATTATACGTAGTAATAGCCCCGGCTAATAAGCGCGGAGCTATTTGTTATAAACATTATCAATAACCCGTTTCTATAATAACGCTATGTGCTTCTTCAACTTCGGCCTCCGGCACAAGTACCTCAAAATAATTGTCATTATTTTCATGATTCTTGCTGATAGGTCTTAGCTTTACAAGAATACCTTCATTGGACAAAAGCTCCTGCAGCTGATTTGCTACCTCTTTGCTTTGGGCCATGTATACCACTGTCCACATTATAATCTACACTACCTTTCAAATTGTTATTCACCGCATTGAATAGTGCCATATCTGCAATAAACAGTTGCCTTACCTCTGATTTTTATCGCAGAAGTATTTTCAGTAAACTGTGCAAGAAGCACTTCACCTTTATCAAGCTTCTCGGTATGATGAAATTTAGTATCCCTTCCACGTGTTAAACCGATTATAGTAACTCCGTTTTCGTTTGCTTTAACTGCAACGTACTCACCGGATATTTTATCCTCCAGGTTGTCCATTTAACCACCTCGACATTTATATTATATTATTTTCCACCAAAAATCAATATTAAGCACCTTTATTTTAGACTTATGTTATCCCTTCCAAGACGAACTTCCAGTTCCTCCATCAATTCATTATTGACATCTATCCAGTATTGCCTGTCTAGTTTTTTAAATTTATTGTCATTCTTTTTTCTTATATATGTTGGTGTTGAACCGTTAAAATACTTTAACAAGGCGATTAACGACGTACTTTCATCTCTTGAAAGTTCCCTGTCAAAATAAAGATACAATCCTTTTTCTTCGAGACTCTTTATAGGAAGTACTTCTTCACAGATTATTTTTGGCTGTTCATCTTCTTTTAGACTAAGTCTTCCGTTGACTATAACAGTACTTTCCTGCTGCAATAACTGTGAAAATCTTTCATATATTGTTGGAAACACAATGAGTTCCATTGTTCCGTAGAGATCTTCAAGACCGATAAAAGCCATCAGATTATTATTTTTTGTAGTCTTGGTCTTTTTAGAAACAATTATTCCTCCTACAGTAACTTTCATTGAATCAGTAAGCTTTTTAAGTTCAATTTCAATATTGCTGCTGCCCTCCTCATTACCTTCCACCAGCATATCCTTACTAAATAGTGTTACATTTTTATCAAGAATACTCTGGTATTCGCTTAAAGGATGTCCTGATACGTACAGACCCAGCATTTCCTTTTCCATGGCCAGCATAACATTTGGAGGATATTCCTTAATGTCAGGGTATTCCTCTTTTAAAGAATCCTCCGGTTCCTGCATTAAGTCAAAAATTGAAAGCTGACCCTCCATACTCTTTTTTCTGGACTGGGCAATTCCATCAAGAAAACGTTCATACACCGCCATCAATTTGGATCTGAAGACATTGAGAGAATCATAAGCTCCACTCTTAATCAAGCTTTCTATACATCTTTTATTGATTTCACGGCCTTCTATTCTCTGACAGAAGTCAAGAAAAGTCTTAAAAAAACCATTTTGTGTACGTTCTGAAATCATGGACTGTATTGCATTCTCACCAACGTTTTTGATTGCAGCAAGACCAAACCTGATGTTTTGATTAACCACAGTAAATTTAACATTGCTCTCATTTACATCAGGCGGCAAAACCTTTATATTCAGTACTTTACACTCATTAACATATTGAGATACCTTTTCACTGCTTCCTAGAAAACTGTTCAGAGAGGCAGCCAGAAATTCAACAGGGTAATAATGCTTTAGCCACGCAGTCTGATACGCCACAACAGCATAAGCTGCCGCATGTGATTTATTAAAGGCGTAGCTGGCAAAGTCCATCATTTCATCAAATATCTTATTGGCTGTAAACTCATCAACTCCGTTTTTTACAGCTCCCCTTACTATCTCATTACCCTCATCATCAGTTATTCCATATATAAAGTTCTTCCGTTCCTGTTCCATAACAGATACTTTCTTTTTGGACATAGCACGTCTTACAAGATCGGATCTGCCATAGGAGTAGCCCCCGAGTTCTCTAACAATCTGCATAACCTGTTCCTGATAAACCATGCAGCCATAAGTAACGTTCAAAATATTCTCAAGGAGAGGATGATGGTATTTAATCTGTGTGGGATTGTTTTTATTTCTGATATATCTGGGTATCTGATCCATAGGACCGGGTCTGTATAAAGAAATACCCGCGATAATATCTTCAAGGGAGCTAGGCTGGAGATCCTTCATAAACTGTGTCATTCCGGCACTTTCAAGCTGAAATATTCCAACAGTCTTACCCTCTCCTATCATTTTATACACATCAATATCATCATAATTAATTGTATTAATATCAATTTTCTTATTATGGCCCTGTTCAATAAGATTTACAGCATCTCTTATTACGGTCAGGGTTCTGAGCCCAAGAAAGTCCATTTTAAGAAGCCCCAGTTCTTCCAGCAAAACCATTGTAAACTGTGTGGTTACATTATTATCATTCAGCTGTAAGGGTACATATTCTACAATTGGTTCTTTTGAAATAACTACTCCTGCCGCATGTGTGGAGGCATGTCTCGGAAGACCTTCAAGACTTCTGGCTGTATCTATCAGTAATTTAGTATCATCCTCCAGTTCATATTTCTTTTTCAATTCAGGATTAATTTCCAGCGCTTTATCTATATTCATTCCTATCTGGAAGGGAATCATTTTAGCTACTATATCCACGTCTCCGTAGGGTATATCAAGAGCTCTTCCCACATCTCTGATGGCAGCCCTGGCAGCCATGGTTCCAAAGGTTATTATCTGTGATACCTTGTCCTTACCGTACTTGCTGATGACATAGTCAATAACCTCCTGCCTTCTTTCATAGCAGAAATCTATATCTATATCCGGCATGCTTATTCTTTCCGGATTAAGGAACCTCTCAAAGAGAAGATTGTATTTCAAAGGGTCAATACTCGTTATTCCTAGGCTGTAGGAAACAAGACTTCCGGCTGCTGAACCTCTTCCGGGTCCAACCATAATGCCGTGTTCTCGTGCATATCTGATAAAATCCCATACTATAAGGAAATAATCTACATAACCCATTTTTGAAATAACTGAAAGCTCGTACTCGAGTCTCTGTACTATTTCCTCACCGCAGTTTTCACCGTACCTAAGCGTCAGACCCTTGTAGCATTTTTCCTTCAAGTACTCATACGGGGTATAGCCCTCTTCAACGTTAAAGCTGGGTAAATGCAGCTTACCGAATTCCAGTTCCACATTGCACATTTCTGCTATTTTTACCGTATTCTCCAACGCTGACTCAATATTTCTAAAATTTTCAAACATTTCGTCAGGGGACTTCACATATATTTCATCAGTATTAAAGCGCATTCTGTTTTCATCGTTTATTGTTTTTCCTGTCTGTATGCAAAGAAGTATTTCATGTGACTGAGCCGCCTCTCTGGTCAGGAAGTGGCAGTCATTTGTTGCAACCAGCGGTATCCCTAACTCCTTTGAAAGCTTGATGAGTTGTTGGTTTACCAGATTCTGATCACTTATACCGTTATGCTGCAATTCCAGATAAAAATTATCCTGCCCAAATATGCCATTAAGCTTTTTAGCAAGCTCAGCAGCCCTGTTATAGTCGTTATTCAGAATTGCAGCAGGAATGTCTCCCGACAGACACGCACTTAGTGCTATAATACCTTCAGAGTATTTTTCAAGAGTATCATAATCCACTCTGGGCTTGTAATAGAACCCCTCGGTGAAGCCAAGTGAAACAATTTTCATTAAATTCTTATAGCCCTTGTTGTTCTTAGCCAAAAGCACCAGATGACCATAGTCGGAATCAAGTCCCGGCTGCTTGTCCTGCATGCTTCTTTTCGCCGTATATATTTCACAGCCCAATATGGGCTTAATATCATTTTTTAAAGCCTCTTTATAAAATTCAACAACACCGTACATAACTCCATGGTCTGTAATAGCTACACTATTCATCCCCAGTTCCCTGACCCTTTGAATGAGATCCTTTATTCTGTTTGATCCGTCAAGCAGACTGTATTCGGTATGTACGTGTAAATGTACAAAGTCTTTCATAATTTTCTCCGTATAATATGTTTTCTTGAAGTGGTTTTCTTAACGTTATATTTTCTAACTACCTTAATTATATCACAATAGGCTGGTTATAACGTTATACAATTTGACAAAACATTCAAGCTGGCACAAATAAACATATGGGAAATATAGGTAGTTTTGATATGATATGGTAAAATTACTCTGGGGTGAAAAATTATGGAATGCTTAGAGAATAAAATGAATATAATAGTAAGATTTCTTAATAAAACAGGGTTGCTTTCCATGGACTTGATTTACAGGTTGTACTATATGAGTATCTTCGGTTCAAAGCTTTATTTCAGGCACAAAATAGAAGGTTATCGCTCCTGTGCATTTTGCAGACATCTTAGTTATGATAAAACAGTCAAAAAATATATATGTTCTTTTGGAAATTATGAGGCATGCAGTTCACTAATACCCTGTATTTTACCAGATCCCACCTTGAAGGCAGGTCCCTGTTACATTGAGGAGGAGGAACAAGTTCCATGGCTGTTCAAAGTCCCTTGCCTTAATTTTGATGTTCTTGACTCAAAAAGTTATTATAAAAACTTCATTTCCTGGAATCTAGACAGTAGTGTTACAAGACTAGAAGTTCTTGAGGGAATTCAGCTAGGAAGCTGTTCAGGTAATATTCCGTGCCACATTTGTGCCACGGTAAACAAGGACACTTTTACCAAGTGCAGAAATGTGGTAAAAGCAAATGAATTGGGGAAATGCGGCATCATATACGACAGCCTGTGCGAATTCTATAATCCGGTAAGAGAATTGTCCAATGTATCATAACAATTCTGGCGTCATTTGTGTAAGTCTTTTTGCTTTTTTTTCAAAGGCCTGACAATCCTTCCCTGAAGATTGGAATACAACTACTGAAGGCATCTGTCTGGACTTAAAGCCAAAAGACTTACAGCCGTACGGCATATTTTTTTCCCAGGTTATATAGTAAAATTTACAGATCCTGCAATTAAATTTATCTATCATATTGTTTGTCTCTTTTCAACCGATAGCTCTTATCTTTACTGATTTGACACATTTGATGCTTTGACTAATTACTATTCTCTGATAATTTTAATGCTTTGATATTTCACTCTTTTACTACTTTTCACACTTTTAAAACCTGTTTTGTCGCTATAATATCAGCGCCGGTACCAAGAATATCTGGTATGATAATCTGATGATACTCAACAGGTGCTGTCAGCTCAATTGACCTTAGTAGTTTTGCCGCCTCAATGATTTTTTCCTTTGGTATAGGTTTGCTGCTTCTGACACTGACCAGAGGAAATGTACCACCGGCAACCTTCATTGTGGAGGTTAGACTCCTTTTTGGGCATTGAATCTCGTTTTCAGCATAAGTTCTGCCATTACGGCATAGTGCATTATTAACTTCGTATACCTTGTTTTGTTCATCTAAAACTATATCCATTCTGCATCCATTGGGACATATAATACATACTATTTCTTTATTAATCTTCATTAATGCAGACCTCCAGTTCTGAAATATCCTTCAATTCATTTGCGTTTAGGTCAATCCTTATCATTTCAGCGGGATTCAAAGCAGTGTATTTTCTTCTTTTTAATACTCTTTCTCCGGCTATAAATAATATTGTTTTTTCACGCTCAGGCTTAATAACTCTCATTGAGAAGGTTATATCTCTTCCGGGTTTTATGGTCTGAGGCAGAACATATCTTATCCCTTTTCCCGCTTTAACGTTTATACCTTCGCTTAAAGTCCTGTGATTTTCCTCATAAGTTTTATCCTTGTTGATATAAGCTGCAGCAGACCTTGCCGCCAGCTCACCCTCAGAAGATACATAATCAACGAGATCATGAACCTGCAGTACATTTCCACAGGCAAATATCCCGGGAATACTAGTTTGAAGGTTTTCATCGACTGTTGCTCCTCCCGTCACACCGTCCAGTTCCACGCCTGCGTTGAGGGATAATTCATTTTCAGGAATAAGACCCACCGAAAGTATCAAGGTATCACACTGGTATTTTTTTGAGGTTCCTCTAACCACATTTCCTTTTTCATCAACTTTGGAAACCGTTACTGCCGATACTCTTTCCTTACCTTCGATATTAGTTACAGTATGACTAAGCAGCAAAGGTATGTCGAAATCCTCCAGGCATTGGGTTATATTTCTCTGTAATCCACTTGAATACGGTAGTTTTTCCACAACAGCCAAAACATTTGCGCCTTCAAGAGTAAGTCTTCTGGCCATAATAAGTCCGATATCACCCGAACCAAGTATGATAATATTTTTACCGATCATAACGTTCCTGATATTAACCAGATTCTGTGCCACTCCTGCTGTGAATACTCCCGCAGGCCTTGTTCCAGGTATACAGATGGCACCCCTCGTTCTTTCCCTGCAGCCCATGGCAAGAATTACTGCTTTCCCCTGATAAAACCTTAACCCCTCAGGGCTTATAGTGGTTATTTTTTTATCGCCGGTGATGTTCTGAACCATTACGTTAGTAATGATTTCAATACCCATCCCTTTGGCTTCATCTATGTATCTCTTTGCATATTCCGGTCCGGTCAAAGCTTCATTGAACTTTATCAAACCGAAACCATCATGAATACACTGGTTCAATATACCTCCTGCGACCTGTTCCCTTTCAAGCACCAATATATTCTCTATGCCTCTTTTTTTCGCCTCAATTGCGGCAGCCAGACCCGCCGGACCGGCACCAATTATAATTAAATCCTTATTAATAACCATAATATATCTCCATATATCTTTGTTTCAAATTTCTTCAAAGCTATTTACTCCAGACCTTTTATCCGCTTACTTAACCCTTCCGGTAAAAAGACCTGAGTCGCCGCCCCTCATCGTTATTTGTTCAGGCTCGATTCCCTTCTGTTCCTTTAATAGGTCAACAATCCTTGTAAGGCAATATCCGCCCTGACATCTGCCCATCATTGGTCTTGCCCTGTATTTGATACCTGCCAGAGTAGAGACGCCTAGAGGGTTGTTTATTGCATCAAGAATTTCCTTCTTGGTAATGCCCTCACATCTACAGATTACCTCACCGTATTCAGGGTTTTCTTTTATGAGCTTTTCCTTCTGCTCCAGTGAAAGTTCTCTGAAAGGAGTGATTCCTTTTCTTTCAGAGACAAAATCTCCCTTTTCAATAAGTTCTTCTTTATTTGAAAGTATGTCCCTTACCATTCTGCTTATCGGTACAGATGAAGTAAGTCCCGGGGACTCTATGCCAATAAGGTTTATAAGACCGGGAACCACCTTTGATTCCTCAATTATAAAATCTCCGAAGCCTCCAGTTTTAGGTCCTACCAGCTTTGATCTGATACCAGTGTAGCTTCTTATTATATGCTTCATTTCAAGCGGAGGTAGCAGTTCCTTGGCTTCTTTGAACAACTGACCCATTACTTCTTTAGTGGCGCTGTAATCACTTTTTGACTTTATATACTCCGCACTTGGTCCAATCAGCATATTACCGTCAACAGTCGGTGTCAGATGGACTCCAAGCCCCCCGATACCAGGTCTGGGAACAGGATATACAGGCATGCTCAGGTACTGGCTGGTTCTGCTGTCAAGGATAAAATATTCACCTCGGCACGGATATATTTTATAACCCTTTTCACCTGCCAGTGAAGCTATTCTGTCTGAATAAAGGCCTGCACTATTTACTATATATCTGCTGTAAAAATACTGTTTACCTGAGGTGAGTCTGAATACATCATTTTTCTTTGTAATTCCGTTGACCTCTGTTTCAAAGAAAAACTCTACTCCATTCTGTGCTGCATTTTCAGCCAGCGCAACTGTGTATATAAATGGACTGGTAATGGCTGTGTTTGGTGACAGCATGGCGCCGATTCCGCCAACATGAGGTTCAAGCTTCTTTACCACCTCGGCGCCGACGAACTCCAGACCCTTCACTCCATTTTTGAGGCCGTTCTCCATGAGCTTGTCAATGCCGGAAAAATCACTTTCATCAAAGGCTACAATAAGCTTCCCGGTTTTTTTGTATGGAACGTCCAGTTCTTTGCAAACTTTTTCAAACCCCTCGTTACCTTCCACACACAGTTTTGCCATTAAACTGCCGGGCTTGTTGTTGAAGCCGGCATGGACAACTGCGCTGTTACGGCCGCTGGTACCTGCTGCCACATCGCTTTCCTTTTCCAAAACCGCTATCTTAAGATTATATCTGGAAAGCTCTCTTGCTACAGCACAACCGACCGCACCAGCCCCCACAATTACTATATCATATGTATTATCTATATTTGCAGACATAAAACCTCCTGATTACAAAGCAGTCTTAACAGTTCTTTATATGTATAAACTTTATTTGATTATAGCATACCTACTTATGGTGTAAAAAGCTTTTGATAAATTAAATAAACGTGAGAGCGAAGGTGCGATTAATATGTCAAAAAAAGAACTATCAGGTTATATTTTGGGTATATGGCTGCTCTTCTGGTAATTTAAGTAATTAATCAGGAAAAATACCTTTTCTGAATAGCAAAATATATGTTATAATAAAAATAATATTTCTCTAGAAAGAGTGATGATTTTTGTATTCCCTTAAAGATAAATACTATGATGGTCAAGGTATTCTTAGAAATCCCGGTGAAAGCTACCTGGACAGGGAAGGTATTCTACGGGATCCCGGTGACGATTATTTTGACTTTTTAGGTATTTTGAGGCAGGCAGATGAAGAATTTTATGACAGTCAAGGTATATTAAGACATACCGACGAAAGCTTTTATGATGGTGCTGGAAATTTAATTGAAAGATAAAAGTGCTTTAGGTGATGTGCACCTCAAAAAGTTAGAATTATCTAACTTTTTGAGGTGCTTTTTTATGCCTGTACATTAATATTACAGCCCTAACTTAATCGTTCTCATTAAGTTATCCATGGTCAGCGCCAGATCAGCCCTGCAGCGTTTTCTGGCTTCCTCAAATGGTACTGCGACACTGTTGATACTTATTATGGCGCTGACTCCTTCGGCGTAAGCAGCTTCAATATTTTCTCCTATGTCACCCACTATAGCTATCAGAGGCACTCCGGCAGCTTTTGCCCTACCGGCGCAGCCGAGGACTACCTTTCCCCTAAGTGATTGAACGTCAATTTTGCCTTCTCCGCTGATAACCAGATCTGCGCCGGATAGCAGGAAGTCAAAGCCCACCGTGTCAAGTACAGTGTCTATGCCCCGCTGTAGTATGCTGCCTAGGAAAGCTACCATTCCGGCACCCATCCCTCCCGCTGCCCCAGCTCCGGGGATATCAGCCACATCTTTTCCGATACTAGCCTTTACGATTTTTGCAAGGTGGGCCAGATTACTGTCTAAAAGCTTTACCATTTCCTCGTCAGCACCTTTCTGTGGTGCAAATACAACTGCGGCTCCCTGGGGTCCGAAAAGAGGGTTATCAATATCGCACATTGTAATTATTTCAACACCTTTAAGTGAAGGGTTGAGTCTCGTAAGGTCTATACCTGCTATCTTTGAAAGGGTTTTTCCAACAGGAATGAAATCCTTTCCCGAACAGTCAATGAATTTTACTCCCAGGGCCGCAGCAGCCCCTGTTCCACCGTCATTTGTAGCACTTCCGCCCAGTCCTACTATTATCCTTCTACAACCTGCTTCGGCAGCATGAGCTATAAGCTGCCCGGCTCCATAAGTGGTGGTAAGCTCTGCATGCCTGTTTTCGCCCACTAAGGGCAGACCGGCGGCAGCAGACATTTCAACAACGGCGGTATTATCAGGTAAAATGCCGTAGAAACTCTCAAGCTCTTCAAAATAGGGACCCTTTACGTTGACTGCTACTTTTTTGCCGCCCATTGCAGATAAAAAAGCATCGACACTTCCCTCTCCTCCATCTGCCACAGGAATACTAATAACCTCACTATTCGGAAAGTGTTTTTTGATTTGGCCTTTCATAATCTCGCATATCTCTCTTGATGACATGGTACCCTTGAAAGAATCGGGAATAAGAATTATTTTTTTCATCAGTTACTCCTGTTGAAAAACACGTAAGTATTTATTACTCATTCTCATAATAACAACTTTTTAAACTCAAATCAGGAATATGAGTAATTTTATGCTTTTAATTTTATCATATTTAAATTACATAAGTAGCATTAATCATAACACTGTACTTCCATACAAGCTTTAATTAATGGTTTGCACCCAAAGCAGCTGCTGGAATTTCAAACGGCTTATATCAGTTACTAAGCCGTCGAAAAACAAGACACCTCCTGTGTCTCTTTTCCTCAAAGCGTCGTCCTGCCGCTTTGCCGGCTGACTAACTGGTATTTCGCCTTTAAATTCTGCAGCTGCTTATAATCGTGCCTCCCATTAATTAAAGTTGTACTCGCGTACAGTAATGAGCTAATAAAATTTTTAAGAAAATCGTAAGAAATCTATTAAACATTTCGAAAGATACTATTGATATGCTGGATACACTAAGAGATTGAAGGGGCAGCCCCCGAGGGAGGATGTGATATAATGAAAAGAGTTCTCTAAGCATCTTACATTTGAATTCTGAACAATGTAAGGTGCAAAAAAACAACTTAAGAAAATAGCCTCTGTTAATACATAGATAATTTATACAAGGCATGGGGGGTTAATGTGAATATTCTTGTTTGTGACGACGAAAAGGAAATCGTAGAAGCAATAGAAATATATCTTAAAAATGAAGGCTACAAGGTGTTTAAAGCATATAACGGAGTCGAGGCTCTGTCTGTATTTGACAATACCGATATTCAGCTGGTTATAATGGACATTATGATGCCTGTAATGGATGGTATACGCGCCACAATGAAAATAAGAGAAAAACATAATATTCCTGTACTGATGCTTAGTGCAAAATCAGAGGATACAGACAAAATTCTGGGCTTGAATTTAGGTGCAGACGACTATGTAACAAAGCCATTTAATCCGCTAGAATTGCTGGCACGGGTCAAGTCCCTTCTCAGAAGGTATGTTTCACTTGGAAGCTTCGTTCCTAAAACAGGAATTTTTAAATCGGGCGGACTTGTTGTTGACGATAATGCCAAAGAGGTCAGAGTTGATAACGAACCGGTTCGTCTGACACCCGTGGAGTACGGTATATTAAAACTGTTGTGTGAAAACGCTGGAAAAGTATTTTCAATAGATCAGATTTATGAGCAGGTATGGAATGAGCCCTCCTTTAGTCCAGAAAATACTGTTGCTGTACATATAAGAAGAATCCGCGAAAAAATAGAAATTAATCCTAGAGAGCCAAAATACTTAAAGGTGGTGTGGGGAATTGGATACAAAATCGAAAAATTATAGATATTCAGTATGGTTTAAGCTTCTGGCAGTGGTTTTATGTGTTGCAGGGATGATCGTACTGGCTTACGGCTTACTTCAAGCCCCTTATTTTAACGATGCAGTACAAAATAAGGAGTTTAAGGAAAGTACGGGAAAGGATATTTTTCTGAATGCATATCATAACATATCAGAAGTTGCTTTTCATTATAAAAGTGAAGAAAACATTAAATCTGGAGCTGAACTTGATAATGAAGACCTAAAAAATAGAAAGGTGTATCTGGAAGCTGAGAAAAAGTCCCAGCTGGAACAAATTGAAAATAAATATTATCAATCACTTAACCAATATCAAATCTATATTAATGACCAGAAATTCATTATTGAAAATGGTAAGGTTTCCGAAAACTCTAATATAGTTAATGATCTTAAAATCAAAGATATTCAGGAAAAAGTCAATCAATTAAAGGAAGATAAGGATAAAGAGATTAGAGAAACTGCCGAAAGCTACGATAAGCTTATAAGTAATGTTGAGGAAGAACAAATCAATTCACAATTAAATGAATACAAAAATTACTTTGACTCGCTGAATAATTCTTCCGGAATTTATTACACTGTAATTCAAAATGGCAAAACAACACTTTCAAATGTTCCCTCAACGAATTCAGAAGACAGCTTTTTTAGTGCTCTCCCCTTTTCAGCTAAACTTACTCAAAGCAATTTCGTATCTTACTTCAGTTCAAAGTACTTTCCGTACTATGTCATACCTGCAGAATCAGTTGTTTATCTTGGTATGTCAGAGGATAGATATAACGCTGAAGTATTAAACTTTGAAAAGCATGTTTCAAAGGGAGAAATTGGGATATTTACTTCTTTTGCGGGTCTTCTTTCTTTCTTACTGGGTTTGATTTATATTATTTATTCTTCAGGAAGGCGCACAACCAAGGAAGGAATACACCTGATAGCGGTAGATATTATTTATTTAGACATAGCACTTGTGGTAAGTGTAGCGGCCATTGCTCTAGGTATTGCAGCGATAATAGAGTTTCTTTCAAATTACTTTCCCAACAACTTAAGATTTAACCAAACAATTGTTTATTCAATTTTCAGTGTAATAATAGCTGTTGGAACTTTGATAGGATTATTGTTTGTCAGCATGTTTATGAAAAGAGTAAAAAGAAAAGAGGTAGTGAAACATACCTTTCTGTACAAAGTGATAAAGTGGCTTACAACTAAGCTGCGGATAATCAGTCAAAAGATTAGAAGTAATATATCAGGTGTTTTTGATAAAAGTCCTCTTGCAATAAGGCTAGTACTTTTATTTGGAGGTTACTCTCTTTTAATTCTAATTTTATCTGTTATTTTTATAATCGAAGAAGCCTTGGTCTGTCTGATCGGGATACTTGTAGTTAATGGTATAGCTTTGTACTATTTACTTAAGAACTTTAAAACATTTATAAATATCTGTGACGGAGCGGAAAAGATCAGGGCCGGTGAACTTACCTATAATGTTCCCGTGCAAGGTATGACCGAGTTAAAAGTACTTGCAGTAACCATAAATAAGATTGCCGATGGCTTAAAAACAGCAGTCAGCAGTCAGGTAAAGGCTGAACGTATGAAAGCCGAACTGATAACTAACGTATCTCATGACCTTAAAACCCCGCTGACCTCTATAATAACCTATGTGGATCTATTAAAAAATGAAGGTCTTCATTCGGAAAATTCAAATAAATATCTCGATATTATCGACGCAAAATCTCAGAGACTCAAATCCCTGACAGAGGATTTATTTGAAGCAGCCAAAGCAACCAGCGGAAATATCTCGATAAATTTTGAAAGAATAAATGTTGCTTCACTTATATCACAAGGTCTTGGAGAGTTATCTGACAAAATCGAAACCTCAGGCCTTACCTTCAAAACAAATATACCTGCTGATAATGTTTATGTAAGCGCGGATGGGAAACTTCTCTGGAGAGTTATAGAAAATCTTCTGTCAAATGTATTTAAGTATGCATTACCAAATTCAAGGGTTTATATGGATGTTATCTGCGAGAATTCAAAAGTAAAAATTGTAGTTAAAAACATTTCAGCCTATGAGCTAAATGTGAGCGAAGACGAATTAATGGAAAGATTTAAACGGGGGGATGAGTCTCGTCACAGTGAAGGCTCAGGATTGGGGCTTTCAATAGCTAAAAGCTTAACTCAGCTTCAGAAAGGAAGCTTTTCCATCAGCATTGATGGTGACCTGTTCAAAGCAACAATAGAATTGCCTCAATTATCATAAATAAAAGCATACTTTATTTTAACTGAATCAATAAAGAGAAAAGAGGGTAGCAAAAGAAAGAAATCTCGTGCTGCTCTCTCTTTCTTTTTTAAACCTGAGGCTCATAGTTTACTGATTGTTGGTCTTCTGCTTTCACTAACTGTTTTTTAAAGATAGCTCTGAAAATAAATCTTACAAGAGGTTGGATAAAAAATAGCTGTGAGAAAAACGCAAACGTAAAGTTAGACACAATTCTCTGAAGCCATTGTGCCAAAAATTTCTCTTGTATACATTTATAACTGGTTTTTAACGTAAAATATTCTGAAAGCCATAACTGGACAAATTGAAAGGACACCTGAATGAGGGTTTAAAAATACTTTATTCAAAGATATAATTGTTGTAATACTTATTGTAATAATTCAGTTAGAAAGAGGTGTATTCTATGTTTGAAGAAGGCGATAAAATATTCTATCTTAATACCAAGGACGGCGGAATTTATCCTGCAAAATTCCAGGAAAGTACCACTGACGGCGCATGGATCCGAATTGATGGAGATTCTGTCAATACCTTCGTTTATTCGGAATTTTGCGAAACCTCTCTATTTAAAGAAAAGTCACAAGCTGAGTCCGGCCTGGAGTGCTATATAAAAAATCTGGAGAATAGGCTTTTGAAAAATAACTTTTTTATATCGGACATTCGGACCAAGCTTTCCAAAACCGAAGGGAAAATTTATGCTGAAGTAATTGCCGGGATTCTGAATGACTTGGTACTAAAGCTATAAATTTGATAAAAACTTAATTATTATTTCCTTTATTTCAGATATACTCATGGCTGCAAAAAATACTCCGAGAATAGTTATCACCATGACGAGAAAATTGTTTCTTCTCTGGTAAATAACAAGAGTATCATTTTCAGCTATATCCAGTCTCTCCCTTACTCTGGACACAAATGCTAAAATTCCGATTTTTTTCAGCATAAGGTTTTTTAAGTTTGTTATTTCGCTGATATTTATGCTCGATATTAAATTAATGATATCTATTAATTTTCTTCTATTATCTATAATCTTTGAGATCTTTTTATTCTGGGATAAATACCTTTTACCCATATTTGAATTAATTATGGTCAATAAATTTATAGATTCCTCCATAGCCAGCAATACTCCATGCTCCAATCCTGCTATACCAGGGTTTTGAGTCAGGATTTTGGAGTTGTTGTCATCAAAGCAGCAGGCTATTTCCTGTTGAAAAAGATTATAATTCTGTCTGCATTTACTGTTGGTAAAATTAAACACTAACACTCCCACATTAGATGTAAACACTCTGAAAAAGTTTCTTGACCCGAAGTTTTCATCAATGGCGTCCATTACGGTTTTCCTTGGGACAAAGTTATAACCCTCATCACAAACCAGCAGACCGTAGATCTTTTTCGAATATTTTTCAATGAACTTTTTTTCATTTGTGCAATTAACCTCTAGATCAGCCAATTCCCGTATTTCCAGCAGCATTAGTTTCTCGATGTTTATATTTTCAAATAATTGAGTTTTATAATACTCATGGTTAATAAACCTCCTCTGTTTTCTGCTGACCTTAGGGCGACTTGCGTTTTTATAATCCTCAGAGCTTTTATGCTTTAATTTTTTTAAGTACTCTTCCTCAAAGCTTCTGTATTTTTTTAATGACAGACATGACAACATACTATGTACTTTATATTTAGTGTGTTTGGACAGTTTAAGAAATATTCCGTAAATTTCCTTTGTCAAAGAGCCGAAATCAGTGTACTTAAATTCATTAGTCTTCTTCATAAAACCCGAATTACAAAGCTTTAAACAGCCCTCATTAACCTTGTCAAACTGCACAAGCTTACGGAAATTAATCAGCTCATCTACTGTCATATCCTCCAACGATATACAGTAGAACAAATTAACAACCTCAATTACAGGATATATAAAGGCATATACATCAACAGAATGTCTTTTTTGAAGGGAATTGAACGTAACTGTAAAATCAAAGCTTCCCAGTTTAACCTTTAACTCCGAATCAATTTTAAATTCCTTGTTGAAAACTATATTCTTATATTTTGAGAATTCCTCTTCATATGAACTCTCTTTCTCCCATTTAGGTAAATAGAAATACTCTTCAAGAGCTTTTATCAGCTTGTCGGGAGATGTTTGCCTGAATTTAAACTTAGCACTGGTCAATAGTACACAGCTTATATCTTTAAAATCAATCTTATCCGGCAATGACAAAAATATCCCTCCCATGCTTGTTTTTCAGACCGGCGAAACTGTTGACCAGTATATCAGTTCCAATTAGCTTATCAATAAGCATAAACCCTGCATCATCATGGTATACTCTTATGCCCATAACATGAAATTTATGTTTTTCAAGCAATTGAGTTAAACTCTCAGCTGTGTACATTTTTATAGGTAATACACCATTGCTATTTTCAATGGTGTTGAACTCACTCTTTGTAATTTCAGCTTCTACCCTTTTATTGTCAGAATTAAAATAACTCTTGTAATATAGATCCTTTTCGATAAGCGAATGAGAAGTTGTAAGAATAAGCATCCCATCCTTTTTCAGAAGTTTTCTGAACTTTATAACCAGGCTGTTTGCAGTATCTTCTGTGATGTGCTGAAGAACATGGCTGCATAGAATAACATCATAGACATTATTTTCTTCCAGTAACTCGACTGAACCATTCAAAAGTTCCACCTTTTGGGCAAGACCCCACTTATTGATATTCTGTCTGCTTACCTCAAATCTGCCTTTATCCGGTTCGAGGCCGGTTACCTTATGAAAATACGGTGAGAACTTCAGAATTAACCTTCCGAAGCCGCAACCCACGTCAAGAAGATTGCCGTTCATATACTTTTTCTTAATAATTTTGACAGCCCTGTCCAGGACTCCGGCTTCACTGGCTTCCCAGTAGCCGGGATAAGGCTCTGTTTCACCGATCAAAGATATTGTTAACGCTTCGCCCTCATCCGGGTATATATATTTATTATCTTGTATATTCTCAAAGTCAGCCATTTTGTACACCTTTCCAAATATTTGTTAATCAGGAAATTTCTTATTAAATATGATATCATATAACCCTCTATTTGGCGACTGGTTATATTTAAACAGTAACTATTGAAAAAAATTGGAAAACTTATGTCCGACAGGTAAATGCAAAAAAGAGACCGATAGCTCGGTCTCTTTTTTGTATAAGTTATTTATTATGAACTGATTTTTTCCTCCTGAGCATCTGTAACCTGCTCTTCTTTTGCTTCGGTTTCCTCTACTTTTTCAGGCGGATTTTTAAGATTCTTAAAGGCCACCGACATCATCAGCTTTATTCTGTTAAGCTGATTAACTTCACTTGCGCCGGGGTCATAATCTACTGCCACAATATTAGATTCAGGATACCTTCTTCTCAGCTCCTTAATCATACCTTTGCCGGTAACATGGTTAGGCAGGCAGGCGAAAGGCTGCATACATACTATGTTTCCTGCTCCGCTCTTTATGAGTTCAATCATTTCGGCAGTAAGGAACCAGCCTTCTCCGGTCTGATTTCCGATTGAAAGTATTTCTGACGCACTGTTAGCCAACTCATAAATAGAATGTGGCGGATCAAACCTCTTGCTCTTTGAAAGATACTTCTTCATATGTCTTCTGTAGAATTCAATAAACAATATAACGAGGTTGTTAGCAACCAGTTTTTTAAAGGATCCTGACAGATTTCTGTACTTGAAGTTAGCATCATAAGCACAGTACAGGAAGAAATCTATAAGGTCGGGCATAACTGCTTCTGCGCCTTCCTTCTCTATCACATCCACAACATTGTTATTTGCATCAGGATGGAATTTAACAAGAATCTCTCCTACAAGGCCAACTTTAGGTTTTTCTATGTCCAAAATTTCCAGTGAATCAAATTCCCTGATTATCCCCTTGATATTACGCTTAAAACTGCCCTTTTTACCGTCATAAATAGAATCGACACATATCTTCGACCATTTTCTGTACAGTTCATTTGCTGACCCCGGTACTGCCTCATACGGTCTGACTCTATAGAGTACTCTCATAAGGAGATCACCATACACCAAGCCCTTGAAAGCGCTGTCCAATAAATCCAACGATAATTTAAAGCCAGGCTGTTTATCAAGTCCAAGTGCATTTAAGGATATTACAGGCACCTGACTCATTCCCGCTTCATCAAGACCTTTCCTCAAAAAGCCAATATAATTTGTAGCTCTACAGCCTCCGCCTGTTTGAGTTATCAATACTGATGTATTGTTTAAATCATATCTACCTGATTTTAGGGCGTGTATAATCTGTCCAACAACAATTATAGACGGGTAGCAGGCATCATTGTTAACGTACCTTAGACCATCTTCAACCGCTGCATTATCAACGGTTGGAAGAACTTCAACCCTATAGCCGCATTTTCTGAAAGCAGCTTCAACAAAATCAAAGTGGATAGGAGACATCTGAGGCGCGAGGATAGTATGTTTTGCCTTCATATCTTCTGTAAAAATAGCCTTCTTATGTGATTCATGCTTTTGATGAGGCTTCAGGGCTTTTTTATCTCTGTCCTCAATAGCAGCAACAAGGGACCTTATTCTTATCCTTGCGGCACCGAGATTATTACCTTCGTCTATTTTTAAAACGGTATAAATATTTTCATTTGTGTTCAATATTTCCTGAACCTGATCTGTTGTTACAGCGTCAAGACCACAGCCAAAGGAGTTAAGCTGAATCATTTCCAGTTCCGGATATTCATTTACAACAGTAGCCGCAGCATATAGTCTTGAATGGTATTTCCATTGGTCTACTACTCGAAGCGGACGTTCTATTCTGCCCAAATGAGCTATTGAATCCTCGGTGAGAACTGCAAAACCATGAGAGGTAATTATCTGCGGTATACCGTGATTTATTTCAGGGTCTATATGGTAAGGTCTTCCGGCAAGCACTATACCTCTCTTATTATTCTCCTGCAGATACTTAAGGGTTTCTTCACCCTTTTGCCTGATATCTTTCTTAACTTTTTCGTCCTCTGTGTATGCCATTTCTACGGCATTTTCAATTTCAGCCCTTGTTATACTGAATTCCTTACCAAGAACCTCAAACAGTCTGGTTTTCATTCTTTCCTTGTTGTCATAAGGCAGGAAGGGATTCATAAACTTTATCCCCTTGGTTTTAAGAATATCCATATTATTCTTAATAACCTCCGGGTAAGAGGTAACAATCGGACAATTATAGTGGTTATCTGCATTTTCATCCTCAACCATTTCATATGGAAGACAAGGATAGAAAATGAAGTTAACGTTTTTATTAACCAAACTTGTGATATGCCCGTGGACCAGTTTCGCAGGATAGCAAACTGACTCGGAGGGCATGGTTTCAATACCCAGTTCATATATTTTCTTTGAAGACCTGGGGGATAATTCAACTCTGAATTTAAGCTGGTCAAAGAAGGTAAACCAGAAAGGATAATTCTCGTACATGTTAAGTACGCGAGGTATGCCAACAGTTCCTCTGGTATACTCTATCCCTACCGTCTGTTTATAGCCAGTTATTCTTTTATATTTATAATCATAAAGGTTTGGCACATCCTGTGTCAGAGTTTCAATACCAGCTCCCCTTTCACATCTGTTACCCGATACAAATCTGCTACCATCACTGAATTCATTTATAGTAAGCAAGCAGTTGTTATTGCATAGCTTACATCTCTGCAGCTCTGTATTGTAATCAAAATCACCTATTTTGTCCTTTGATATGAGAGTTGTCTGGACTCCGGAATAGCGTTCCTTTGCTATCAGTGCAGCGCCAAAAGCACCCATAAGTCCTGCAATATTAGGCCTTACAGCTTCTCTTTCAGAGATAAGCTCAAAGCTTCTCAGAACAGCATCATTCAGGAAGGTTCCCCCCTGAACAATAATTTTTTCTCCCATTTCCTTAGGATCTCTGATCTTAATAACTTTCAGCAACGCATTTTTTATTACAGAATAGGACAGTCCTGCAGAAATATCACCCACCTGAGCGCCTTCCTTCTGAGCCTGCTTTACCCTGGAGTTCATAAACACAGTACATCTTGAACCTAGATCCACCGGCTTCTCTGCCAGTAAAGCCTGAGCTGCAAAATCCTCAACAGTAAAGTTCAGTGATTTTGCAAAAGTTTCAATAAAGGAGCCACAGCCCGAAGAACAGGCCTCATTAAGCATAATGCTGTCAATTATTCCATCCTTGACTTTTAAGCACTTCATGTCCTGCCCGCCGATGTCAAGAATAAAGTCAACCCCGGGAAGGAAAAAGTCTGCAGCCTTGTAGTGGGCAATTGTTTCAATTTCACCAATATCCACTTTAAGAGCTGCTTTAATAAGCCCTTCACCATAGCCGGTAACAGTAGAATTTACTATCTTAGCCTCAGAGGGTAGTTTCGAATATATGTCATTTAAAATCCTAATAGCTGAATTCAGAGGACTTCCTTCATTACTTCCGTAATGTGAGAATAGAAGCTCGCCTTCTGTATCAATTAATACTGCTTTTGTTGTAGTTGAACCGGCATCAATTCCAAGGAAACAATCTCCCTTGTATTCTGTCAGTGGCTTCACACTGACAGAATGCACTGCATGTCTGGCTCTGAACTCATCAAGCTCCTGCTGGCTGTTGAATAAGGGTTTAAGCCTTTCGACTTCATGAACTACAACTGTATTCAGCTCCGGAAGCTTTTCTTTTAATTCTTTAAAGGATACAACTTTGCACTCTTTGGAAGAAAGTGCTGCCCCTATAGCTACAAATAACTGCGAATTCTCAGGAAATATAACCTGCTCAGGCTTTAAATTAAGCGTTATTTCAAATCTTTTTCTTAATTCCGATAAAAAGTATAAAGGTCCTCCCAAAAAGGCAATATTTCCCTTTATGGGTTTACCGCATGCCAATCCACTGATGGTCTGATTAACAACAGACTGAAAGACCGAGGCGGCAATATCTTCCTTTGCGGCACCTTCATTTAACAGAGGCTGAATATCTGTTTTTGCAAACACACCACATCTTGCGGCTATGGGATAAATGATTCTGCTGTTTTTGGCATACTCATTCAGACCGGTTGCGTCTGTCTGCAGCAACGAAGCCATCTGATCTATAAAGGAACCGGTCCCCCCGGCACAGGTTCCGTTCATACGCTGCTCAAGACCACCCTTGAAATAAGTTATCTTCGCATCTTCTCCACCAAGTTCTATTGCAACATCGGTGACAGGGATCAGTGTTTGCACAGACTCCGAGCCTGCAATGACTTCTTGAATAAAATCAAGACCTAACCACTGAGAGACTAACAAACCGCCCGAGCCGGTTATCATAACAGTGCATTCTTCCTGATAAAATGTGTCGCAAGTCTCATCCATTAACTCAAAGATGGTTTTTCTGATGTCTGAATAATGTCTTTGGTACTTTGAAAAAACAAGCTTATTATTTTTATCAAGAACAGCCATTTTTACAGTAGTAGAGCCAACATCCAACCCCACATGATAATTCTTTTTCATATATTGAATAATCTCCAAAATTAATATTATAAACTATGTAGAACCTTAATGGTTATGATTATCACATAGTTTTCTCATTAAAATTTGTCCCTAGTTCTTAAAACCAATTGCTAATTGCTATTAATATTATATCAAAGCCAGTTGCCCAGTGTAATGGTAACTTTTATCGTAGCCGCTTTATGTCTGTAAATATATAGCAATACTAGAATAACAATACTTTTTAGCAATAAAATAATCGCCAATTATTCTTTCATAATATCTATATGCAATTCCTGTAATTGTTTGACATCAACAATGTCAGGTGCGTTGTCCATAGGGCTTGAAGCATTTTGAACCTTGGGAAATGCTATAACATCTCTTATGCTGCTTGTTTTAGCCATAAGCATAATCATTCTGTCCAGTCCAAAAGCCATACCACCGTGAGGGGGTGTGCCATACTTGAAAGCATCCAGCAGGAAGCCAAATTTTCTGTTAGCATCTTCGTCTGTAAATCCAAGCATCTTAAGCATCTTAGCCTGTAATTCCTGGATATGGATTCTGATACTACCTCCACCTAATTCAACACCATTTAACACTATATCATATGCTTTTGCACGCACCTTGCCCGGATCTGTATCCAAAAGTTCTAAATCTTCATCCATTGGGCTTGTGAAAGGATGGTGCTTTGCAACAAAACGTCCTTCATCTTCATCATATTCAAAAAGTGGGAATTCTGTAACCCATAAGAATTTGAATTCATCAGGGTTTAATATGTCCAATTTCCTTGCGACTTCCAATCTTAACTGTCCAAGAGCATCGTATACAACATTATTTTTGTCAGCTACAAAGCAAATCAAATCACCAGCCTCAGCATTAACACTATCCAACAGAGCTTTCATCTCATCCTCTGTCATAAACTTGGCAAAGGAGGATTTGATTTCATTATTGTTGTCTATGGAAATCCACGCCATTCCTTTAGCCTTGTAGGTCTTAACAACCTCAACCAATGCATCGATTTCTTTTCTGCTGAATTTAGCACAGCCTTTAGCATTTATTGCTCTGACACTGCCTCCGTTGGCAACAGCATCTGTAAATACCTTAAAGCCGCACTCTGCCACTAAATGAGATACATTTACCAATTCCATGCCAAATCGGATATCCGGCTTATCTGAACCGAATCTTTCCATAGCTTCAGCATAAGGCATTCTAAGGAAAGGTGTTTCCAGTTCTACACCAAGTGCTTCCTTGAACACTCTCTTGATGAAACCTTCATTTGTTGTAAGCACGTCATCAACATTAACAAAAGACATTTCTATATCAATCTGCGTAAATTCCGGCTGTCTGTCTGCTCTTAAGTCTTCATCCCTGAAGCACTTGGCAATCTGAAAGTATCTATCAAAGCCTGATACCATTAAAAGCTGCTTATAAAGCTGTGGTGACTGCGGCAATGCAAAAAACTTTCCGGGATGAACACGGCTTGGTACCAGATAATCCCTTGCTCCTTCAGGTGTACTCTTTATTAAAATAGGAGTTTCAACCTCAAGGAAGCCGTTATCGTCATAATAATCCCTGGCCACCTTAGTAACCCTGTGTCTCAGCATCAGATTTCTCTGCATGTCCGGTCTTCTCAAATCCAGATAACGATATTTAAGTCTTGTAATTTCATTTACATCAGAATTTTCTTCAATGTAAATAGGTGGTGTTTCAGATGAACTTAGAATTCTTAGCTCATTAGCTATAATTTCTATCTCACCGGTAGCCATCTTTTTGTTTACTGCTTCAGGAGCTCTGGCAGCAACAGTTCCTACGACTGCAAGAACAAATTCGCTTCTGATGGTTTTTGCCTTATCAAACATCTCTCCGTCTTTATCTGTGAATACCAACTGCAAAATCCCTGATCTATCTCTTAAATCAACAAAAACCAAGCTTCCTAAGTTTCTCTGTTTCTGAACCCAACCCATTACAGTAACAGTTTCTCCGATATTGGCTGAAGTCAGTTCAGTACATTTGTGACTCCTTTTGAGTCCATAAATAGATTCTCCCATATAATCTCCTATCTACGCGCACAGCGCGTCAACAAAAAGTAGTAATTGTCATAAAATTATCAAATCTATTAATACTAGAATCATTATAAATAAACTTACGATGATGAACTACAACAATTTTAGCTGTTGAATTATTTGATCTATGTCCATTTCCGTTTGTTCACCGGTGGTCATATTTTTCAGTTTGAACTTTCCGGCATTTACTTCATCCTCACCGACTACTACAGCGTAGGGAATTCCTAATTTATCCGCATAAGAAAACTTCTTTCCTATTTTACCTTCATTAAAGTAAATCTCAGCTGCAATCCCAGCCACCCTTACCTTTGTAGCCAGTTCCAGAGCCTGTGCCATGGTTTCCTTCATAGGTATAACTAGAATCCTTGAAGGAGTAGCCTTTCTGCCTTCTCCGAGCACTCCTGCCTCTCTCAACTGGTAGAATAGCCTTGACAAGCCTATGGATATGCCTACTCCCGGTAACTTCTTTGTAGTATAGTTCTGAGCCAGATTATCATACCTTCCTCCTGAACAAACACTGCCTATAGATGGATACTGATTCAAAATTGTTTCATATATTGTTCCGGTATAATAGTCGAGACCCCGTGCAATAGTCAGGTCTATTGTATAATTCTGAGACGGTACTTTAAAGGCATCAATATAATTAATTACCAGTTCCAACTCATCTATACCTTCGGTAAACATCTCATTTGGGATTCCCAGTTGACGGAGGCTCTCAATTATCTCACTGCTATTGCCTTTAATTCCTACAAATCTGAGGACACTTAAAGCATCCTCCTCTGAAAGTCCCACTGATTTAAGTTCGGAAAGAACTGCTGTCTCTCCGATTTTTTCGAGCTTATCAATTATTCTAAGTACCTCTGCTTTATCAGATACATGAAGACTTTCAAAAAAACCGTTAAGTATTTTACGGTTGTTCAGTCTTATAGTAAAATCGCTGAAGCCTAAAGCTTTAAAGGTGGAATAAATAACGCTTAATATTTCAGCATCGTTAATTACACTAAGGGTTTCAAAGCCTATAATATCAATATCACACTGATAAAATTCTCTGAATCTGCCCTTTTGCGGCTTCTCGCCCCTGAAAACCTTACCTATATGGTATCTTTTAAAGGGAAAGGTAAGTTCCCCAAAATGTTGAGAAACATATCTGGCAAGTGGTACTGTAAGGTCAAATCTTAAAGCCAGATCGTTATCTCCCTTGTTGAATCTATATACCTGTTTTGCTGTCTCTCCACCACTTTTTGCAAGTAACACTTCCGATTTTTCAATCATTGGAGTATCAAGAGGTATAAAGCCGTATGTTTCATAAGTTTTTTTAATAGTATCCATCATTTGATTAAACACCATCTGATCGGGAGGCAACAACTCCAAAAAACCCGGAAGAATTGAGGGTGTTACTACATCCTGTTTAGCCATTTGCACAACTCCTATCATATAATATAATTAAAATTATTAACATAAAAAATTTAATTTAATAGGATACATCGTTAACATTAAAAAAGTCCCCCTATCCCGATAAGGGACGAGAGGAAACTTCCCGTGATGCCACCCTAATAATTCCCGCCAAAAAATGTACTTTAGACGGCAACTGACTTGAGACCCTTAACGCGGAAAACGGATGAGCTTTTAACTCATCAGCCCAGGAATATCCATTCCAAAGAGGGTGTCTTTCATCAACTTTACTATAAGCTGCTCACAGTCCAATTCAAATTACTAAAAAATAAATTTGATTTTCGACAGCTATTCCCTGAATAGAAGCATTGACTACTCTTCCCTTTTAAGGCTAATTCGGTATTTTTGATTACTTTTGTATACTATATCATTTTAAAATTCACACCTAATATTGTCAATATTAATTATAGAAGGATTTTCCTTATTCAGATAATATTGATTAAATACTTTGCGAAAGTTAGAAGTCAATACCTCCTAATCCAAGACCAACTGTTCCTTTCTTTGCAACATTTCATCGATCCTCCCGATATATTCCTCTACACTTTTGACATTGAATGCTCTTTCGATTCTGCTTTCAGGGAATACAATCTTTGTCACAGCCCCCGCACCGCAGGCAAATATGGACTGACGTTCCTCCATTATCTGAATATTATAAAGGCATTCCTTTTCTTTCTTGCTATAGCCTACGTTTTCCAGGTTTCCAAGAATATTCTTTTGTCTGTATAGATAATATGGTTCTAAACCCATGTTAAGCGCATATTTCCTCGCTAAATCAACCATTTCGGCAGATTGCTCATATTCCTTGTGAAGATTATATGCGTCAATCTCTAAAGCAAGTCTCGAAGCTCTTTTTAATGCCATGGTATGAACAGTTATACTATCAGGCTTAAGCTGAGCAAGCTTATTCATAGTTTGCTCAAATATATCCACATTTTCACCCGGCAGACCGCATATTACATCCATGTTTATATTATCAAACCCCAGCTCCCTCGCCATGTAAAAGGCTGTCTCAACCTCTGCCGGGGTATGGTTTCTTCCAATACGCTCCAAGGTTGCGGCATTCATACTCTGAGGATTAATGCTTATTCTTGAAACACTGCTGCTTCTAATTACCTTGAGCTTTTGAGCATCAATAGTGTCGGGGCGGCCTGCTTCAAGAGTGTATTCCTTTAAGGCACTTAAATCCAGCTGGTCCTCAATACCCTTCAATAGTCTGTCCAGCTGATTTGAGTCGATGGAGGTAGGAGTTCCCCCTCCAATATATATACTCTCAATTTTTAATTTTTTTTGTTTTAAAAGGTCTCCCGTGTGGGTAATTTCCTTCATGAGAGTAGCAATATAAGTGTCAACAGAGTTTCTGTACTGCCTGAGAGTGCTTGAACTGAAAGAACAGTATAAGCATCTGGTAGGACAAAAAGGAATCCCAATATATAAAGAAACACTTTTATCGTCAGAGGTTCTGAACAGTTCTCTTTGGTTCATTGCAACTTCATAAAGGAGAGAAGCCTTATTGTCGGTAACATAATAATCCTTGACCAGTGTTTCCAAGATATGTTTTTTGTCCAGATCCTGATCAATCAATTCATTTGCAAGTTTAGCCGGCCTTATGCCTGTCATTACTCCCCAGGGAATAACCTTACCGGTATACTTTTGAAGCATAAGAAATAACTTTCTTTTAAATGCTCTCTTGAGGGCCTTCAGCATTAATTTATCCGACTGACAAGGTACCGGAAGGCTTATAGCCTCATCAAAATCATCACTTTTAAGACTGATTTTGATAACAGCCACTTGCTGCTCATCTGTATACATATAACAGAAAAGAAATGCCCCGGAGATCTGTTCCCAAGGGCCTTCTGTCTTTTGAAGCTCATCTTTCAAAAAGAATAACTTTAAAACATCTTCAAATTCATAATCTAAAAAGTCACACTCATTTTTATAATAAATCATAACAGCTCCGAATACATCCTTTGTCTATTCCTGCTACCACTCAACAGCATGTCTTATGGGGTTGGATTTCTTTTCGTTACCTATAGTTGTACTAATACCATGGCCAGGGTAAACATCTGTATCCTCCGGTAGTGTAAAAAGCTTTTCAACAATTGATTTATATAAATCTTCAAAATTACCATTGGGCAGCTCGTAGTTCCCATAACCGTTATTAAACAAAGTATCCCCCGAAAAAAGCTTACTTCCGGCCAAAATACAGATAGATCCCGGAGAATGGCCAGGTGTATGTATCACCTTTAACTCCAGGTCTCCCAAACTTATTGAACTTCCGTCTCTTAATATTTCGCAGCGACTGTTTACAGTCTTCGGAGAAAAAGTAAATGCAGATACATTAAGTTTGGCATTTGTAAGACAGGGTTCATCGTCTACATGAATATATGCCTTTGCATTGGTTTCCTTTAAAATATTGTCAAGTTCGACAATATGGTCTATATGACCGTGGGTCATTATTATTTTCTCAATTGTTACATTCATTTCATGGGCGGCTGCCATAATTGCTTCCGTTTTAACTCCAAGATCAATTAATACAGCCTTATCCTTTTCACATATCAGATAAGAGTTCGAAGCAAATATTCCGCCCGTTATAGTTTTAATTATCATAACTGGTCCTTTCAAAACACCCTTTTACTATCCAATAAAAGCGTTACAGGCCCGTCATTGCTTATGTCCACAAGCATTTCAGCCTGAAATATACCCGTTTGAGTGTTAATTCCATAGCTTTTACATCTTTCTACAAAAGTCTCGTATAGAACTTTTGCATTTTCAGGCCGCGCAGCCTTGTCATAACTGGGCCGTCTGCCCTTCCTGCAGTCCCCGTATAAAGTAAACTGAGATACCACCAATAGTTCACCGCCTGTATCAAGCAGCGAAAGGTTCATTTTACCGTTATTATCCTCAAATATTCTTAAGTTTATTATTTTTTCTACAAGGTATTCAATATCCTGATCGGAATCCTCCTGACCAACACCCAACAAAACCATAAGTCCTTTCTTAATCTCTCCGGTTATGCTGTCACCAACAGTTACCTTGGATTCCACAACTCGCTGAACTACTGCTCTCATTTAAACTCCATTATAACTCACTATTGTTTATTTCTTGTAACGTCAAATACGCTGTCTATCTTTTTAAGCTTCTTAATTATTTTTTCTAACTGCTCGGTATTTGTTATCTCAAGAGTCAGATTTATCAAGGTAATCTGCTCTCTTGTGGTTCTTGCATTTACAGCTTTAATTGGAATTTTAAGCTCCGCAATGCTGTTTGTAACATCCAGCAGCAGAGAAGTTCTGTCATTGGCCATTATTGTAATATCTGCCTTGTAGGCAACATCATTGGTCGTATACCATTTAACATCAATCAGTCTGCCTTCTTCTTCAATCCCTGCGGTTACATTTACACAGTCGCTTCTGTGAACGGAAACTCCCCTGCCACGGGTTATGTAACCTATGATTTCATCCCCCGGAACAGGATTGCAGCAGCGAGAAAGCCTTACGAGACAATTGTCTATTCCTTTGACAACTATACCGCTTTCAGGGGCATTTTTCTTCTTTTTTTCATTTCTGGTTTGAGCTATGGATTCAAGAATTTGTTCAATTTCTTCAGGTTTAAGAGTTTTCTTAAACTCTTCTTTTAGTCTAGTAATAACCTTGTTTGTGGTTATTGCTCCATAGCCAATTCCGGCATACAGGTCCTCAAGAGAGCCAAAATTATATTTTCTCAGAACAAGGTCAATCCATTCTGTTTTGAACAGTTGAGCGTAAGTGAGCCCTTGTTTTTTTAGCTCCCTTTCCACCATTTCCTTGCCTCTTAGAATATTTTCTTCTCTTTTTTCCTTCTTGAACCATTGATTTATTTTGTTTTTTGCCTGACTGCTTTTAACAATTTTGAGCCAGTCTCTGCTAGGACCGTGTATGGTTGACGAGGTTAAAATGTCGACAATGTCACCATTCTTAAGCTTGTAATAAAGCGGTTCCATCTTGCCGTTAACTTTTGCCCCAATCATTTTATTACCAATAGCACTGTGAATATTGTAAGCAAAATCAACAGGAGTGGACTGAAAGGGCAAGCTGACAACATCACCTTTTGGAGTAAATACAAAAACCTCGTCGGTAAAAAGGTCAACCCTTAAGGTCTCCATAAACTCGTTCTCGTCCCTGGTATCCATCTGCCATTCCAGCAGCTGCCTCAGCCATGCGAATTTATTTTCAGAATCCTTTGTTGCGCTGTTTGCGCCCTCTTTATACTTCCAGTGGGCAGCTATTCCCACCTCGGCAACCCTGTGCATATCCCAGGTTCTGATCTGAACCTCAAAGGGTTGCCCTTCGGGGCCGATTAAGGTAGTGTGCAGTGACTGATACATATTTGGCTTCGGAATAGCTATATAATCCTTAAAGCGTCCGGGCATCGGCTTAAAAAGCTCATGGACCAGCCCCAGTACAGCATAACAGTCCTTAACAGAATTAACTATTACTCTGAAAGCAAATAAATCATATATCTGATCCAGTGTTTTATTCTGCTTCTGCATCTTCCTGTAAATACTGTAAAAATGCTTTGGACGGCCGTCAATCTGAGCATTCTCAATACCCAGTTCGGCTGTTTTTTCTTTTAAAGTATTTAAAATAGCCTCGATATAGGCTTCACGTTGTTTTCTCTTGAATGCTATTTTTTCAACCAGGTCATAATAGCCCTTGGGATCAAGGTATCTCAGACAAATATCTTCAAGCTCCCACTTGATTTTGGAAATACCAAGCCGATGAGCCAGAGGTGCATATATTTCAAGGGTTTCTCGAGCTTTTTCAATCTGCTTACCCTCATTCATATATTTAAGAGTTCTCATGTTATGCAAACGGTCTGCAAGCTTTATCATGATTACCCTTATGTCCTTTGCCATAGCAACAAACATCTTTCGGAGGTTTTCCATCTGCTGCTCTTCTTTTGAAGTAAACGGCAGTTTTCCAAGCTTGGTCAGCTTTGTAACTCCATCTACCAGATCAGCAACTTCAACCCCAAACTGAGCTTTAATCTCATCGTAGGTACAGGTGGTGTCCTCAATAGTGTCATGGAGTAGAGCAGCAACAAGCGCAGTGCAGTCCAGTTCCATTTCTGCGAGGATTATAGCGACCTCTACAGGATGGATTATATAGGGCTCCCCTGAATTTCTCTGCTGTCCCTCATGGGCGGCTTTTGAAACATAATAGGCCTTTTCAAGCAGTTCAATGTTACTGTTGGGATCATATTTTTTTACTTTTTCAACGAGCACTGAAAAGCTATCTATCAAAGTACCCTCCAACGTCATCAATGACTTTAATTTTTGTCTCTCTATAATAAAGGTCATTATTAATTCTAAAATGTAACAATTGAATTAACGTTGTAACCCTCCAATTTCTTTCTGCCTTCAAGAAAACCGAGTTCTATGAAATATATTATCCCTGCCACCTTGCCGCCAAGCTGTTCAATCAGCTTGATGTTAGCTTCTGTAGTGCCTCCCGTTGCAAGCAGGTCATCAACTATCAAGACTTTTTGTCCCGGCTTAATGGCGTCTTGGTGCATTTCAAGTACATCCTTGCCATACTCCAGGTCATACTCCACTCTAATAGTTTTGTATGGAAGCTTTCCTTTTTTTCTTACAGGAACAAAGCCCTTTCTCATCTGGTAAGCAAGAGGTGCTCCAAATATAAAGCCTCTTGACTCTGATCCTACTATTACATCAAAATCTCCAAGCTGCTCAGCATACTCCTTAAAGGCATCCATACATGCAGTAAACGCTTCAGGATCCTGAAGAACTGTTGTAATATCGATAAAATCAATTCCCTCTTTAGGGAAATCCATAACGTGTCTAAGCTTTGCTCTTAAGTCCATTTCAATATACCTCTCTTCATGGTACTGAATTTTATGTATAGTTATTATTATAATTAAATAAATCTATACTTACAACATACAATTTTCATTGCAGGTTTTATAGCAAATAACCAGAAATGTGAGTAAAATCAGCTCACTCTACTTTACTACCTGTAGTGCTGCATTACCAGCTGTACATTTTTATTTCCGTTATATTCATTGATGTCCAGGTTAAAAATCAAGTCCAAGCTTATATTATTTTTCTGACCTTTATACAGTTTATCCATTTGGTCTGAACCGAATTTGTCAGTAATGTAATCATCAAAGTCAAAAATACTCCCAAAATAGATGCAATCGAGGAACCTACCAGGAGCTGGCTGAAGTTTGAGCTTCAATATTTTCCTTTCGGAGCCCAACACAGTTGCTTTTATAACAGGAATATCTTTTTCTGCAAAAAGCGGTTTTGAATTACCTTTGCCGTAGGGCTCAAGCAGTTTTAGTTCTTCTGCAGCCTTGAGAGTAATCTGTGAGAGAGGCAATCTTGCATCAATGTATACCTTGGGGATAAGGTCATCCTCTGTCAGGGCTGCAGTCTCATTCAGCTGCTTTCTCAGCAGCTCCAGGTTGTCCCTTTCAAGGCTGAGACCGGCAGCCATGGGATGCCCGCCAAAGCGCGTAAGGAGCTCCCTGCATTTTAGCAGGCCCTCAAACATATTGTATTCCTCTATTGACCTTCCGGAGCCCTTAACTCCATTCTCTGCATTCGTTATAATAAAGGTTGGGACATTATACTTTTCACGTATTTTTCCGGCGATAATTCCTGCGATACTTTCATGTATTTCAGGCTTGTAAACCACCAGAATCTTATCCTGTTTAAGACTGCTGTTTTCTATGGTGGCAACTGTTTCCTCAATGCCTGCCAGAGTCATATTTTTTCTTTCGGTATTCAGTTCATGCAGCTCTAATGCAAGCCTCTCCGCTTCGGCAATATCTTCACTTAAAAGCATTTTCAAGCCCTTTTCAGCCCAATCCAATCTTCCCGAGGCATTAATACAAGGCCCGATTATAAAACCAAGATGGTAAACTCCGATTTCCTTACCGTAAATCCCGGTTTGCTGCATCAAGGCCTTAAGGCCGGCATTGTTAGTAGCTCCTATTACAGAGAGACCTTTTTTTACCAAGGTTCTGTTTTCCCCCACCAAGTCAACCACATCACAAACGGTAGCTATGGCCACAAATTCGTAAAATTTCTCCCATTCCCGGGCAGGAACCTTCATTCTGTCGTAAAGGATCTGTACAAATTTAAAAGCAACTCCGGCCCCGCATAGCAGCTTAAACGGGTACTCGCAATCTGTTCGTTTTATATCAATTACCGCGTCGGCTTCCGGTAAAATATGTACTCTTTCACCCGTTTCAGATTCTACAAACGGAACCTCATGATGATCAGTAACTACAACGCTCATTCCGGCTTCTTTGGCATACTTAATCTGCTCAGCTGCAGCAATTCCGTTATCACAGGTAATAATAGTATTAATTCCGTCTTCTTTTGCTTTATCAATTATACTGTTGCTTATTCCATAACCGTCAAGAATTCTATGAGGAATTGTATAATCAACATCAGCTCCGCATCTTGATAACGCCTTGAAAAGTATATATGTACTGACTACGCCGTCAACATCGTAGTCACCTATTATTCTTATTTTGTTAAAGGCTTTGATTTTTCCAACAATTAAATCAACACCCTTTTCCAGGTCCCGCATTTTTCTCGCATCAAAAAGTTCTGCTCTGTCGGCACGAATAAACCTTTCGGCGGCCCCACAATCCAAAACTCCCCTGTTAACCAGAATTCTGCATAACAGCGGACTAACCCCTAATACAGCTGACATTTTGTCAAAGTCATGTTTGGGATTTTTTAGTATCCATTTTTCCAACTCAAGACCCCCATTATTTATGTCCCATTGAAGCTATAAGCAGTTCTATAGCAATACGGTCAGATATTCTTCCTGTTTTTATTGATTCATCAAGTTCGAGACTATAATACATTGCATTTTCCAATATACTTATATCCATATTCCGGCTTAAGCTTAATACCTTAGTGGCAACAAAAGGAGTTAAGCCCAACTGTTTAGCCGCAGCATCCTCTCTGAGTCCCTGCTTTTTAAGCAGCTTCATTCTGTAAACCATTCTTATCTGCCTTATAATCATAAAAAGCACCTTTTGCATAGGTTCTTTAAGAGCTGCCATATCATTCAGCAGTGACAATGCTTTATTGTTATTCCCTTCTGAAATTGCATCTGTCAGATCAAATATCCTGCTTTTAATGGTTTTATTACATACGGCTTCTACATCCTGAATGGAGATTTCATTTTTTGTTCCTGAATAGTTGACTAACTTTTCAATTTCATTTAGAAGCTCAGTCATAGAATATTCACTGTTTTCAACAATATATGATGCTGTCATCTGATCAATGTTTCTATTATAACTTCTGAAAACCTTAGTAACCCATTTAACAAGGTCTGCAGGCTTCTGATAATCCATTTCAACAATTAGCCCGCATTTTTTTATGACATTGACCAGTTTAACCCTTTTATCAAGCTCACTTTCAATGAATACAAGGCAGGTATAATCCGGGATTTTTTCAAGATAGTCAGATAATTTGTCCTTATCATTCTTTTTGCCCTTACCAGAATCGGAGGATTCACCTTTTTTGGCTTTAAACAATCCGGTATTCTTTGCAACAATTAACTTTTTGCTGCTAAACATAGGCATAGTTTCACAATTTGATATTATACTGTCCGGATCAGTTTTACCTTCAAAGCTGATGTAATTAAATTCCTTATTATCTTCCTGAACTATAAGCTTGGAAATTGCGTTTGTATAGTACTTTATCAGATATTCTTCAGCACCTGTAAACAAATAGACGTTCTGCAGCTTCTCTTCTTTTAACTGTTTTTTAAGAATCTCCAAACTCATAAATAGCTCCCCTCTTTTTCAAAATTTCTAATCCAGCATAGTACTGACTTCAATACCTGTCCCATAACTCTTTGCAATTACGGCCCCGCACAAATCAGTTCTGAATAATTCTATATTTCTTTCGGCCATCCTGTCTACTATAAATTGAGAAGGGTGACCAAAACGATTGTGCTCACCAACTGATATGACTGCATATTTAGGTCTTACTTTATTAACAAAAGCATCACCACTTGATGTATTTGAACCGTGATGTGCTATCTTCACCAAATCAGCTGATATGTCAGTACCCGAAGCGAGTAGTCTTTCCTCTACGGGAATCTCACTATCTCCGGTAAACAGTACTTTTATATTTTTGTAGATTAATTTTAACACCAATGAACTGTTATTTAAAGACTGCTGTGATAAACTGTCCTTCGAAAACTCCAGCGGACTGAGCACCTCAATTTTCGTATCATTATCTAATTTGATTATATTGCCTCTACTGCATTTGATTATTTTTATCCCCTTCTCCCAGCAAAGTCTACTAATTCTATCAAATCCATTTCCATTAGTGTCGGGAAGGATTAATAATCCTATCCTGAACTCCTTTAGTACTGCTTCTAAGCCTTCCGTATGGTCAGCATGACCGTGGCTCGCTATAACAATATCTATACTCTTAGTCCCCTGGTCCAGGATATATGGTACCATAACAGATTTACCGACATCAAATGAAGATTTTGAATCCGACTCTTTACCTCCTCCGTCAATTAAGACTTTGGTACCGTGTGCTGTTTTTATAAAGGCGCCGTCTCCCTGTCCAACGTCCAGAAATGTTATCTCAATTGGTTTTGGAAGTAATCTGCTGCAGGATAGGTTTATCAGTAATATAATTATTACCGTTAAAGCCAGCTTCTTCTGATTGATTAAATTACCCCAAACCTTCCTCCCTTTAAACAAATAGATAAGAGTAGCATAATATATACTAATCAGAAGTATTGACGGTGTGGGTATTTTTATTGTAGCATAAGGGAACTTGGAAGAAATTTCAGTAACAAAGAGAACAAAGGATAAAACAGAGTTATTAATATATCCAATCAAAACCGCCAGATTAATATTGATTAAACCCGTAAAAACCATAATAAAACCAATGATTGTTATAACTTGAACAGTTGGAACTACTAAAAGATTGCTAATAACAGAGACTAATGAGAGCGAATTAAAATAGTATATACTGATTGGGACCACCCCTATCTGAGCCGCCAAGGTTGCAGCAAGTGTATCGGAAACTATTTCCGGAACATATTTGAAGGATACTGCCGCTTTTATCGACGGATAAAACATTACCAGTGAAATAGTAGCAGCAAACGAAAGCTGAAAACCTATATCAAATATCATAAAGGGGTTGTACAAGAGCAATAGTAGTACAGCAGCTGAAATACTTGTATATATATCAGTTTCCCTCATAATGATTTGTCCTGTAAGAATCATAATTCCCATAATAACAGCCCTGACAACAGAGGCAGAGAAACCTGTTACAAATATAAAGAGTACTAATACGCACATAATTATTATGTTGGCAACCTTTCTGGTCAAACGTAATTTTCTGAACAAAAAAGTAAGTGGCAGAATGATAAAAGCTATATTCATTCCGGATGCAACCATGATATGTGTTAGCCCCGCTTTTCTGAAGGCTTCATATGCGTTTTCATCCAAGCCGTCCTTATAGCCAATTATCATACCTGCTATAAGCCCCGCCTGATTTTTAGGAAGACACTCCCTGACAATTCCCAATACAGTGTTCTTAATTTTATATCCCATTTTTTTAATTATCCAGCCCGAACCCTTACCTGAGATTTTTATTTCTGATATATTCATAACATTAACCGTTCCCGATATACCTATAGAAGCAAGATATCTTTGATAATTAAAGCCTCCGGGATTAGTCGCCGGTTTAGGTCTGTTTATTTCAGCTTTCAGGGTTAATACCGTCCCGTAACTCAATTTATTGGAAAAATTGCCTTCTGATTTGTTATAAACATAAAAAAGAATATTTTCGTTTTTAGGTTTCCCAGAAATAGAACTGGTTTTAAAAGTAAACTTTATTTTATTCTCGTCCTCTTCCGGTTCACTATTTATATATCCCTCAATAGCTATTTGTTTACCGTAATAGTCGTCAAGTCCAAATAGATAGTTTTTTTCAGAATAATTGAACAGCATTCCACCCACTGTAAAAGACATCAACGTAAGCAGAAGAATTACGCCTTGTTTTTTTACTCTTGAAAATAGAAAGACTACAATAAGGAACAAAACTGCTGTTGTAAAAAAGAAGGCTGTTATTGTTAAACCGTTTTCAACCAGTATCCCCATAACAAAAGCAATACAAATAAGACAGAGCGGTCTTTTATTCATGTGACCTCCGTAAGTAGTGAATTTAAGGAGTTTGATGTTTTAAGTTAGAAGTTAGAAGTTAGAAGTTTGATGTTTGATGTTTGTGTTTGATGTTTGATGTTTGATGTTTGATGTTGAAAGTTGAAATTAAAAGTTGAAACGTAATAATAAGAATATAGATTTATGATGTATATAGAGAACAAAAACGTCCCTTTTAAGGACGTTTTTGTTTGGTTTATGATAAAATTACATTACTCTTTTTGCACCAATATATTTTCCCTGATATTCGGATAGGCTCTGGATAATAACTTTTCTATTCGATGTTGAAGCATGAATAAACTTGCCCCCGCCTATATAAATACCAACATGGTCAATTGCGCCGGATGCTTTTCTAGAAGAAGCGTCAAAAAACAATATATCTCCTGCCTGTAATGCACTCTTTGAAACTTTTACACCGTTAGAATACATACTTGCAGCGGAACTATTAAGTTTTATTCCGAAATTCTTATAAACGTATCCAACGAATCCTGAGCAATCAAAGCCTTTTGGGCTCTTTCCACCATAAACATATCGAACTCCAACAAACTGCTTAGCATATGAAACTAAGTCGCTATCAGAAGAATTTTCATCAAATTCTTCTCCTGAGAAAGTTGCTGCTGTTGTAGAACGAGATGATTTCTGTTCAGTTAAAGACACTGTAACAAATTTAGTTGCAACATACCCAACTTTTGTTCCCGTCTTTACCTTGTGCCAACCGGAGAGAGTATCAAGGATTTCTACACTCGTCCCCTTACTTAGTGAATCGATTACTTTTCCATCTGTACTGGCGGTTTCTCTGAAATTAACACCATCAGCGTTAATTTTCCCTTTAGTAGTCAGAACTTTTATGTAGTCACTGCTTACCCAGCCTGTCTTTCCATTAAAAGAAATCTTGTACCAGCCATTTGACTTATCAACAATCGACACCCTTGAATTGGATAACTTTGTGATTACGCTTGCAGATGTATCTGGTGATTTTCTAACATTTACCTTAGTCCCAACAACTTGCGCTGGCTGTGCTGCAGCCATGGCAACTGAGCAAATAAGTACAAGTGAAAATGCAAAAATACATCCAACAAGTATCTTGCTGATCTTACCTGACATTGGCTCCTCCTATAATTCGCTTCCGAAGTTAGCTGTCGGGCTCGGGCAATAGGATCTCCCTACCATTTTCATGGACTCACCCCAATAATTTGGTTCCTCCGTACCTCTTAACGAGGATTCAGCTTCATTTAGATATTACAAACAAATTTTTCGTTCCAAATTTAATATAATTTGGGCACTTTTATTTATTTGCTCTTTGAACATTATATTCAATTTGTAACAGTTTGTCAAACTTTTTGAAACAAAACAGCAACTTTTTAGTAATATTTCTGTAATATGATTATCATATAAGTAATTTGCACATTATTTGAATTGCACTATTTAGCCTTACCCCGCCTTTATCAGGCAACTCTTTACATAGCTCAAAGCCACATTTCTCCCAAAAATTCAGACCTTGAGTATTTGTTTTGAAAACTGATAGGTATATCTTTCTAGCAGAACATACATTACTGAAGTATTCTTCCAACAATTCAACCACTTTTTTGCCATACCCCTGTCTTTGATACGGAGTATCTATTACCATCGAATTTATCCATACTATATTGTCTCTGATTAAAATTACCCCTTTTATCAGACCTATAGTTTCCCCGGTATTAAGACGAATATCCAGAAAGAATACATTTTTCCTCTGAATGAATTGAGAAATGCTATATGAAAACTGTTTATGTTCAATAGGTTGAAAAAAACCAGTTGCATATTTAAAATCATTAGAGTTTCTATATATTGAATAAATTTTGTTAATACTCGTCTTATCAATGCTCTTAATGTAAAAATTGTCACTAATGATTTGAATATTCAGCATTTTTTTCACCTGAACGTAAAGTATTTATCAGTTAATAATTCTTTATAGGATTATATCAAATTTTTTGTATTTAAGAAATTTATATTTTAAATTTATAGGAAATATTTGACATTTTTTATTATATTTATTATATTTAGTCTTGTCAGGTTTTAATATAACTTAGCAAGATTAAATCTTGTGTAAACAGTTTACTAGTGGAGAAAAAATATGTGCAGTAATAATATACAAAAAGAACTTTTTGAGTGTTGCATTGTAATGGTTGAGATATTATTAAAGCAATACAAAAACAGTTCCATTGATATATCTGATTTTAGGAGTCACTCTTTAAATAAAATCAAATATATAATGGAAAACATCGATTTTGAAACAGATATCGACAAGAAGAATTCAATCATTAATTTGATCGATGAATGTAATAAAATAACATCTATTAATTAGTCACATTTGTAAAACTTTAAAATTAAACTATCCAGTCTCCTGCTGATAGTAAGGATATCAGGGTGAGACCAAGGCTGGCTCTCTAGTAAGTCGTAAAGCTCTTCTTTAAGACAATCTACTTCCTTATTCAGAAGGTATTTATTTTTTTCCATATGTATCACCATTCTTCTCTTTTGTATGTAATTCTTTTGTATAATATTACCATAATTTTCGTAATAAGTAAATACAATTATACAGAAAAGTATATTATTGTATATATTATCTTATTTTTATCTCTTCAATTTTTACGTCCTGGATTCTTTTGTAAATTACATTTAAACGAGACATAATTTTAATAAATAATTTAATAAATGCTTAAAAAAATAAGAGGAAAATACAGAATAATATAGAATGTATAATTTGGGTTAATTTTTTTTATTACTATTTCATACATTTCTCTCCGACTAATATTTTTCTTAAAATAAATATTATGAAAGGATGTGTGTTGATATGTCTGGTTTAAGTAATGCAACAAAATTTGAGATTTTTGGGATTTGGTGCGTACTTGTCATTGCTTTTCTTGGATTAGGTTACGCATTAATTCTCCGACGTCAGGTAATGCGCTATGACAAGGGCACAGAAAAAATGCAAGAGGTGTGGGGTGCTATTAAAGGAGGTGCTGATGCTTATCTGAGACGTCAGCTCAAATCTATAATTCCCCTTATTGCCGTTCTTACCGTTCTTCTTTTCTTCTCTGTTTACATTGTTCCTCCAAGTGATGAGGCAATTAAAAGATTTTCAGATTTAAGTCCTGATAAAGTTAAAATTATAATCGGATTTGCAAGAGCCATAGCCTTTATTATGGGGGCTACCTTCTCATTGCTGGTTGGACAGTTTGGTATGAGAATGGCTGTTGAAGGAAATGTCCGTGTTGCATCTGCATCCAGAAGGAGTTTTGGAGAAGCCTTAAAAATAGCTTACAGAACCGGAACAATTACAGGTATGCTTACTGACGGCTTAGGCTTACTTGGGGGCACACTTATATTCATAATACTTGGTATTGCGGCTCCCGACGCCCTTCTTGGCTTCGGGTTCGGTGGAACACTGCTGGCTTTGTTTATGAGAGTTGGCGGAGGAATTTATACAAAAGCTGCTGACGTAGGTGCTGACCTTGTTGGTAAGGTCGAAGCCGGAATTCCCGAGGACGATCCGCGAAACGCCGCTGTCATAGCAGACCTTGTTGGTGATAATGTTGGTGATTGTGCCGGAATGGCAGCTGATATTTTCGAATCCTACGAGGTTACTATAGTATCCGGTTTAATTCTGGGTCTGTCCCTTTACTCATTTACAGGTGAACTAAAATGGATCATATTCCCTCTTTTAGTCAGAGGTATAGGTGTTCTTTCTTCAATAATAGGAACGTATCTTGTAAGGGGTTCAAAAAAGGGAGATGCACTAAATTCTATTAATAGGGGCTTCTATACTTCAGCGGGTATAAGCTTGGCCTCCTTCGCTTTGTTGGCTGCCTTTTATATGAATGAGTGGCGTGCATTTTTGTCAGTTGGTGTAGGTATCCTTCTTGCCGTAGCTCTTGATGAAGTAACAAAGTACTTTACTGATACGGCTCACAGGCCTGTAAAGGACATTGCAGGTGCTTCAAAAACGGGGTCTGCCACCCTTATTCTTCGTGGTCTGGCTGAAGGCTTTGAGAGTGCAGTATGGCAAACAGTTGTTATTGCTGTAACAATTTTGAGTTCGATACTTATTTTCTGGGGACAGGATGTACACTATGTCCTCTATGGAGTAGCCATGACAGGTATAGGTATGCTCACCCTTACAGGCAATAATGTTGCCATGGATTCCTTCGGACCAATCGCTGACAATGCAAACGGCATTGGTGAACTGGCCGGTCTGGACAAGGAATCCAGAAAGGTTATGGATAGCCTTGATGCGACAGGAAACACTACAAAAGCCATCACAAAAGGTGTTGCAATTGGCTCTGCAGTAATTGCAGCAGTTTCCCTTTTCGGTTCTTTCCTTACTGACGTATCTAAGATTCAAGTAGGAATGGGTGTTAAGGAAACAATTTTTGATACAGGAATCAGAATTTCAAGTCCTACTGTGTTTATAGGTATGCTTATTGGAGCCTGTATTCCCTGGTTGTTCTCCTCATTAATTATTAATTCTGTAACTAGAGCTGCTTCCCTTATTGTTAATGAAGTCAGACGGCAGTTCAAAATTCCCGGTCTGCTTCAGGGTAAGGTGAAACCAGACTATCAGAAAGCCGTTGATATATGCACAGTTGCGGCCCAGCGTGAACTTTTGGGGCTTGCCATAATTTCAGTGGTTTCACCTTTAATAGTTGGTATCCTGCTAGGCGTTGAAGCTTTGGGAGGCTTTCTTGCAGGAGTAATTATTTCCGGACAGCTTCTTGCAGTATTCATGGCCAACTCCGGGGGGGCATGGGATAATGCAAAGAAAACAATTGAAGATGGTGCTCATGGGGGTAAAGGCTCTGAATGCCATAAAGCTGCCGTTGTCGGTGACACAGTCGGTGATCCTCTTAAAGATACCGCAGGACCTGCTCTTAATCCTATGATAAAGGTAATCAATTTGGTTTCTCTATTAGCTGCACCTATTCTTATACAGTACAAGAGTACTGATCCAGGTATGTTGGTGGCGCTTGGCTTGTGTGCTGTGCTTATTGTTGGAGCAATTATTTACTCGAAGAATGGTGGCTTTAAGAAATCAAAAACAGAGCAAAGCGAAGATATTGCAGCATAAAATAAATAATTTTCTTTGGGACAGGCCTGTTATTCGGGTTTTGTCTCTTTTTCTTTATATTAGCAAAATATTAGCAAACTTTTGCTGTATTAAATGTACAATTATTTCAAAAAATACAATTACAGAAGGTAAATTACTTTAAAAATATTTTCTACTACAAAGCGGAGGTTGCTTATATGCGAAATAAAAGAAATGATAACTATGTTTCAAAAAGGGTTAATCGTATTATAAACAGTATTCCAAACAATCCTTTCATTGGCTTCGGCAATACCGTAAATCCTTTTTTCAACTATAGCAATGACCAATTTGACGACGATGGATATGAAACAGAAAATCCAGAAAATCCATATAAATCGTAATAGTAAATGACTTATAATTTTTTGGTATCACAGTCACTCAATAAAAACTTATATTGTTTAAATATGCTAGGTATTATAGAATATATCTAATGTAAAATTTTAGATACAATCGCGAGGAGTGATGTTTATGTCATGGAAAATAGAAACTAAGTGTCTTCAGGAGGGGTATAAACCCGGGAATGGAGAACCAAGGGTTTTGCCTATCTATCAAAGTACTACATACAAGTACGATTCAACTGAACATGTTGCCAAACTTTTTGATTTGACAGCACCCGGGCATATGTATTCAAGAATAAGTAACCCAACTGTTGAGTGTGTTGAAAATAAAATTGCAGCTCTTGAGGGCGGTATTGGTGCTGTATGCACTTCTTCCGGTCAGGCAGCCTCTCTTTTATCAATTCTAAATATCTGTAAGGCAGGAGATCATTTCGTTTGCTCCAGTACTATCTACGGGGGAACCTTTAATTTATTTGATAAACGCTTGAGAGAAATGGGTATAGGCATAACCTTCATTGATCAGGATAGCTCCGAAGATGAGATACAAAAAGCCTTTCAACCTAACACTAAGGCTTTGTTCGGTGAAACCATAGCAAACCCTAAAATAAGCATACTTGATTTAGAAAAGTTTGCAAGGCTAGCACACAGAAATAATGTACCGTTGATTATTGACAATACCTTTGCAACCCCCATGCTTTTAAGACCAATTGAATACGGGGCGGATATAGTTATCCATTCAACTACAAAGTATATGGACGGACATGCTTTATGTATCGGAGGAGTTATAGTTGATTCCGGGAATTTCAACTGGGAAAGCGGTAATTTCCCCGGTTTGACCCAGCCCGACGAATCCTATCACGGTATGGTTTATACCAGAGATTGCGGAAGCGCAGCTTATATAACTAAAGCCAGAGTTCAGCTAATAAGAGATTTCGGCTGTTATATGTCGGCAAATAACGCTTTCTTATTAAATGTGGGATTAGAGACACTGCATTTAAGAATGGAGCGTCATTGCAGAAATGCTGAAAAAGTTGCTGAATACCTTGCCTCTAATGAAAAGGTTCTGTCAGTAAGCTACCCATACCTTAATGACGATCCATATCACGGCTTGGCTCAAAAGTATTTACCAAAGGGCTGCAGCGGTGTTGTATCCTTTAGAATCAAGGGTGGCAGAGAAGGTGCAGTTAAATTCATGGATAAGCTTAAGCTTGCTGCCATTGTTGTTCATGTAGCGGATAGCAGAACAGCAGTCCTCCACCCTGCCAGCTCAACACACAGACAGTTGTCAGACGAACAGCTTGTGCAGGCAGGTATTGATCCCGGCCTTATCAGATTCTCTGTTGGTATTGAAAATATTGATGATATTATAGAGGACATCCGTCAGGCTCTTGAAGATTAAAAAAAGCTAGGCTGAATAAATATAAAGTGCTATAATCTATATTAGAGATGCACTTCATTAAAGCGTGATAAAATAAGTTGCAATGTTTATTGCAGCTTATTTTTAAATGTAAACATATAAACCTTTATAAACAGGTTAAAATACAGGAGTTAATTATAAAATGCCATTTGACGGAATAGTAACAAAATGTATGGTAAACGAATTAAACGGCTTACTGGCCGGCGGAAGAGTTGATAAGGTTTTCCAGCCCGAAGCTGATGAAATAGTACTTGTTGTTCGTGCCAAAAGTCAGAATTACAGGCTGGTTGCAAGTGCAAACGCAAACTACCCTCGCCTTCATATTACAACGTCTCAGAAGGAAAATCCACAGACACCTCCCGTTTTCTGCATGCTTATGAGAAAACATTTGTCCGGAGGCAAGCTGCTGGATATAAGCTTTCATGATTATGAGAGAGTAATATCAATTAATATTGAATCAGTTAACGAGTTGGGCGATCTTTCGGTAAAAAGAGTTGTAATTGAAATTATGGGAAAGCATAGCAATATTATTTTGCTAAACAGTGAAGACAGAATTATTGATTCTATAAAGCATGTTGACAATGATATAAGCAGTGTAAGAGAAGTTATGCCGGCTAGAACCTATATGCTACCCCCGGCACAGGATAAGGAATTGCCGGAAAAAGTTCTTGCTGAAAAGCTTTTTGATTATCTTCAGGCACAGGATGCGAAACATATCGAAGGCTTGCTGCTAAATGTAATTAAAGGCTTCAGCCCATATACCTGCCGGGAAATCTGTGCTGCCGCAGGAGTAGAATCTAAAAAACAGGTTTCTGCACTGAGCAATACTGAAAAGGAAAAGATTGTTGAGTCTCTTAAAGGCTATCTTAACCAGATTATCAGTAATACCTTTGAACCCTGCATTATATACCAGGATAAGAATTTCTTGAAGCCGGTTGACTTTTACTGCTTCTCGCCTAAACAGCAGGTTATTAATAAAAAATATGACCTTTTATCTATTGCTCTAGACGACTTCTATTCACTAAGAGATACAAATGAACGGCTTGCCCAAAAAATGGGCGATGTTGTTAAGGTTATTAAAAACGGCATTGACCGCTGTGAGAAGAAGCTTGCCATATTTAATGATAAATTAAGAGATGTGGCTGACAGAGAAAAACTCCAGCTATTTGGGGAACTTATTACGGCTAACATTTACTGTATACCCGCCGGTAGCAAAATTGCAAGGGTTCTCAATTATTACAGTGAAAACGAGGAATATATCGAAATACCGTTAAATGAGTATAAATCAGCTCAGGACAATGCACAAAAGTATTATAAGCAGTATTCCAAGGCCAAAAGCACACATGTAAATGTAACTCAACAGCTTAAAGATACTGCAGCTGAGCTTGAATACCTTCAGGGTGTCCAGACCATGCTTGAAAACTGCAGCAACAGGCTGGAAATAGATGAAATAAGGCAGGAGCTTATAGATCAGGGATATATCAGAGCCTCTTCCAGAAATAATAAGAAAAAACAGGACAAACCCTCCTCCCCGCTTGAATTTAAATCAAGTGACGGCTTTCAGATTCTTGTAGGCAAGAATAACAAGCAGAATGATTTTCTTACTTTAAAACTTGCTGCTTCAGGAGATATTTGGATGCATACAAAGAATATTCCCGGTTCTCATGTAATTATCAGGACCGAACGTCGTGAGGTGTCTGACTCTACATTGATTGAGGCGGCAATATTGGCGGCTTACCACAGCAGTGCCAAAATGTCCTATAATGTGCCTGTGGATTATACGACAGTCAGGAATGTTAAGAAGCCTAGTGGTGCTAAGCCCGGTATGGTTATTTATGAAAACTTTAAGACAATTAATGTAACCCCTGATGAAGAAAAAGTAATAAAAATTAGTCAAAATAGTTTATAGCCGGTATTAATTTGTTAAAAAATAAAATTACTATAAAGGAGGAATCCATATGATTTCAAATAAAATAAGCAACAGATTGGCTAATTCTTCTATGATAAGAGCCATGTTTGAAGAAGGCACAAGGTTAAAAAAGATATACGGTGCAGACAAGGTTTATGACTTTTCTCTTGGTAATCCCGATCCAGAACCACCGGCTGAAGTCAAAGCTGCTCTCAGAGAATTGGCAAACTCCGGTGAATTGGGCATGCATCTTTACATGAACAATGCTGGTTACAATGAGGTTAGAGAAACAATAGCTAATAAAATCAACCGGGAAACCGGCTTGAACCTTAGTCTCAATAATGTTGTAATGACGGTTGGTGCCGGGGGTGCTCTCAATGTAGTATTAAAAACTCTTCTCAATCCAGATGAAGAAGTCATCATTTTTGCACCTTATTTTGTTGAGTATACCTCTTACATAGACAATCACGGTGGAAAAACGGTCATTGTCAATACAGATTCAAAAACCTTTTTACCTGATCCTGAACTGTTGAGGTCAAAGATTACTCCGAATACTAAGGCTGTTTTAATCAATACTCCTAATAATCCCACAGGAGTTGTTTATAGCAGAGATATTTTAACCGCAATAGCAAAAGTACTCGAGGAAAAAGGAAAAGAATACGGCCATACTATTTATATTATCTCAGACGAGCCTTACAGAAAGCTTGCTTATGATGTTGAAGTACCGAACATATTGACTATTTACAGAAATGCAATAATGATCGACTGCTTCAGTAAATCCCTTTCTCTTCCCGGTGAACGAATGGGCTATATTGCAACCAACCCTGAGGCTGAAGAGATAGATACACTCATGGGCGGCTTAATTTATTGCAATAGGGTACTTGGATATGTTAATGCGCCTGCGCTTTTCCAGAAAGTTATAGCTAAATCTATAGACAGCTCAGTCGACATAAATATATATAAGGAAAGAAGAGATCTTCTTTACAACGGCCTGACAAATCTCGGCTATGAATGTGTAAAGCCGGATGGAGCCTTCTACCTCTTCCCCAAGTCACTTATAGCTGATGATGTTGAATTCAAAAACAGGGCTGTAAAATATAATCTTCTTATTGTTCCAGGGTCTGGCTTTGGATGTCCGGGACATTTCAGACTGGCTTATTGTGTTAGCCTGGATACTATTAAAAATTCTCTTCCAGCCTTTGAAGCGCTGGCAAAGGAATTCAAATAGAAATTACTTAAAAATATATTGCTCCCAAATCGGGAGCCTAAAAAAGCTATCCTGAATGATTATTCAGGATAGCTTTTTTATCAGGTAGCTTCACTGTAATTTAAGCCCCTTCACTGTAATTTAAGCCCCAGGTAACTGCAAATTTATCCTTGACGACAGCATGATATGCGCCCCAGAAGGTCTTTTGCAGCTCATAGATTACATTGGCATCTTCTTTAGTAAGTTCCTCATATACCTTTTCAAGCTGTTCTTTTGAATCCATTTCCAAAACGAGCTGAATATTTGTATGCGACGCCCTTTCCCCAAACAAGTCGGTAAAGTACATAATACAATGTGGAGAAACATGCAGTTCTGAGTGCATTATTTTCCCCTCATGGCCCTTAAACATATCACTGTTGTCTGCGGTTTTTACCATTTTTAACTCTCCACCGAAAACTGATTTGTAAAATTCAAGAGCTTCCTTACAATTTGGAACAGATATATTTGGTATAATACTTTTCATAAAGACTCTCCTTTCTATTTTTTATCAACAGCAAGGCCATCGCCATATGCAGCTTGACTGAATATATTTTCTGCTTCCACAAGAGGAATTCCGGCAATATTTATTTTGTCTATTGCACTTTCCCCAATTTTTTTATTACTGCACTCAAAGAGATATCTGATGGCTTGAGGTCTGAACCCTAATAGCCTTGCTCCCACTGTATCGGCCGATACTGGATCGCAGCCCGCTATCACCAGACCGGTATGCCGGGCAATGCCCTTTGATGGTCCGGTACCTATCATGGCAGGGCTGGCACTTATAATTGACAGATCAATGGGAACCTGCTCGGCCATTGCCGAAATAAAGCCATGCAATTCTGTGTGGATACCGAGATTTTTTTTGGGATGCCCATGTTCATCTGCCGGAGGCCACCCCAAAGCAATGTTTTTGATTGCCGCGGACATTGTGGCCTCCTCGTGCTGTTTCAACTGCGTAAATGATATAAGAATAGTTACCTCTTCAAATAATTTATTAAGATTTGTAGCAGGAACAACCGTATGATTGAGATTAATTCTGATGAAAGGTCCGTGATTAAGGTCTATAAACTCTACACCCTCCTCTGAAATAACCTTCCCAAAGCCTACTTGTTCCATTACATCCTTCGTTTCTCCATCAGCTGTTCCTGTAGCAACAACTATCCTTTTCGGACTTTTTTCCTTGACAATTCTTATTATTTGTCTTAAACTTTCAGGCCCTACAACAGTAGCTGAATTCGGCAGCCTTTTATTTACCCAGTTTGGTGTAATAACAACAACATCGTTACTATTTATCTGATCTGAAATTTTCAGTAATTCTATCGCTTCTTTAATAGCCGCTGCCTCATCGTTGTTATGGGTTATAGCTAAATTAGAATTATTCCATCTTCTTTGCCTCATACTATTTCCTTTCAGACGCTTTTTAAGCTTATTGTTCCCAATATTAATAAAAAAACTTAAAAGTTTAATAATTACTTCAGAAGCCTATTTGATGGTTAAGTGTTTTTTGTGGTTTACTATTGACGCTATTTAAAAAAATGGCTATCATGTAAATATATTCATATAGGAGCGTATTGTGTAATGATTATTTCCTTTAACAAATAAATACATTTTAAAACTTAGTGTTATGTCAATAAATCTGAATATTCAGGTTTATTTGGTTTTTGTTTTATTATGGTTATGATTTAAGTTAAAGGGATGCTTTTGCAGTAGGCTTATATACGAATATTTCTTACTTTGTAAGGATTTATTCATATTGAACAAATAAACTGTAACGGTATTTCTTACCTGTTACAGTTTTTTATTTTTATGGGAGGTGAAGAGCTTCAAGTTTTTGGTGTTTTAATCATTAATTCTTATTAAATAAGGAGGGTTGGTAATGTTTAGATTTATTGATTTCTTAAACAAAATGCTCCATGCAAAGTCTGCAATATGAATAATGGTGATATTTGTATGGAGCTAAATGTGTCACCAGCTTTCATTCTTACAATCGGGGATGAAATTTGTTTGTAATGTAGGCTTTGCTACCTTAAATAAATCAAATTATTTTAAGGGGTGGAGTCAGAATGAAATATATTAAAGCTGATGTTATTTTTCCGGAAGAATTACTAAAAGAAGTACAAAAGTATGTTTATGGGAAGTTCATATATATTCCCAACCCGGACGGTGAACGTAAAGGCTGGGGAGAATGCTCCGGCATTAGAAAAAACCTCAATCAAAGAAACAAAGATATCCGGGAGAAATACAGCCAAGGGTATTCGATCGACCAGCTTTCAAGTAAATATTATCTCTCTTTTGATAGCATAAAAAAAATTATTTACTCAAATAAATGACTTATAAAAGGCTTGCCAATATATTCGGGCAAGCCTTTTGTGTAAAGAACAGGTACTAAAAATTTTCTATATATTATCTGTTTTTTGTAATGTTTATAATTACACTATACTTCAATTAAGTATGAAAATGTATGGAGGTACACTATGAGAACATATCATCGTAATTTTATTTATGAAAGTAATGATTTCGAAAATTTATGTAAATTCATTATTGAGGCAAATTCAATAGACAAGTATTATTTTGACTGGCATATTGGAAGAATAGTTGATTGGAAATACAATCTTACCAACTTTAAAAGACACTTTCCAGACAATTACAATAAAGCTGCCCATCTGTGGTTTGATTATTTCCATAACCTTATCGGGTTTGTAATTTCAGAAGAATTTAACAATGAATTTACAATACTTTTAAAAAAGGAATATTTGCATATATATCCCGAACTACTCAGCTGGGTTAAAGTTGAATGGGGAGATAAATATGACACACTTGTTACCCAAGTAATACAAACACAAACAGAATATATGAAAACCCTTGAAGCTGCAGGTTATAGAAGAAATAATTGCATTGAGATGACAAGAGTCTTTGATACAAGCTTATTCAAGGATTTTACTATTGATGATACGTCAGTATCGTTCCAAAGCATGTTTGAAAATGGCGATTATGAAGAGCAGGCTAATTTGAGAACCAATGCATGGCCAAAGTCTTATAGCCATGAAATAAATTTACAAATTAAAGAATATACAAGGCAAAGTCCAATATACAATGCCAAATTTGATTTTGTATTAGTAAATAATGTTGATGGCAGACATATATCCGGATGTGAAGCCTTCATTGATTATGAGAACAATACCGCTGAAATAGAAAGGGTTTGCACACATTCCGACTTTTATAATAAAGGATATGCTCAGAAGACACTTAAAGCCTGTATGAGAAAATTGTATGAAAATAATATAATGACAGCTTTTATTGGAGGCTCATATGACAAATCCATCCACTTATATGGTAAATTGGGTCATGTAAAAGAATATGCAAGGTACTCTTATGAGTTGCAAACAAAGAAAAAATCGTAATAATCAAGTTTGTTTGGATAATATAAAAAGTATCCTGCACCAAGAAAAAACCTCGTCATTACGGACGAGGTTTTTTCTTGGTGCGATTGCTTTATCAAATGTGCACATTAAAAGGAAGTTGGAAAGAAGTCTGGGTAACTTTTGGATGTTGTAGCATATCAGAAAATATATTAATATGCAAATTGAAGTTGACTTTTTAAATTACTCGGGAGATAATATCCTCGACTTTGTAAAATTTTATCATTTAACTTAATAAACAAATTTGACAAATTACTTTGAGGTGATTTATTTGAAAATCGATAGATTACTCGGAATTTTAATGTACCTTCTAAATCGTGAAACAGTAAGTGCACGTACATTATCAGAAAAGTTTGAAGTATCACCACGTACAATTCAAAGGGATATTGAAACTCTTAGTTATGCTGGTATTCCAGTAACTTCATCCCAGGGGTCAAACGGCGGATATAGTATCATTAATAGCTTCAAAATGGACAAACAAGTATTAAATACAGAAGATTACATTTTATTAATAACTGCCTTAAAAGGTTTATGCTCCGCATATAAAAGCAAACAAGCAGAAGCTACTTTTGAAAAACTACTTACGCTCTCACCTAATAAGGGAGGCATCCAACAGAACATACATCTTGATTTCAGTGTTCTTCGTGAAGGATTTAGTCTTGGGAATTATTTAACCGATTTAGATGCTGCTATTCGGAGAAGTCTGGTAATTGAATTTGAATATACCAACACAGATAATTATAAAACGCAAAGATATGTTGAACCAATTCTGCTGACATATAAGTGGTACGCTTGGTATTTGTTCGGATTTTGCCGTAGAAAACAGGACTATCGTATGTTTCGATTGTCAAGAATTCGTCACCTAATCATAACTAAAATAAACTTTGAAAATTTTCATCAAAATGCTGTAGAGCTTATGGAGTGTCAACAAGATAATCAACAGTATGTGAATATTAAATTATCATGTAGTTCTGACATTAGGGTTTCCATTGAAGAACGCTTTCCAAACTCTCATATAATTGAAACAGAAAATAATGAATTAATCATTGAGTTCACAGTCCCCGAAAACGAGAAAGGTTGGTTCGGAACCTTACTCGGATATGGAAATAAAGTGACAGTTTTAGAGCCTGAAAATTTAAAACTCAAGATGATTGGACATGCAAAAGAAATATTAGAAAAATACTGTTGAATCACGACATACAGTTGTCTGATATCCTCCTGTATAATGAGTTTAACTTAATTTGAGGAGGATTTTATGACAAGCAAAATATCATTAAATGGAATTAAAGACAGTATTGCATACTGTGGGCTGGTATGTGCTTTTTGTAGTGAGTCCAAATGCAATACATGTGAAAGCTGTATTGTTCAAAGCTCTATTTGTAGTCAATTTAACGCAGAAATTAGTAAGTGCACTGGATGTAGGGCAAAGAGTGACGGATGTTCAACTAAGGAATGTTGTAAATCCAAAAATATAGACGGATGTTGGGAGTGTAATTCCTTTCCCTGTGGCAGCGATATGCAAAAAAACCCCCGTGTACGTGCATTTGTACGCTGTGCCAAAGAGGATGGAATTGAAAATTTAGCAATGTATCTGTTAAGGAACGCTGAAAGTGGTATACAGTACCATAAATCTGACGGTAATCGTGGCGATTACGATATATTAGATAATGAGGAACTGGTACTAATGCTTCTTAGAACTGGTAAGATATAATTGGAGATTACCCATGAAAATAATAAACTTGAGTAAGCAACAGGCCAGGAAGTTTTTACTTATTCATCATGGCTTATACGGAGATTTTGAATTTTCAGGTAAAGAAGGGATTATGTCATATATTAACCGTGTCGGGTGTATACAATTTGACCCGTTAAATGTGGTTGGTAAAAATCCAGAACTAGTGTTACAATCACGAATAAAGTCATTTGATAAGTTAATGCTTTATGAGCTTTTATATGACGAACGACGTTTACTTGATTATTGGGATAAAAACATGTCAATATTTCCGAGTTGTGATTGGCCTTATTTTCTACGATATCGTCAAGGTCATCAAAACTGGTGTGATAAAAACCAAGCTGCGATATTGAAAGTTCGTACAGAAATATCAAATAAAGGTGCTTTGTGTTCTGGTGACTTAGGATATAATGAAAAGGTTAACTGGGCTTGGGGACCGACAAGACTATCCCGTGCTGCTTTAGAGGGTATGTATCATGCTGGACAACTTATAATTCACCATAAAACTGACACTCGAAAGTTCTACGACCTTCCTGAGAGGCATTTTTCAACTGAGTTGTTGACTTCACCCGACCCAAATGCATCCGATGAAGAATATATATGTTGGCATGTATTACGGCGTATTGGAAGTGTAGGACTCCTTTGGAACCGTCCAAGTGATGCCTGGCTTGGGATCATAGGTTTAAAAAGCTTACAACGTGAAAAAGCGTTTGAAAGACTCGTAGAGGATAATAAAATAATACAAGTAAATGTAGAAGGTATAAAATATCCACTTTATATGCGAAGTTCAGACATTGATACACTAAAAGCATCATTATCTATAACTAAAAGTAGTGAACGTTCCAGTATTCTCGCACCTCTTGATAACATTCTATGGGATAGAAATTTAATTTATGAGCTATTCGGCTTTGAATACCGTTGGGAAGTATACAAGCCAAAAACAGAAAGAAAGTATGGTTATTACGTATTGCCCGTTCTATATGACGATAAAATTGTTGCTCGTTTTGAACCTGAAAAGCATCAAAAGAAATCACCATTCACCTTTAAAAATTGGTGGTGGGAAAACGATATATTAATCACTAATCAGATGAGAAACAGTATATTTGAGTGTCTTGAACGTTTTGCCGAATATTTAGGTACATATTTACAAAAGGAAAATCTTAATTTTTGATTAAAGGACATTAGACAATTAGATATTATGAATATGAGAACATGCACATTATTTTAGTTTTCGTATATGGAAGCAATATCATATATTCTACGTTTCATTTCTGTGCGGATATGTAACGGCTCTAAACACTCGCATTTATCCCCAAAACTGAAAAGAGTATTGTAGTAGTAATCGTTCTCTATGAAAGGAAAGCTGACAATGTAATGCTCATTTCCATCTGGAGAAAAGTCTTCATAAGAGCAAAAATCTAGTACCATATCCATCACAGATTTATGAATACGGATTTTGATTTTTGTTTGCATGGTTTGCAAAATTTCTACAAAGTCTAAAGTCGGTTTTTGATAATCTCGTGGTGCAAAAGTTTCCTCTTTCATTTGTAGGTTTGATATTCGGGATAGCCTGAATAAGCGAAAATCATTTCTTATATGGCAATACCCTTGCAAATACCAATGACTACTTTTCAATACAAGCTGATAAGGCTCGGCTATTCGTGAGGTTTTATTCCCGTGGTGGGCTACATATTCAAACGAAAGCAGCTTACTTTGCTGCAAAGCTATTTTGATAATTTCTAAAGATTGTTGTATGTTCTTATTACCCATCCACGGACTCAAATCTATACATATTTGATTTGTTTTTATTTCTATGTCTTTCGCTTTGTCGGCAGGGATAAAACTCTTGACTTTCGCAAGGGCGTTTACCAGTTCATTCCCTCGTATCATGTTGGAAAGACTCGAAAGCCCCATCAAGATAGCGGAAAGGTCATCAGCAGAAAAAACCTTTCTATCAATTTTGTATTCCTCCATGATCTCAAAGCCACCGCCCACTCCCGATGTGGAACGAACTGGAATACCCGCCATGTTGATAGCTTCTATGTCACGGTAGATTGTGCGGGGTGAAACTTCAAACATATTTGCTAACTCCTGTGCACCAATGCGCTTTTTATCAAGGAGTATCATAATAATGCTAACAAGTCTGTCAACTTTCATCTGACAGCCGCCTTTCAAATTTCTCTTTTTGATTATCGCCATACTGTTGTCAACAATTACATGTTACTATAAAAATGCAAACAAATCAATCTGCCTATCAAGAGGAGCCACTATACAGAAAACAATGAAAATGGAGGAAATTTATGTTTACAATCTATGTTTACGTTCTTGATACTTTAGCCGACTGGGAACTGGGGTATGTTATTTCGGAGTTGAATTCTGGTCGGTTTTTCAAAAATGGTGCGCAACGTGTATCGGTCAAAACGGTTAGTTTTTCTAAAGAGCCAATCAAAACAATGGGCGGACTGACAATCGTGCCCGATTACTTAATTGAAGATATGGTAGTGAACGAAACAAGCGTGTTGCTGTTACCGGGCGCAGATACATGGAACGACCCGAAACATAGCGCTATCATCAAAAAAGCAAGCGAATTTCTCTCTTTAGGCGCTACGGTGTGTGCAATCTGTGGGGCTACCGCAGCGCTTGCTAACTTTGGGCTATTGGATAAGCGTCCGCATACCAGTAATGGTCCGGGATTTCTTGAAATGTTTTCTCTGAGTTATAAAGGACAAAGTTTTTATGTAGACAAGTCATCTGTCGCAGATAACAACCTTATAACTGCAAGTTCCACCGGAGCTTTGTTGTGGGCGAAACAAATAATTGAGCATTTAGGTGTTTTTGAGTCAAACACGCTGGACTCTTGGTATAAATATTTTAACACTGGCGAGGCTACACATTTCTTTGCCCTCATGCAAACTTTGCCGTCTAGCAATAAAGACTAAATTGGTTCAAAAGGTACTTGCTTAATTTGCAAGTACCTTTTTCGCTTTTGGTGGAGATGAGGGGGGGGGGGTCCAACCCAACCACTTTTCTCCTTGATTTCGTCAAGCAAAGATACATCAACTTTCACTGGTGGTTGATTGCTGGCATTAAAAAGATTTCAAAAGACTCGCTCCCGAATGATTTACATCTACATTGCGATTTTTTGTACATTATTTGGGAACGTTTTTAGTCTACACCTACCTCTCACAATTCACTTAACACGAATTTAATTGGGTTTAATAAAACGTTGAACAAATAGGTTTCTTGTCAACTTGGAATATCTTGTTTATCTTTTCAACATATGTTGTGTTCGATATAGAAGCTAATCCAAACTCATAAAGTTTTTTGAAGTTTACCGCTCCCATGGCAAGCGAAGAAAATTCAGAAATACCAAGCGTTATTTCTACATCAAAATCGTTGGTTTCCTTACCGATAGTTGAGCTTCCATTATTAAAATTGACATTTACGCTGCCATGATTTGGTTCATAAAAGGAATCTATTATATTTATCTTTAGCTTACATGTCTGATTATTCCAATTATAAGCTGATAGAACCTCAAAATACCTTTTGACGTTAATGATTCTATACATCATCCCCACGGCAGACACGCAGAATTCGTTATATTCCGAATCAAAAGAGTTAAAAAATCCGTTTGACGGATTATCAAATAGGTAATGGAAATGCTCATCCTGAGTATCGAATATAATCCTTTCAAATTGGTCTTTCTGCGTATGTAAAAAAGTGCATAGTTCACGCAGAGCTTTAGCGTCATTATAAACAAACTCATGGATAACCAAAGAGTTCTTGTATATTTGTTCTGATTTAAAAGAGAAGTTAATATATCCCAATATCTTTCCATCCTCTTTGTAGCCTACTATCCGCCTGTCATCAAGAAAAAGTCTATGGTATTCAGGGCCAGTTTTCACAAACATACCATGATTGCTTTCCAAAAACTCGTTATAACACTCTGTAATAGTTTCGCTGTCATTTCTGTCGAGGTATACAAGGTGTTCTTTTGATAAATAATTTGGAATATATTTAGGCTTAATCTTATATTGAGTTAGTATCGTGCCGAATCCAAAACCCATCTTCTTATAAAAATCAGGTCGAAAAGGATAAAGAGCTAGAATACACGCATCTCTTTCAGCAAAATGCTTACAGGTAAACGTCATTAATTCCCTACAGACATTTTCTTTTTTATGTAGCAAGTCCACAGCTACTGCCCTTATACCCCCAATAGTTGCTTTTGTGCCATGTAAATTTACTTTATAGTCAACTAAGCACATTGTACCCAAGAGTTTGTTTTCTTTTGTAAGTGCATATAAATCATGTTCGAGAAGATGGTTTATAATTATTTCTGCAAACTCCTTCCTACCTTCGATAGCTTCCTGTGAAACACCGTCACCAGGGTAAGCATTTGTCCATAGTTTACATACCTCGTTAATTTCAGTGTCTGTTAGTTTTTTAATACTACTCATAAAAATCCTCCAAATCGTTTTAATATTGTCAAAGTGATTTATAATATTGACTAATATACCACCTGACTCACCCCCTTCAGAAAAGCAAAAAAGCTACGAATGAACAAACGTCCAATCGCAGCCTTTTTAAGTTTAGTTTATAGTAGACAAAGCTTATCATAATCATAGCAACTGAAAACACCAATAAAGTAGGCTTTATCGTATAGAACGCCAATTTTCAATGACTATGCTTTTAAGTTCCGTCTAGTAAGCATAAAAAAACCGTGCAGTTATGGCACGGATTTATCGCTTGAAGGATGCAATATTCCAATGTTCCTAACTAATTTTAATACCCGTAAGAAGAAAACAACAAATAAGCCTGTCAATTAAACAGGTTTGCACCATCTTACTGATATAAGTATTAAATTGTTTAGTTAAGAACTACTGTCATATTTAATGCCCCTTTCATTATGATAGTGTAATTATAAGTTAATGTTTACCATATGTCAATTACAATCATACCACCCGTCATCGGAGACCATCTTCATTAAAATAACTATTTTTATTAACTATAAATTACCATTTTGCAAATCCCTCAAAGAATTTAAAATCAAAAAACTCGCCGGTTTTCCGACGAGCTTTTTGTTATTTGGTGGAGCATAGGGGATTCGAACCCCTGACCCCCACACTGCCAGTGTGATGCGCTCCCAGCTGCGCTAATGCCCCAAATCTTGTTTTACCTTAAATATATTAACATGATTCATTTGTACATGCAACTGTCTTACACATAAATTAACCAATATTTCACTATATTTTTACCTATATTTTGCTGGTCTTCCTTAAAAGCTTCTATCAGCTATGTCTCATTCCAATCTTATGTACAGACTATTTCTTGCTTTTGTATTTAAGATACACCAAGTATGGAATCAGGCTCGTCAAAAAAATAAAATTCTTGGACATGTAAGTTACCGATCCATCAAAACCAAACTGTTTAGGAATTCTGTCAGGTAAAAAAGGGTAAATAATCAGACAAATAACTAATGGAATAAGGAGTACTAGTAAATCTTTTTTATATTTTCTCATCTTTAAATCCTCTTTTCGATAAAGTCTATCAATATCTCGGTAAATCTTTTATTTTCATTATTTCATCACTAAAGCTTCACTAATATAACATTTTATAATCATACTTTAATTTTAGAATGTGAGTATAATAAACAAAGGATGGTGAAGTAAATGCATAACAATATCTATTACATGAATCAGGAGATACTTAAAAAGCAGATTGAAGAGAACTCCAGACTGCTTGATGCTCTTCTTAACGAATTAAAGGCTTCGGCAGCAGAATTAACTGACAAAACGGAAAAGGCTACGGCATGATTAGCCTTTTTCTTTTGTCGATTTACCTCATATTGCCCGATACTTCTCCATAATTCGTTGTAGCCGGTATTTCTCTACACTTCGTTTATGTTACTCATCAATTACTCAGTCCCTTGATACACAAACCAACAGTATTCCTTCTCTTATGGTTACTGTAGCTGTATCCTCTAAAAACTCATTACTTACGCCCCAGGATGTGCCCAGCTCCATGGTTGCATTGTTCAAAACGTACTTCAGACCCTGTGTCGATACTCCAGTTACTTCTTCTGTAATTGGAATAAGAGACAGTTTATACCCATTGATTCTATCAATTGAAAAACTCTGATCAAACATATATAAATGATTGTATTCGTCAATAATGCATGCCCTAATCTTTTTCCCAAGAAGTTTTTTAAGAAGTAATACATTTGCAATAGAGTGGTCAAAACGCGTACCGACAGCGCCAATTAAAACAACTTCATTTGCACCCTTTTCCAAAGCCTTTTCTATTGCGAGCTCCGAATCGGTCATATCCTTTTCTGCCGGAAACTGATCTGCTTTTATACCCTGGGCTAAAAAGTATTCTATATCCTCTTTATGCGCTGAGTCGAAATCACCAAGCAGAATGTCAGGGGTTATCCCCAACTTTCTTAAGTGCCCTGCACCGCCGTCTACAGAAATTATATACTCCGCATTAATAAAATAAGTTTTAATTAAGTTATAGTCCTTAACAGAACCATTACATACAATAACAGCTTTCATTATTTCACCGATTCATTTATTTTTAAAAACTACTACAATCTAAGTAAGATATTACAAAAATAATAGTAAAAATTTTTTGCTATTAGCACATTCGACTGTTCAATATAAACAATATCGTATACACACAATTACAGTCCTGTATAAACAGTACTAAAATAGGTTAATTTCAAGCCTGGTATTCATCCAGAACAAAATAATTGTTAGAATCTTTAATTACTTTTCTGTGAACTAAATTCTATATCTGTCTTCAGAATTAAGCCTTAACTGTCTTATAGCCTCGCCCACATCAGGCTTTCCGTATACTGCAGATCCTGCAACAATAACGTTTGCACCTGCCTTAGTTACCAATCCAATGGTATTTGTATCAATTCCGCCGTCTACCTCAATATCTATATCGAGTTTTCTTTTCAGCATCATATTTCTAAGAGTTTCAATTTTACCTGTTGAAGCCTTTATGTAGGATTGTCCTCCGAAGCCGGGATTAACGGTCATTATAAGCACCATGTCCAGTTCATCTAATACATATTCCAGAACAGATAAAGAAGTAGCAGGATTTAAAGCCACACCTGCCTTCTTTCCACAGTTTTTTATCAATTGTATCGTTCTGTTAAGGTGTAAGCTGGCTTCTGCGTGTACAGTAATTATATCGGCACCTGCATCGGCAAATTTCTCAATGTATTTATCAGGATCGGATATCATCAAATGTACATCAAAGGGCTTTTTTGTCGCCTTTCTCAGAAACTTCACTACATCGGGTCCGATGGTTATATTGGGTACAAAATGTCCGTCCATGACATCAATATGAATCAAATCTGCACCGTTAACATCTACCTTGTTTATTTCCTCACCAAGTCGGGAAAAATCAGAGGCTAATATAGAAGGAGCAATCTTTATCACTTTATCACTCTCCTGGATTCTGTCTTTTTAGATTTATATTGTGGTATATCTTTTAACGATTTATATAACTGTATATACCTTTGAAAGCGGTTATTGTCAATCTCACCCCGTTCAAGGGCTTCTCTCACAGGGCAGTCAGGTTCTGCAATATGGCTGCAGGACGTAAATCTGCAGGTATTAATATATGGTCTGATTTCAGGATAGTAATTCTGCAGTTCACTATATTGGATATCTGTTATTTCATATGAGCTAAAGCCAGGAGTGTCTGCAACGTAGCCACCATACTTCAGTTCCATTATCTCTGCATGTCTGGTGGTATGTTTTCCACGTTCAATTTTTTGGCTGACACTTCCCGTTTCCATAACCCACGAGTCCATGATATGGTTTAGAATTGTAGATTTTCCCACACCTGACTGGCCGGCAAAAACACTTGTATGGTCTTTTAACTCTTCTTTTAGCTGTCTGTATCCGATATTCTTAACTGAGCTTATGTCTATACAGTTATATCCTGCTAATGTGTACGCATCCCTGAGAAGCTTTCCGGTTCCATCATCCAAGTCTATTTTATTAATACAGATCAGAACATCCAGCTTCTTCAATTCAGCTGTTATAAGCAGCTTGTCCAACAGCATAAAGTCCGGACTTGGTGCTTTAACTGCAACAACAATGACCAGTTGATCAACGTTTGCAATAGCAGGGCGTGCTAACTCTGACGTACGTTTGTGGAGCTCATCAATATTCCCTAATTTCTCCTGCTCGTCCAACACGCTGAAGCCAACTTTGTCACCCGGTAAGGGTATTCTGGAATCCTTCCTGAATATACCTCTGGGCTTGCATTCATATATGTCCCCGCTGGTGTCATCCTTTACGTAATAAAAACCACCAATTCCCTTTAAAATTACTCCTGTTGGCAATAAGCTACCTCCTATTTAGCCGTATCCTTGTTCCCATCATTATTGTTATTTTGATTATCCACAGGTGCTACCGGTGGCAGAACATCCGGATTATCTGTTCCTGAACCGTTTCCTGTAGTAGTGGTTGAAGGTGCGGTCGACTGTTGAGCTGTATCTGTAGCTGGGGCCTGCTGTTCCGGTTCAAGCCAGATAGTAACTTGTTCTCCTTCTTCAACTTCTTCATAAGCTTCGGGAGCTTGCCTTGTTACTATCCCTTTAGTAACTCCGGGAGGCATTATATTACCCAATTGTAATTTGCTTTCAGCTAATGCCTTCTGGGCAGCAAGTTCAGTCTTTCCAACCAGATTTGGTACTTTTATTCTCTTTGTCTCTGTACCTTTGCTAACATATATAATTACTTCAGAGCCTTCTGCTACTTCCTGTCCTGCTGCAGGTTCGGTTCTTATTACATAATCAACAGGGACTTCATCACTGAACTCTTTTTCAATCTTAGATATAAGATTGTTATTCTGTATTTCATTCTCAGCTACTCTATATTCCCGATCCTTGACTTCAGGAACTGTTGACATTTTTTTACCGCTGCTTACTGTAAGCTCAAGATTAGTAAAATTACCACTTCTATACTCCGTTCCGGGGTCTATACTTTGTCTAATTATTATACCTTTCGGAACGGTGTCACTTACTTGCATAATGGGTACTATTTTAAAACCCTTTTCCTCGAGCTCCGCTTTAACAGCTTCGTACTGCTTTCCAACATAGTTTTCCATTTTAAATGTCGGAGTATCATTACCTTTTGTCAATAAGCTTACTGCCATAACAATTGCCAATATTATAACAGCTATACTTGTAATACCAGCAAGCCAATATGCAACATTATTCTTCTTTTTTTCTTTTTTTAATTCACCATTTTTCTTTTCACTATTTCTAGGATCATTCGAAGTTCTTGTTGGATTAACAGGCTTCATTCTTATTGTTGCCTGCCCGTTGATATTATCCTGACCCACAAACCCACCCTGGGGCTGAACCAGTACTCTGTTCAGGTCGTTTATCATTGAAGTGGCTGATTGGTACCTAAGATTTTGCTCTTTTTGAATTGCTTTCATTATGATTTCATTCACACCATAAGGAAGACTGGGTACAATCTTGTGTGGTTCCACAGGTATTTCCTGAATATGCTTTAAAGCCACAGAAACCGGCGTATCACCGTCAAAAGGAACCCTCCCCGTAACCATTTCGTAAAGGGCAATACCAAGTGAATACAAATCTGATTTTTCATCAATAAAGCCTCCCCTCGCCTGTTCAGGAGAGAAGTAGTGTACTGAACCTATTGTACTGCCAACCATGGTTATAGTGGATGATGTAACAGCCCTCGCAATACCAAAATCAGTAACCTTTGCTATACCTTCCTTGGTCAACAAAATATTGTGGGGCTTTATATCCCTATGTACAATATTGTTTTTGTGAGCATGTTCAATTGCGGAACAAATTTGTATCGTAATTTTAACGGCATCCTGCCAGTTAATTGCTCCATGCTTGTTGATGAACTCCTTTAAGGTCATACCATCAACATATTCCATAACAATATAGTGTGTATCGTCCTGATGTCCCACATCATATATTGAAACAACATTTGGGTGTGAAAGACTTGCAACCGCTTGTGCCTCTACTTTAAAGCGCTTAACAAACTCTTCATCGTTGGTAAATTCCGAACGCAATATTTTTATGGCGACAAATCTGTTTAACAGTGTACATTTTGCCTTATACACAACAGCCATGCCTCCGCCACCGATCTTTTCCAGTAACAGGTATCTGTTCCCTAATATTTGACCTTCCATAGTTCACCTCAATCTATATTTTCCCGACAATTACGGTTATATTATCTTCTCCACCTCTATTATTAGCATTTTGAATTAAAGTATCACACACATTTTGTGGTTCATCATTGCTGGTAATTATATCAAGTATCTCTTCCTCTGAGAGCATATTTGTTAATCCATCTGTGCAGAGGAGAATTATATCATTTTCCTTTATATCAACTTCATATGTATCAACCTGTAAACCAAGTTCATACCCGACAGCCCGGGTTATCATATTTTTATTTGGATGGTTAACCGCCTCATCCTTTGTAATTGACCCGTTTTTTACAAGCTCTTCAATGAAGGAATGATCCCATGTTACCTTTTCAATCAAATTGTCTCTTATTATATACACACGGCTGTCTCCTACATGCCCTATGTAGAGTTTTCTGTTTTTAAGAACTGATATTATAAGTGTTGTTCCCATTCCCTGTGTAGCTTCATCCAGAAGAGAAAAATTATATATTTCATCATTTACTGATGTTATAATATCTCTTAACATTTCTGAAATATCTTGTTTTTCCCAGTCAGCCTTAAGCAATAAATTGCAGACAGAATCAACCGCCTGTTTGCTGGCAACCTCACCGCATTTATGTCCACCCATTCCGTCTGCAATAACAAAACAGGTAGGTACACCCGGATAACCAACCAAAACATTGCAATTGTCTTCATTCAATTGTCTTTTTAATCCTCTATCCGTCCTTATGCCATACCTCAAAACAATCACTCCTGAAACAAACACCAAAATACCAAAAGCTTAATCTGCCTTACTGTCCAGCCTGTTTTTTCTTAACTGACCGCAAGCAGCATTTATATCGCTGCCAAGTTCCCTTCTAACAGTAGTTTCAATTCCTCTTGATTCCATAATGTTTTTAAATTTTTCTATCTGAACGCGTGAGCTTTTTTTATAACCATTTCCCTGAACCGTGTTGACAGGGATAAGGTTAACGTGGCACAGCATTCCCTTCAATAGACCTGAAAGTTCTCTTGCATCCTGTTCCGAGTCGTTTTCACCCGAAATCATAGCATATTCAAAGGTTATTCTACGCTTTGTACTCTCAGTATATATCTTACATGCTGAGAGTAATTTGTCAATAGAATAAGCCTTGTTCACAGGCATCATAGCAGAGCGCTTTTCATCTCTTGCACTGTGCAGTGAAACCGAGAGGGTAACAGGTAGGTTTTCCTTTGCAAGTTCCATAATTTTTGGTACAATACCGCAGGTTGAAAGCGAAATATTTCTCAGTCCTATCATAAGTCCATCCGGATGATTAACTATTCTTAGAAACTTCACAACATTATCGTAATTATCCAGTGGTTCGCCTATACCCATCAACACAACATGCCCTATTCTATTTCCGGAGTCCTCCTGCATGGACATAACCTGATCCAGCATTTCACCAGCCGTAAGATTTCTGGAAAAATTTGCGCCTGTTGAGGCACAGAAGGTGCAGCCCATTCTACAGCCGGCTTGAGAGGAAATACACGCTGTAAAACCATGCTTGTATTCCATAAGCACACTTTCAATTATATTCCCATCTTCAAGTTCAAACAAGTATTTTGCAGTTGAATCTATCTGTGACCTCAGTTTGTTAACCTGCTTTATTCTGCTTATTTTACAAACCTGACTCAAATCCTGCCTCAATTGCTTTGAGAGGTTTGTCATATCATCCATCGTTTTTATACCACTGTTTACCCACTTAAATATCTGTTTAGCGCGGAATTTCTGTTGACCCATTTCTGTAAGAAGCTTTTCCAGCTCTTCTATAGTCATGTCCATTAAATTCTTCATACGTTTAGTTCCCATCTATAATTTTATACCAATAATTATCCATAAATTATTACTTTTTCTTTACTATTATTGTCACTATGAGTTTCAACTGTTCCTGAAATTTGTACCCAATCATTCTTAGAACAATGTTTGCGTCTATATTACTCAATTGCCTCTAATCATTTTACTAATAAAAAAGCCGTCTGTCTGATTAACATTCGGATACAACTGTATGTACCCTTCTTTTGCTGTCTCCGCCTTCAGCTTATCGGGGATAAGCTTATCAAAGCCTATAAGTCTATATTCAGGGTTTTCCTGAAGAAAAGCTTTAACGTTATCGATATTTTCTTCGGGTTGAATGGTGCAAGTGCTGTAAACGAGACAACCTCCTGGTTTTACATACTTTGCAGCCTTTGAAAGAATACTTCTTTGCAGCTTTACTATTTCTCTCTGCTCCGAAAGGTTCCTTGAATATTTTATGTCCGGCTTTTTTCTTATTATTCCAAGACCGGTGCAGGGAGCATCCACAAGAACCCGGTCTGCCTTCCCAATCAGGTTTTCATCCAGCTTTGCAGCGTCAAAAAGTTCCGTTTTTATTATATCTATCCCCAACCTGGCGGCAGTACTCTCAATGAGGCCCAGCTTGTGTTGGTGGATGTCCCGTGCAAGCACGGTGCCCTTATTTTTCATGAGCTGGGCAAGGTGTGTTGCTTTGCCGCCAGGTGCACTGCACACATCTACTGCCAGTTGGCCTTCCAACGGCTCCAGTACCACCGAGGATAGCATGGAGCTTTCATCCTGCACAGTAAACAAACCCTTTCGGAAGGCTTCAAGTCTGGTGATTGAAGAAGGGTTCTCAAGTATTAATGCATCTGACAGGTATCTGCCTTCCCTGGCCTGGCAGTCTTCTGCCTTAAGCTTTTCTATAAGGTCTGCTCGCGAAGTTATCAGAGTATTTACCCTTACGTTGAAATCAGGTATTTGATTGTTGCTTTGCAGGAGTTCTTCAGTAAATTGGGCGCCGAAAAGCTTTAGCCATCTTTCTACCAGCTCTGAAGGATGAGAATAAACAATACTCAAATACCGGACCATATCTGATTTATCGGGATAGGGTATATTGTCCCCTGCTCTGGCAATATTTCTTAAAACTGCATTGACAAAGCGGCTTGATGCCTGATGCCCATACCTTTTTGCCAGGTCAACACTGGTATTGCAAGCTGCCGATACAGGTATCCTATCTGTGTGCAGCAACTGATATATTCCCAGCCTTAAAATATTTTTTATCCAGGGTGATAATTTTTTAAGCTTCACGCTTGAGAATTTATCTATAATATAATCAATTTCAATTATCCACTTAACAGTACCGTATGCCAAATCAGTTGCAAAGGCCCTGTCAATTTCACGGAGTTCTCCGCTTTCAAGGAATTTGTTTACCGATATGTTTGAATAAGCAGAATTCTCACTAATATCATATAAAATTTTCAGGGCAGTTTCTCTAGCCGCGTCAATTGCCATTTTTGCTCCAGTCTTCCAAAAACATTATTTATTTTTTATAGCTAGCCTATATATATTTCGTAGTTAAAGTCAAATTTGAATACCTGTTAACCCTAATCCCGGTTTCTTCGGTTTCCTGCCAGAAGCAGCAATCTCAGAAAGTTTGCTATCGCTACAAGTGCAGAAGCCACATAAGTCATAGCTGCAGCACTCAGAACCTTTTTTGCTGCTCTCAATTCATCTCCCACCAATATGTTGTGACTGTCCAGAATTTGGATAGCTCTTTTGCTGGCGTTAAATTCTACGGGCAGGGTTACAAGATAGAATAGGATTGCAGCAGCAAACAGCAGAAGACCAACGTTAATTAAGAAAGGCAGACTCAATACCAGTCCGAATATTGCTAAAGCCGGCCCTGCCTGGGAACCAATATTTGCAACCGGTACAAGATAGCTTCTGAGAGCAAGCGGACCGTAACCCACATTGTGCTGTAGGGCATGTCCGGTTTCATGAGCAGCAACCCCCACAGCAGCCACAGATATACTTGAGTATGTGGAATCTGACAAACGCAGTTCCTTTTTCCGTGGATCGTAGTGGTCGGTAAGTTCTCCGGGAACTCTTGTAACCTTTACATCGTTTATACCGTTTGTTTGCAATAGATATCTTGCCACCTCAGCCCCGGTCATATTTTTTGAGTTTCCTATCTCTCTGTACTTATGAAAGGTACTTTTGACCCTGAAGGATGCAATCATTGATATAATTAGAGCCGGTACCACCAGTGTAAGATAGTATTGATCCATATAAAAAAATCCCATACGTACCTCCGTTAGATAAATACGAATCGTTGTTATTAACCAGCCTCGGGTAGACTTTTAATTATGATTCCTTAATACTTTAATAAACCAGTTGTTCTACCCTTTGCTTAATTGCTGTGAAATCAACATCTGTGTTAAAGCATGGTCCATTTGGCTGCCTGTTTGTTATTCCTACCACAGGAATTCCCCTGACATCAAGGATTCCACTCATAAGGTCTCGTTCGCAAGCAACAGAAATAATAAGCTTTGGATTGTTTTCTTTTATTATTCTTCTTGCAAGTGTACCACCGGTGGCTATAAAGATACTAAGGTTTTTTTCTTTCGTATATTCCAGAAGCTCACCAATTTTACAGCAACCGCATCTTTTGCATACTTCTGGATTACTTGTTACCTTCAGTCCGCATTGGTTGTTTTGAAGGCAATGTGGCAATAGCAGCATTACTTCTTCAGGCTTATATTTCTTATTATCAGATTCAACTACTATATTATTCAGGTCAATATATAGCAATCTTATGCTTTTTTTCAAGCGCTTGTTTGCATTTGCAAATAAAAGGGCCAGTGGCAGCATTACCTGCATACCGGCTCTAGTAAGCATCAGACTTAGCCCCTGTGCCTTTTTGTTTTTATAAGTATAAATTATAGCCAAGCTCATAACTAACAAAAGTAGAAGACTTAATCCTATTGCAATTATTAAACAAACCAAAATGACATTGTAAGCCTTAAGTGAAGCATACGCGTAAGCAATACTAAACACGGCCAGCAGTGAAGCAAAAACTGCAAATATTATTAATGAGGTCCTGACAAAAATTTTAATATTACTTTCCAAGCTGCTCACCTGTTTTTATTTGATGTCCTCTGATATAATCTTTTACAGCCATTCTTTTGGAGGAGTCAAACTGCAGTTCCTTTATTAAAATACAGCCATCTGAGCATTTAACAAGGACACCTTCATCATCAACCTTTAGTATTAAACCGTTTTCCTGATTGTTATCCACTTTTTCATCTACCAGCATGGTTTTCCAAACTCTCATCCTGTTACCTTCAAGGAAGGTATAGGCCCCTGGCCAAGGATCGGTTCCTCTGACAAGGTTGTGTATTTCCGGAGCTTTTTTACTCCAATCTATATGTCCCAGTTCTTTACTTATCATTGGTGCGTATGATGATTGGGAATCCTCCTGAGGTATTCTCTTCAGTGTACCTTTTTTTAACTCGACCAAGGTATCTTTAAGAACTTCTGCGCCAAGCACAGCCATTTCATCATGAAGCTCTCCTACCGTCATGTCCGGCCCGATATCCAGCTCCCTTTTAAGTAGAATGTCTCCCGTGTCAACTCCAACATCCGTAAACATTGTAGTAATTCCTGTTTTTTCTTCGCCATTAATGACAGCCCAATTTATTGGAGCAGCCCCCCTGTACGCAGGCAGAAGCGAGCCGTGAACATTTATACAGCCATATTTTGGAACCTCCAGCAGCTCCTTGGAGAGAATTTTCCCATAGGCTGCGGTTATAAGTAAATCAGGATTCAATTCTCTAATCTGTTGTATAAACTCTGCTGTCTTTACTTTTGACGGTTGTAAAACCTCAACACCGTGTTTAAATGCAATCTCTTTAACAGGCGGTGCCGCCATTTTATTACCCCTGCCCTTTGGCTTGTCAGGCTGCGTTACAGCCGCAACCACTTTATATCCTTCGTTAATTAACATTTCAAGGCTTGGTACCGCAAAATCCGGTGTACCCATAAAAACTATCCTCAAACTAACCTCCATTTCGCTGCAGGTGCAGCCCAACGATTATTTTTCGAATAACTCCCACGCAAGTATTCGCGTCATATAAACATACCTGCTTGATTTCTGCTTATTTTTGCATATCTTCTATTTCCTTCGGTGTGTACATCCTGTGTGCTTTATCCTTGTACAGTATTCCGTCAAGATGATCCAGTTCATGGCAAATACATCTGGCAAATAGCTCTCCAGCCTCGAGTGTAACTGTTTCACCATATCTGTCGGTGTATTTGACTGTAACGAACATAGGTCTTACTACTTCTCCGGATGTACCAGGAACACTGAGGCAGCCCTCTATTCCATCCTGTTCTCCGCTCTGTTCCAGTATAACAGGGTTTATCATTTCAAAAAGTCCGTTACCAACGTCGATTACTACTATCCTCTTCAGTATCCCTACCTGGGGAGCAGCCAGTCCAACGCCGTCAGCCTTATACATTGTTTCTGCCATATCGTCCAATAAGGTTTCTATTTTTTTATCTATCACTTCAACCGGCCTGCTCTTTTTTCTGAGAACCTCGTCGCCGTCTTTTCTGATTTCTCTGTATGCCATGTTAACCTCCACCATTCCTTTATTTTATTCTTAAGGTTTATAAGCCTCATTTGCAGTATGCTGTTCAGACCTTATATTTATATATTATGTTTATCTATAATAATGTTTGTCTTTAATAATGTTTTTCATATTATAGCATATTGTATGGATTTATATCTATGCTCATGGAGATATCTTCATCTTTTATTGTTTTCCATACTTTGTCTGATAGGACAGTTAACCTGTCCGTCAAATATTCTCGATCTCCGGCTTTTACAACCATTCTCCACCTGTATTTTCCTGCTATCTTTGGAATAGGACATCTTGAGGGACCTAATACAGTAAAGTCAGCAGAATTTTCATCACTTAGTATTTCTTTTGTATTCTTCGCAAGCTCAAAAACTCTTCTGTCCTTTCTACCGCTGAAAGTAACGACTCCTATATTGTTAAACGGGGGATACCCCAGTCTTTCCCTTATTAATATCTCCTGACTATAAAAGCTTATAAAATCCTGCCTGCAGGCAGCAAGTATACTATATTCCTCCGTATTGTAGGTTTGTACAATTACCCTTCCTGCTTTATCACCCCTGCCTGCTCTACCCGCAACCTGTGTTAACAATTGAAAGGTTCTTTCATTCGCTCTGAAATCCCCTGTATTAAGCATGCTGTCGGCAGCAAGAACTCCTACCAGAGTAACATTTGGAAAGTCATGACCCTTTGCTATCATTTGAGTTCCTACCATAATGTCTATTTTCTCATTCTTGAATCTGTTTAGTATCTCTTCATGAGCATTTTTATAACCTATGGTATCAATATCCATTCTAATAACCGAGCTTTCAGGGAACTTATTCCTTATCTCCTCTTCTATCTTCTGAGTTCCAACCCCGAAATGCCTTATATTCTTACTTTCACAGGATGGGCATTTTTCAGGATTTCTGACAGTAAAGCCGCAGTAGTGACATATAAGCCGTTCATTTCTTGAATGATAAGTCAGAGCTATATTACATTCAGGACATTTCATAGTATAACCACAATCGCGGCAGATAACAAAGGTTGAAAAGCCTCTTCTGTTTAAAAAAAGGATGCTTTGCTGGCCACCGGCAATATTTTTTTGCAGTTCTTCCTGAAGCTTCGTGCTAAAAGGTGTTTTATTGCCATTTTCCAGTTCAACGCGCATATCTACCATCTCAACTGTTGGTAGCTCGGCTGTATTTGGCCTGTTCCACATTTCAATAAGTTCTATTTCACCATTCAATGCTTTGTAATATGTATCAACAGAAGGTGTGGCCGAACCGTACAATAAAAGTGCATTATTGATTTCACATCTTTTTTGAGCCACTTCCTTGGCATTATATCTGGGCTGGGACTCGGATTTATAAGAACTTTCATGCTCTTCATCAATTATGATTAGTCCTAAATTTGTGACAGGTGCAAATACTGCTGAGCGGGCGCCAACTACCACATCGACCTTACCTTCGCTAATCAGCCTCCATTGGTCGAATCTCTCTCCTAGGGAGAGCCTGCTGTGCATTACAGCTACTCTCTTTCCGAAACGGGAAACAAATCTCTCCACCATCTGCGGAGTGAGAGAAATCTCAGGAACCAGAAGAATTGCCCGTTTTTCCATATCGAAGCAATGTGATATCAATTGGAGATAAACTTCTGTCTTTCCGCTGCCGGTAATACCGTGTATAAGGCTCTCACTATACCGTCCTTCATCAAATTTGGTAATAAGTTTTTCCAGTGCTGTAGCCTGTTCTTCAGTAGGAGTTAAATGTTCAGTCTTTTCATAATTTTTGTCCTTAATCGGATTTCTTTGAAGTTCTATATTCTTATAACATATATACCCATATTTACTCAGTGTATCAAGAACTGAGGAAGTAACCCCTGCAAATCTTTGAATATCAGCTACTGAAACCAGTTCGTTGTCCAGAAGTATTTCCAGCACTCGAATATGCTGAATCCTTTTTATTAAGTTATTTTCAAGCTCATCTAGTATTTCTTCTCTTGTTTTTGCCAGACTGACCCCTTTTATAGACTTTGCCGAAACTTTTTGTTGATAGCTTTCTTCAACGGAAACTGCACCCGCTTCACACAAGCTTCTGATACAACTGCTGTAGGCCTTAATTTCACATATACCTCTAAGCTCGTCATATTCACACTCTCCTCCAAGGCAATGCAAGTTTTCAACAATTTTATTCAGGTCTTTTTTCTTAAATTCATAAGTATGATTGTTCAGTTTAACTATTTTAACCGTTTTTACATTAATTCCCGGAGGCAAAACACATTTTATACCGTCCGAGTAGGTACATATATACTGCCTTTTCATCCACTCAAGCAATAAGATGATATCATCTTTCAAAAGAGAATAAGGCTCTATTATTTGCTTTATAGGTTTATATTCTATACTCTTTCCGGTATTGTTAGTCTTATCCTGTACTATATCAGTTATTTCAAGAACAAAACCTTCCTTCACAAGGCTGCCGCTTCCAAAGGGCACAAGAACCCTGCACCCGGTATGAATTTTTTGTTCCAGGTTATCAGGTATTATATATGTATACTTTTTATCAAAAGCTCTTGTTGTATTAATTAGTACTACCGAGGCTGCCTTTACAGTCATTTTAACACTCCAGAATACTCATTATCGTGCACAAAATTTATTAAACCTTTAATATTCTGTCTTATTATATCAATTTGTTATTTACATATCAAATAAACAAACTTTTCATAACTCTCATAAACTAAGCTGTCAGTGTTAAAAATTTTCTATTAGGTTGAGTCTTTTAAGAACCTTAACTATTAATGAACTGCAAATACCTATAAAACAGCCCATAAGTATCCCTGAAACTAACATTACCGGCAGATAACCTGTAACAGATATATCACTCATAATGAAGCATGCGACCATAATCTGTGTTAAATTATGAGTAATTGATCCTGCAATACTTATTCCCACAAGGCTGAAAAACTTTTTAAGATATTTGTGCATCAGCCACATGATAGTGGCACTAAGAACACCTCCGCATATACTGAACATAAACATAACCGGTCCACTCATAAACAATGAGGTAATAACACACCTAAGCAGTATAATAAGTAAAGTATCTGAGAAGTTAAAAAACACCAGACATACCATTGTTATAATGTTTGCAAGACCTAGTTTAATACCTGGTACTCCAAAAGGAATGGATATCTGGGTTTCCAGTATTGATAGGATAATTGCCTGCGCGGCCAGAAGTGATATATACACAATTTTTTTAATGTCAGTATTTCTTTTAAGGTATATTTTCATCTTCAAAACCCTCCAAGGAACTATTATTTACAATTTTGATTATGGTTCTGTTAGGCAGACATACGGCGATTTGCCCTGGTTTGTCTATCCAACCGGATTTGACGCACATTCTGTCGGGACAATCTGCCGACATAAAACAAATTTTTCTCTGGTCTGCAACTGCAAACTCATCATATTTTCCAGGTATTTTAATGGTTTCCCTTTTGGTCAGTTTTGACAGATTAACAGTTTTAACCAACCTATCTTCACATTTGATTATTGCATATATATCTTGACTTCCGGGTTTGTTTGAATTGCTCCAGCTCGTAAGGCTTTTATTTTCTCCGTTGTTGACAATGAATGACAGTGATATGCCAAATACTATAAGCAGAACTAATAATACATCACACTTTTTCAACATAGGGTATCATCACCGCTTTCATAATAGAGTTTTCAGCATTAGTGTCTATGTAAAAACGGATTTTAGTAAAAGGTATATACTGATATGTTGCCTGCAAAAATTCCCACCTCCCTTATTCAGCTATTATTTTGAATACAAATTAAGCAAATAATACATCCTAATATAAGGTTAATACTTTGATAATTTTTCCCTGGATTCTTTATTTTTATAACCCTTTAGGAGAGATTCAATTATGTCTAGAAATATTATTATTGTCGGTGCCGGATACGCAGGAATTGAGACAGCTTTGTACCTTCAAAAGAAAAAAAAGAGAGACGATGATATTAAAATTACTATTATCGATAAGAACTCATACCACACCCTCCTAACTGAACTCCATGAGGTTGCAGGAAACAGGATTTCTGAGGACGGTGTAATAGTTCCCTTAAAGGATATTTTTCATTATACAGATGTAAATTTAATTAAAGACGAAATAGTAGGTTTCAACTTTAATAATAATACAATCACTTCAAAGGATAAAACATATAAATATGATTATCTTGTTCTTTCATTCGGCAGTGAACCAAATTATTATGGGATTCCAGGAATGAAAGAAAACTGTTTCCCTCTCTGGTCCTTTAAGGATGCAATTGCTGTGAGAGAGCAAATTTATGACTGCTTTACAAGAGCAAGTCAGGAAATTGACAAAAGTAAAAGGGAGGCTCTTCTTACCTTTGTTGTCGGGGGAGGCGGTTTTACCGGCGTAGAAATGATGGGTGAATTGGGAGTATGGGTTAGAAAACTCTGCTCCGAGTTTCATATTAATCGAGATGAGGTACAATTGTATCTTATTGAAGCATTGCCTAAAATCTTAAGTATTTTAAAAGATAAGAACATTGATGCTTCAATGAAATATCTGACTCAAAAGCTTAAGGTCAAAGTCCTTCTGGAAAGTGCCATTACAAAGCTTGATCCGGACAGAGTTGAACTGAAGGACGGTAGAATCATTAATACCCGTACACTGATCTGGACAGCCGGTATTAAAGCATCATCATTGACTGAAGCAGTTGACCTCGAAAAAACAAGAGCATCTCGTTTAGTTGTTGATGATTATACCAAAACTGTTTTAAAAAATGTTTATGCCATAGGTGATGTCAGTGCATTTACTTATGAGGGAAAAGTACTTGCTCCACTGGTAGAATCTGCAGTTCAAACAGGTAAGAATGCAGCCAGGAATATTTTGGCTGATATCAGAAATAGTGAAAAAACCAAGCTTCAACCAAAACTGCACGGAGTAATGGTATCTATCGGCAGTAATTTTGCAGTTAGTGAAATAACGGGTAGAATACTTCCGATTTGGCTTTCCATAGTGATGAAGTACATGGTTAATATTCATTATTTGTTTGGTATTGGCGGCTTTGAGCTGGTATTTAAATATCTGAATCACGAACTTTTGCATAAGAGACATAGATTGAATTTTCTTGAGTACCACTATACCTTCAAATCCCTTGTTTTCTGGCTTGTACCTCTTAGGCTGTACTTAGGCTATACCTGGTTTATAGAAGGTCTCAATAAAATAAACGAAGGCTGGCTTACAAAGCCAATGCTTGCGGGGCTTCCAGTAGATGCCACCTCGAGTGCTTCTGTAACTGAATCAGGAGATAAGGTGTTCAGAATTATTTCCTCACATACACCTGGCTGGTACGCTTGGATAGCAGATAATTTAGTGATTCCGAATGCTCTTTTGTTTCAGATAATGATTGTTCTGGCAGAGATTGGCCTAGGTCTTGCGTTTTTCTCAGGAACGTTTACATTTATTGCAGCTTTGGGAGCTTTAGCACTTAATGCGAATTTTCTTCTCTCAACTGGTCTATACGAAACAAGCTGGTGGCTCATTCCTGCTGAAATAGCCATGTTAGCCGGAGCTGGTAGAGCTTTTGGTCTGGACGCCCACCTTATGCCCTTCCTGATGAAAGGCTGGAGATATCTTGTGAGACGAAGTTCATAATATTGTAAACACCTCAGTTGAATTCAACTGAGGTGTTATTATGTACAAAGTTATTAATATATGAACTTCTTTACACTATTCCAGTGTTTCGTCTGACTCCTGAGTGTCGTTTGTATTGTCTTTTTGAACCTCATCGGAGATTTCCATTTTTGAAACTGATACCTCATAAGCCGTTTTAGAAACAGTTTCACCATTTTCGAGCTTCTTCTGATATTCTCTGCTCTGAATCCTGCCCCAAATTTTAATATTATCTCCAATTGCAAGATTTTGAGAATACCTTGCGTTTCTACCCCAAGCAATACATGGAATATAATCAGACTTGTTATATGGTCTGTTTACAGCTACAAGTAAATCAGTAATTTCTCTTCCAAATGGAGTCATCCTGTATATAGGATTCTTGCAAATATATCCATTCAAGTAAATCTGATTTGGATTTTTTATTTTTTTTTCATCATCGGTGAAAATCATTTCTCTCGCAAATACTGTCAGAACGAGTTTGTTAGAATCACTCTTATAACTGTTATAAGATCTGAACTGACCTTCTATTTCCAATGAAACTCCTAATTGCAGTTTGCTTTTTGGCACAAGACGTTCTGAAAATGTAACAGATATTTTATCACTGCTGTCGCTTAATCTAGGGACCTCTAAATAAAATGAATAAAAGCCCTCACCATATACCTCGTGGCTATATTCAACCTCTGATACAACTTTACCTGAAATGGTCACAACGTTGTTTTCTATTACATTCCCGACCATTTTCCCCCCACTCCTCTCTTTTGCTGTTGTGTCTCACTTTGATTTATCTAATGTAATATGTATTCTATTAGTACGCAATTTAGAATATTTTTCTAACTTATTTTTTAAAACTGAACTTAATAGAATAAAAAAGATAACTTTTTTTATTCATCAGCCGTACAGTCCAGTCCTATTGCTTTTTAGAATGAGGAACTGCATCTATGCCAAATTAATACAATCTTTTAATATTATATTACATAATTATTAAAATGAAAATCATTATTCTGCAAAAAGTAACGTTATTTTATATTCCGAGCTAACAAAATCAGCATTTACCACATCTTTAACACAATATCCCACAAATATTTGAAATATCTATTAATATCTTAACGCCTGGATTGAACATATTTGTCGTGTCACAAATATTATGTTAATAGAGTATAAGTTGGAGGCACATAATGTTCTATTTGTCTTTTCCCTTCAATCAATTTAACCCAAATTATCAAAATGAGAGAGCATACTATCAAATTACAATAGATACTAAGAAACATACTCTTACTCTATATAAAAATAATATTATACACAAAATCTATCCAGTCGCTGTAGGGAAGCCATCTTCACCAACACCAAAGGGTACTTTTAAGATAATAAACCGTGCAATAAACCCAGGCGGACCTTTTGGTGTAAGATGGCTTGGGCTGAATGCACCCTACGGGGATTATGGGATACATGGCACAAATAATCCATCCTCAATAGGGAAGGAGGTTTCTAATGGCTGTATTCGAATGTATAACAATCAGGTTCTGGAGTTAAGCAATTTAGTAACTATTGGCACTATTGTGACTATTATTTAATGACCAAATACTATTCAATATACTATTCCATAGCATTCTTCCATAGACTAGACTATTCGATAAAATATCTTAAGAACCTTAAGTAACTTAAGTGTGTTCTAGTGTATATTAGAGATTATCTCATGGATGACATTCGGGAAACAATGCACCTTTTAATTTGACGCTTACATAAGTTGAATCAAAAGGATAATTTCTCAACACATAAACAAAGCCCCAAGCATTAAGCTTAGAGGCTGAAATCTTGAGGTATTCAATACTAACATGCATATTAATTTATAGTAAAATAAAACAAAGTCTCAAGGTATATAACCTCAGAAGACTAAAGCCCTCAATATCCAGTTATGGCAATAAAATAAAATGTGCTTAAATGCAACAAACCCCCAAGTAATTAACTTGAGGGCTTGATATAAATCTGGCAGAGACTTACTTTCCCGGGCCGTTTCCAGCCAAGTATTATCAGCACTGA
>JAEWOH010000042.1 GCA_023460955.1 Bacillota bacterium | reverse complement strand
TACGATGCCCTGCCGGCGGCATGTTATCAATAGGTCAACTTTAAAAAAGATTGACCTATTGATAACAACTATTTTTAAATTTGAAAACTCGCCTGGATGCCAGTCCGAAAATAGGGAGGGTTACAATGGCAATCCCGATTTTATGATCATATCATTCGTGATGATGCCGAATATCAACAAATAAAAATTATATTAGCAACAACATTTCCAATTGGAATCTAGATAAATTTTATTAAACCATGATCAACCCAATAGAACGCATTACCCAAAACCGTATCATCCAATTATTTCAAGAACAGTTGGGCTATACCTATTATGGTAATTGGGAGAAGCGTGAACACAATAGCAATGTAGAGCAGGAGATTTTAAAAAAGAATCTTTTGGAACGTGGTTATTCTGAAACGTTGGCCAATAAGGCAGTGAAGGAGGTGTATGATGCAGCCAATACCAATGCCGGTTCTTTATACGAACGTAATAAGGAGATGTATTCTTTGCTTCGTTATGGGATGAAAGCGCGTCCAGAATTGGGAGAGAATTTTGAAACCATTTTTCCTATTGATTGGAAGAATTGGAGTGAAAATGAATTTGGTATCGCTGAAGAGGTAACCTTAGCCAAAGGGCAAAATGTTCGTCGTCCTGATATAGTATTGTATGTGAATGGGATTGCATTGGGTGTGTTGGAATTAAAACGTGGTACGACAGATATTGCGGAAAGTGTCAATCAGTCCATTTCTAATCAAAAAGAATTGTTTAACGATTGGTTTTACAGCACTGTACAATTCCTTTTTGCAGGAAACAATACACAGGGCTTAAAGTATGGTACCATCGAAACGCCTGCTAAGTATTATTTGTCTTGGAAGGAAGATGAACAAGAAAACTTGGATTATAAGTTAGATAAATACCTCAAAAAGCTTTGTGTTAAAGAGCGTTTCTTAGATATTATCTACAACGGAGTGGTATTCGATGCTGGGGTCAAGAAATTGCCACGTCCGCACCAATACTTTGCATTGAAAGCAGCACAACCTTTTATACAACGTCGTGAGGGCGGTATCTTGTGGCATACACAAGGTTCGGGTAAATCCTTGATGATGGTGATGCTGGGGAAATGGATTCTGGAAAATGTAGCGAATTCGCGAATTGTTATCCTTACCGATAGAACGGAATTAGACGATCAAATAGAACGTGTATTCAATGACGTAGGAGAGACTGATATCGCTAAGACCAAATCAGGTAAGGAATTGATGCATTTTCTGACTGCTCCGCGTCCACGTTTAGTGTGTTCGCTGATTCATAAATTTGGTAATAAAACGGAAACAGATTTTGATGCCTTTATTAAGGAATTACAAGATAATCCAGTAAAAACACAGGGAGAAATCTTTGTGTTTATTGATGAATGTCACCGTACACAAAGTGGAAAACTAAACCAAGTAATGAAGGCTGTATTGCAAAATGCGGTGTTTATTGGTTTTACAGGTACACCATTATTAAAGGAAGATAAAAAGACCACTATGGATGTATTTGGTCGTTACATTCATACCTATAAATTCAACGAAGCAGTGGAAGATGGTGTGGTTAAAGATTTGATGTATGAAGGAAGAAGCATCGAACAGAATTTAACTTCACAGACCAAGGTGGACCAATGGTTTGATTCCAAGACTGCTGGATTAAATGATTTCCAGAAAAACGAGTTGAAGAAAAAATGGGGAACCATGCAGAATGTCTTGAGTTCCAAAAGCCGAATGGAGAAAATCGTTTCGGACATTCTTCTAGATTTTGCAACAAAGCCTCGTTTAAAATCAGAAAGAGGGAATGCCATTTTAGTAGCATCGAGCATCTACGAGGCGTGTAAATACTATAATTTATTCTTGCAAACAGAATTAAAAAATAAGTGCGCCATCATTACGTCTTATAATCCCAATATGCGAGATGTGTCCACAGAAGATACAGGAGCTGATACGGAAACAGACAAAGAATACATCTTTAATACCTATACGGAACTCTTAAAAGAAGTTCAGTCAAGTGGGAACAAATCGAAAACGGAAAGCTACGAATCTGAAAGCAAGGAACGTTTTAGAAAGGAGCCTGCAAGAATGAAATTGCTTATAGTGGTTTCTAAATTATTGACAGGCTTTGATGCGCCACCTTGTTCGTACATCTATATCGACAAAAAGATGCAGGATCACACCTTGTTCCAAGCCATATGTCGTGTGAATCGTCTAGATTCAGATGACAAGGATTACGGATATATCGTGGATTATATGGAGCTATTCGGAAATGTGACTGATGCGATTAATGTATACACATCAGAATTGGATAGTGAAGGATTTACACGTGAAGAAGTTGAAATTAATTTAAAGGATCGTTTAAAAATTGCCATCGACCGATTGATGACGGCTTTAGAAACGGTGGAAGCTATTTGTGAACCTGTTGCCCTGCCAAAAGCAGATATCGATTATATCCATTATTTCTGTGGGAATACGGAAGATCCCGAGGATTTAAAATCAAATGAATATAAGCGTATGGCATTGTACAAAGCCATTGTTGAATACTTACGAGCTTATTCTAATTTGAAAGCTGACTTTGTCAATACGAAATTTACAGAAGCTGAAATCCAAGGATTCCATAAAAAAATGGAGGACTATTTGAACTTGCGTGAGGTGATACGTGTTGCATCAGGAGAAACAATTGACTTGAAAGCATATGAAGCCGATATGCGCTTTTTGATTGATACCTATATCCGTGCAGAAGAGTCCGAAAAAGTTTCCCCCTTTGACGATATTTCCTTGTTAGATTTGATGGAAACCAATATGGATAAAGCCATTGATTCTTTACCTAAATGTATCAAAGGGAATAAGGAGGCGGTTGCTGAAACGATTGAGAACAATGTTCGTAGTAAGATTGTTGAAGAGCATTTATTGGACCCAAAATACTTCGATCATATGTCGGTCTTACTCCAAGAGTTGATAGAGCGCAGAAAAGCAGAAACCATTGCATACCAAGAATATTTGGTTGAAATGGCAAACTTGATTCGTTTGGTGAATAAAGGTAAGCAGGACGACATACCGGCTTCTTTGGACACAAGAGGTAAAGTAGCGTTATATCACACATTAGGAGACGAAAATTTAGCCCTAGCTTGTGAAGAAGCTGTACAATATGTGAAGCAAGAAGGGTTTAGGGAGAATTTAGCTAGACAAAGAATGGTGAAAAAGGCCATTTTCGACGTGGTAAAAGATATTGATAAGGTAGAAGAAGTTTATAAAGTAGTGGAAGCACATAAAGACGAATATTAAGTAATGAAAGAGCGTATTAAGATTGGTGAGGTAGATATAGAAGTCACGTTCAAGGATATTAAAAACTTGCATCTTAGTGTACATCCGCCAGTCGGCCATGTGACGATATCGTCACCATTGTTTTATGATTTGGATAAGGTCAAAACATATGCAGCCACTAAGTTAGCTTGGATCAAAAAAGAAAGGTGTAGGTTTTTGGAGCAAAAGCGAGAAACACCAAGATTGTTTAAAAATCAAGAGAGCCATTATTTATTTGGTGAACGCTATTTGTTAAAGCTAGAATTAAGTCATCGAAATTCAGTCAGCATTGCTGGTAAAAAGTTGATTATTAAATCTACATATACGGAGGATATTTCAAAACTGAATGCTACGTTATATGGGTTTTACCGTAAAGAATTAAGACGATATCTGACTAACCGCGTTGAATTTTTTGCTGCTATGATGAATTTGCCTATTCCAAATTTCAACATACGTCGTATGAAAACTAAATGGGGTTCTTGTGCTGTGGCTAATGATAGACTTTGGTTTAATATTGAACTGGCCAAGAAACCATTAGAATGTATAGATTATGTAGTAGTGCATGAGCTTGTTCATTTATTGGAAAAACACCATAATAAAAGGTTTATTCTGCTCATGGATCAATTTTATCCAACTTGGCGTACACAGAAAAAATTATTGAACGAATTGCCCTTGTAAAGATTAAATATTTTGATCAAATTTTCAATCTCCAACATTTCAAATGTTGGGGATTTTTTATGCTTTTTAGTAAGCTTTTTTTGACGATCTTATAATATTTGGTGTTTTTAAGTAGTACTGCACCTAAAGTGCACCTTTAATAAGTGTTAAAAATATATAAAATACTGATTGATAGCCATTTAAATTTCAATATTAATTTGAGTGCACTCCTTTGCACCTTGAAATTCCTATACCTTAGTACCATGTTCTAGAACCAAATAAGGCTAATGTACATAGCCGTTTATTAAAATTTAATTCTAAAAACATGGATATACATTCATTATTAAAAAAGCCAGTGGCTATGATGACTGGTGAAGAATTGGTAGCTCTTCAGGCAGAAGCTATAAATCAAATTTCGAAGGAGAAAGTAATAGAGCCTATTCCAGAATACGAATATGGACTTGAAGGTATCATGCGGATATTCAATTGTTCTAAGTCGAAAGCTCAACGATTAAAGGCAGGCATAATTAAAGATGCTATTGATCAGGATCAACGTACTATTATTGTTGATGTTAAGAAAGCTCTTACATTATTTCAGACGTATTCGAGAAATAAAAAAAGGAGGTTTTCGTGACTAGTCGTTTTAATATGCTAACTATAAAGTCAGCAAATCAAACACTTGCTGATGCGGCATTATTACCCGATCCAATTTTCTTGTATATGCCACTGATCGTACAAGGTGAGGTTACTATTTTGTTTGCTGATACAGGGATAGGAAAAACAGCACTTAGTGTTCAAATCGCTATTTATATAGCGAAAACGTATAGGTTGTTATATGTAGATCTTGAATTAACGGATAAGCAATTTGAAAAACGGTACCGTAATGAACAAGGCAAACATTTCGGTTTTCCTGCAAATTTTTATAGAGCCACTTATGATGTATTGAAGGAACTTCCTAAAGATATTTCTTATGAAGATTTCTTTATCAATTCTTTAAAAGATCGAATAAAGGAGTTCAGTGCGGAAGTGGTTGTTATCGATAATATGACGAAGATCGTTTCTGGATCTACAGATTCTGCCAAAAGTACAATACCTATCATGAACGCGTTATCCGCACTGAAATTTGAAGAGGGAATTACCTTTTTAGTGTTAGAACACAATAAGAAAGTAGATGAATGGAGACCTATAAGCTTAAACGACCTTCAAGGTTCAAAAATGAAGTCAAATTTTGCGGATTCGGTTTTTACGATTGGACGCTCAGCTTTTGATAAAAATATTCGATACATCAAGCAGTTGAAGGTTAGGAGTGGAGAATTGATTTATGATGAAGAAAACGTTCTGGTTTGCGAACTTACTACTAGTTCAGGTTATTTGGGCTTTTCAGAAATCGGTTATCAGAATGAAAGGGAGTTGCTCAAACAACAAGATTCTAATAGTTATGAGGATAAAATTGGAGAAGTGCTTCAACTAAAAGCTGATGGTATGAGTAATGTTCAAATAGCACGTCAAATAGGTAGAAGCGCAGGAACAATTCGTAACTGGCTGGATAGAGCCAAAAACTAAGTATAATCTATTCGTAGCCTCGCAGTTTTCGTAATATTCGCAACCTACGAATATTGCGAGAGTTACGAATTAATCTCAAAATTTTATGAATTACAATAATTTAATTGAAGACTATTTGTCTTCGAAAGGGGTATACCCTGCTAAAAAATATAAAAACTATTCGATGTATCATGCACCGTATCGTAAGGATAGAATTCCTTCTATGAAAGTTCAAGGCGATGTATTTATGGACTTCGGAACTGGTGTTGGTGGAGGCTTAAAAAAGTTGAAGGAATTGATGAATGAGGTTGATCAACTTTACATCCCTAACACTAAAAAATCTAAAAATGCTGGTTCTGGATCTAGAAAATCAAACCCGTTTCATATAATTGATAAAAAAGTTATAGGTACAAATCGTTTACTCAATAACTATCTCAAAGCAAGGTGTATTGATTTGGATATAGCTAATCAATATTGTCAAGAGATATATTATACCAATGGTAAAAAAAGTTTTTTTGCTATTGGATTACCTACTGTTAATGAGAATTCCTTCTCCATTAGAAACTCATTTTTCAAAGGTAAAATCGGCAACGGTGTTTCTTATTTTCAAAATGGATTTATAGGAAAAAATTTGAAAATTTTTGAAGGCATGTTTTCGATGCTAAGTTATTTCCAATCTTTCAAATACAACGATTGTGACCTTTTAAAGGGGGATATTTTAGTGCTTAATTCTCTATCAAATCTCAATCTTATTAGCTCGTATGTTGATGAATATGAAGAGCTTCATTTAATGCTTGATCGAGATAAATCTGGTTACCATGCTAGCCAAAAGGTCCTGATGGAATATCCTCATGCTATAGATTGTTCGGAATTATATGATGGCTATATAGATATGAATGATATGCTAGTAGCTAGGTATAAAATGATTGAAAACTTGAAAAGCATGGTCTTTAAGAAAAGGTAAATAATTAGTTATTGCAAGATGTACTTTGGTATGGACAAATTAAATTTTCCCATACCAAAGTTATCCCGTTGGTCTCTTAAAAATAGAAATAATGAAAAAAGAAATATTAAATAAGAAGTTGGTTATTAGGCTAAGTCCTAATGACTTTAATAAATTAAAATCTATCTCCAAACAATGCAATATGACAGTTAGTCGATATGTAAGAAAGGCTTGTTTTACCAAAGAAATTAAGCCAAACTTTACTGAAGAGGAGCGACAGTTTATGTCAAGAATATATAACCTTGGCAATAATTTAAATCAAATAGCAAAAGCTCTTAATACTCAAAGTAAAGACCCTACAATAATTAGCAGATTAGAAAACACTTTAGATCATTTGGATCAGTATATCCTTAAAGTTTTAAATCATGATAGCTAAAATTATTAATTCAAAATCAGGTTTTTCAGCATCTTTAGATTATGTGATGAATCGTGACCATGCTAATATCATTCATTCTGAAAATATTCGTCTAGGCGATTCTAAATTCATAGCTCTTCAGTTAAAGACTTTAGCAAAATGTAATGATAGAATTAATAATCCTTTAGGTCATATTGTTTTATCTTTTTCAAAGGATTTAAAGCACAAACTATCGGATGATATGATGCGAATGGTTGCTCAAGATTACCTTTTGAGAATGGGAGTTAAGAATACGGCTATCGTGGTCGTTCGACATGAAGATCGTAAACATCCGCATTGTCATATTATTTATTCGAAAAATAGTTTAGGTAATAAAAAGATTAATGAGAGCTACATCAAATTAAATTCTTTGAGAGCAGTTCGTGCCATTAATCTCAAATACGGCTTTAAGCAGCAAAATCATAACAGCCCTTTTACAGACTCTAAGAATTTGTTTTATCAAGCAAAAAAAGAAATGTCTTATTATGTGAGACAGGCTGTACATGGTAATAATCCTTGTAAAAGTTGGGATGAACTCAAAAGTTATTTGGCTATTAAAGGTATTAGCGTAGAATTCAAAACTAAGGGTAATACCAATGAAGTTCAGGGTGTTTCTTTTGGTAAGGGAGAATTCAAATTCAAAGGATCAGAGTTAGGTAGAGATTTATCCTTTGCTAAAATAGACCGATTATTTGAACAAACTATTAAGATTGATGAAGTTTTTAATCCTGCAAGTCAATTCACGGAAATTGGTGCAGATTTACAGAATAGGTCGCAAAATGATTCATTGTTAAATATTCCTATACTACCTTTTAGTTCTGCTGAGTCAGACGAAGATGAAACTATAAAAAAACGTAAACGTAAAATGAAATTTTAAGATGGATAATAATTTAGAAAATACATTAGTTAGATTAATAGATACTGTTGAAGTGCTTCAACGTGAACTATTCAAAATATCACCCTCTATTGATGAATTAATTAAAAACAACAAGTCATTGTCTGAAGAGTTGGAGAGTGAGGTCAAACGCTTAGTTCATGTGATGGACATTAGGGAAAAATCATTGGTAGATTTTGTTAAGTCTTTAAAACCATACATTTTGACTATAGAGCAGTATAAAAATTTTACGCCAATAATAGATAATGCTATTGATGAAGGGATCAAGAAAATTGGAATAGCAGAAACTTCATTGATAAAGTCAGCAGATCTTATTCCAAAAGAAACATTAGTGAAAACAAGGCATAGTATTGATTACAAATCACTAAGTATAGTAGTTATTCTGACCATGTTGATTTGCATTGCATTATTTAGTTTAGGGCAAATATGGCTGATGAAAAAGCAGCTTGATGAAGCTAAGTCTTTTGAAATGCGTTACCGAATGATAGGATTAGAGTTACCTCAAGTGGCCCGCTCTGTAGATTCTTTATATAATAGAGATTCTGAAAAATTTGTGGCAAAAGTTGTTAAGCGAGAAGAGGAGCAAAGGCTTAAGTGGAGTATACGGCAAAAGCAAAAAGAGATAAACGATCTTGAAAGTCAATAGTAGTATAGTTTTCCAAAGCCCATCGGTATCGAACCTTTGGGCTTTGCTGATAAAAATTAAATATCCGCAAAGATACTTCGTCAGATAGACACGCCCCAAATTATGATCGCTCACACCCAATAAAATAGTTCAAAAAATGGGTATCCGTTCGTTCCGAACTGAGCCTCCTTCGCTACGCCATTTTTATCCTATTTTCTTTTGCTTAGTCTATCCTCGACTCGTAGACCATATAGCGTTAATTCAATTTTTATTTCATTTAAAATTTATAAGACGTTATGAAAAAGAACTTTATCGCTAATGAGTTGAAACTAAGCTACCACAGAAATGTTAAATTATCTATTGATGATTTCAAATGTATCAACAATTCTAGATTAATGGATCGTACATTTAGAATGATCTGGGATTTAGAAGAATTTGAAATACGTGAAAGTTTTTATGCCTTATATTTTAATACTAAATTGGATGTGGTTGGTTATCGCAAAATCGCTGATGGTGGATTAGATGCTGTAATGGTAGACATGCGATTGATTATGTCTTCTGCGTTATTGTGTAACGCTACTCGGATTGCGGTAGCACACAATCATCCTTCGGGAACATTAAGACCAAGTTCTGCGGATAGAACATTGACGACTAAAATTCTGGAAGCTGGAAAAGTGTTAGATATCCAATTGTTAGATCATATTGTATTGACTTCTGATAGTTACTATTCATTCAGTGATGAAGGGGAGTTTTAAATTCCCCTTATTTTTGAAGGTTTCTTCTTAAATATTCGTCTAACATCCGTTTTCTATTGCGGTCTTCCTGCTTTCTCTTTTGATCTCTACTAAATGCCCAAATAAATAAACCCCATGCAATAATCGCAAAGATAAAACCTGTATTGGTGCCAGCAAATAGTGATTGAAACCCAGCAATTACGCTAATAAAATTTACTACAATAAACAAAATATCCATTTCATAGTATAAATATAGTAAGATACTCGCATATATGTAGGTGTTTTGTTTTTTTTCTTTGTGCTATTTGCATGTATGAAGAAAGATTTCATTCAATCTGAAATAGAGCAATTTATAATTAATAAAGTTAAAGAGATAAGAATATCTAAGGGACTCTCTCAGGCTAAATTGGCTCATTTAATTGAACTTTCTGTCGGTTTTGTAGGCAACGTTGAAAACCCAACTCATATTGCCAAATGGAACATAAACCACCTTAACAGAATATCCAAAGAGTTGGACGTTCCTTTTAAAGACTTTTTCCCAGAAAAGGGGATTTAATAAATTTTAAAACAATTCCGTGTAGATTGCTTTCTCTAGATATATTTATTGCGCCAAAGCAAGCTAAATAATTTATTGAAAAATAAGCCTTTAAAATAATATCTATTTCGGATTCGTATGATCCACACTTTTGGTATTTAGGATTAAACGGTTTTCAAAAATGAACTAATTATACCAAGTAAGATCTAAATGCCACATATTCGGATTTATCCATAACTAATATAATGGATTTGCTAACAGTGAAAACATTTTTATTAATTCCAAGAATGTAATATATGGAATTTGGTTCAGACTATCTCTATTATATGATTTTAGGGTAAAATATATACTTGTTTTTGTACTTTAGTTAAAAAAATAGAAGAAATGGAACAATCAAAGAAAGACTTAATTCCTTTTTTATTCAATGGTAGATATAATCCTTACGGAATTTTGTCTATGACGAAAAATCTAGATTTTAAAAAATGCAAAAAAGATATTAAAAGGGCTATTAATCATCCTTTGACTAAAAATTTGTTATTTAAGTCTGCTTTTCCAAATTCGTACAATTCAGTAAGAAACTTTAAAGGGCTAAATTATTCTGGTTCAATAGAGGGTGAGTTAGCATGGCTCTGTTATTCTTTGATCGAGAATGCTGATGCAATCAATAATTTTATTAAGAGAGAAACAGAAATTGAGAATAACATTTTAAAGGGGGAATTTGAAAAAACTTTAACATTATTACAAGACCTGAATAATTCTATATGTTATTCCTATTGGGGATTAGAAATCGAGTATTTCCTAATTGAACAGATCGAGGGAACAGAATCCAACTGGAAATACAGCAATAACTTAACTAATAAACTTACAAACAAGCTATCCATCATATTTAATCAAATCTTCAGTAAGAAAGTGGAAAAAGGTTTGATGAATCAAGAATATACGCGGTATTTGAATAGTATTTTAAAATATGCTTCAGAAGAAGAATTCGAATATTTTAGTTTCAAATTTTCTAAGCATAGTTTTAAGAAATTTCAAAATTTTCCGTTCTTGCTTTTTGCTGAAAGCCTATCATCAATTATAGACAGATACTTAATTCTTATCAATGTGTTCCAAGAAATTGTTTCTTCCGATGTTAGAGCTTATGACGTTTTAATTTCTGAGATATTAACTGATCTTATAAGTAAAATTGAAGATGAGCGTTTATTGAGAATCAAAGAGCTTGTAGATAAAGAAATATTTAAATATCAAGATGCTAATCATTCCATTCTAAAGCTTATTGAATCATATTCTCATGGTGAATATGAATATTGTCTATCTCAATGCAAAATATTGTTTCCTCATTATCTAAATTCAATAGAACTTTGGAATGTTTATGTAAAATCACTGATTGAAACAAATTCTGGTTTTTGTAAAACAGGATGTTCTGAATTTCTTGATAATCAGTTACAATATTTGTACGACATTTATACATTGACAGATATTTTTGAAGATGGTCTGCAAAATATTCGTAAAATAATAATTTCAGTACCCAATCTTAGCTTTTCTAAACAGCTTAATGCTCTTGTAAATAGTGGCTTTGATAAAGATTTTAGTGATAAATATTTTAGTGTCAATTATTATCTGAATTCTAAAATAATAAATCCGATTATTTTTGATTTTTCAAATTCTTTTAATTCTAACAAGGAATTTAAAAATCTTACTGCATCAAAAATAAATAGTTATATAAGCGGTGTAGATATTAGTTTGCCGAATAATATTCCAAATCTCAAATCTAATATCTACACATTAAGAAGAGAATTTAATTCTAGCTCTTATGAATCATATTTGAAGTTATATAACGAACTAGATTTGAATTCTATCAATGTGCCCTCTATTAAAGAAGAAATGGTATTCAAAGCGTATTTTTCGAATTATGAAATAGGTAATATAGATAAGGCAATTTCTATTTATGTTGATGCTTACTTCGAAAATGTAAATTTAGTTAAGAGGATTGAAACTGAAAGTATATTAAACCGTGTTATTGACAGTAACTATAACTTAGAACCTAGTTTAGATGCTGTTGTGTTTTTTACATTACAAGAATTAGAAGCATATCATCTTTTTGTTATATTGGAGATGTTTCTTGATAAACATCTCCTTCAATACCCTAATCAAATTACCTTAGATAAAGAAAATGAAGATTATGACAAGTTACTTTACGTGTTATCAAAGACTTGCTCAGAAGAAGTTTTGGACAAGTTTTATTATCTTTTTGAATTTAAGGAAGAAGTTAGAAATGAAAGAAAGAATCTTTTAAAGAAGCTTATAAAAATTGAAAACAATAATAATGACGACTATATAAAAGAGCTATCAACCATTAACCAGAAAGAGAAAATTGAAGCTTTGGTAACAACTATCAATAATAGTAGGATTTCAATAAAGAGAGAAATGTTAACAGAAGCAGATTCCTCTTTTGAAAGCACGTACAGTAGGTTTGTTAAGCTCTATAAATTCTCAAACGAGAATAGTTTAAATCAATATGACCTTCATCAATTGGTAAGTGATCTGCTAAGTGAAAACTTTGATTTAAAAACATTTGATCCTGCATATTTATCATTCAAATCGTTAGTAAATGATTTAATTGGAAACTTCTTATTTAACAAGATAAATGGTTTGGATGGTGAGCTAAGTACCAGAATAAGACATGGAGAATTGGAAAATCAACTTTTAAATATCTTTGATAAACACTATCTAATTTCTAAAAAAGTTGATGAAAACGTCTATACAGATATTGATTATTGGAATAATTTTTACGAAAAATACAGTGATAGTGCAAAAGAGAAGATACAGTCTGCTATTAAAGACTTCTCGAAACATGTAGACGAAATAATACAATTTTTATTAAAGGAACAGATTCAAGTGTATTCAGAAAACTATCCTGAAAAGACTTCAGCACTTTTCATATTTAGATTTACTGACCAGTTTCTGAAAATTCTTTATGAAGAAGCAAATATATCTACGAGCAATTACACTGAATTTATAGATTATATATATCAAATAATTGAAGCCCAGATGGTTAATAATCTAGACAGCATAAGAGACTTTCTTAATAAGACCTTACTTAGTAAATTTGAAAAACTAACCGAAGATTTACTAGACAAATTAAAGGCTGTAGAGCAATTAGAAAATATTCAAGTAAAACAAATTGTTAAGAATATTATTGATTTTAAGACTGACATTCAGAATGAATTAAGAAATATAACTGATTGGTTTAAAATATCTAAAGACAATTTAGATGACACGATGGATTTAAATATGTTGATAACGACAAGTTTCGAAATGAGTAATTTAAGAAATAGTTTAAACCCAATTAACCCTTCGATATCAATAATAAGTGATAAGCCTTTATATATATTAGGGTTTAAGGACTATCTCTTTATATTTCTAAATATTATTGATAATATTCGAAAACACAGTAGAATGAAAAGTGATGAGTTAGTTGTTAAGGTTGATGCTAGAATTGAGGATAATAACCTAACATTATCCATTAATAATAATTTTTCTGATGAGATAGATAGAGATGAATTGTCGCAAAAACTTGACGTAGTTAAAAATAGTTGGAATCTAGAATTAGATGATGATAAATTGAAGTCTGAGGGAGGCACTGGATTTGAAAAAATTAAAAAAATTTTAAGACATAATATTAAAACTCCCAATGCTATTTTTGATTACAAAATATTAGAAAATTCATTGAGTATCATTTTTAAATTAGAACTTGTGATTTATGAAGAAAAAAATATTGTTTATTGAGGATAATTCCATTAAAGCTAATTCGATAATCACAATGTTGAAAAACAATTATGATTGTGAAATTGTATGGAAGGAATCTTTTAGATCAGGAATAAAAGAGGCAATATACAGCACATACGATCTACTTTTGTTAGATATGAGCCTAACTAACTGGGAAAGGCATCATAATTTTACGAATAATTTTGAAAGATTTGGAGGGATAACAATTTTAAGAGAAATGAAGAGAAAGGGAATTAGTAACCCTACTATTGTTATAACGATGTTTAGTGAGTTTGGTGTAGGAGAGTCATTTGTAGATTTGAAAAATCTGGATGAAATGTTAATTAAGGATTTTCCAAAGATTTATAAGGGATATATAAAATATATTTCAAACGAAAAAAAATGGGAAAGTGAATTGATGAAAATAATTGATTCTATATGGAAGTCTTAATTGTTGACGACAGTTTAGATAAATTGTCGAATATTGTTTCCTGCTTAACAAAGGTAAAGAAGCATATTACAATTAACACTGCACAAGATATTCGTAGTACTTATCTTTTTCTAAGAGATAACACTGTAGATTTGTTGATAATTGATCTTTTTTTGCCTGATAGAATTATCGAAGGAAATATAAAAAATGATGGTGGAGAAGAAATTGTGAATGAAATATGTCGATATACTAGTCGTTTATGTGTTCCAAAATATATTATTGGGATTACTCAACAAGAGCAAGTGTTAAATAATCTACTAAATGATGTCTGGCCTATTATCCACTATAGAATCGGTAATAGGTGGGATGAAAAGCTGACAAAAATGGTTAGACATGTAGATCATATTGTCAATTTGCAAAACAATATTGAAATTAAACCTACTGTATTTGTTGAAGGCACTTCTGATGAACTCTTTTTAAATAATGCTTTAAAATTATTTTTCCCTGAATTAGAAGGGAAATTTATATTTAAGTCCCAAAGTAATGCCGGAGCAAATTGGGTCGCACAACAATTAGTAATATGGGGACATCAATTGCACACCATAGAAGGAGAATATATTATTGGTATAGGTTTGTTAGATAGTGATATTGCTGGAAATGAGGCAAGAATCAATATTAACTCGAAAATTTCGTCAGCAAATCAAAAAATTGCATGTAAAGTAGCACAACTTAATGCAAAATACTCGAAGAATTTAATTAATTTCTTTTCCAAGGGTATAAAAATTGAAATTGAAATAGAGAGTCTTTTCCCTCAGGATATTTTACTATATGCCGATGAACAAGGATGGTTGGAAAACAGAAATCCAGTATTATTAGATACACCAAAAGATTGGAATCAGATGTCCCAAACACTGAATGACTTTCTTATATCAAAGGGAATAAAAGAAGAAGATTTTGTCTATTTGAAAAAAATTAAAATGGCAAAAAAAGAAAGCTTTAGTAAATATATATTAGATAATCATAAAGATAATAAAAATACCTTTTCAAATTTTAAACATGTGATTGCTGATATCAGTAAACTAATGAATCTCTAAAAACTACACCCAAAACTGGGTGTAGTTTTGGGTGTGAATCTTGTAAATAATTGAATTACAAGCGTTTTTGTGGAGTCGGAGGGATTCGAACCCTCGTCCAAACATAGTATGATTTACGCTTTCTACATGCTTAGCTTCTCTTTGATTGTCGGGAGAGGGAAGGTGAGTCGCTTACCTATACCGTACTCCGTAGTTGCTGTTTC
>JAEWOH010000041.1 GCA_023460955.1 Bacillota bacterium | reverse complement strand
GGGTGCTACAGGTGCTACTGGTGCCGGCGTTACCGGACCTAGAGGTTCTACTGGCGCTACAGGTTCTATCGGACCGAGGGGTGCTACAGGTGCTACCGGTGCTACAGGTTCTATCGGACCGAGGGGTGCTACCGGGGTTACTGGGCCGATAGGGGCTACAGGTGCTGGTATAGCTGCATTTGGCAATGTATACAATCTTGCCACACTAGCAGATGCAACAATCTTAGGGAGTGCAGATATCCCCTTCAGCAATAACGGTCCGTTAGCTGGTGGTGTAACTCACACCGCAGGAACAACAACAATAGTTGTTCCAACCGCCGGCAACTACGAGATCATTTATGGTGCCAGCATTACAGCGGGAATAGGAGCTGCCATTGCAATAGCTGTAAATGGAGAAGTTAGTGCAGCAACAAACATTTCCGCTTTGGTAGCTACAGGTGAAATTAGTGGTACTACCATATTATCTCTTGCCGCAGGAGATGTAATTACTCTTCGCAATAACTCAGCGATATCACTTACCTTAACCCTTGCGCCAAACGTTAGCGCTCAATTGAATATTTTGCTTTTAGATTAACATTTATAAGAACCTTCATCCTCTATTTAGGGTGAAGGTTCTTATTTTTGAAAGCTTATCCAAAGCTTCTTAGAAACATGTATCCATTTTATTTTGTAACGTATTTTGGTTGATTGAATACATTAATTATAGCAACATATAAAAGGATTTATAGTTTACAGACCCATGGTCTTTGTAAACTGGTAAGGCTATATGATAACCATCAGTCTTTGTATGATTGTTAAAAATGAGGAAGAAACACTTTCCCGCTGTCTTGATACAGTAAAGGACATAGTAGACGAAATCAACATTGTAGATACTGGCTCAACAGACAAGACAAAGGAAATTGCACTCAGATATACAGAGAGAGTCTTTGATTTCCCTTGGACTAACAGCTTTGCAGAAGCCCGGAATGAATCATATAAATATGCTACTATGGATTATATCCTATATCTTGATGCAGACGATGTACTTTTGGAGGTTGACAGGGAGAAGCTCTTAAAGTTGAAGGAGACACTGGATTCTTCTGTAGACTGCGTTTCAATGTATTACAATGTAGGCTCTGACGAATTTGGAAATGTCACCCTTAAATTCCGGAATAATAGATTGGTAAAGAGAGAAAAAAATTATCGCTGGTACGGGGACTGCCATAATTATATAGATGTACGCGGAAAAACTATCAACTCGGATATGGCTGTTACACATAAGAAATTGAAACACTCGGTTGGGCGTACGGTTTCAATTTTTGATAGCAAGCTGCAACGTGGAGACACTTTTTCTCCAAGAGATTATTTCTATTATGGAAATGAATTGCGGGAAAACGGCCGCTATCAAGAGGCTATTGACAGTTACAATAAAAACCTGTCCATGAAAGATGGCTGGGTGGAGGATAAAATATTTGCATGCATATACAGAGGTGACTGTTATAGGGCATTGGGCGATAAGGAAAATGAACTATCCTCCCTATTCCAATCCTTTAATTATACTGCGCCCCGGGGTGAAGCATGCAGCCGGATTGGTTACAATTTTCAGAAAAGAAGGGAGTATAAAACCGCCATCTTTTGGTACGATTTAGCTACCAGGCTTGAGCCGGATCCAGACAGATGGAGCTTTATATATACAGCCTATTATACCTGGTACCCACATCTACAGCTCTGTGTCTGTTATTACAACCTTGGTGATTATCAAAAAGCCTATGAACACAACGAAGAGGCTGCGAAATACAGGCCACAAGATTCCAGCGTTGTATACAATAGAAAGTTATTTGAAAGAATTTTTCCTGAAAAGGGCTCTGAATTGGATACAACGTCGTGATACGTAAATCGCTTACCCGAAATTGTTTCGGATAAGCGATTTATTTAGGTCACTTATTATATTATTAATATACTTAAAAGTTAACGAACATTTCTTTTGTCATTGAATCATTTAAGGAAGCTTGTTTCCTGCGGCTCTGTATATTTCATACCACTCCGGTCTTGTTAATTCTACACCTGAAGCTTTAGATATGTCTTTTATTCTTGAAGCATTTGTTGTGCCTACAATAGGCTGCATTTTTGCCGGATGGCGAAGGAGCCATGCAATTGCAATTGCTGTATTGGTTACTCCCTTGACTTCTGCAAGCTCGTCAAGCTTTTTGTTTAGCTCCGGAAACTTGTCATTATTTAAGAATACTCCTTCAAAAAATCCGTACTGGAAGGGTGACCAGGGCTGTATAGTAATATCATTGAGCCGGCAGTAGTCCAGAATACTGCCATCCCTGTCAAATGAACCTGGAACATTCATATTTACGTTTATTCCCTGATCAATCATTCCAGTGTGCATAATACTTAACTGGAGCTGATTTACTATAAGCTTCTGACTTACATATTTTTTAAGGAGATCAATTTGCATAGGGTTCAGATTACTTACTCCAAAGTTTTTTACTTTACCGCTGCTTTGTAATATAGAAAATGCCTCTGCAACATCTTCGGGTTCTACCAGAGCATCGGGACGGTGTAAAAGAAGTACGTCAATATAGTCCGTTCTTAATCTTTTAAGACTTCCATCAACTGCCTCCAGAATATGCTCTTTTGAAAAGTCAAAGTACCCTTGTCGTATACCGCATTTTGTTTGGATTATGAATTTTTCTCTGATTGCGGGTCTCATATCTATAGCCTCTGCAAAGAGTTCCTCAGATTTTCCTCCTGCGTAAACATCTGCGTGGTCAAAGAAATCAATTCCCTCCTCCAGCGCAGTATTAATAAGTATCTCAGCCTCTTTTTTTGAAAGCTCGGTAATTCTCATACATCCAAGGGAAATTTCTGATGCATTAAAAGCTCCACCAATACTAATTTTCTTCAATGTTAACACCTCTTTCAATATGTTTTGGCTCTGAAAACAATAACGTCCATTTATAATTGGAATTCTATACCTTAGAGTCTACTATAAGTCAATATATTATTCCATTGTGGTTATTAATGCCCCTTTGACATAGCACTATATGGTATAATCAAGGATATTCCAACTTATTTTGAGGTGTTTTATGATAGATGTAGTAGTAAGAACTGAAGAAATAAAAGATTACCGAAGAGTCGAAGCAACTCCTGTACTGACGATAGTCAAAATGGGAAAGCAGCAGAAGAATTTGACAAATCGTTTTAATTTTTCTTGACCTGGTATGACCTAAAAGTGTAATTTAGAATTATATAGATTTAGAGAGGTGGTATTTAGTGGAGTATACAATTAAACAGGCCGCTGAAAAAATGAACCTGACAGCATATACACTCAGGTATTATGATAAGGAAGGTCTACTTCCCTTTGTTTCAAGAGACAACTCGGGGAACAGACTTTTTACCGACAACGATTTAGAATGGCTTGGTCTGATATGCTGTCTTAAGAACACAGGCATGCCCATACGACAAATTAAAAAATTTATCCAAGGAGCCATTGAAGGGGACAACACGCTTGAAAGTCGCATAGAAATGCTTCTTGAACACAGGAAAGATGTTCTAAAGCAAATGGAAGATTTGAATAAAAATCTAGAAAAAATCAACTGGAAAATAAATTATTACAGCACCAATCTTGAAAAACACAAGAAGCAGAACCAACAGCACTAACAAACTAACAATTTAGCGCTACAAGCCCCCCTTAAAATCATCACAATGAGAATTGGAACCCATGACTAAAAAGCCTGCATCTTCAACAGATGCAGGCTTAAATATCATTAAATTATTTAACTGACTTGTCAATCAGAAGATATAAACATGTTACTTTTGGGTTGATGCAACAGCTGCAGCAATGGCTGCTCCCAGTCCTGAGCCATCCTTAACCAAACGGATTCCTACGTTTTGTGCATCTTCTCCTAATGCTTCGGCAAAGGCCTCCTCCATTAATTTTGGAGCCTTTGGCATTTTTTCATATATAGTACCGTCAATAGCTATAATATGCTTGTTCATTACTCTTTCACCACTATTTTCCTGGTGAAATAAGATTCCCAGGAAGGAGGCTACCACAAGTCTTACTGTTCTTTTAAGAATAGCTTCTGAAATACTTTTTATTATCTCTGCATCAGCCATTGTGCAGTTATACTGTTCGGCTGTCTGTGAAGGATAAAGAATAAAGTTTTCTACCATAAGAGCATTGAAGCCCTGATTGAAAAATGTATCGGCATCTGCATCAGAACCTGTAAATATTGCTTTATTATCGTACAAATCCCTGCAGGCTTCCTTCACGAGACTTCCCATATAATAGCCGGAAACCATCTTTTCCAGCAGCTGTTCGCCTGGCATTTTGCTGTTCTTGTCAATGTATTCATCATATTTCGTTACCGGAAGGCCTACATTATAGTTTGCTGATTCAAGGTTTACTATCATTTTTCCGCCGTTGATAGGATGGTTATTTTCCAGATAGCATGTATTATGACCGGTCCCCATTATTGATCCAATATCAGCCTCCTGATAGCTGTACATTGCGACAAGCAACGTTCCTACAGTATCATTTAGTATTGCTACAGGTTCAATATTTATATTCTTTTCCTTAAGAGCATCAGCCAGCAATTGATTTATATTGTGACCCTCTACCCCTGCGGTCGCAATCTCTTTTGTCCAGTGAATCAGATAAGCTTCATTAATCCCTTCCTGTCTGCAAGGAAAAGAGAAGGTATTACCAAGATACATGGTTTCACCGGCTTCGATAATTTCTCCCATACAATCAGCCATATAGCCAAAAAGTTGTTTTGAGGTTATATTAGCTCTTGTAAGGTCAAAGTTTTTTTCTTTATTTATCAACTTCTCCTTAATTTCTGCAATTTTTTCAAAGTTGCCATTCTCTATTTTAAATTTGGTACATCGAAGGTTAGTACCACCCATATCCATTGTCATAAATACACCCTGCTCCTTGCCGGTTGGCTTTCCGATGAAAGAGGGAAGCATTCTGAGACAGACTTTTTCACCTTTAAGACCGGCCTCCAGGGTTTCCTTAAAAAGCCCGGCAATTCTAAGCATACCTTCTCTGTCTACCTCAAATGCTTTATGTACATTATTTACTATATCGTTGTTTAACCCCATAGTGCACCTCTTATTATTTATTAGGTTGTTATAAAGTATTATTTATTAAAGACTGATAATCTGATTTTATTTTATATATGACTTCTGGTCAAGAATGAAAAATTTCATTAGTTACCATACAAGCATGCTGTTTATATAAGACATAATCTTAAGAAGCTGATCGGTCCTTTCATTTTCATAAAACATCTCAAGCTTTTTTTCCGTATTAAAGGTATATTTCATAATCATGCCCTTTCCCGTGGCTTCTAGTGCAACATTCTTCAGGGCCCCCAGAGGTATATGAATAATATCGCCTGAAATAGTGTGATTAGCGCGATAATTGACTTTTTCCATAAAAATAATAATCTCTTTTTTACACACTACTGTAAAATGAGTAAGAGTAATCACCTTACTGAAAACAAGTCCCGGATAATGATGTATTTTCTTCTGCTTAAGGCTGCATAATATTGAAGCCTTATCCATAACAGCAGCCTTTGCCACCACAGCTCCCTGATACTTATTTTCTTCTGCATCTGAAAAATTCAGGTCAGAGTAATCATCTTTTTCCAGTAATAATGTATTCTCAATTAATTTTTTGCGCAATTCAAGCAACAAACCGTTAACAAGATCATTAACTTCTAAATCATAATAGATGCGTTCTCTTAAGTCATATTTGTAGTCAATTGTAATACTATTTGAATTTGGGCGCCCCTCATTGATAACATAATTAATATCACTAAAATTGAGTTTTAGTTTAGATATTCTACCACTAATATTTTTAATTATTATAAGGTTATCTCTGTAAATGAGCACAAGCTTTTCAAGTAGTTCGTCCTTTTTAGTCAATAAACCAGAGCATAATATTATTTTGTAAGGCTGGATTTCATCCTGGCTTAAACAGCTGTAATACTGAGGAAATTGATTTTTTAGTGCATCAATATCAATTATGGGCTCAGTAGCACCAGTCCTATCTGCTGAAAACATATCCTACTCCTTTAAACTCTTCCATTTATTACTTAAAACTAATAGTCAAGTATAATTGTACAAAATTATATAAAATTTGTAAAACACTTAATTTATTTTTATCACATCTATAAAATTACTATTGCTTTTAGATATATTTTATATTAGAATCTTTATGCAATCTTTAATTCTTAATAGAGCAACGTCGCTCTTTTCGGTTATAAAAAAAGTTCTACTTTCTTTTTTTGTTACTGAATCTTATCTGATTTCTAATTTATTTCATTGAAATACAATGACGTGTTTCCGTATAATTCAATCTGTTTTTTACTGATTGAATATGGAAAGGGGTTAAAATACATGAACTCGGTAAATGTATTGTTCTTAATGCTGGGTGCAGTTATGATTCTGGCTATGCACGCAGGTTTTGCGTTTCTTGAGGCTGGTAGTGTCAGCAGGAAAAATCAGGTTAATGCATTTAATAAAATTATTTTTGATTGGTCAGTAACTACGGTAGCGTATTTCATTATAGGTTTCCCCATATCTTACGGAGTTGTTCTATATACCAACAATAGTCTATTTACACAGCAAAACGGCCTAGAGCTTGTAAGGTTTTTCTTCCTGCTTGGGTTTGCGGCATGTATTCCGGCTATTATTTCCGGCGGTGTTGTTGGCAGAATGAAGTTTTTTACACAGTCTCTCGGTGCAGTTATTTTAGGAGGCGTCGTATATCCATTCTTTGAAAGTCTTGTGTGGGGACAGAATTCATTCATGGGCCAAAAAGGCTCATTCTTTGAAAAAGTCTTTGGTACTCCTTTTCACGATTTTGCAGGTTCAGTTGTTGTCCACTCCCTCGGGGGCTGGATTGCATTAGGTGCCATAATTATTCTTGGTCCAAGAATGGGTAGATTTAATGGCAGGTTTAATACAAGGCCAAGCAATATACCGTTTCTCACTCTTGGAAGCTGGATTCTGATAGTAGGATGGTTCGGATTTAATGTTATGAGCGCCCAAAATGTCAATTCCATTTCCGGTCTCGTAGTTTTGAATTCCCTTATGGCTATGGTTGGTGGCACTATATCAGGCTTACTTTTCTCAAAGAACGATGTTGGCTTTACACACAACGGCGCTTTAGCGGGGTTGATTGCCATATGCGCAGGTTCTGATGTGGTTCATCCATTCGCGGCTCTATTTATAGGCGCTATAGCTGGGCTAATCTTTATTGTTGTATTTTCACTTGAGGCTAAATGGAAAATTGATGATGTTTTAGGAGTATGGCCTTTACATGGTATAAATGGAACCTGGGGAGGTATCGCGGCGGGTATTTTCGGAAGAAAGGCACTGGGCGGTGTATACGACTTGAGCTTCGGAGCGCAGCTTACAGGCTCATTGTTAGCATTACTCTATGCTTTGGCAGCAGGTTTGATTGTTTACAAAGTAATTGATATGGTCTTTGGATTAAGAATCAGTGAACAGGAAGAGTTTATAGGTACTGATCTTGCCTTCCACAGAATAGATGCAAATCCAGAACAGACATTATAATGTAAAGGAGCGATTTTAATATGAAAATGGTAATAGCAATTGTACGTCCTGAAGCCGTAGATGACGTAAAAACAGCTTTATTCGAAGCAGAAATTTATAAAATGACTGTATCCCACGTTAAGGGGTGCGGCCAGCAAATGGGTTATACAGAGAGTTACAGAGGAAGTGTGAACACTGTAAATCTTTTATCCAAAGTAAGGTTTGATATTGCAGTTAATGATGATTTTGTAAAACCCACTGTTGATGCAATAATGAAAGTTGCCAGAACAGGTAAAATTGGAGACGGTAAAATATTTGTACAACCAATAGAAGAATGCTACAGGATAAGAACCGGAGAGAACGGTTTTGAAGCAATCGGCTAAATAGGCTGAGGAAAGCCGGAATAAATAGTAAAGCCCTGCATAAAAAATCTCCTTTTTGGTTAATACTTAATTCTTAACTAAAAAGGAGATTTCCTATATTCCATCCACAAAATTTTTTACAGCGTTGGTTGACAAATGAAGATATTCAAGTTTATTTTTTGGTTTTTACTTTTTTAAGATAATCATTATATTTAGCTACCCCTTCAACAATACCGTCAACTATCTTATTCTGATATGAATCTGTATTTAACAGCCTATCCTCTTCAGGATTGGTCATAAAACCCATTTCAAGCAGCATTACAGGTATATCCGACCAATTGAAACCTGTAAGTTCTGTGCTCTTTACAGTTCCTCTGGACTTTGCCTTGGTACTGGTCAAGACACTCTCCATTATAAACTGTCCTGCTTTAGCACTTTTATCAAGCATATCCTTATCTTTTATATACTTATCACCGGGTACCATCATAAGTATTCCTGCTACCCTTTTATCGTTGGAGCCATTTGCGTGCATTCTTATTGTCAGATCAGCACCGGATTTATTCCAGAACTCAGTCCTTTCAACATTTGTCATATTACAAACGTTCGTTTCCCTCACCATGATTATTTTAGCACCTTTTTCAATCAGCGCTTTTTTTAGCTTTAAGGATACTGTAAGATTCAGGCTTTCCTCGGTTATCTTTGTCGCTACTCCGGTAGTACCACTGGCTGTAGCTGCCTTCATAATTCTTGAACCTGGTGCAATGGGTTCTGTGCTCTTTACTTTTTTTGTCAGCCTTCCATGACCCGGATCAATACAGATAGTCAAACCTTCAAGTAGCTTAACCTGTTTGGTTTGGTTAGTAATTTCTGCAGTGGTTTTTGTGGCAGCCAATTCCACAAGAGTCCTATCAGCAGGTTCAAACTCCCCCCCTGCCTTTAATTTCGAGTCATCAACTGCTTTATTAGAATTATTGTCAGTACTTAAGCTGTTAATATCGGTTCCTGTGTATATATTGGAGGAAGCGACCTGCGATTTTACGCCACATCCCGCAAAAATCAATAGAAGTATAGTTATTAAAAGTATTTTTGTAGTTTGCTTCAACATTAAGTAAAAACTCCTGTCATAGTGTTCTTAATATATTCACTTATTGAATTTACAAATATATTATACCAGACACTATTACATTACTATACTCTAAAATTTTCAATTTCTCTGCTTAACTCGTATAAACATAAAAGAAGCTAGTATTCGCAGATACCAGCTTCTTTTATGTTTCTTTATTTTTTTGTATTAATTATTCTGTTTTAAATTTATCCAACTCTCTGTTCAGAGCTGCTGCAACTTCATTCAGCTCTGCTGCATTTCTTGAAAGCTCTTCAGCAGAATCCATTTGCTGTGCAGTACTTGCGGATATTTCCTGAGTTGTTGCTGCAGATTCCTCTGCCACAGCAGATATGTTTTCCATAGACTCCAGTACTTTTTCCTTTGATTTCATTATGTTGTCAACGGATTTTTCTGTTCTCTCAATATTAGTTATAACCTCCTGCATTGCAGCAAACACCGTTCTGAACATTTCCTCAGTTTCTCTTACCGCCTGGATTTGTTCACTTACAACTACGTTTGAGTTCATAACTTCTTCAACTGTATCATTAGTCTTCTTACCAATTGCAGCGACTATACTGTTAATATTGCTTGTAAACTCTTTAGACTGCTCAGCCAACTTCTTAACTTCATTGGCAACAACAGCAAAGCCCTTACCCGCCTCGCCGGCTCTTGCTGCTTCTATGGAAGCATTCAGAGAAAGTAGATTGGTTTGTTCGGATATACCAATCATTATCTTCAATATCTTTTGTATCTCTTTCATGCTGTTACTGAGATCTGTAATATTATGAGATACCTTGTTTGTTGTTTCACTTACTTGACCCGACTTAACATTAAGTGATGAGATCGTCTTCGATGCATTTTCATTCAGGCTGTTTATCTTGTTAGCGATTACAGTAACCTGTGCTACATCATCTCCAACGTAAGTAATACCTTCCGACAACTTATCCATATGACTTACGCTCTCATTTATTTCACTTGCCTGATCGGTTGCGCCCCTTGCAATTTGTTCAACTGTTATTGATACTTGTTCAGAGGATGTATAAGCAGCCTCCGAAGCTGCAGCGATTTTGTTTGCCGCGTTTATGACATCCATTGATGTCTTTCTTACCTGGGAAACAAGAGTGTTGATATTTGAAAGCATATCATTATAATTTCTGCAAACTTCACCAATTTCATCATTTTCATCATCAAGTATGTGACTGGTCAGATCACCCTCTTTAGCGTTCTTCATTGTTAGCACCAGTCTATTGAGAGGTACTGAAACACTCCTGGAAATAACAATACAGAGTATCAATGCAAATATAAGACATAAAATACCGATGATTATTATGTTGGTTCTTAACTGATTAGCCTCACTGTTTAAATAACTGTACGGAACTACTGATACTAAATACCAGTCTTTGTTATAGACTATCTGTGAATATGTAACCAGACTGTTTACTTTATCTACGTTTAGAGCAAGGTTTCCATTTTTTCTATTCTCAAATTCGACTCCGTCTTTAACCTGCTTATCCAACACTTTGGTAATTTCTGCTGCAATGTTTTTAGAAATATCTGTGGCTGTACCCAGAGGGTATGCTTCCAGGTCTCTTGCAGCCAGTATTTTACCCGTTGAATCCACTACATATATCGGAAAATCCTTGCCTGTCTTTTCATCTTTGCCTATATCAAGGCTTTTAAATGCTGTAGCCAAGAAGTTTGCCTTTGGAATAATTACCATCTTTGCGGCTACTGTTCCGCTTGCAGTTGAGTTTACGTTCCTCTTCACTCCAAACAGCTGCTGCTCTTTGCCGAAATTCTTAACGTGGAAATCTTCCCAAGCAAGCTTTTTCATATCCTGCTTTGCCAACTCATCCGTGTTTATTTCTATGCTGCTGGAATTATACACTTCAACCTCTGAGTAATTAACTCCATGCAAGAAAGCAACATATTCTATATCGTTTGTAGTTCCAAATTTCTTGGTAATAAATTCGGCAATTATTTTAGACTGCATTAGCTTGTCGTAATCATCGGTAACAACATTTAAGCCGGATATGACATCCTGTACTACGGACGCATTACCAACTTCGAGAATATAATTTTCAATTCGGGAAATTTCATTTTTCAAAACGACAGAAGTTTGCCCTGTTACCTGTAACGAATAGGTTTTCACTTTATCGTCTATAGTTTTAGTAGAGCTGCTATATGAAAAAACACCTGTTATAAGAAGTACAACAATAAGGAGGAGAACAAATGAAGCAATTAATCTAGTTTGAATTCTAAATTTCCTCAATATATTTGACCGTTTTGATCCACCTTTATAATTCGACATGAATTCATTACTCATATTACCAGTTTTTCCACCACTAATGCTTTCATTCTTTTTAATTTTTTTAAGGACTGATGAAGCTAATGATGCAAATTTTCCTAGGACTGCCCCAATTTTTGATATAACCGGCTTAATATTCATAAAACTCTCCTCACAATCCCATTGAAATTAGTCATTCGACACTATTCTCTATATATCTCTATAATACTTCACCAAACATATTTTATCAAGTAATTTTTAACATTAGAATTGAGTTAAAAACCCCACTCGTTTGGTAAAAACGACCTATACATGTTGTAACCTTTACTCATCATCTACTTTTATGGAGTAATTTGGCATGGTAGTATTAAATCTCAGTTCCGGATAACAAAAAGCAGGGAAGAACTCAGGCTTTATTTGACGGGATTGGTAAGCAGCACCGCTGAAGCCGCTGCTATAAAGAAAAGCAGTAAAACTAATGTAAACACCGATAATCTCTTGTAATTAATAACATTAAGTACACGAGCCCTTATTCCAGACTTTCCAAAAGCAGCAAACAAAGAATAAGTACTTCCTGTGCCAACAGAGAGCAGAGCACTTGCATAACCCTTTCTGTCGGGTTCAGACAGAGATTTTACAGCCCTGCTGTCACAGGTAAATTCCATATCGTCGGTAAATGCTTTAAGAAACAACCATACAAGGGGATTGAACCAATGCAGACAGGCTGTGATTATTGCCAAACATCTTATAAGATTATCATGGCGCCTTACATGAATATTTTCATGCAGTATTATATAATTTAACCTTGGGTCCTCAAGATATTCCGGCGGCACAAGTATTTTCTGATTTATAAGGCCTATTGTTACGGGTTCACTTATCATCCCGCCTGTGTAGATATTGTCCTTATGATGTACAACGCCCTTTATCTGTCTGTTTGAAAGCAAGTAAATTGCGATAGTGAGAAGAAGTCCGGCCAAAGCACCCACAGCCCAGATAACTGCCGCTGTTCCAAAAATATTATCGAGATTGTTTGAATAGGTTACAGGAAAATATGTTTTTGCAGCACCGATGCTATTTGACATACTCAGCCTGATATTTGCATTCTCTGTTCCCGGTAAGGGAACTAGCCTTTTTACAAAGGACCCTGCCAGATTAAGCAGGCTGGTACGGCTCGATATTGAGAAAGGGAGCAAAAGCTTGATTAATACAAACGACCATAACCAGTAGACACCTAATTTAGGCATAAAGTTCAATCTTCTGAGCGAAAGGATTATCAAGCCCACTACTGATGAAGTTATACTCATATTAAGTACAATATAAAAAACAGTGTCCAGCATAACGGCCTCCATTCATTAAGCCTTGGAGTTCTTTTCAATTATTCGCTTAAGTTCTTCAATTTCTTCACTGCTTAAAGATTCCTTACCTATAAAGGATGAGAAAAACAACTTTTTAGAACCTTTATATAGTTTATTTATCAAGCTTGAGGTTTCTGACAGCTGTGCCTGCTCTCTTGTTATAAGAGGCGTACATAGAAAATTGGGTTCCTCCCTTCTAACGGCGCCCTTTTCAACCAGCTTTTTAATAATTGTGTATGTCGTATTTTTGTTCCAGCCCGTCTTCTCCTGTGCCAGAACTGTTAGAGATTTAGCAGTTGCCGGTCCATTATCCCAAAGAAGTTCCATTATTTTTATCTCGCTGTCAAAAAGCTTTACTTGCTCCATAGCTATCCTCCGATATCAAATAAATTTGAAAGAAATTAATATATGATAAATACTGCGTTAATGTGTTATATACATTAAACTACTGTTATAGTCTGATTTTGTCAAGGACTTTTGTTTACCAAAGCGATCTGCATTGGTGTTCTGCTCATAAGCTTTATGCTGTTTGTTTTGGAAAACCGAAAGTGCTCTGAAAAGGATATTACTCTCCCCTACACAAGAATAGAGAGCCAGCCACAAATAAACGTGACTGGCCCTCCGATAAAAATTCAGTTTACTATTCTACCCCAACTATTGACATAGAGCTCTTATTCTTCATTCCCATCGTTAAATTGCTCAATTGTTTTATATATTCTTTGCATTTTCAGGTCAGTTTCAGCAATTGTATCGGCACATTCCTGCAACTCCCTTGCAACTTCCGGAGGGATTGCATCAATTGTCTTATATCTAAGCTGATGTTCAAGACTTGCCCAGAAGTCCATAGCAATGGTCCTTATCTGTATTTCAACCGGAACAAGCTCCTTTCCGTCTGAAAAGAACACCGGGACTTTAACAACCAGATGCAGACTTCTATAACCGTTTGGTTTAGGGTTCCTGATATAATCAGTTTCTTTTACAAGTTCTATATCATCCTGCTGTGTAAGCATACGGGCTATCATATATATATCTTCAATATAGTAACAAACAACTCTTATACCAGCTATATCATATAAATTGGCTTTAGCTGAGTCAATACTGACTTCCATATCTTTTCTATTCAGCTTCTCAAAAATGCTGTTGATTGATTTGATTCTGCTCTGCATGTGATGAATGGGGTTTCTTTTATGAATTACCTGAAATTCATCATCCAATATCTCCAGCTTGGTACTTATCTCACGTGTTGCTGATTGGTATAAATGCTGCATCTCGAAAAAACTTGCTCTTAACCCTTCCACATCATCACAGGTCAAAATTTGTTCCAGACCGTTCAGAGAAGTTATAGCTGTAGTTCTTTTCATCATCATTATATCCTGGTCTCCCTTTTGGCATTTAATTTCCCGCCATAATCATATGAGCGATAAATTTACCATTTCTTTTCATACTTTATGTGTATCGTTTTTTCAGACAAGGTATTTAATGGATTAAAAATATCCTGTTTAATATATTATAACGAAACATTTTTAATTAAGTATGAAATAATTATTAATTTTATTTTAACATTGTTATTAACAGTATATAAATTCGACAATTATTTGTGAATTATATTCAATCATCCGGCGTTTATCTGTTTTCTGACCAGGCAGGGAGTTTTGACATAATTGTTTTAGCTGTGTTAAAGGCTACAGTCTTGTCCAGCCCCTGTGTTCTGACTATAAAATGTGTCATCCCTTCGAGCTTTTCATCATAAGACTGCATCGTTCCGTCCTCACGGGCACAAAATCTGCAATAGTCCTTTTGTTCATCTCCCATTGCAAAGTCAGCTATCTCTTTCATGGGCATACCGCAAGCTATACATATTTTCATAAATAATACCTTCCATTTTACTTTAATAATTTATCTTTCACTGTCCCCTCCCCGGAGACCTTATAAACAACAACTTCAGATGTTGTCGTAAGCATTCAAAGCCGCTGGCAGGCAGGTTACAACACCTTTTATTCCAGAGACCGTCAGAGTCATCAAAACAGCATCCTTCAATTCTTCTCTTGTGGCACCTGCCTGCTTTGCCATAGAAGTATGGGCAATTACTGCCGCCGCATCTCCCTGTGAGGCTTTCATTGCAATGTAAATCAGCTGTTTGGTTTTTACATCCAAGCCCTTTGTAGAAGAAAGCTGTGTTATAAGGCCGTCAAATGCCTCTGCAACCTCCGGTGCTTCCTTTTTAAATACTTCCATCGGGTTGTTGAAGCCCACATTCACTCCTGCATTATTTTCCATGTCAATCCTCCTTCCGGAACCGGCTAAATCAATTTTGGACCGGTACCACGCTAATAATTTTATTGACCCAGGTTAAAGCTTGTTATCAGATAATACTGATAAATAATATTCCAGGATTTCCTTGCCATGTCTCTTCAGCACCGAGCCTTCCGGACAAAAGAGATCATTATTTGTTATATAATGATGCAGTAAGCCAACCCAGCTGTTAAATACCAGGTGTACCGGAAGGTTTTTTATTCTGCCTTCGGCTACTTCCTTATCCATTGCCTGACTCAGGTGAAAGGATATTGTTGATTGAATCAACAAGAATACATTCCGTGCTTCCTGCGGCAAATGCCTGTTTTCGGAAACAAGCCTTATATAGAAGTCTTCAAACTCCTGCAAACCCTCTATATGAGCCTCCAGCACATCTCTCAGACTATCTCCCTTACCTGCCAGTTCGTGCAGTCGGGAGTTCACTCTGTTTCCGAAGTCCTCAATTATTACAGTCAACAACTCCTCCTGTGTCTTAAAGTGAGCAAATACTGTACCGTGAGAAACGCCTGCCTCCTTCGAAATTGCATAAGTAGTTGTTTTTGAAAATCCATTCTCCGAAAAAAGTCTCATGGCAGTTTCTATAAGCAATTGTCTTGTAAGGGTTTTCTGCTTCTGTCGCTGATTTTGCTTTTCAGTTTTTGTTTTGTTCTCAGGTAGCATATTGTCTTGTTTTTTATCTATATCAAGGTTATGAACCATTTTTATAAGCCTCATTTCATTGAGTGTGTACTCATTGAGTTTATACTTATTTTATCATTTTTATATAAAATGTCAACAGTCCTTGTCTATTCCTTTTGAGAACAGAAATCGGGACCAGTTTGCAGCTTAAGCTTCAAACTAGTCCCGAAATGATTTTTATAACTTATATTATTAACTATATCTTAAGTGTGATTGGCTCATTAACTTTATCTACCGTAAAGCTTACTTTATTGCCCTTGAATTCAAGCTCATAATCACCCAGGAAACCGTCAACACTTAACGAGCCGCTATTATCCGAAACAGCAGCATACTGCTTGGTCCACCATTCGCCCTTAATAAGGTTTAACACATCGTGGTAAGCCTGCTTAACTCTGTTGTCTCTTGTAATTAAGCCCGAAGGTGCTCCAAGCCAGAGACCGTCCGCAAAATCCCACCAGGTTATTGACTCAACACTTGGGTGTGAGAACAGAGTCTTGTAATGAGTAACGGTTTCTCTTGCCTGACGCTCTTCTCCTTCCGGAGTTGTTGGCCATTCAGGTATCTGGTAGTCATTGAGGTCTTCAATTTCAGGTGGCATGATATGACCTGAAAGAATAGTGTTCTCGGTAAAGTGTATTGGTAATTTGAAGCGTGAGAACCTCTCAAGAACCTCGAGAGTCTTTTCAACACCCCAATAACCCTGGTGCATGTGAGACTGAATACCGATCACATCTATAGGAATGCCTGCTTCCAATAAACCTTCTACTAAAATGTCATAAGACTCGGAGGTATTAAAATCATTAATAAGAAGCTTTGCTCCGGGGTTTGCTTCCTTTGCAGCCTGGAACACTTCACGAACCAGCTTAAATCTCCCCATTTCCTTACATATACGTGTTATACCGTTATCATATTTATCAAATATAGGCATAATTACTACTTCATTTATAACATCCCACATATTAATTAAGCCCTTAAATTCCGTTACGTCTCTGTGAATACGGTCCAACTGAGTTTTTAGGATATCTGCATTACTCATGTCCATAAGCCAGTCTGCACACACGGTGTGCCAGCACAAAGGATGACCCTTTACAGTCAGCCCCTTTGATACCATCCATTCTGCTGCCTGCTTAACTCTCTTTGTGTCGGGTTTACCCTGTACAGGTTCAAAACGTCCCCAATAGAAAGGCAGTGTTACAGAATTGAACATATCAAAGAACAGCTTGAACTTTTCATCTGCCTTCTCTTTATCAGCGCCCTCGAATTCATTATTCATGTAAGGAATAGCGCTGAACTCGGAACACCCGAAAAGGAACTTATGCTTGGTCTGCTTTATCTGAACTTCCTGGTTTGAAACGGGACTTCCATCAGCGCCTACCAGCTTTATGCTTCTGGTTCCCATTCTGTGTTTTAAATTCATATTTTCTGTGTTGTTTATACCCATGTAACAACTCTCCTATAAATATATTTGTTAGTTATAACTGTATCAGAATATTTTTCAGTCGCAATGTACTATTCTATACAAATAATGCACTTTTTTAACATTTCAAAATATTTCTACATAAAAAAGGAAGTTCCATAGCTTACAATATGGAACTCCCAATTAAAGGAGTAAAACTTATGAAAAAGCTCGCGCCTTTTACCGATTTATCAACCTACTCTTTAACACTTCCCAGATTAAGACCTACTATAAAGTATTTCTGCAGGAAGGGATATACAAACAATATTGGTGCAGCTGCAACTATTGTTATAGCTGCACGTATTGATATTGGAGTTACAAGGTTCTCGCTGGCTTGTGCGCTGACCCCTACACCTGCCGCCATTGCAGGGTTTGAATTAGCATTTGTTGCTGATGAAAGCAGTTTCATCAGTTCATACTGGAGTGTACTTAATTCCTGTCTTGAGGAACAATATAAATATGTGTCAAACCATGAATTCCATGAGCCTACCGCAACAAACAATCCGATTGTTGCAAGACATGGCTTACACAAGGGTAGAATCATCTGAATGAAAATTCTGAATTCACTGGCTCCATCTATTCTAGCTGACTCGATAAGACTCTCAGGGATAGTTTTAATATATGTCCTTATAACAATCATATTAAACGCAGCCACCATTGACGGAATAACATACACTAAAAAATTATTAGTTAATCCCAGACCTTTAATCAGAAAATAGTTAGGGATAAGACCGGCATTAAAATACATTGTAAGTACAAATATTATGGTAATAGGTTTTTTAAAGACATATTCATTTCTGCTTATTGTATAGGACAGCATAGTTGTTAAGAAAAGATTTAATATTGTAGACAATACTGTTCTAGCCACTGACATAAAGAATGCATTGAAAATAGTACCTGTAATGAAAACAGCCTTGTAATTCTGCAAACTGAACTTTCTCGGAATAAGATAAATGCCTCCTCTAATTGTATCAAGACCGTTATTCAAAGAAACTGCTATTGTATTAATAAAAGGATATAGTGTGATACAAACCAGAAGCACCATAAATATTACATTAAAAGTATTAAATATTGTATCTCCCATTTTAATCTGTCTTTTTCCAGTCATCATGCTTTCACCTATACCAGCCTTTCTTCGCCAAGCCTCTTGGCAATAAAGTTTGCTAAGAATAACATTACAATACTGACTACGCTTCTGAAAATACCTGCTGCTGTGGCCAGAGAGTAATTAAATTGCTGAATACCATATTTAAGAACATATATATCGATTGTCTCAGACCAGTCTGAAACCAGGCCGTTACCAAGTAAATACTGCATTTCGAAGCCCGCTTCCATTACATGACCTATTGACATTATTAGCAAAACTATAAATGTAGATTTTATACCGGGTAGGGTAACATACAACATTTTTTTGAATCTGCCTGCTCCGTCTATGTCAGCCGCCTCATACAAGGCAGGATCTATAGAAGATATAGCCGCCAGATAGATAATAGTATTCCAGCCTACTTCTTTCCAGACATTAGTCAAACCAACTATTCCCCAGAAGTATTTCCCTTCACTGAGCCAAGGTATTGATGTATCTATTAAACCAGATTTCAAAAGTAGTACATTAACTATTCCTCCATCCGGTGAAAGGCAGTACTGTACTATTCCGGTTACTATTACCCATGATAAAAAGTGGGGAAGGTAGGATATTGTCTGAACTACCCTTTTAAAAAACATATTCTTTATTTCATTAAGCAGCAGCGCAAGAACAATTGCCGTGACATAACTGAGTACAAGATTTATCAGGCTCATACAAATAGTGTTTCTAAAATCACGTATAAATGTGTCATCAGAGAATAAATATTTAAACCAGTGCAATCCGACCCATTGCTGATCGAAAAAGGATTTTGCGGGTTTATAGTTCATTAAAGACATCAGCCAACCCCATGCCGGAACATAATAAAAAATGATTATATATATTAATATTGGAACCGACATGAAAATCAATTGCTTTTGGTTGCGAATGGTCTTCCAGTTCAAATTGCTACCCGTATTTAGTTTTATATTTGTTTTCTTTTCAGCAAAAGCTGTATCATTATCAGCCATAATGACCTCCAGTCGATAAAGAATGTTTATCGGTAAATAAATAGCACTTTATTTTGTGAATATCCGCTGGAGCATCTGTTAAATGCTCCAGCGGACAAACAGTAGAGTTTAATTATTTCCAGTTTTCAGTTCTCCATTTGAGCTGGTCATTTATTCTATCCATCATTGACTTTATGTCACACTTATTAAGTGCTGTAACATATTCATCCCAAACTTTGTCGAACTGGTCAGGTTTAGCCAATATTGCTTTAGGAAGGAGTTTTGTTCCAACTTCCTCAATTTTTATATCTGCCATATTTGCAGGTGAACCGTCTATAAGGTCAATCTGCCATGCAGGGTAGGAAACACGATTTTCAGGTGCAGGGCTGAAGAATTCAGTATAAGTCTGTATGCCATACGCCTTAAAGAATTCCTTGTCATAATCCTTCAGTGAATCATAGAATTCCTTTGGTTGGTATCCAGGTGTGGTTGCATTACCATCAGAGAAGGTACCATCCATCTTAGGTCCGTAATACCAGAGTGTATAAGCCTGGTTAGCCAATCTCCAGGTATTGTCGTTTCCATTATCGCGTTGCTGCTGATTTCTATAGAATTGACCGTTTTCGTCAACCAGGTAATCTTCATCTTTGACTCCCCAGCCAAGTAATTTCTGCCATTCTTCAGTCATTATTGAATCAAAGAATTTAATTACTCTTTCTGGATTCTTACAATTTTTAGTTATACCGAAGCCAGTATTTACATTGAGCACAGGACGATCATAGTAGTAGTCCTTTATGCTTTCATCATAGGTTATTGCACATGGAGCGTAAGTCCTCTCAAGTTTATTTGCTGTTATGAGTGTTCTTTCAGCATTGCTGAAAACCCAGTGCTGGTCAAACATACCAAGAATTCTACCGCTGGATATCTTCGCCTGATACTGGTCATAACTCATAGTAAAGGCTTCAGGATCAATAAGTCCCTTATGATATACTTCGTTCAGCTTTTTATAGTAACGCTTTGCATAATCCTTATCTCTGAAGAATTCAGCAACATTTGTCTCAGGATTAACTACAACGTCACCGTCATTAGGATGTCCTATCAGGTGTTCAGGTGGATTTTTGAGACAGAAATCTCTCCAGCCTTCGCAGAGAATTTCAAAACCAATTGTTGGCTGGCCATCTATCTCCGGATGATTTGCTTTATATTTTTCAATTATTTCGAAGTATTGGTCAAGTGTACGAACCTTTGGATAGCCTGCTTCTTTCAATACATCCTTCTGAATCCAGAAAGCAGGACCTTCCCAAATATTAGCTTTAAAATCACCGTATATTCTGTTGAAGTTGGCCATTACATAGAAATGTCCGTCAGATGGGTCCTTTAACTTATTAAGATATGGGCCATAATGATTTTGAAGGTTTGGTGCATTTTTAGCTATCAAATCCTCAAGTGGCAATAAAGCTCCGGCACTGGAAAACTCACCAACGCTGTCGGAATCAACAAAAGTTACATCGGGGTAATCACCGCCGGCAATCATAACGCCTATCTTTTGGCTCTTGTCGCCTACAAGGAACTCCCATTTACAGGTTACTCCAAGTTTATCCTTTATTAATTTGTACATCTTGTTGTCAGCCGTTGGTGCCTGGCCAGGGTCAGAAATGAAAAAACTGATCTCGATGGGGTCCTGTGCTGGATCGGTAGATACTGCAGCTGTCCCCGTTGAACTGGTTTGAGTGGTTGAAGTTGCAGTGTTTTGGGAAGTATCGTTCCCTCCGCAGCCTGAAAGCATCATGCCAACAGACATAACTACTGTCAAAGCTAAAACCAGAAAACTTCTTTTTTTTCCTAACATTTGTTCTCCTCCTCACATTTTACAGTATTATTTAAGTTGATGTATTACTGTAACCTAATTATCTTTTTTTGTGAGGAGTTATTCAATTTGCCAAAATACAGATTAAGTACCTAAAAAGTTTAGAACTTATTTAATTTATACTCACTTGGTTTCATGGAATAAGACTTTACAAACTGCTCCAGAAAATAGTTATAACTACTATAACCAAGGCTTTCTGCTATTTCATGGGATTTTACGTCGGTACTGCGAAGGAGACGTCCCGCCTCTTCCATTCTAAGACTATGTATATATTCGTTAAAGCTGCAGCCGAACCATTTGTTAATCTTCCAGCCAAGATATGTTGGATGAAGATACAGCTTTTGTGCAATCTCCTTAATGGTAAGGCTTCTCCTATAATTTTCACGTATATATTCTTCAACCAGATCCCTGTCGCTTTTCTTATTTCTGTCTTTTAAGCTTAATGCATAACCGCAGAAATCCTCGGCATAAAACTCCATTATCTGTTGGAGTTCATTGAGGGAGGTACTATTATCTGCCAGTCTCTCAAGGTTTGGAATATGGGGTAAATTATCTACTGAGCCTCCCATAGTTTGAATAACTGAAAAGCTTTTATAAACTACATTTGTAAGGTAAAGTTCTATTATTTCAGGTGCTGTGTACGTAGCTCTGAATAGCTGGAAAAGCTTTTGGAGTTGATGAAGCAGACTTGACTTGTCAATGTTTTCAAAGGACACAAGCAATTCCTCCACCGGACTTATTTCATCCAAGCTGTACTTTACAGACAAATTCCTTATATCGCTATTCAGGAGGAGCTTTAGGTCAGGACTGAAAAATCGGAAATTCAGGGCCGCATCCGACTCACTTCTGGATATTTTCAGATCGGCCAATTTATCCACCGTGGAGCCGGTCGAAATATAAAACTTGTCATTGAAAATAGTTGCCAGCTGCTGAACTATGTGTTTGAGCAGTTCCTCCGGAGAATTTTCACGGCTGCTGCATAGCACCAAACCATAAGACCCTTGAGCATTGTATATCGGATAGATATGAAAACCCTTAGTATAGCTATCCGGTATTGATTTTAACAAGCATTCAAAGTATTTAATCTCAAGTGATATTGCCGTCTGCTCATCCCCGCTGTTCTCTGAATGTTTGAAATCAAGCAGCAGTGAGACATAAGTCCATAAAACACTGTTTTTCGTTACATCAATATTTAAATCCTTCAGCAGCAGTGCTTCACTTAGGCTTCCGGCAAGGAATTCATCAAACTTGTACCCTATATTAATTTCAGGATAATTAGAGAAAATCCTTTTGTATTCCCTATCTCTTTCAAGTTTTGGGATTAACGGAAGAAGCACCTCAAGAAAATCTTCTTTGAAAACAGGTTTGAGCAGATAGTGAGTTATTCCATATTTCATAGCACGCTTCGCGTACTCAAATTCGTCATACCCGCTTACAATTATAAAAATCAAGTCCTTAAATTCAGGTTGGTCCTTAACTTGCCTGATAAGCTCAAGCCCATCCATAATAGGCATTGTAACATCTGTTAAAACTAAATCAGGCTTTTCTTTTTCTATAAACCCCAATGCCTCCTGTCCGTTTGAGCATTGCCCACATACAACAAAGCCATAATCCTCCCAATCAGCGGCTATTTTTAACGCTTCAATTGCCATAGGCTCATCATCCACCAGCAAAACCTTGAACACAAAAACACTCCTTATCAGTGGGATTTGAACATCCTTGTCATCTACTCCGTTTGTCTGTCCAGCTTTGTTGCAGGAATAACAAAATAAACTATTGTGCCTACATTGAGCGTACTTTCTATGTTGAAATCAACCTCATCACCATAAAAAAGCTTTAGTCTCCGATATACATTTCTGATACCAATATGACTGCTGGTTTCCTTCTCATCGGATATGCAGTTAATAATCTGATTGAGCTTATTACTGTCCATCCCTGAGCCGTTGTCTTCTACAGATATTCTTAAGCCCTCATCAGACATATTTATATCAATGTTAATTTTTCCTGTTCCTACAATAGACTGCAAACCATGTTTACAGGCATTTTCTACTAAGGGCTGCATGCTCATCTTAGGAATTTTATAATTAAGTAATTCATCATTGACAGAAATGGTATAAATATTTTTATCACAGAATCTGAAGTTCTCGATTTTAAGGTACATTTCCGTGAACTCCAATTCTTCCCTGATTGTAACAAGGTCATCCTTCCAGCTGAGCAGTCTTCTTAAGGTTTTGGACAAATACTTTAAAATATCAATTACAGCCGTATAGTTGTTCTTTATACACACCACCAGCAAAGCATTCAGGGTATTAAAAAGGAAATGAGGATTCATCTGGCTTTGAAGAAAATTAAGCTCGGCCCGGACACGCTCCAGTTCAAGGTTCTTTTTTTGAAGCTCCAGCTTATAGACATCGTTAATTAAAGTGTTTATCTTGGAAGCCATGACATTGAAATTTCTTATAACGCCTCCAATCTCATCCTTACCTTCGTTTATATCAATAAGGTTAAATTGTCCATCGTTGATTTTGAGTATGTGCTTTGAAAGCTTTTTTAGTCTGTAATTATAAGAGCGAACCATTATGTATGTCAGAAAAAATGAAACAATAATGCTTGCCAAAGCAAAGAGCACAACAAAACTCAAACTATTTGTCAATGCTTGTGAAAATCGTTCGCTCTTTGTTATTCCCACAAGTTTCCAGCCCTTTAAATACCTATTTTTACCCAGTTGTGATTCAAGTCTGCTCTTATCGTCAGTCAGGAAACCTTCATCATACTTTTTAAAGTCGGATACTTCATAAACGCTGTATTTATCATTGCTTGAACAAACTATATTATTATCAGGATCTACAAGGAATAAGGTCAGATATTCCTTCTCTCTGCTCATTATTGAAAGCAATTTGCTTAGATCTATATCAATTTTAAGCACTTTCTTTTTGTATCCGAAGGTGTAAAAATGATCAGAAGTAAATAACACGCTTAAATATTTTACTCTATTTGCAATAACACTGTCGGTACGCTCCATGTACGGTTTTATAAGAACATGTTCCTTAGCCTTATTGATATCCTTATACCAATCTGTAGCCTTTACGGCACTATCTATGTAAAAGTAATTACCACCGTTTCTTATTGTTGGGTTATCTACATACAATACAATATTTTGAATGTAATTGTATGGGGTTGTATATGTGGTGAGACGCTGTCTTAAATTTGAATCATAAACACTATAATAATCGTTGCTGTCAAAGTAATTATAGTCCAAAAGGCTAAATAGAGTTCTGTCGGTGGAGATAGAATGTCCAACAGCAATACAGCTCTCTATAATTGTGTCTATATCTGTTCTTGTCCGTTCCATGGATATCTTAAAATTGTTGCTTTCCCTCTCATAAGCCTCTGACGAAAACCTGACAATAAAAACCGCATTAATTATTACCATTGGAATAAGGATGCATATTATATATATAATTAGAAATTTAAAGTTAAGAGGAATATCGTTTACCTTACTGAAACTGATTTTTTTAAGCTTCATTGTTTATCCTCCAAACTAAATTACTCTGTTTTAAATGATGAGGGCGGTAAGTTTGTTGAAGCTTTGAATTTGCTTAAAAAGTATTTAGGATTATTATATCCCACAGCCTTAGCAATGTCGGTTATTTTCATATCTGTGCGCCGCAGCAGTTTTATCGCCTCCTCAATTCTTACTGAATTGAGATAATCATTAAACTGCACTCCGGTGGCCTTTTTAAATACCTGTCCAAGATAAACCGGATTCATAAAGAATTGCTTCGCTACATTTTTAAGCTTTATATCTTTTGAGTAGTTTTGCTGGATATATTCTTTTATCTCACAAATAGTAAGTTGTGAAAAGCTGCAATTAGATTTTTCGATTAATTCTGCCGTATTAAGGCATTCTTTCAGAAAGGCATCCTTAAGTTCTGAAACTGTCAGCTGCTCTATTTTTTTATCTAACTGAAGCGCTGACTCCAAAAAAGCTGTAGAGTCTATACTTAAATCCTTCAAAAGCTTAACTACTTCCAAAATGAAGCTCTTGATTGTTGAAATAATAACTTTTGGAGATACTCTGGCCTCAGAGTAATAGACAAACAGCTCCTGAACTGATAACTCAAGCAGATCAGCCCTGTTATCTTTAATATATTGGAGCAGCAGCTTGAATTTATTATTCTGAGCATTTTGACTTAATTGCTGTTCCTTTAGTTTTGAATATTCCAGAATTGTTCCCACGCCATCAAAAAATTTAAAGCCAAGGGCGTATTCCGCAGATTTATATATGGAACAAAGAGTGTCAGGACCAACACCCTTATCGCTTACTGCAATAGTTATACCGCACTTTAACTTATCCTTGAGTTTTAACAGCAGACGCATGGACAGTTCCTCAAGGTCGTTATTTACAGCTATTCCACCACATGTAACAATACCAAGCCTTCCATTGTCATCCTCAAAAATATTAAATTGATATTTCTCTTTTATCTCTTGCTCAATTATTTTTCTGGCTGCCATCTTATCATATCCAAACTCAGCCCTATCTCTGTTATTTGTGATATCGATAAGCAGGCAGCCAATCTCTTCTTCAGCCCCTAGCCCAAGTAGGAGGCAGAATCTATTAAATAAAGATTCTTTGCGTTCCCCGGTAATCAATCTGCGGATACACTGGTTTGCCACAAAAGCAATTTGCCGATTTGTACTCTGGGTTTTCAGCCGTTCCATTTCAATTTCAACCGATAGCTTTGATAAAAGTTTGTTAAGCTCTTCATCATCAAGAGGCTTCAAAAGATATTCCTTGGCATTATATTTCATTGCCTGGGTGACATAAGAAAACTCATCATAACCGCTTAATATTACAAATTTAGCAGTAGTATAAAGCTGCTCATAACACTTTTTTATCAACTCAAGACCGTCCATTACAGGCATCCTGATATCTGTGATGATAAGGTCAGGGTTACACATTTTCACCATCTCAAGAGCGTCAGCTCCATTCGTAGCCTCTCCGCATACGGTAAATCCGTGAGACTCCCAGTCAGCCATAACCTTAAGACCTTCAAGTATATAAGGCTCATCATCCACAAGTAATACTTTCAGCATAATTACCCTCCAAAATAATTCGGTGCTTAATCATTAAATTTTGTATAGTAGCAGCAGATATTACATGTCTAAGTCTTTGAATAGTGCCTTATAGAGTGCTTCGAATATGGTTTATCGTTTTTGTATGTAATTTTATAACTCCATAGTTTGACCAGGTTTTACCTCAATTATTTTATCATCTTTGCCTGCCCAGATTGTTACTGCTGATGGATTATACACCTGATTCACATCTGCATTGACCACCAGACTCCTAATAGCTGAAACATAATCCTTAATCTCAATATTAGTAGCATACCATACTTCTTCATCCCCTGAAGCAGCCGAGCAGAAGTTCTCAATCAGCTCCCAGGTATTTTCCCTGTCGAATTCAAAGCTGTGTCCCCAAATATAGAACAGGGGCAGATTTGCCCAAGGTGGCTGATTCTTAAATTCCTTAAGTTTTTCTATTAAATTGTCATTGTGATGACAAGTGGGATGCCATTGCAAAAAGTCACCGGGAAGACTAAAACCCCTTGTTGCGTTAACAGTTCTTGAATACTCTATCCCCAGTACCTCAATCGCCTTAATACTTCTTTCATCGTAAACTCCAAAAGGGTAAGACATACCTCTGACAGGATAGCCTGCCAATCTTTCGAGGTTGCGCCGATCGTCCCAAACCTCCTGAATAAGCTGCCCCTGAGGTAATTGATTCAGGTATGGGTGAGTAACAGTATGGCAGGAAACTTCGTGACCTTTATAAAGTTCTTTGACTTCCTCTCCGGTTACGAAGCCCCCTTGTCCTAAAGTTCCTGAATTGAGGTGGAAGGTTCCCTTCATATTGTATTTATTGAATATTTCCACCAACTTGCGGTCAAATACCTGTCCATCATCGTAGCTTAAGGTTAAAGCCTTTTTTTTACCCTGCGGGTAGTATAGTTTTAAGCTCATCATAAATTCCCTTCCTTTATAAATCTGGTATTATTTGAATACTGTGATATATATTGTAACATTATTTTAATAATAAGTCGGTTATATAATACTCGTCAAGATTTAATTAAGAGCCTTATACTTTTACATTTTCTTATTACCCGCAGGAGTCTTAACTTTAAGCAACAATTTATAGACCCTTCCTTGCTACAAAAACCGCCAGATCGGCATACCGGTTTGAAAAGCCCCACTCATTATCATACCAGGCAACCACCTTCACCATATTTCCGTCTATCACCATAGTAGACAATGCATCTACAATTGAAGAAGCAGGGTCTCCCTTATAATCTATCGACACCAGCTGTTCCTCGGAGTAATCCAGAATACCATGCATACTGCCGTCTGCAGCTGCTTTAAGTGCTGCATTCACTACTTCTTTTGTAACCGGTCTTTGAACCTCTACTACCAAATCAACTACAGATACATCCGGGGTGGGAACCCTGTAGGCAAAACCATTCAGGCGGCCATCAAGCTCTGGAATTACAAGTCCAATGGCTTTTGCAGCCCCGGATTTTGTGGGTATGATTGACATACCGGCCGCCCTTGCCCTTCTTAAATCACTGTGGGGCAGATCAAGTATTTTCTGGTCATTTGTATAGGAATGGACAGTTGTCATCAAGCCCTTTACTACTCCAAAGTTATCATTCAGTACCTTTGCCACAGGAGCAAGGCAGTTTGTGGTGCAGGAAGCATTTGATATGACATTATGGAGTTCGGGCTTGTACTTAGAGTCATTAACACCTAAAACAATTGTTATATCTTCATTTGTTGCCGGGGCTGAAATCAGTACTTTTTTTGCTCCTCCCCGAGTAATATGAGTCTCCGCCCTTTCTTTTTTCGTAAATAATCCGGTTGCCTCCAGTACCAATTCGACACCTCTGGCTTTCCAGTCTATGTTCCCGGGCTCTCTTTCCGCAATGATCTCCACCTTGTTACCATTTACCACAAGGTAATTGTTATCTGCTTCAACGGTCCCGTTAAATCTGCCAAAAATCGAATCGTATTTTAACAGATGAGCAAGTGTCTTCGCATCGGTCAAATCGTTTATGGCAACTATCTCCAACTCTTTAGAATACTTTTCAAGAATTACCTTGAAAGTATTTCTGCCTATTCTTCCAAATCCGTTAATACCAACTTTTACACTCATAATCCATCTCCCTTTCTTATTCAATAATTGATTTTTGATTAACCTTATTTCATTATTTATACTTTTGTATTACAAACTTGTGTTTCTTGTTTCTTACACTTTGATTATAATATCTGTTATAATATAAATGAAATGCATATTAATCATATTGGCTATAAAGTGAGGTTATACCTATGAACTTGGAACAGTATAAAGCCTTTTATTATACCGTAAAGCACGGAAACATATCCAAAGCTTCCGAACAGCTTTATATAACACAGCCGGCTGTCAGCAGATCCATTCAGCAGCTGGAGCATTCTCTGAAATGCACCTTATTCTTCAGGACTTCAAAGGGTGTCAAACTCACTCCCGAAGGTGAAATATTGTATAAATATATAGAACAGGCTTTTAACTTTATTACGGCCGGTGAGGATAGAATCAAGGATATTAACAATCTTTTGTCGGGAGAGGTAAGAATAGGTGTCAGCGATACAATCTGCAAATACTATCTTATTCCTTACCTAAAGCTTTTTAAGACCCTTCACCCGGGTATAAAGGTTCATGTTATTTGTCCTACCACCCCGGGAATTATTTCTTTATTAAAGGCAGGGAAAATAGACTTTGGAATCATAAATCTTCCGTATCAGGATGAACAACTGAACTTTCAGAGCATTATCAAAGTACAGGATTGTTTTGTAGCCGGTGAAAAGTATTCCTATCTAAGTAAGCAGATACAGCCTCTGAAGGAAATTGTCAGACATCCGATGCTTTTACTTGAAAAAAACAGTAATTCTAGAACATTTATTGATGATTATTTCAAAGCAAGTTCAATTTCTGTAGAACCTGATTTCGAGCTTGACAATATGGATTTGCTGCTGCAGTTTGCCAAATATGATTTTGGAATTGCCTGCGTTATTAGGAATTTTATAGAGGAGGAGCTGGAAAAGGGCAGGTTGTACGAAGTCAAGCCTATTGAGAAAATTCCCGTAAGGCATATTGGAGTAACCTGGCTCAAAAACGTTCCGCTATCTGCTGCTTCAAAGACATTAATCAGCAATCTTGATTACCTTGAAACATCTGAATTTTAGCGAATAGACTGATCGAGACAGGAATTATCTGACACCTCCGGATTTATTGATTGGAGGGGTCAGGCATAGTATAATTTTAATATTACAGGGGGACTAAAACTCCTTTTTTGGGGGGTTATCATGAAAATGTTTATAAAAATTTTATCTATCATTATTATATTGGTACTTATTACCGATATCGGTGCAAGCTTGTACTTCTATAACATTTCAGTAGCAAGAACCAAAAAGGATTTTCTGGCCGGGGACAGCGCCTTGATAAACAATGCTGCACAGGAAAACGTCAGCGCATTAGCAGCTGATGTTCCGGTTAATGCCAAGGTATTTGTTGCCAAAGAGGTCGAAACCGTTGAAATCGACTGGTTTAACAAACAGCCTTACGAAGAAGTTCAAATTTCTTCCGACGACGGCCTTAAGCTCGAGGGCTATTACCTTGGTGCAAAAGTTGCGACCAATAAGACAGCGATATTGGCACATGGGTATTCTTCGAAAGGCATATGGATGGGTTCTTTTGCAAAAATATATTACGACCTTGGTTACAATATACTCCTGCCCGATAGTAGAGGTCACGGTAGAAGCGAGGGCAATTTTATCGGTTTCGGCTGGGCGGACAGACAAGATTATATTAAATGGATTGATTATATTGTAAACACAATCGGGCAGGATTCCCAGATAGTTCTTCACGGAGTATCCATGGGAGGAGCTACGGTTCTGATGACCAGCGGAGAAATACTTCCGTCAGCAGTAAAAGCAATTGTATCTGACTGTGCCTATACCTCTGTAGAGGCCGAACTAAAATATCAGCTCAAAAGGATGTACAAACTGCCATCCTTCCCAATATTGGACACTACCAGTCTCATGACAAAAATGAGAGCAGGTTTTTCCTTCAAGGAAGCTTCTGCACTGGAGCAGGTTAAGAAGAGCGAAACACCCACACTGTTCATTCACGGAGATGCCGATATATTTGTACCCTACAGCATGGTAAATGAACTTTATCAGGCATGCAGCAGTGAAAAAGAGCTGTATACCGTAAAAGGCGCAGGGCATGGAAACGCTTTTGACACTGATGTACCCGGTTACAAAACCAAAATTAAAGAATTTGCAGCTAAGTATGTAAAGTAAATTTACACCGGACTCATAAAAACATATAATTAAACTTGTAATTAAACTTGTTTTTCTGTAGAAAAATTTAAACAAACGATAAAATTTAAGGATGGGTTCGTTTTGAAGAAAGCTTATAGTCTGGTGTTTCCTCTGATTCTTCCGGTAATAATGTTAATAGCCGCTTTCTTTTTAGTTATAAGGCAGCCTGTGTTTTCTACCGGAATTGTCAGAATGGTACAATACTCACCCTATATTATTTTAACTACAGCAGCAATATTGAGCTGGAGGTTTAATAAAAGCAGGGTTTTCTTCCTTTCAGTCGTTATAGCGTCATGCCATTTTCTTATATTTGTACCATTTCGTTCAGACGAAAATTCATCGAGTGTTATTATACCATTTATAGCCTTTCTGATTCCTGTAAATATACTTCTATTTTCTTTATTGAAGGACCGTGGAGTTTTTACTGTATGGGGTCTGACAAATGCCGCGTTGATTTGTATACAACCCGCAATAATATTTTATTTGCATTTGACAGACAGTCAAGCTTTTCATTATTTTTCCGACTTAAATCCGCTGCCCTTTGATTTTAAAGTTTTTCAGACTATTTCACAGCCTTCGGCAATCATTTTTCTAATTGTTTTTATTATAATGGCTGTGCGGTACATATCATCAAAGACTTATTTTGACGCTGCAAATCTGGGTGTGGTCGCAGCAACCTTCTCGGCCTTCTGCTTTTTTGATAGAGGCCTGTCGGTTACAGTCTTTTTCTCCTTTTCAGGGCTTATGATTATTTCAGCCTTAATACAAGAATCCTACAGCATGGCTTTTCTTGACGAGCTGACAGGCTTACCCTCCAGAAGAGCCTTAAAATACGAGCTGATGAAGCTAAGTGGCAGATATACCATCGCTATGCTTGATATTGATTTCTTTAAAAAATTTAATGACACCTATGGTCATGATGTGGGCGATCAAGTTCTTAAAATGGTTGCAGGCTGTATGAAAGGTGTCACAGGAGGAGGAAAAGCCTTCCGATACGGTGGCGAGGAGTTTACGGTACTGTTTCCCGGCGCAAGTCTTCGCGAAGCCTTTCCTCATTTGGAGCAGCTTAGGGAAACAGTATCAAAAAAGGGCTTTACACCTCGTTCTGCTGACAGGCCAAAAAACAAACCCAAAAGTGCCCGGAGTAGAGCGGGTACAGGAAAGCAGCTGTTTGTTACTATCAGCATTGGAGTCTCTGAAAGAAGTGATAAATATCGCCTTCCGGAAGATGTAATAAAAGCGGCTGATGGTGCTTTGTACAGAGCCAAAAAGAAGGGAAGAAATTGCGTGAGCAAGTAATATCTGTTAATCTATATTGTTTTAATTGTTATAAGGTGTCTGACCTTCTCGAAAGTATGATTTACAGCTTTAAGAATACCAAATCCGATCAGACTGCCAATTAGTCCTCCTAAAAAATGCATAGCTACTGCTTCTGATGGGAGAACCCAAAAATCACCAACCATTAATAATAACATCAACAGCCCCGCTATCAGCGCTCCAATGGCAACATACAATGCCTTTCCCGCCCATTTAATGATTATCGGCAAGAAATATCCGAATGGAACAAGCAGTATCAACGTACTTATAAAAGATATAATACAAATAAAAAACCTGATATTAACATCATCCCAACTGGTTACTCCTACCGGAACCCTTGTGCCTCCAAGGTATATCATGAATAAAAGCAGCACTCCGAATATGACATTGGGTAGAGTCCTATATCCCGGTAAACTCGCTGCTAATCTGTGTTTTAGTATTTGGCTGTCTCCGAATAGCCTTATGGCCTCCTCTGCAGCTGCCTGTTCATTTAAACCACTATCCACAAGGTCCCTTTTCAACATATTGAGATGATCACTAAATTCCTCTGTAAGCTCCGACCTATATTTGTTACTTACACTTAATTTTCCTATGACCTCACTTATATACTCATCAAACTGCTGCACAAAAATCCCTCCCTGCATGTTTTTATCAAATTATTAAGCAAATCCCAATCCTTTAGTCTTTCAGCCAGTTCCTTTCTTCCCGTTTCTGTAATACTATAATATTTTCGGCGTCCCCCTCCCTCAGACTCACCCCAGTAGGCTTTTATCAACTTACGCTTTTCAAGTCTCTGAAGTGCCGGATATAGGGTTCCTTCACCCATGGAATATAATTCATTGCTTTTTTCTTTTAATCTTTTAGCAATTTCATATCCATACAAATCCTCCTTCTGAATCAACGATAGCAGAAGGATATCAATACTGCCCTTCATCATTTCCTTATTCATAGTCGCACCTCCAGTTTGTACCAGTTATGGATATATTGTAATACAACTTACCTCGTAATGCAAGGTATTTGTTTTACTGTAAATGTAGAAACGACTGTAAGTTTTTAAAACATGTGACAGGAGAATTCGAATAATTATATTTGGATATGTTTTAGAATAGTGTTGATAATATACCAATTACAAGGGAAGCCATTCTAACTTCCCTTGATGTAGCTTTATGAATATTGTATAGAGCCTGTTTAAATCCTACTTATTCTCAATAACTTTTACACCGCTATCAGTACCAACAATAACACGCCTACACATATTGATAAATAGACCTATTTCCAAAACGCCTGTTATCCCAGTAACTTTTGCATAAACATCATTAATATCCATTGGGTTTCCTATATGCAAATCAACAATGTAATTACCATTGTCAGTTATAAAAACATTACCATCTTTCATTCTTATTATAGGATTAAAAGAGTACTCTTTTAGTTTTCTAATGACTTGTGTATAACCATAAGGTAATACTTCAGTCGGTAACGGAAATGCTCCAATACTATCAACTAATTTACTATCATCCATAATCCATATTACTTCATCGGCTAAGTTAGCAACAATTTTTTCTCTAAATAATGCTCCACCACCACCTTTGATAGCATTAAATTGTTTATCTATTTCATCTACACCGTCAATACATAAATCAATTCTATCAATTTCATCTATTTGTACCAAAGGAATATGCAACTCTTTTGCTAAGTTCTCTGTACTTTTTGAAGTTGCAACTGCTTTCAGATTCATACCAATTTGAACGAGTTCTCCAACCTCTTTAATCATATAGTACGCTGTAGAACCAGTTCCCAGTCCCAATATCATTCCATCTTTTATATATTCTGTTGCCTTCTGTCCAGCAATTCTTTTGCGTTCCATAATTACCTCCTAAACTTCACTATATCAACTAGTTAGTATTTAAAACATAGCCATATATATAAATAAATAAAAGCTTGTAAAATCTAACTCAGATTCTACAAGCTTTTTTAAAATTTATTTAACCAATGCTTTAGCGTTCTTGACTCTCATTGAAAGATTTTTTCCTGCCAGGCACACTCTGCTACAGTTTCCGCACTGCAAACATTTTTCAGGCTCATACTTTCTTGCGGCCTCAGGCTTTCCTTTATCAACCAGTGCAGAAATACGGTTAACCCTTAACCCCATTGGGCAGGACGCGGTACAAAATCCGCAGTTTGAGCACAAAACCGATTCCTTATATCTTGGGAAATCCGCTATCGCAATAAAATTTGTATTTTTATCAATAACGTCTTCCTCAGAGGCATTTCTGCACTGCATAGCTCCGCCACCTATAAAAATATTGCCTTTTGCAAGAGGAAGCTTCTCCAATGTTCCGGAAAGTCGAGTACCAAGTCGTACTCTAACAATATAGTCTGTTTTTGTTTTAAGATCAGCTACCGTTATCAACCTGGTGTCAGCTTTTTTATTTTTGCATAAAGCCTCATACACAGCATATACTGTTTGCACGTTAAGCACCAGTATTCCTTCTTGGGCAGGTAAATCACTGACTAAGAGCTCTTTCCCAAGAACATGCTTTATAAGATTTCTTTCAGAACCCACCGGATAATAGTCCGGCACCTTAACCACATTGACTTCGCAGGCTTTGATGTCAGTTCCAACCTTTACGGCTAGGGCAGTTAGTTCAAAATCGACTAAACTCTGCAGGTGTTTTATACCGGTACATATTTCCTTCATATTACGGTTTATCAGCCAATGATCATGAATCAGTCCCGGATCACATTCTACTCCATTTATTATTAAGTATTTCTTTTCAGCAGCTGCTTCCATTACAGCCTTGATTTTATCAGCAGCGGGGAATGCAGCACCTCCAAGTCCCAACACTTCCTTTTCTCTGATAATATCCAAAATAGTCCTGTCGCTGTCATCTTTAGAATCTATATCCGATGCCTCATCTCCCACAGCAGCTATTTCATCACAGGAGGAGGCTGCTTTTTCATAAGGAGTTAACTCATTTCCCACTAAAGACAAGTCATAAAAAAGAGGCTCATGGTTTCTCCTGATGAGTTTATCAATAGCTTTTCCAGCAGAGGGTTTTAACGTTGAGCTTTCAAGGTATGTGTCTGCAATATAACATATTACATTCAGCAAAAGTACTCCGGCTGCCAGCACAACAGTTGAGCCGGTCAGCACAATAGCCGCCGCGCCCACCAAAGCTCCGGCGGCGGCACCAAATAAAGGCTTGGGCGAAATGGTGACCGGATCGGTAAGTACCAGGCAGCCCCAGAATATTGCACCATATCCGATAAAGCTGTCAAAGCCGAATTTTTGCAGCAAAACCAACGCTGCTGCCATTCCAGCCATAAAGCCTAGAGAAGCATAAGGTCTGAATTTTATTAATGGTATTGATAGCAAAAGTGCCGGAAGCAGCAGCAGCTGAGGACTAAAATCAGGCGTTTGCAGCTTAAATAGAAGTCCGATCAACAGCACCCCTGTCATGGCAGGATTTATGGGGTTCTTTCCCGTGCCGCCCCAAATATGCTTTCCAAGCAGCAAGGCTGCTACGACCCCCAAAAGCTGGACCCATAGAGCAATCCCGGGAGTCAGTATGTAAAGAATGGCAGAAGTTACCGCCGCAGATACTCCGCATATAGGGCGTTTGTATCTAATAAAATTAACCGTCACATCTACAAACAAGGAAAACAGAACTACAGCAAGAAAATTTAGGAAACCAGCCGGCCGTTCAACCCAGCCCGGCAGCAGATACAGTGCCAGAACTCCAAAAACTGCCGCCATAATGTGTTCATTTGTCCATTTTGTTCTAACCAATGGAAATGTATTCATTACCTAACTCCTGCAAAAAATCCGTGTATCTTATGTATACCCGATCCGAATTTCATCATTGGGCAGGCGACAACGGTATCTATTCCCATTTTAGCGCAATCCGACAGAATCTCCTCATCTATGTTTCTCTTGCTCTGAAACTGTATTCTTTTTACTCCGCAGTCTGCAAGCTCTTTAACGGCTTTTCTTGTATTTTCCTTATTGAGAAGTACGAAAGCTGTCGAAGGTATCTTTGGAAGGTCACTGAAATTATTATAGACCTTAACATCGTAGTTTCCCTCTGTTTTTCTGTTTACAGGATAAACCTTTATTCCATTATTTGTGAAGGCTTGATATAACATTTTGCTGAAGGGTTGGTTTTTACCTCCTGAATACCCTACAAACAGCACTTCACTCTGATCAAAAAAGTCTTTCTCTAATTTTGACATAATATTTCACACTCCCTTTTCATATATTTAATACGTTAGCTTTTCAATAATGTCTAAGTATTAATAAAATTATTATTACAATATATATTATACATGTTATATCTTGTAAAACATACAGAATATATCTTTTAAAACAGACAGAAAAAAACGCCTCTTAAAAGAGACGTTTTTAGTTAACTGCCTTATTCACGGTAAGGATACATTGGGATTTTTATACCTGCCTTTATTTATAGTTCCTTTTCCATACTGAATTGCTTTTGCAGGACATAGGTTTATACATGCAAGACACTGTGTACATTTGTCACCCCATTGAGGCTTTTTATCAACTTTTATAGTCCTGGTATTGCAGACCTTTTCACAAATGCCGCAGCCTGTGCAGCTATCATCAGCATAAAACTTTTTGGTACTTATTGCACCTTTATTGAAAAGGGGAAAAACAATTCCTGTCGTTATTCCTGGCAGTTTTCCTTTTGCCACACGGAAAACACCAGCTTCCCTATTTTCAATCACTTTATTTATATCCAGCAAGGTTTCTTCTGCCATATCGAGTTTTTCTCTGATAATCTCTTCCTTTTCCACATTACCCATTATAATATAGTTGCTTGGCATTCTGAGTGAGAATCCGCTGGAAAGCTGCCAGCCCTTTTGTGAGAACCTGTTTCCCAAAAGTTTCATTGTATTCCCTACATTCTCACCGCAGGTAACTACAGCATAAACGTAATGCCGGTTAAAATTTTGAAACTTCAGCTTGTCAATAAAATCCAGCACCATCATGGGTGGTCCCCATGCATATACAGGAAAAACGAAACCAATTGCCTCCCCGTCTGCCAGTTTGTAGCTGAATAACTGTTCTCCGCTGTTCATTCTTTCGGAAATTGAAATCAGTATGTCTCCATTATAATCAGCTATACTTCTGGCAGCCTGAAGTGAATTACCGGTACCTGAAAAGTAAAATATCATACTTCTCTCTCCTAACACTCTATTTTTGAAAAATCCGTATTTCAATTCTTGTATTGCAGTTCTATCAATTACGAATTTTCCCATCTCTTATTACATTCTATCAGAATTGTCAGCTGATATTCTATCTATTTCGGGGTTGATTTGATTTTATAACAGCTTCTCAATGTCCTTTTCCATATCCAAAGGTGAAGTTGTAGGTTCAAATCTTCCTATTACTTTTCCGGTTCTGTCAATCAGGAACTTGGTAAAGTTCCATTTTATTGAGTCCCCGTGCAATGTTTCAGGAAATTTTTCTTCAAGGAGACTTTTTAGAATTTTACCCAACGCATGATTCATATCAAAGCCCTTAAAAGGGGCCTGCTCAGTAAGATAATTAAAGAGCGGATGAGCGTTTGGTCCTCTTACATCTACTTTTGAAAACATCTGAAAACCCACTCCGTAGTTCATTGTGCAAAAATTATGAATTTCCTCATCATTCCCCGGCTCCTGCTCTGCAAACTGGTTTGACGGGAAACCAAGTATCTCAAGCCCACGTTCCTTGTATGTCTCATACAATCTTTGCAAGTCCTCATATTGAGGCGTAAAGCCACATTTACTGGCAGTGTTTGTTATTATTAATACTTTGCCCTTATACTCTTCCAAAGATATTTCCTTACCGTTAATTGTTTTAGCTTTAAAATCGTAAATATTCATATAATCCAGCTCCTTTTTATAGTTATTATGGTTAATTATTTCCTATTGTTCCAACATTATAACTTGATTTTGATTTTATAAAATTAAATTGTATAAAATCATTATAACAAATATTCTTACTATGTCAATAAGCTAATGTTTTAACCTCATTTATAAAATAAAAATTATGTCTTTATACATAACTTTTGCTATTGTACATCACACAATATAACTTATCTTAGCATTTGGGAACCTTCGAGTAACTTCCTTAACAAAATAATCGGATGCCTGCTCATAAAATTCAGGCTTGTAATTGTACTTTCCTCGACCTTTCGGTTTCATTTTCTCTTTTTCAAACAGGTTTGTCGTACCGGGAAAAGCCTCCCTGTTAATCTTTTCATTCTCCAGTCCGTAGGTCATGAATATCAACTCAAAGAAGGTATCCTGTTGCAGTTTATCGTCTAACCCGTACTGCAGCCTATCCAATAATTCTTCATACTGTTCTTTCCAATCGTCTTTAAGGATAATCGGAGCAATATTTATTCCCACTTTGTAGCCTGCCTTGTACATTTTGTTTGCAGCCTCTATTCTTTCATGTAACCTGGCAGTTCCAATTTCGGCACTTTTAATAATATTATCGGGATTAACACTAATCCTCATCTGAGTATGACCGTTGTGTTCAATATCCAGCAGTTCGTCTATGTCAGAAAATTTGGTTGCAAAAGTACATCTGGCGTTATTTATTTTTCCAAACTCATTTATCGCCCATTTTAAGTTTCCCGTCAGGCTATTTTCGAGTACCATATCACTGTTACAGCCTATTTCATATACTTTAAGTATACCTTCCTTTAAAGCTTTTTTCCTGACCTGTTCTATCATTTCTTCCCTGTTTACGAAAACTCTTAGATAGGAGTTTTTAAAAAAGGTGCATACAAGGTAGCAATACAGACACATTGCTGAACATCCTGAAGACGTGAAGGGTACTATATAATCTGCGGATTTGTCATTTGGTATCAGCCTTGTAGTTTTTCTGACCCCCAATATAAGGTACTTTTTCATTTTTATGAATTCTGAATCTGGAAGTTGACGCAATTCAGGTATATTATTATGGTTATCAATTTCTATTAAAACAGTACCCTCGGTTTTATATCTATCTAACAATTCTCTTCCCAGCTCATAATTGATTATCTCTTTCTCATAATAAACTCTTTCAGGTATCAGTCTTGGCATATTCCCTCCTTGCCCGGTATTAAACTAAGTATTAAACTAAGGTGAACTAATACAGGATTTTTAGTTGAAATTAGTACAGCTATATGCTATATTGTTCATATCTAAAAACGATTGGAGTTGAAAAGATGAGGTAATTTTTCTTGCCTATTAAAACATGCTAAAACATATTATGCCTTTTATGGGCTTGTTTTATTATGCTTGTGTGCAAGAAAGTTATCTTCTTTTCTCTCAAACAGTGTATCCTTATTCTGCCCTTTTAGGGTCAGGAATCATGCTGTATTTTGAGCTGCAGGAATTAACTTTCTTGCGGCTTTTATATTTTTAAACGGTAATAATACCTTACTGATAATGCTAATATCAGCAATCTGAAACTATTATACCGAGGTGCATGATTTTTAATACAGGAGGATATCCATGTCTTTAATAAATGTAAATAATTTAACTTTTTCATATGATGGCAGTTACGATAACATATTTGAGAACGTCAGCTTTCAAATCAATACCGATTGGAAGCTGGGATTTACAGGGAGAAACGGAAGAGGTAAAACCACTTTTCTCAATTTGCTGCTGGGAAAGTATGAATACAGCGGTAAAATTTCTGCAAAGGTGAACTTTGAATATTTTCCCTTTGAGATAAAGGATAAAGAGAAAAATACTATTGATATTATCGAAGAAATATGTCCCTCTTATGTTCACTGGGAGGTTATGCGTGAGCTGTCCCTTATGGAGGTATCTGAAGATGTACTTTACCGTCCCTTTAACACCCTCTCCAATGGAGAGCAGACCAAGGTGCTGCTTGTTTCGTTGTTTCTGAAGGAAAACAGCTTCCTGCTAATCGACGAGCCTACAAACCATTTGGATATTAAGGCGAGACAAATTGTCAGTGATTACCTTAATTCAAAGCAAGGCTTTATTTTGGTATCACATGACAGGGCTTTTCTTGATAATAGCATTGACCATATCCTTTCGATAAACAAAACTAATATTGAGGTTCAGAAGGGGAACTTTTCATCGTGGTGGTACAACAAAGAGTTGCAGGACAATTATGAACTTGCGGAAAACGAAAAACTAAAAAAGGATATCAAGAGATTACAAACGGCGGCAAAACGCACAGCTGACTGGTCGGACAGAGCAGAGTCAAAAAAAATCGGTTTTGATCCCACAGTGACTGAAAAGAACATTTCACGAAGATCCTACCAAGGTGCAAAAGCTAAAAAAATGATGAGCCGCTCAAAAGCAATACAGGAAAGACAGGAAACAGCAATTGATGAGAAATCTAAGCTTTTAAAAAATATTGAAAGCTCTGAGAAATTAAAAATATCACAGCTTGATTTTCATACAAACCGTTTTGTTGAGCTTGATAAGGTGTCAATATTCTATGGCGAGAAAACAGCCTGTGAGAATGTAAGTTTTATCATAGAAAGAGGAGACAGAATTTCTCTGAGTGGCAGAAATGGTTCAGGGAAATCAACTCTAATTAAACTTATCTGCGGCGAGGGACTTAGCTATACCGGGAACTTCCGAAGGGCCAGCCAGTTGAAAATATCCTATGTGTCACAGGACACCTCTTATTTAAGCGGTAATTTAACAGACTACTCAAAGGAACATGATATTGACGAAAGTCTTTTTAAGGCTATATTGCGAAAGCTGGACTTTTCAAGGGTTCAGTTCGAGAAGGATCTATCCAGCTTTAGCGGGGGACAAAAGAAAAAAGTTCTTATAGCCAGAAGCCTGTGTGAAAAGGTACATCTGCATATATGGGATGAACCGCTGAATTATATTGATGTTATCTCACGTATGCAAATAGAAGAACTGTTGTTGGAGTATTCACCAACAATATTATTTGTAGAGCATGACATTGAATTCAGAAATAACATCGCTACTAAGATAATCGATCTCTAATGCAGCGATTTTTATTCCCGAAGTCAGTTGTTGTCTTAAAAAATGATATAAGTTACACCTCATAATGACTACACCCCAAATGTCTTTTAAAGTAGACATTTGAGGTGTATATTTTTCATTAATCTTTTTTTCCTGCAATGAAGATTTTGGAACAGGAATCAGGAATATTTTCAGACAGCCTTGCAATATCCATAATCAAGTTTTTGCGTTCCTCCATCTCCCAGGCCTCATCAAAGTCCGGGGCCATCCAGCCTGCGCCGATAACTCCGTGAAGTGCTATGTAATTGAGCCCTGCTTCTGCCATCTCCTGCTTCAGTTCATCGGAAAGGTGAAAATAAGCATTGTCAATAATGCCCTCTGCGTATTTGTAACGCAGTCCTGTAGAGACTTCCTTTTTCAACTTCTCCATGAAATTTCTATCATATATCAGTCCGGCACTTATTCCATAAAACATTGTGGCGTACCTTCCGATAGAATATGCAGTTAAAATTCCACCGGGTTTCAATACTCTTTTTGCTTCTGAAAAGGCTCTGATACGATCGTTTTTATCAGGTAAGTGATATAAAGGCCCACTCAGGAAAACAGCATCAAAGCTATTATTTTCGTAAGGCAAATCCAAAGCATCTCCAACTACAAATTTTGCCGGATCTGCAATACCTTCTTCCCGGGCACGTTCTTTTGCCTGTTCAATATGTTTAGGTACTATATCCAGCAGGTGTACATTATAACCGAGCTTTGTAAAAAACAGGGCGTAATCCCCTGCAGCCCCGCCAATGTCACATATTGTGGCAGGAGCTTCCGGCAAATAGCGCTGCAGCAGCTCTGTCATGTGTGCAAACTCCAGCTTACCGTAAGTTGATTTCAACCTGTCTTTTTCATTAAAGTTACTGTAATAATCAATAACTGATTTAATTCTTTCTTCCGACCCCATAGAGAGACCACCTTTCATGTTTAAATAATAAGATTCTTTGCTGAGCATTTATGCATTGATGAGCATCACTTGACTGTTGTCCATCAGTGCTTTGTTGGTCCTGCTCTGATTGGTTTGACATAAAAGACCGCCTCCCTTCAATTATGGATTTCTATATAGTGCTGATTATCCGGATAGTGTTGAGTATCCGGTTATCGCTTCCAGATAACTGATGAATCAATTTCAGCTATGGTTTTAAAAGCCGTTCTTGCCATAACACCTGCCAGCTCTTTTGTAATATTCTTTATCTTTTTCTCTACTCCTGCTGCACCCTCTTCGGTAAGCGGAGGCATTAAAGTACGACCTACAGAAACTGCTGTTGCCCCCAGAGCAAGTGCCTTGAAAACATCTATTCCATTTGTAACGCCGCAGTCAACAAATATTGGAATACTCTTGTTTACTATTTTTGATATTTTAGGAAGTATCATCAGCGGCGGTACGGCAAAGTCCATAATACCATGATGATGAGATACTACTATACCTTTAACTCCTGCTTCCAGGCACTTATAGGTATCCTGTTCACTTAAAACACCTTTTATTATAAACGGCAACTTAGTTGCCTTAACAAAAGCCTTAATTTCATCAAGTGTCTTGCCTGTCATGGGGAGCCCGAGAACATTGTCGTACTCTCCTTTATTGTTGAAGGAATGGTCAATGTCCATGCCCAATGCAAAAACACCATTCTTTTCAGCGTGTTCGATTTTTTTATAAACTTTATCATTATCTGCGTGAGGCTTAATTATTTTGATAGTTCTGGCACCTGTAGCTGTTATTGCCTCCAGCTCGGAATCCTCACCCATGCCGGTCCACATCACTGCATTTGTCGCTTTTGCCCCCTTGGCCATCTCAGCCATGCCATTCGGGCGGCATCCGTCAAGATGGGATAATGCAGCAGTCATAACAGGTGTAGAAAAGGTTTCTCCGTATAGTTCAAATTCTGTAGAGGGCAGCACTGCATCAATATGCCTCATTTCAATCAAAAGTGAGTCAAAATACTCGCGAGTTATCTGATTTGAATCACCGGGTTTGAAATTTTGATCAGTATTTTGTTTCATAATGTCTCCTATCTACGCTCACTTCCGGCGTACACAAACAGCAAATATTAGTAGTAGTTTACTCCATATGGAAAGCATTGTCCATTATTATTGAATCGAAAAACTAGGTTTTCTTAAAGCTCTTATGAGCTATGATTGCTATTATCTGGGTAGCAAGTCCAAGCAGACAAACACCTATCCAGCCAAGCCGTGCATAATTGTAGGAACTGAGGAAAGAACCCAGAGAACCACCAATAAAGTAAGATACCATAAAAACAGTATTTATTCGATTTCGGTATTCATTACTCAATGCATGTACTCTTGCCTGATTTGATATCTGGCAGGATTGAACACCCAGGTCAAGTAATATTACACCGATAATCAATCCCCATAATTTAAAACCGAATAAAAGCATACAAACATATGCAGCAATGACAATAACAATTCCTATTCCAACTGTAAATTTAGGACTCTTTTTATCAGCCAATCTCCCTGCTATCGGTGCAGCTGCTGCACCGACCACCCCAATCAAACCGAACAGTCCTGCAATATCGGCACCCATATTATACTGAGGGCCTTCCAACAAAAAGGTAAGAGAAGTCCAGAAGGCACTGAATGCCGCAAACATCATAGCCCCGTTAATAGAGGCTTCAACAAGCACCGGGTATGTCTTCACAAGACCAAACATGGACTTAAACAAATCTTTATATTTCAAGGTTGAGACCGCAGGACTTACAGGTAAGAATTTGCCTAAAAGTCCTGCCAATAATATCATTAGTCCGGCGGCAATGAGGTAAACCACTCTCCAGCCAAAATTTTCTCCTATTATACCGCTTAAGGTACGGGAGAGCAGTATTCCAATCAAGAGACCGCTCATAACAGTGCCTATCACCTTTCCTCTTTCCCCTGGTTCTGCTAATTGAGCAGCTAAAGGAACTATAAGCTGAGGTACCACAGAGGTAAACCCTACAGCAAAGGCCGCCACTGAGAGAACAGTAATATTGGGAGAAAAAAACATAAGCAGCAGTGAACAGGTTGAACAAAAAAGCATTATCAAAATAAGCTTTCTTTTTTCCTTGATATCAGCTAACGGAAGCAGAACCAGCATTCCTATGGCATATCCCACCTGTGTAAGCATTGTGGTAAAACCGACATTTACCTGGCTTACATTTAGTGCCCTTGCAATTTCACCCAGCAGCGGCTGAATGTAGTATAAGTTTGCTACAGCAGTTCCTGCCGCTACGGCCATCAATAAAACAAGCGATTTACCAAGTTTATTATTGTTCTGGTTAACAGCAGTAATTTGATCCATATAAAGCTCCTATTGTTGAGTATAAATTTAGTACTACTAATCCTATATTTTAACTGCAAAACGACTTAAGTAAATGTATATTTAAAATAATTTGATGTATTTTTATATCTAAATGTATATATTCAAACGGATTAATACCTTTGAGAACATATTAAGCACCGATTTTAGTATTTCTTAATAAGGCAAGTGAATACTGAACTTTTGAATAAGGATATAAAACAATTTAGATGTAAATTTAATCGGTGATAAAATTTTATATATATAATATAATTAAACTAAAATTTTTATACCCGAGGTGCTATTTATGAGCATTCAACCGCTCAACATTGTTTATGCTCCATGCATTGTCTTGAGACGAGGGCGGTAATTGCATGGAGCGGTAGAGCTGTACCGCCCGGTATCAAGCTTTGCTTATCAATATTATTTTTAAATTACTTTAAATATAAAGGAGCAAAGTTTATGGAAAATAAAATATATTTAGGATTCTCAGAGGTAGATATTACACCTGCCTATAACGTTCAGACTGTGGGTTTTGGGAGAGAAGATGAACTTTCCAGAGGGGTTTTGCACAAGCTTTTCGCACAGGTATCACTTTGGCGTTCAAACGAAGGAATGTGCTGCCTGACAGCAGTTGACCATATTGGCTTTATGAACTCAGACGCAAATCTTTTGCGCAATCAGATTGCTGCTAAGCTTGGAATAACCCGTGACAGGGTCATGCTTTGCTTTAGTCATACACACAGTGCACCAAATATCAGCCTGGAGCCGGAATACTTTCGTTTTCTGTGTGAACAGGTACTGCTTGCTGTAAGCATGGCTGAAGAGACTATGTTTCCGGTAAAAGCAGCCTGGGGAGTAGCAGAAGCAGATATAGGGATAAACCGGAGAAACCCGCAAGGCGTCCTCGACAAGCGCATCAATATTCTGAAAGTAACTGATGCCGAGTCCGACAAATTGCGTCTGCTGATTTTAAGAGTTACAGCCCACGCAAATGTGCTTCTGGCGGATAATTACCTTGTATCTTCCGACTTTATCGGGGTTACAAGAGATAGGCTTGAAGATAGCTTTAAATGTAAAGTTATGTTTACGCAAGGTGCTTCCGGAAACGTCAAGCCAAAACACGACGGTTCGTTGGAAGCATTGGATATAATGGCTTCTGCAGTAATTGAAGCCGTCAGCCCCTGTATTGACAAGCTACAGCCGGTAAAGATTAATGAATTGGAGATGTTTTCTCAGGTTGAGGTCTTTCATGCCGACGTGCCTTCCCCTGAAAAAGCAAAGGCCATTTCAAAAGAGGCAATGTCACAAAATCATATTGATGGTACAAACTGGCTTAAAGAGGTTGATAGGTTACATAAGGAAGGGATAACTCAACAAAGTACAGAGATAGAAATTCAATATTTCAAGCTTAACGGCGGCTGTCTATGTGGCGTTCCCAGTGAAATAATGTGCGAGCTTGCGGTAGATGTCGCAATTGCGTGCAACAATCCGCTTATTTGCTTTGGTGGTTATACCAACGGCTGCGACGGCTATCTACCGACAGCTGAAGAATATGACAAAGGCGGTTATGAAGTGCTTCACTCTTATTTGATTTACTATATTTATCATGGGAGAGTTATGCCCTTAAACCGCGATACTGCGGATAGGCTAGTGCAATTGGTTACCGAACAGTTGGCAGCTTACAGTGAAGATAAGCAATAATGTGGTTTTCCATAAAAAAAGTTATGAAGGCTCAGCCTTCATAACTTTTTTTACTCTACTTATTAATACTTTCCATGTGCCTTTGAATTAAATGTACCCTGTCATGTCTTCCCCTCTTTTTGTTTACATTTAGCTGCAAGTAAAGAGGAGGAACTTTTATTTCATATCCCCTCCAGGTTACTGTTTCAAGGTGAGCTCTTGCAAATGGCCCACAGTCAACCGGTTCGGGTTCATCTAAAGCGGCAACAGGATCAGATGCCAAATCTATTCTGGCATGAAGGAATACAACTCCAAAATCCTTTGTCAGCCAGCCATTAGTGTCAACAATCGGTTCAATCAAGTAGTTTGCAAAGATTTCATTCACCTCATCAATGTCTTTTGAATTAATCGTAATATCAACATCATGGGGATTTAACGGTATTCCGCGGATACATGTCGCACAACTCCCCGTAAGCCACCATTCTACCTGTGAGCCCTTCATTCTTTTAACAAACTCATATAGTGCATCTTCCCATGGGACTGGCCTGAAATACCCTAACTGACTAAACATTTCTTCAGCGTTTTTCAGATAGTGCTGCTTAATCAGCTCAATATTCTTTGTATTCTTCGGAAAGCTTTTGTAGTAGCTCTTCCCATCTGATTGGTAGTAGCACATTTTCAAAACATTATCAAACTTAGCGTCAAATTCTGTAATTTTAAAAATAACGTCATTTTCAGATTCCTCGAATGTTATATGCATGATTTTTTGCATCGGACATTTATAGTACTCGCCGATACTCTCCTTTCTCTGATATAGCTTAATCTGTTTCTTTGCCACAAAACAGTGGTTTTACAGTTTAAGCAAAATTATTAACTTCAATAATATTATCAATCAGAGAGTAATAATTTTCTTGACTTGAATTGCTAATTATCCGAAAATTATTGTTCATTATATTCCTATACATTTATTTGTCTGACAGGTCTGGCTTCAATATACCCTCTATACCCCATCGGTGCCAATTGGAACCTGGGGCCGGCCTGGTCATCCCACTCGAAGCCATATAGTTTAGGATCGTAATCCTTCATCACTTCCCATAATTCAGAAATTGCTTCGCCAAACTTTTCATCATCGTAAGGTTTTCCTTGGAACACCATCAATTTGCATGGCTTAAGCTCTATTATCTCAAATCCGTCTGGAATATCTCCGCTGTAAGCTTCCGGTACCTCTACTCCCTGAGCATAGGTTGAAGTGCCTGGTTTCTGAAGGTTTTGAGGAAGCCACATTCCTATAGGCTCATAAAGTGCTTCCTTAATGTTTAACAGTGCATCCCAAATATCACAGCCAACCTCTTCGCAGTATTTAAAGTATTCGGTAGCTGTGATACCTCTTTTTAAAATGAGCTTTCTTGCAGGCCGTTCAATAACCTGAACAAAAACCGTATTAGCGTTAGAATTTTTAGGCATAAACGTCACTCCTTTTTGTGTTGTGAGGTAAAAATCACGGATGTTCTCCGGTATAAAAAATTTTATCAATGGAGAACTTTTATTATAGTACCGTGGAGTCACTCCGAAATGCTTTGTAAAAGCTCTTGTAAATCCTTCATGTGAATCAAACACATAATCAAAGGCCACGTCTGCCACTTTAACATCCGTACTGCGCAGTTTTACAGCTGCAAGCGACAAACGGACTGCCCTGATGTACTCAAAAGGAGTTTTACCTGTAAGTTCCTTAAAAATCCTATCGGCATGCCAGGGAGAATAATTTGCTGTATTTGCCAACATACGCAACGTTATCTGTTCGGTTATGTGTTGCTGAATGTACTCCTTCATACGATTTACGGCATTAAGCTTTTCACAATTATCCATGTTCTCACCTCCAACAAAAGGATATCATGAAGTAATTGTTATTTCTTGACCTGTTTTGCTCAACTTTATGACACACATTTTAAGCGGCGACACTAAAATCGCCCAGGTCGCAGCGAATTATATAAATTCCTTCATCTCTACCAGTACAGGCGTGTACTCCCATTCCGGTACATCGCTATATTTCTGAATTTCTTACTTTAATCAGGTACTCCCTCATATTTTGATCATCAGCCTTGCAGTAGGAATATCCTAAGTGGTCGGCAACAACGGGGGCAACCATACTAAAGAGGTCACATGCAGTAAAAAGCGCCGACCAGAGTTTTTCGCAGTCTGAATAGGTTTTTATATATAAATCATACATCTCATGGGATAGATATTTCTTGAAGTATTTACCCCACATTCCAACAGAAACAGAGAAGTCCGTACCTATACCAATATACCACTCAAGCATTGTATCAAGTTCTACATGCACAATTTCATTATACATTCTCATGGCGTAAGGAAGTTGGTCGCGAGCAATACCTTTGGCAACATTGTTAAGACACCACCAGAATTCATTGCAGCAGCCGTCATATCTGGATTTTGCAGGCTTCTGCACCCAATATTTAGTGTCATTTGATGCCGGAATAGGCGGCAGTATGCCATCCTTGTCCAGAAGCGGAACTGTCAAACTATCTTCTTCATATTCCTCAAGCATAGCCTCCGTAATTTGTATATGCAGGTCAATACGATTTCCATCCTTAAAAAGTATTAACCAGCCAAAAGAGCGGGAGTAATCCGCATTTTGTCCCCATCCAAGATCGTTGGAATCTGGCTCCTGTACCATAGCGATGTCTCCAAACACCGAAATCCAGCTCTTGTCCTCTAAAAATGAAGAAGTCTCTGTTACAACATAAACAATATCATAATCCTGATATTGGTCTTTTTCTACATTCGGGTTGGCCCTTGAGCCATTCATATAAACTGCCCGGACACGCTCGTCCTTTACTGCAGGATTTAAAATCAAGTCAAACATTTCCTGTTCTGTCCTCATAGCTATCGCTCCATAATGTAAAAAAATCTTGTTACTTTATATATCATAATGTACTGTTGTATACTGCAGCACATATATTTTTCTCGTTATCCTTTATGAAATGATATAAACCTGCTGTGCTTTTTGCGATTTCATCATTGCCTGTTTTTATAAAATAAGCTACAAAAAGCAGCTCAATATTTTTCATAAGACAGGGTATGCTATCTTTCTCTATTTTAGAAAGGGGATTTGTATTTTCATAGCCCTTAACAAAATTTGAAATTATCGCATACCATTTATCAACATTCTCTTTGGATTCAACATGCCCAACAAGTAAACCTGCCAGGAAGTAGCACATATCAAATATTCTGGCATTTTTTTGACTCAGATCAAAATCTATATATCCTGACAATTCTCCATTGCAGAATAGTATATTCCCGAAATGAAAATCCCTGTGAATTAACTGCCTGGGGAGTTTGTCATAGCATTCTGTGAGCTCTGTCAAACTGGAGTTAAAAGCTGCTCCGCCTAAATGTCGATAATTATTTTCTTTAAGGACTTGGTGAATCCATCCTTTAAATTCATCCAACAGGCTGTTATCTTCAAAAGTAAGCCTCTTTTCACACCACAAAAATGCGTTGTGAAGGCGTGCCAAAATTTTACCGGATTCAAAAGCAACTTTTGTATAATCATCGTTGTAAATGTCAGTTACATGTGTGCCTTGAAGCTTGTTAAACAAAACGTAGTATTTGTCGTTAGTATTTATGTAATCCAGCCCATCTAATGTTTGTACAGGCCTTGCAGCAGGTACGTCGGCTTCCGTCAGAGTCCGCATTATAGTAATATTTTTTTCAAGGTTTCCCTGGTTATCATAGGCTTTTAATATATATTTATTTCCGATGGACCATGCACTTGAGTATACTTGATGAATCTCATCGTTTATATTCCAAAACCTCAATATTTCATCTATTGTCTTCTCCATTTTTTTATCCTCTGCATATTTCATATATACGAATGTTCTAAAATTGTATATAAAGTTTGTTCCTCCAATTAATTCAACTTATATCTGCCTTTTTCCTTTTTATTAGATAATTTTATAGTTAACATTTTACTTATCAGTAATATTTTAAAACAATACATTGTTCAAATTAAAAATGAAGCCACCTGCTCCTGTAAGGAACAAGTGGCACTATTAATAGTGTAAAATATTTAAATCTTAAAAATGGATATTGAGGACTGCAATTCACCGGCAAGTTCAGCCAATGACTGCGCAGAAGAGGTTATTTCCTCCATTGTTGCAACTTGCTCCTCATTCGAGGCAGAATTTTCCTGGCTTAGGATGGCACCCTCTTCGGCTGCTTTCTTAATAGTTTCAGAAATTGAAACAATAGCCTGACTCTGCGAAGAAACAATTTCTATGGATGACATTACATCCTTAACTTTTTTATTCACATTTGTAACATCATCTTTGATTGCCTGGAAAGTTTCAGCAACATGCTGAGTTTTTTCAAAGCCGTCTTTAACCTTTTCATTTCCTTTGTTAATTGATATTACAGCATTCTCTGTTTCACTTTGTATTTCTTTAACAAATTGAGCTATTTGAGCGGCAGATGTCTTTGATTGTTCGGCAAGTTTGCGTATCTCTTCAGCTACGACGGCAAAGCCCTTACCCTGCTCACCGGCACGTGCCGCCTCTATTGCAGCATTTAAAGCAAGAAGATTTGTCTGTTCTGTTATACCTGTGATTATTTCAACCATATTTCCAATTACTTTAGAGTGTTCTCCTAATTTTCTTATAACAGTCTCGGAATCATTAACAGTTGCTGTTATTTCATTCATTTGTTCAACAACATCATTTACTGTTATAATCCCGTGCTCTGAAGCCGAATAAGCTTTATCTGATAAATTAAACATCTCTTTACTATTTACGGCAATTTGCTTAATATTTGATGACATGTCTTTTATTGTATCGGTTGAATTCTGAATGCTAACTAACTGTTCTTCCGCACCGGCAGCGCTTTTTTGAGTTGCTTCAGCAATCTGTTCGTTAGCTTTTGTACATTGTTCGGCACTGGCAGTCAGTTCCTCCGAAGAAGCAGCAACTTGTGTTGACACATCACTTACCTTAGCTAATATGTCTCTCATATTTCCAACCATTTTATTTAGCGAGGTTACCAATACTCCAATTTCATCTTTACTTTTAATATCCAGAGTACCCACTGTTAAATCTCCATCGGATATCCTTTGAAGGGTATTTGTAACTTTTTTTACAGGAGTTGATATGCTTCTGATTAAAAGATACGATGTTGCTATAGTAAAAAGTATTGCTAAAAAACCTATTATTGAAATGAGTTTGTGACTTTTGTTTTGTACATTTAAAACATCGTTCCACGCATCATTTGTGAGATTGTCTATATCCTTTTTGATATCATTATGAGATTCACGATAACTGTCAAATAGCTGCTTTCCATCCCCGGCTTTTGAACGCGCTTCTTCCAGTTTCCCCTGCTTTACCAGCGATATTAATGATTCAAAATATTTTTCTATGGCGTCAATCTTTGGTTTAGCTTCTACTATAAGCAAAGCCATAACAGGATGCTTATCCAGCCTGGATTCAACTTCTTGCAGATTTGCTCTTACACTACTTTTACCATCGTTGTATGGTTCAAGGAACTTTTCATCCCCCGTTACAAGATACCCTCGTACTCCGGTTTCCTGATTAATCAGTGCCGTTAACAATCCATCTGCTGCATATCCAATTGGAATAGCATCTGTTATAAGGTTTTCGGCTTGCGTTCTTAATGATTGAGTTGTATAAATACTTACTCCTATAATTCCAGCCATTAATACTAGTACTAATACATAACTTATTATCAGTTTTTTCGCTACAGACATTAGAGGCCCTCCGTAATAATATTAAATATCATTGAGCAATCAAAGCTTTGGTAAAGCATTGTCAACTTACTGGACAAAACCTGGAATACTCCTTTCTGACCAGTCTTATATGCCGCTTGTTTTAATATTTACTCACTTATTGAAAAGTATATAGGCTTTTAAACTAGTCGTAATTTGTATATATTTGTCGAATTACGTTGTTATGTACTATTATAAACCAGGTTTATACAATTAGCAAACAATATGGCTTAATAGCAGCTTTCTAACTAATGAAAGCATTGCCGGTTCATATAATTATGATAATTAAAAAAAAAGCAAAGTTTTCACTTTGCTAATAATGTAAAAAATAAACTTCTGGTATGAATTTATAAACGACATAGCTTATCAATATCACCACTGGTGATATAGGGTAAAGCTTGTTGTATCTTGTCAAAATTCCAATTCCACCACTGTATATTCAGTAACTGTGTAATTGTTTCTTCATCAAACCGCTTTTTGATTTCTTTTGCGGGAACACCACCTACTACCGTATAAGCCGGAATATCTCTTGTCACAACTGCTCTGGTCCCTACGATTGCACCATCTCCAATATGGACTCCTGACATGATAACTGCTTCATATCCTATCCAAACATCATTACCGAGTACAATATCACCTTTATTATCCCATGCAGCTCTGACATCTTTTTTGTCCAGACTCCATTCTTCAAAAAATATAGGAAATGGATAAGTAGAAAGAGATTTTTGTTTGTGATTGGCACTTGTAAATATAAATTTTGCACCACAAGCAATGGAACAAAATTTTCCGATAACCAATTTGTCTTCATTAACAGGATAGTGATACAGCACATTATTCTTTTCAAACTCTGTGGGGTCGGAAACAAAATCGTTATACATAGTATAATCGCCAACAATAATATTTGGTTTTGTAATGGTGGCATTCAGGTATACTGTTTCAAAGTCATTTTTCCGTGGGTATAATTTTTTATCCGGAATAGTCATAAAACCTCCTAAGCTATTTATTTAACTATTCCAGTAATTACAATGCAATTTTTCACTTAACCACCTTCTTCATCTAAAATTGTAAATTGTTTCTGCTTCAGTTTATTCCTACAGTTTATTCCTACAGTTTATTCCTCTGGTTTGTTCTGTCCTATGATATTTCCTTCATCGTCGGTTATATATGTACCTTTAGTTGTGTCTAAAATTACATATTTATTATTCCAAGGATCTTTAACAACTGCACATTTACCAATTGCTACATCAAATGGTCCATAAATAATTTGGCCTCCCGCCTTTTCTATCTCCATAACTGCTTCAACCACCGAATCAACTTTAATATCCATATTCTGTTCCTTGCGTTCGTTCTGAATAACGATTTCAGTTAAGCCTTCGCTCATGCCAAGCCCCACCTGGGAGTTTGATTTCCATAAAACCTTCAGGCCAAGGCTGTTGCAATAATACTCTATCCCCTGCTGCAAGTCAGGAGTATAGAGTTCTATACAGTCCAAATATCTGAATAATGCCCTTTTCGATGTATCCATAAGAACACTCCTCTTAAATATATATGATACAAAATCTATTATATATATTTTTCCAGCACTAGTACAAGTACTCCTTTTGTCCCAATTTGTTGAAAAAGTTATTTGTTTTTCTGTGAGTATACCATTAATTGTAGTTCCTTATTTGAAGCTTCTTTACCATAGTAATCGGAATATGTACTAATCACTTTCATATTACGCGTATGTAAAATTTGGTCTAATTCATGCTTTGAATATAAGCGTTGTGACGTACATAAATCAACAGAATCCGGCCTTTGAACCACTTCTCCGAATGGAATCTCCCATTCTCCAAACAGCATTCTTCGGTTTTCCTTATCCCAATCGAATATTGGTAAAGATAAGGTTGTAGTCCCAATATCCCAGTGGCGCTTTGGAAAATAAAGCTCTGCATGTTCTGCGTTACATATATCCATAAAATGTTTTCCGCCCGGCTTTAGAGCATTTGATATTACATCAAATATTTTTAAATTCTCTTCATCATTTTCCAAATATCCGATGGCGCCATCAGCTAAGTTCAGAATAACATCAAATTCACTGGTAAACTTTATATCCCTGATATCTGAAAGAATGAAATCAGCTTCCAGTGAATTGGCTTTTGCTTCTTTGATTGCATCATCAATGTATTCTCTGGTAATATCAACTCCAACTACTGAGAAACCTCTTTTTGCAAGAGATAAGGAATGTCTGCCAAATCCGCACGCCAAATCCAATACTCGTTCTTTCCCCGTCAACTCAAGTGTTTTTATTATAAAATCAACCTGATTCTCGGTATCTTCCACCCAAGATTGATTCTTAATATCCAGTGACCAATACTTATACCATTCCGGATTAATTTTTTTCATATTACAAACCTCCAAATTTAGATTATTATCCCTCAAACCTACTTTACCGCTTGAATGCATACAAAACGTTTTATATAAACTATATACTATTTTATTTAGCGGATATTGTAAAATCTGTATAATGTTAATATCGAATGCTGTCATACTAATTTGAACTGATTATGGTTTATTTGAATATGGCACTTAAGATATCAGCTTTTTTCTTGGCTACTGTGCATTTTTGAGGTATAATAAAATTAAATAAGGGGTAAGTGGAAATATAAAAAAACCCAACTTAATAGGATACATCATTTATCTTTAAATATCAATATCTTTTACAGTATTCTATTGTTGTTTTGGTAATATGTGGTATTTTATCTCATAGAAGTCTGATGATATCTCAGGAATAAATCTTATGCGAACTATGAAGAAGACTATCCAGTTTAATATTAACGGATAGTCTCATGTTTGGTTATATCTTATTTAATCCACTCAGTAACAAAATCAGTAAAAAGAATACCTTCTAAATGGTCAATTTCATGGCAGAAACATTTTGCTAAATCTCCTGTGCCTGTTAATTCTACCTGATTACCATTTTCATTTAATGCTTGTACAGTTACTTTTGCCGGTCTTATTAATTTACCATATCTGTTTGGAATGCTTAGGCAGCCTTCTATCACTTTTTGAGTTCCTTCGTGACTGATTATAATTGGATTGACTAATTTTATAAGGCCCTGCCCCATATCAATAACAACCAGTCTTTTTAATATACCTATTTGGGGTGCAGCTAATCCTCCGCCATTATCAGTATTGTACATTGTATCTGCCATATCATCTAATATTTGTCTTATTCTTTCATCTATTACTTCCACAACTTTACTCTTTTTTCTTAATATTTCATCTTCAAAAAGTCTAATTTGTCTAATTGCCATTTAAATAACACCTCTACTTTGCTGTGCTCTGGATTTTCTTCCACTTTTTTCAAAAAGGAAAATCTCTTCTATTAATCATTCTCTTTAAAAAGTATTTCTTCAATATCTATATTCGTATAGACATACGGGTTATCAATATGCTGCTCTATTCCATTCCACCCCTTACCCAAAGCCAATCTATAATAATGTCTGGCAAGTTCAATTTGTCCGCTTTTATAATACATGCAAGCGCAATTCCAATATAGAGTTGGATTTCCGCCCCAGTCCCAGCCCTTATCAAGTGCTTGTGAAAAACACCAAGCGGAACGTTGATAATCAGGCGGAATATTCAAATTCTCTCTACCTGTCATGTAGTAAGTCCCATTAACAATCATGTTATTTAGTGGTTCAGCCCAGGCAAAGAGCACGGGGAACTCCGAAAGCAATTCAAATCCAGCTGATTTTGCAGTTGCTATAGATCCGTAATTATCCGCCCAACATTGCCAGCCTGTACGGATCATTCCCTTTCTCTTAGCAATTGAAAGAATACCACAAGCCAGTTTATATCCATATCCCTGCCTGCGATATTCTGAATAGGTTTCTATTCCGATTTCACATTCGTTCCCAATAACCCAATCTGTCAGACACCAGCCGACAATGTTGCAATCTTTTACAGCAACACAGCCAAACCCTCTTTCTAAAAAATCATCAATAGAACTCCATCCTCCTGATATTTCCTCAATGACACCCTCAAGACCATGTAAATCACTATTTAAAAGTAACTCTTTATTTACTACAAAAATGTCTTCCGGCAATTCGTTAACAACATTACATATGTCCTTGGAAAATGTCATTCTAGTACTCTTCATTGGGTAAAGACCATCAAACATTATATTAAGGACTTTTTCTTCATCAATATATTGGGGATAAAATATTACATAATCTACCTGACCCCTTTTACGATATGCTGGCAATATGTCTTGTTTTATTACATTATTTATATCTTGTAAGAAACCCTCATTATTAAGGTTTCCACCCAAAAAAATACCCTGAGGTGTTATTGCTACAGCAGACAATCTATCTTTGTCAGAAAATATTTTTCCTGGCAGACACCCGTTAATTACTCCTTTTATAGAAATATGATTTTTTAAGTCTGTAAAAAGCCTTTCGATTTCACAATAATTGCTTCTGTCTATTTCCATTAATATTACCTCCAAAAAGTTTGACACCATATGCATAATATAGCATTTTGTATTTAAAAGCAATATAAGGGGTAAAAAGGAAAAGTAAAAGAAAATTGCCGAACATAAATTCACAAATAAACTAGTTTAAGAAAGTATATATACACATCTTTTACTTAATTGGTATATAAATGTCTAGCATACTTGTGTTGTTATAAGGATAGTATAACTCTATTGTATCAAGTTCTGCCAATTCATATCCGGAATAAGGCAGCCACGCACCATATATGTAATTATAGGTTTTTTTCAATTCTTCTATCGGGCCCTTATGGCTAAAAACTGCATATTTAGACGGACATATGACTTTTGTTTTCATTCCTTGAGGAATATTACATAAATCGTCTACCTCAATACAGGCAAAATAAACAAACTCACTTTCATCGGTAATATCGGGCATGTACTCAGATAAGCCCAACATATAGTTGGGCTTAACAGCGTTAACTATCTCAGACTTCCTTGAATTGAGGTCGCGCCATAATTTGTGTATTGACTTGTCTCCAGGTTTGACTATTTGCATTAAGCCTATCACCAGGATTTCATTATTGAGAACTATTTTGGGCTCACTCGAATTTCCCTTCTCCAAATTTGACATCATTTTTTGATATGCATTCACCTTTTCAAACAATACTATGTTTTTTTTAAGTGCTCGATATCTACCAGGTGTTATGCCAAACAATTTGGAGAAGGCACGAGTAAATGTCTCCTGCGAATTAAAGCCATATTCAAAGGCAATATCAATTAAGCATTTTTTAGAAATGCATAGTTCAATAGCAGCGTCGCTCAATCTCCTTTTCCGAATATAATCTTTTAATGACTCTCCTATTAAAGCCTGAAAAATTCTATAAAAATGGGTTGTTGAAAAGCATGATTGCCGCACGATACTATTAATATCAATATCTTCTTTTAAATGCCGCTCAAGAAAATCAATTGATTTTTGAATACTTTCGCAATAATTCATTACTCAACTCTCCGGTAGCTTTAATGCAATAATATATTTAATTATTGCATTATTTTTCTCTAATTGGAAGCCAAAATTCTGTTAAAGTGCCTGCTTCAGGATCATTGCTATATGGATATACTTCCATTTCAGGTGCATTTGCATGGACATATTTTGAATTTGGCAGCCATTTCATAAATGCATACATCTCAGACTCAACCAAAGAATCAGGTATTACACCTTTATTTTCAAATACCGCCCATTCACTTGCAGGTACTAAATATTCTTCTAAATCAGAATCTTTGGGGCACTCATCGCATTCAGCGGCTATAAAGAAATAAAAGCTTCGATTACTTGGATCTTTTTCCACACAAGAAACACCAAATACGCCACTGTCAATTATAGTTTCGTGTTTATCATCCCGGAGCTTATGTAATAGTTCCACCAACCCGTTTTCATTAGATTCTCTCCAGAAATTCCCGAAAAGCTCATTGTCATCTGTTCCTGATATCCATATTTTACGTCCGACTATCTTAAACTCCGGTTTTCTTTCTATCCTTACCTTTACCATATTTCAGACCTCCTAAGATTTAATATAAAGGAATTATACCAATAGGATGTATTTGAGTTTTGATGTTTTCTACCACATTTTATTTATGATGGGAAATTTTATTTACATAATTACCCCAGAAAAAAGGCCATTATGTGAAATACATAATAGCCTTTTTAATTAATCTCTCTATAAAATTATTCAATCCGATACAGTATAAGCCACGCTCTTCTCCAAGTAACTGATTAATAGATACAAATAAAGTGTTTAGAGCATACACTTATCATTACCCTTCTAGTTCTTGCCCGATATTAAAGTACTTAGTTTACTTAAGTAAAGCTTTCTTAACCCTTTCAAAATCAGGTATGGAGGGTATTGCACCTTTTTTCTCAGTACTCATTGCGGCAGCAATATTAGCCATTTGCACTATTTCAGAAAGACTTTCTTCTGAAATCCCATCAAAATTTGCGCCATTATTTAAAAATCCGTATAAAAGAGTTCCCCAAAAATTATCCCCCGCACCTGTTGTATCAATAACCTTAGCCGGATACTCCGGAAAACCACCCATGTACTTCTCCGTAGCGTAAACACAGCCTTCAGGACCCATTGTTATGGCCACAAAGCTAAGCTCATACTTAAGGAGTTCTTTCAAACAATCTTCAGGGCTTGTTTTACCTGTAACCATTTGTGCTTCCTCAAGAGAAAGCTTTGCGATATTGGCATCCTTTAGCCCAGCTTTCATTGCCATTATTGCACTGTTCTTATTATCCCATAAAAGTGCTCTATAGTTCGGGTCAAAGGATATTATTTTCCCACATGACTTAGCATATTCAACAGCTTTTTTTGTTGCAGAAAGTGAAGGCTCATGAGTCATTGATAATGTTCCAAAATGAAATACTTTACAATTATTTATAAGTTCTAAATCAATCTCCTCTTCAGAAAGACACGTATCAGCGCCATGATTTCTATAAAAACTAAAGCTTCTGTCCCCATTTTCATCTAAGGTAACAAACGCCAAGGTTGTATTATGATTTGGATCTGAGACAAGATTTCGGCAATCTATGGAAAGATCTAAAAGCTGTTTCCTTAAAAACTCTCCAAACACATCGTCTCCTACTTTACCGATAAAAGCACACTTCACTCCAAATTTAGATAACACAGCTAATACATTAGCTGGAGCCCCACCTGGATTCTGTTCAAAGCGTTTTGCTAAATCATCTTTGGAACTAATCTGTGTAAAATCTATAAGAAGCTCGCCTAGAGCTACAACGTCAATCATAATTCACCAACTTTCAATAATTATTTAGATTTTGAAAATATATCGATTAAAATCTTCATAGCTAAATCTTTAGATTCTTCAATAAATTTATATGCCTGAAGATAATCTTTAAATGCAAAATGACGTGATATAAGTGGTGATACTACAATTTTCTTATCAGCCATAAACCTTATTGCATCATCAAAATCTTCTCTTTTATACATAAGAGTACCACGCAAAGTAAGCTCCCTGTCTTGTACAAGTCCAAGATCAACTTTTGGTACATCGCCAAATACTCCCACCACCATTATTGTAGTACCTTTTCTAGCTATTGATATGGCCTGATCCATTGTAGGTTGAATACCAATACATTCAAATATTGCATCGGCTCCATCTTTACCAAAGTTCTTTAAAACTGCTTCCTTTAAATCTTCCTTTGCTGTATTAACACAGAAATCTATACCGCACTCAACAGCCTTTTGAATTCTATAATCGCTTAAGTCAGTTATCATAACACTCTGTGCACCCATTGCTTTTGCAGCCTGAGCAGTGAGATTTCCAATGGGACCTGCACCAAATACTAATACTTTTTTGCCTTTGACATTTCCTAATCGCCTTACCGCATGAACACCAACGGCAACAGGCTCTATTAGTGCACCAGAGTCAAGATCCAGTTCATCAGGTATGTGTATTAGCTTTGATTGGTCTACCAGGAAATATTCCTGTGCCATACCTTCTGTTTGAAATCCCATTACCTTAAGGCTTTCACAAATATGATAATCCCCTTCTCTACACAATGCACACTTACCACAGAATACCTGGGGCTGAACAGTTACTCTATCCCCTGGAGCAAAATCCACAACTCCATTACCACATTTCTCTACAACTGCTGTTACTTCATGTCCTTGAACAACCGGATATGAGGTATATGGATGCTTTCCGTGATAAACATGCATATCTGAGCCACACACACCTATCCTTGCCATTTTTACTAATACTTGATTATCTCCTGCCACTGGAACCTGAACATCCTCAAATACAATTTCACCGGGCTTTGTCATTGTTGCACGTAACATAGAATCCCTCCTTATATTATAACGCATAAGTTCAATAGAAATATCCTCGTTATTTTTCTATTCCATTAGGATAGAAAACAGTCTTTAGACCTGAATTTCCAGACATTATATCTTCAAAAAGTTTTGGTGCATCATCCAATAAAAGCTTCTTATCTACAAGGTCTATCAAGTTAATCTTTCCACTTTTAGCAAGTGCAACTGCTTTCCCAAAAGTCTTTTTAAGTGCAAAGCTTCCGCAAATCTTTAGTTCTCGTTTAAACACTTCATAAGGATTTATTGTTATTGTACTATTATCAGGACATACACCAAAGAAGAGTATTGTACCCGAGTCCTTTACATATTTTATTTCTCCCTCTATTACCCTTGGTACTCCAGTACAATCTATTACAACCTCAAAAGAATTTAACAGCCCAAGCTTTTCAAATTCCGCTGATGTGTAGGTGTAATCTGCCCCAAGTTTTTTTGCCAGGGCGAGTTTACTCTCAAAAAGGTCAACAACAGTAACACTTGCAGCTCCATTTATTGCTGCCAGCTGAGCATGCATAAGACCTATTGGTCCTGCACCAAATATTAACACAGAGGAACCTAAGGGTATTCCTGCCTTTTCCTGCCCATAAACTACACAGGATAAAGGTTCTACCATTGAAGCCTCAGTAAAGGAAAGTCCTGAAATATCGAATACACAACGCTCCGGAACAGTAAGATACTGAGCAAAAGCGCCATGTCTTGTAACACCAACGGCATGCATATCTATGCAAAAATTCTGGCGATTTTCCTTACAAGCATCACATGCTTCACAGAATATATTTGGGTCGGCTGCAACATGCTGTCCAATCTTAAACTTTGTAACTTTTTTCCCAATGTCCGCTACAACACCGGAGAACTCATGACCTGGAATTCTTGGATAACTCCCGAAATATTCACCTTTGTATATGTGAACATCTGTACCACAGACTCCTGCAGCTTTCACCTCGAGAAGTATTTCATCATCAGCCGGTACAGGTATTTCGGCATCTCGTACTATACCCAAATTGGGTTTTTCAATAAAAAAAGCTTTCACTATATCCCCCCCTTTTTATAATTACCACCGTAGTAAATAATTGCTTTGTATTCCTATATATTAAAAAATTTAGTCCTCCATATTAACTCCAAGATCAATAAGTCTATCACGTACCAACGCCGGAGATAAATCTCTTGGAGCAATGCTTCCTTTTACTGATAATGCTGCTGCAATACCAGTTCCTTGCCCCATTGCCATACATATTGTCATAACTCTGTATGAGGCATGAGCTCTGTGAGTTCCGGAAATACATCTTCCTGCCAGTATCAAATTTTCAATTTTAAGAGGTATAAAGCATCTATAAGGGATATCGTAAGGTTTCACCTCTTCCGGTACTCCTTCTGCCTGTCCTCCACCTTCAGGATTGTGTATATCAACAATAAAATTAGCATTATGAACAATTGCATCTTTGAACTTTCTACCTACTGCCAAGTCCTCATCTTTAAGAATATATTCTCCAATAAATCTACGTGTTTCACGTACACCAAGTGTTTCAGCACTTGATGTGACACGGCATTCTTCATAACCAGGGACATGCTTTTGTAAGAAATCAACTAACTGGTATATTTGATTTCTTAAAATTACTTCTGCTTTTATGAGGTCATTAACATTTGTAGCGTCTATTCCATTTGCTTGTGTTGTATTGACACGTCTTTCTCCGGGAGTTACTGTGCGATGCAAGCGAACCGAGGTCATCACTTCAGGCAACAGCCCTTCCTTAACACATCGAGCAGTGTAATCAAGAAATTTTTCATCTCCAAGCTTAACATCATCAACCTCACCGATACAAGTAATTGCACGGCTCTCATCAACACCTGATATGGTAAACTCTAGTGTTGTAGGCTGCATAAGTCCACCTTGTTCTCTTCCCTTTTCATATTGTGCTCCGGAGAAGAATGCTACATCGCCGTCTCCTGTCGCATCAATTACCACTTCTGCAGTAAGTGCATACATGCCTTGTTTACCAGTGATAACAAGTCCTCGAACTCTATTGCCCTCCATAATTACATCTGATATAGGCGATTGAAGATAAACCTCAACACCTGCATCATTTACGAAATTTGTCAGCACATATCTTGCTTTTTCAGCATCATGTGCCAATCCAACTACACCAAGTATATCGTTATTGGGAACTCCCAGAAGCTCCATCAGCTCATCACGCATACCACCTGGAGCAACCTCTCCTAGTATGGGTCCAACATGGCCCACCGTGATATTTCCGCCCAATACACCATATCTTTCAATCAATGCAACTGATACACCCTCACGAGCAGCGGCAACTGCTGCACATATACCAGCTGGTCCACCACCGGCCACAATTACATCATAATGTTTTATAGTAGATAAATTTTTTGAATACTTTATTAGTGGCATAATACTACTCCTTGTTTTTCATTTATTTATTTAAAAAAACATCCTGATCAATCAGAGTTTTTTGCAATTTATCGATTGGTACAGCCTCAGGCTTTACATTATCTTTAATACATATTGCTGCAGCAGTTCCTGCTGCTTGACCCAAACCAAAGCACGGTGGCATTACTCTAAATGCAGATACTGCCTCCGATGTTGCTGAAATTGTTCTTCCTGCAACAAGCAGATTGTCACAATTTAGTGGAACCAGAGATCTATAAGGAACACCATACCAATTATCAACAACAACATATTCTCCACCCGAACCATCAGCAGCATGGATATCTATTGCATTTGAACATAAGACGATGTCGTCCTCGTAGGTTTTGGACTGCAGTACGTCTTCCTTCTGAATAACGTACTTACCTACAATATGTCTTGATTCTCTTATTCCAATGGCTGAAGCGGTTTCCATCATCTTAGCATTTTCAAACCCCGGTACACGTTCCCGTAGAAACTTAAATACTTGTCTAGCCTGCTTGCGTCCTTCAATTGATGCTCTTGTGAGCTCTGAGCTCTTTGTTCCATCAACCTCTGTAACACGTGTTGTATTAAGCTTCCACTCTCCCTTTTGGTTTGTTTCGTAGGAACCCATTTCGTCACGCTGTATATTCCATTCTCCAGTCCTACGCCCTTCCTCTATAAGCCAGTTAAAGGCTCCATAGAACGGTTTTTGCATCAGATCCCTATGCTGTTCTATATATTCACAAACCCTGTCAGAGTCTACATTACACACCCTGAAGAACATTGTTGCCGGCTGCATGGCATTGTCCTTTTGTCTTCCCTTTACTGTAGGAACACCCGCTTTTTCAGCCACATCGGCATCACCTGAGCAGTCAAGCACTATCCTTGCATTTATGGCACACAGGCCCTCCTTACGTGCTGCAATAACACTCTTAATGCTATTTCCTTCAGTTATGCAATCTATAAACTGTGTGTAATACAGTAGTTCTACTCCACTTTCCTTTAGCATATCCTCAGCTACTATTTTAAGCATTTCTGAGTCAAAAGGAGTTACATGAGCATGTCCTTTAACAATAAATGACGAATATGAAGTTCCTGCTCCGATTTTGGAGGGATGTATCGCGCCGCCTGCTGCCTCCAATCTTTTTATAAGCTCATCAAAAATACCCTTGATTATTTGTCTCTCAGCTTTACCATCGAAGCAGGTCATAAAAGGACCAACAAGTGCAGCTGTAGCCATACCACCTACAAAGCCGAATCTTTCAATCAGCATTGTGCGAGCCCCGTTTCTTGCGGCTGCAATAGCGGCTGCAATACCAGCAGGTCCACCTCCAACCACCAATACTTCAGGTGTATATATATCTTCAATTTTTGCTTTGTAACTAACTTCAGCCATTTAGTATTCCTCCTAATAGACTTCTGGATATATTTTTAGCACGACAAGCGTGCTAAAAATATATCCTCTCAGATAATGGGTTATAGTATAGGTAAAATAGCCGACCCTTTTTATTAAAAAGTAATTGCGACTTTTAAATCACCATATTTTCCGGAGGCGTATTCAAAGGCCTTCTCCCACTCTTCAATTTTAAAGGTTTTTGATATAAGTCCATTTGTTTTTAAATTTCCGTTTTTAATGTTTTCGATTACAAATGGGTAGCAATATGGACTCAAGTGCGAACCGAGAACATCCAGTTCCTTTCTGTCACCAATTATTGACCAATCAACAGTAGTTGGTTCTCCAAAAACGCTGAATTCCACAAAGCGCCCTAGTTTTCTTATCATACTTAGTCCTTGAACGACACTTGAAGGATGTCCTGTAGCTTCAATATAAATATCACATCCATATCCCTCTGTTAACTCAAGTACTTTAGCAATAACATCCTCTTTACCAGGATTCATAACTATATCTGCGCCGAACTCTTTTGCTTTTTCCAACCGTCCATCAACCATATCAAGTACGATTAATTTGGCAGGGTTTTGCATTCTTGCATATGTGATCATACCAAGACCTAGAGTTCCTGCACCGGAAATAACTACTACATCGTCATTACGAATTTGCGCTCTGTCTACTGCATGCTTGGAACATCCATAGGGTTCAATCAGCAGAGCAGAGCTCAGAGGTATCTCTTCCGGTACTCTAGAAATAACACAGGTTTTAGGAAATCTAACATATTCAGCCATACCACCGTTATTGCCTTTTTGGAAACCAAAAATCGCATGGGGCTGGCACATCCAATACCTTCCGGTTTTGCAGAATTTACACTCCCCACACGGAACAATTTGATCTGCTATAATTCTTTCTCCAATGTGAAATTCCTTAACATTTTGGCCCACCTCAACGATATGGCCTAAAAACTCATGTCCGGGTATAAATGGTGGTTCTACCCATGCCGGTTGGTTATCACCACCCCAATACATAGCTGCTCCATGCTGGCACTTTAAGTCACTTGCGCAAACACCGCAGCCTTCAGTTTTAATTATGATATCATCCGGGCCACATTCCGGTGCAGGATAATTTGTTTCCAAACGGTAATTCCCTTTACCATATGCTACTAAAGCTTTCATGGTTGTTGGTACATTTCTCATAGTGTCTCCCCCTTTCGGTAAAACGCATTGAATAGATTAATTAAAGTTTTATATTTACGATTACATTTGTTCATAGAAAAAGCATTTAAACGATGGCACCCTGTTCTGCTAATTTTTTAACAAGTAGCTCAGTATCCATTTTGCTCATGGAGCAATTATTCTTTACACTAATAGCAGCAGCCGTACCAGCCGCCTGCCCCATTGCCATACAGGTCGCCATAACTCGAATTGAACCAAAAGCAGGAGTATCGGCACATACACAGCGTCCGGCAGTGATTAAGTTCTCACTATTTTCAGGTACCAGTACACCATAAGGTATATTGTACTCTTGCTTTAAAGTAATACAGTCCTGTTCGATACTGTCCGGCTTATGAACATCTATTACGTGAGTTCCCTTTGCAATAGTGTCCTTAAAAGGCTTTGGATTGATTACATCATCTGCTATCATCTGATACATTCCGACTATATGATAAGTTTCGCGTACCCCGCTCTGTGTTCCTGATTTTAGGAGCCAACAATCTTTAAAGGCAGGAAAATTCTCGCGCATAATGTTAATAACTTTGAACAAATTTTCACGCAAACTGCATTCAGTCCTGGTAAATTGTTCAGGAGAGCTTGCATCTGTGCTTTCACGTAACAGATTAATAGTAACTATGCCATCGTGAAAATGTCTGCTTATCCATGGTCCGCCGAATATGGGCATTTCGCCTTTTTTGTTGAGTTCGCTTAATCTTCCCCTTATTTCAGCGCTGATAGGCATTTTTTCATCTACGGCATCAGCGAATAAATCTTTGAGTGCATCGGTATCGACACCACCAAGTTGGAACCATAGGGATGCCGGTTGGAGCTTGGTTTCTTTGGTAGTTTTATATCCTGCTGCCCGAACCAGGTCTGCATCACCTGTACAGTCAATGGCAGCCTTACAACCATATGCAACTCGTCCGGCTTTGTTTTGTACTATTACATGACTAACCTTACCATCGGTCATAACACAATCTGAAAAATAAGTATGATATAGCAGTGTAACACCACTTTCAAGAAGTAATTGCTGAGCTGCCAGTTTAAATACCTCATCGTCTACCGGAACATTTCCGCTATCAAGTGTAACGTCAGCTCCATTCAGAGCAGCTATCCGTTTCATTAGTTCAAAAGGAATTCCATCAATGATGAGCTTTTTCTTTTTCTTAAATATGCTGATAGGAGTTACGAGGGCACTTGATGCCATACCTCCTACAAATCCATAACGTTCAATCAAAAGTGTTCTTGCACCGTTTCTTGCTGCAGCAACTGCTGCAACAATACCGGAAGGACCGCCTCCACATACAATTACATCATAGCTGTCTATCACCGGTACTTTCTTGTCGTTTTCACTAATAAACATAAATCCTCCATATAGTTGCCTTCTGACTGGTCTGTTCTTTTCTTATGAGAGACATATCAATCAAAAAGCTCTACTCCTCGTTCAGTTAGAATCTTTTGTACTTCATGAAAATCTATATCACGTGGCATTACTTCCTTTTGTGCAGCAAGTCCAGCTGCTATGCCAGCCGCCTCACCTATGGCCATACAGATTGACATTACTCTATACGATGCATGTGCACGATGTGTACCTGAAATACATCTTCCTGCAAGAACCAAACCGTCTACGCTCTTTGGAACCAAACAACGCAGAGGAATATCATAAGGTATTACCTCCTCTGGAACTCCTTCTGCCTGTGCACTACCTGCAGGATTATGAATATCCACTATAAAACTTGCCTTATGAACAACAACATCTTCAAATCTGCGTCCTGAACGAAGATCTGAGTCTTCAAGCATATATTGGCCAATAAAACGGCGAGTCTCACGAACTCCCAGTGTATTGGCCGTACTCTTTACAAAACAATTCTGATAACCATCAACATAGTTTCTCAGAAAATCAGTTACTTCATCTATTTGTGTACGCAAGTCAAGCTCTGCTTTTTCCAGATCATTGCTTGACAGCGCAGAAATGCCATTTGACTGTGTTGTGTTGATAACACGTTCACCGGGAACTGCAGTGCGGAATGAACGTACAGATGCTGCATTATGTGGTAAATGACCTTCCTTGCATAGTCTGGTAGTATAATCAAGAAACCTCTCACCCTTGTAAGTAACATGGTCTAGTTCACCTATACAAGTTAGTGCATCATCTTCAACACCCTGTAAACGGAACATCAAAGTGACTGGTTGTAATAAGGAATCGCCATCACGTCCCATTTCATATTCTGCACCTGCAAAGTATGCAACATCACCATCACCGGATGCATCAACAAAGGATTTTGCCCGAATTACCTTGATGCCTGTCTTTTGTGAAATGACAATACCCGTAAGCCTTTTACCATCTGTTATTGTATCTACAACAGGGGTTTGTAAATATATCTTAACGCCTGCTTCATGTGCAAAATCTATAAGCACGCGCTTTGCTTTTTCAAAGTCGTGTGTTTGTTGAGTGACACCCGTTTCATCACTGTCTGGAACGCCCAGACGTACAATAAGCTCATCTCGTAAGGTTCCCTTTGATACACTTCCGAGAATTGGTGCAACTGCACCATTAGTTAAATTCCCTCCAAGCGTACCATAGCGCTCAATTAATGCGGTTTTAGCCCCCATTCGAGCTGCCGAAACAGCTGCACAAATACCAGCAGGACCGGAGCCGATGACAACAACATCATATTTTGCTTCTATCTGTAAAGATTTTTGATATAATACTTCTTCAACACCCATGTTTGTATTCTCCTATGGATAGACATTAGTGCAGACTTTATATTTCCAATCTGCACTAATGATATATATACTACAGTAATTAGTCACCTAAGAACGCACCTTGTTCTATCAATGTTGAACGAAGCTCGTTTACATCAATAGTAGCTGGGAGCTTACCTTCCTTAATAGCCATTGCCGCTGCAGTTCCAGCCGCCTGACCGAATACAATACAGCAAGGTATCATACGGGTAGCTGAACCTGCTACTGCGTCAGCCGAGAGTGAACGTCCTGCTACAAGTAGATTGCTTACACCGTTTGGTACCAGGCAAGTGTATGGCACACCAAAGTAAGGTCCTTTTTCCAAGGTAAAATATGTTCCGCCCGGGTCGTTCTTATTGTGAGTATCCATATTTGTTGCCAGAACAGCAATGGAGTTTTCAGGCACACGACAATTTATAACGTCATCAGCTGTCAGCTTGTACACGCCATCAATATGACGGGTTTCACGAATACCTATTGTAGCAGCTGTGCCCATAAACTTTGCGTTTTCAAAACCAACAGCGTATTTCTTCATAAAATTGAATACTTTATGTGCTTGTTTCATACCAATTAACTCAGCCTTGGTTAAATCCTCTGCATTAGTTCCATCAATGTCCAAAATACGGGATACATTTAAACGATACTCACCAGGTTCAGGACTTTCAAATAGGCACACCTCAGCTCGAGGTACATCTCCCCATTCCTCCTGTTTTTCTTTGATTAACCAGCTGAACGGACCATAGAAAGGACGAATGTCATCCTCATGCTCCTTGATATGCGCATTCAATCGTTCTGTATCAACATTGCAAACTCGGAAAAACATAGTCGCTGGCTGCATATTGCCATCGTTAATGTTGCCAAGTTCATATTTTACGCCGGCGCTAGCTGCCACATCTGCATCACCGGAACAATCGATAATAATTTTTGCACGAATTACTGACATTCCTGTCTTGTTTGCAATCACCACACCAACGATTTTATCGTCTTCTTTTAGAACATCTATAAACTTGGTGTGCAAGAGGATTTCTGCACCAGCCTCCAGAATCATATCAGAAGCCACCATTTTTAAGGCTTCATGGTCAAAAGGTCCTACATGGTCATGCCCGATTTTGTAGTATCCTGCCCGGGATGTTTTTGATCTTACTTCACTAGGCTGAATAGCACCGCCCATTTCTTCCATACGGTCTACGATCTCTTGAAATATACCCTTAATGATCTGTTTTTCGCTCCTTGCATCATACGCAGTCATAAAAGGACCTACCAAGCCGTTGGTAGCCTGTCCTCCAACACAGCCGAACTCGTCGATTACTAAGGTCTTTGCTCCGTTTCTTGCTGCACATATAGCTGAACCAATACCGGCAGGTCCTGCACCAACAACAAGAACATCTATATCACGATAAACCGGAAGCTCTTTTGTATAATTTATTTTACTCATGATCCTTCTCCTTATCATATATTTCGCTATTTAGTTTTGTAGCAGCCCCACATGGGACTGCTACAAAAAGTGCATCTTTAATTAATTTATTTTTTACCGTAGAATTCGTCATACCAAGTCTGCATTTCTGTTCTGATTTTCTCGCCGCCACCATTTGCCCAGTCTGACTTAAAGGTGTTAAGACTGTCAATTTTCTTAGTACCACCAATAAGCTGGAGGATATAGTCGCCGGTTGCCTTAAACAATGATTGATTGTACTTAGCGTAATTCTCTAATGAAGGCATGAAGGCGAAAGTATTATCTACAAAAATTTGTGGTGTTTCTTTGTTTGCTTTATTGGTAACTGCATCGAATGCAGCCCACATAGCATCACTCTTTCTAACACGTGAAGGCCATTGTTTTGCAAATTCTTCTTCGTTAGTACTGTTCAGGTACCAGTAAGAATTTCCGCGTTCTTCTGCAAAAATAGGGTTGATCGGTTTAATGGAACCATCAGTATCATAAGTAAAGTGTGTACCTTCAACACCGATATTAAGGTAAAGCTGATTTTGCTGCTTGATGTTCATCCAGTTAATAGCATGCTCAGCATTCTTTGAGCTCTTAAGTATACAGGTTACCTGATTAATTGCCTCAGTCTTCATATATTTGGTAGTTCCATCGGAACCTGCTAGTGCACCAATGTAGCCAAGGTCTTCGTTCTTTAGGCCAAGACCATCTTTACCTGTCATAATTGGAGTAGTAACAGCAACACCTACACGGGTTGAAGCTCCAATGATTGCTTTTCCTGCAGATAATTTCTCATTTACTGTGGTTGTGTTGTTAACTGCCCAATCACGATCTATAAGTCCCTCTTTTGAAAGTTTTTGCATAAATTCAATCATTTTAGGGAAATTCTCATGTTCAGTCATGTAGTACACTTTACCGTTTTCATCAACCATCCAGTCGCTATAGATACCAAAAGCAGAAGTTATAACCTGCGGGATATCCCAGTTAACTGATGCCTCTGAAGCAGCACGGAAAGGACCGGTAAAGATAATATATTTGTCTCCATAGAACTTTTTAAGAGTAACAAGGGTATTATAGAATTCGTCTATTGTAGTTGGGAGCTTATCAATACCAGCTGCTTTCATTAAGTCCATTCTTGCAACCAAGAACGTTGTAACTTCAGTTGGGTACGGATATTTGTAAGGAATACCATAGATATTACCGTCTGAACCTGAAGTAGCCTTCCATGAAGCTTCAGATACACCTTTGAGAACGTCCTGACCATATTGGTTAAGTAAATCTGTTAAAGGCTTCAATGCACCTTGTGAGAGCAGTGTCTGGAACTGAGATACACTAACCTGAAGTACGTCATAATTAGCGCCAGATGCAACTTCCATAAGGAGCTTTTCATCTGCATTTTCAGCCGGGAGTACATTGTAATTTACTTTGTAGCCAGTTTTCTCTTCATAGACTTTAGCCATTGGATCAGTGTTAGGATCAAAGCTGACATTATAACCAAGATACTTAAGCTCTGGCTTTGCACCATCAAGAGTTTTTGCCTCAGTTGAGGAGCTTACTGCTGCAGTTGAGGTGTCACTTGGAGTTGAAGTACCGCTCTGTCCACAACCTGCTAGGCTTGAAACAATCATCATTACTGCAAGAAACATTACAAAAATCTTCTTCATAAATTCCCTTCCTTTTTCTATTTATTTTTATCGGTTCCCCGATAAATTTCAAATAATTTTATTAACCCTTAACTGACCCGATTGTAATACCTTGAACCATATACCTCTGAACCAATGGGTATATTGCAACGATAGGAATTAATGAAAGGACAACTACGGCTGCGATAATTCCATCGATGGAAACATTAGCGTAATTACCTGCAACAAGACGCTCGACAATTGTCTGTGTATTACTAACAGTATTATAGGTGAATAGCTGCAAGGTCTGCATGTCAGTACTATTGGTATACATCATTGCATGGAAGTAATTGTTCCAATAATTAACTGCATACAACATGGCTGTTGTCGCTAATACGGGGGTAGACATTGGACAGACAATGGATATTAATATTCTTATATCACTGGCTCCGTCAATTTTTGCCGATTCTTCTATACTCTCAGGCAAGCCTTCAAAATAATTTTTAACCAGGAACATATTAAAATGCACTATAAAAAACGGAAGTATCAGCGCAGCAAATGTATCCATAATACCCAAGGTACGAACTACCATATATGCAGGAATTATTCCACCAAAGAACACCATGCTGATAATGTATAGCATAATAAAGACCTTACGCCCTTTAAATGCGGGCTTAGACAGTGGGTACGCAGTTGTAATCGTTACTATCATACTGATAATTGTACCTAAAACCGTAACAATTATTGTATTTTTTAGAGAATGTAAAAATGTAGTCTTTGCAAGAACATATTCTATTGTTTCAAACTGTATATCAACCGGCCAAAATAACACAGAACCCGATGTAACCGCAGACGCACCACTGATTGACTTAGATACCACATGCAAAATAGGAAGTATTGCACACAGTGCAAGTATACTCATGACGACGTAGGAAATCACTATCATAACTTTTTCACTTGCTTCGAGCGGAATGCCTGCACTCTTTTTATTCATTAACATAGTTTTCACCTCTGATACGATATACTTTTAAATCACCAAATACTCTTATGAAGTAACTTCTTGCTAACAGCATTTGCACCAACAATTAAGATAAATGCTACAACTGAATTAAATAAACCAAGCGCAGTTCCTAAGGCAAAATCTGACTGACCCAAACCCATACGGTAAACATAGGTTTGGATTACATCCGCCACATCGTATACCGTTGCATTGTAGAATACAAGAATCTGTTCAAAGCCCGTATCTAAGATATACCCTACCTTTAGAATTAACATCAAAACGATGGTAGATGCCATTCCCGGCAATGTTACATGCCATATTTGGCGTAGTTTAGAAGCTCCATCCACTCTAGCCGCTTCATAGAGCGAAATATCAATACCCGTGATAGCCGCTAAATAAATTACTGTATTCCAACCCACTTCTTTCCAACCCTCAGTGAATACCAACAGTCCTCGAAATATGTTTGGATCCGAGAAAAAGCTGATTCTTTCAAACCCTAATGCAGCTAATCCGGTGTTTACAATCCCATAGGTACCTAGCAAGGAGTAGAAAATACCAAACGTAACAACCCATGAGAAGAAATATGGAACATAGATCGCGGTCTGTGCCAACTTGCGATAAGCTTTTTTACGGATTTCGTTTAGTAAAATGGCACATATTATAGGGATTGGGAACAGGAACACAATTTTATACGCGTTGATAACCAAAGTATTTATAAGGACTTTAATAAACGCCGAGCTTGCGAATAACCGTTCAAAGTGCTCCAATCCTACCCATTCGCTTTTTGCTATTGCATCCAATGGATTATTACCGGCAAAAATACTATAATCCTTAAACGCAATTGTAATACCATACAGTGGTAAAAACTTATAGACTATCAAAAAGAATAGACCGGGGAGCAACATTATATACATGAGATAATGCTCTCTCATATATGCTCCGAATTTAGAATACGTTTGTATTTCATTTGTTGCTTTTGTTTTTGAAGCAAACATTTTCATAGCATTATTCCTCCGAAAAATCGCCAATCTGTTGAAAGTTTACATAATAGATCAATTAAAAATGTGAAGAACATAGACTTTTGAAAGCTTTCAATGTTAGTTTGTTTTCAATCTATGCTTACATATTAGCATACAAACTTTCTAAGTTGAATGACTCAATCTTCTGATTTCTTATTCAATACTGTTATATTTGCATAAAAATCTGCTCGGTTTGTGCCGGAATTTATTGAATTATAACAAAAAAAGGTCATTTAATGATAGAATTAAAGACTGATAGAATTAGCCTCAGGTATAGCTTTCTAGCAGTCTCTATGTTCTTTACTTTGACTTTTATTTACTATATATATTATTAATTATTCTAGACTTAAAAACTTTATGTCTACCTCTGCTGGAAAAATTTTATAGGTAACGAGAGGGTAACAGTGGTACCTATACTCAACTCCGAGCTTATGACTAGACCAGAATCTTCCCCTCCAAATAGCTTAAGTCTTTCATCCACATTTCCAAGACCATAGCCCTTTGTATTGCTATTGTCTTGGTTTAGAATCCTTTCTATCTGCTCTTGGCTCATCCCATGCCCATTATCCTTTATCATAATTATTAATCTATTATTTTCTTCCTTTGCAGTAATAACAAGGCGACCATCGCCGTCTTGCTTGTGCAGGATCCCATGGTTAAGCGCATTTTCTACTAATGGCTGCAAGGATAATTTTGGGAGAAGACACTCCATGAGATTATGTTCTACATTAATATCTATAGTAGAAATATTACTGAACCTTTTCTGCATAATTCCTATATAAGCCTGAATCAGCTCCAATTCATCATAAAGGGTAACAACATCTCTTCCTTTACTTAAACTCAATCGGAAATATTTTGAAAAGGCATTAATCATCCAAATACTGTCTTTCTTATGATCCTCCAATATCATCCATTTAATGGAATCTAAGGTGTTATAAAGGAAATGAGGATTTATTTGTGCCTGTAAAGCTTTTAATTGATAATCACGGGCTTTCAATTTTGCTTCATAAGATTCTTCCATTAACCTTTTAATGGTAACGACCAAGTGGTTAGCATTATTCTCTAATAGTGCAAGTGATTTATCATTTTTTATTGTATGGGAAGTCATATTGTCAACTTGGTCTATGCCGTCATTATTCAACACCATTATAGCCGTATTAATTCGTTTAATTGTATTTTCAACAATACTGGAGTATATCAATATTAATGCAATTACAAAAACCACTACAACAGCTATAATTAGTAACGCCCTTATAACATCAAATGAAAAAACCTCTGAACCATAAACAGCGGATGATGGCAGTCTCATAACAAGGTACCAATCTGTTGCACTCAACTTGGAGAATGCCACAAGATCGGCATTTTGACTCATACCTCCGCTCATATGTCCCGTTTTATTCATTAATACTGTACTGAGTTCAGCATCCGAAAGTCCTTTTGTATTTATCAAGGTTGAATCCGGGTGGGAAATTATGACCCCATTTGAATCCACCAGGTAAATTTCCTCAGCACTGCTTATACCAGCCGAAAATATCCTGCTTAACTTGGTCTCCTCTATATCTAGTTGTAATATGCTTGCGATTTCATCATAATTGGTTTTACTGGAGATCGTCATTCTGCAGGATAGAATATTTGTTAATCCTCTACCATCGTAAATTCGTGCCCCATAAGTTTTTATCCAAACAACACCTCTTTTGTAGGTTTCCTCGGTCTGCTCTGTTAGCTCCGGGAGAGAATAGAAAGTGTCCTGCTGGTTCGCATAAATTTTTCCGGCTGGCACATATAAGCGTACTTTACTTATCATGTGTTTTCCTTCATACGCTGAGACCAGGGATTTCAGTTCATCATATTCTTTTAACTGTGTTTCAACATTAGTACTGCCACTTCTGATATAAGGATAAGCTGTACTAAGAATAGAAAGAGCACTTTCGGATATTTGTTCAAAACGGTAATCTAAATTACTCTTTATTTGACTGACCGCTAATTGCATATTGTTTGAAAGCTCATTCTCAATAATATTTGCCGAATGAACCGAATACAAATATACAATAAGTGCAAGTGGTATGGCCACACTAAAAGCAAAAAGAGCTATTGCTCTTTTTGATAATCGCATATTACTAAAGATAATTCGTCTGGAAATTTTCTCACGCAACTTAATTCGTTTCATAGACTCTTCCTTTCTGCACACCCATTCCTTATGAAAAAACTATTGCTCTGGAGATGATATTGCAATGTTCCTATATTCACTAGGCGAGAGCCCTATATATTTCTTAAACAAACGAGAAAAATAGCTTGGTGATAAATAACCAACCTCAAAACATACATCATACAATTTAATGTACGGATCTGACAAAAGCTTTTTTGCCTTCTCAAGTCGGATTAATGTTAAATAATCATTTATTGTAGTCCCGGTAACCTGTTTAAACAACACGCACAAGTATGTGGGTGTCAAGAAGACGTCCTTTGCCAAAGTGCTTATCGATATTTGTTCCTTAAAGTGTTCTTCAATAGTTTTTCTAACCTGATTGATAATTGTATGGGAATACGTTTTGCTCATGCTGCCCATGAGGGTTGCCACCTCAAAATATAGCTTTTGAATTAACAGACACTGTTCTTCAAAATCTTCACAGCACAGAAATTTATCTAAAATCATTCGTTGATTGGAATAATCACTCTTCTTATTTATTTTTATATCTGTCACAATTCGAGTAGGAAGAAGTAGTAAAAAAATCATCAGATTCTGCTCTTCATCATGATGAAATTTTTCTCTTACCATAGTAAATAGCTCTTCAAGGACCTTCGAAACCTGTTCAGTATTTCCACTGCTTAAGCATTCCTGCAATTTTTTTTCAGCGTTATCCTTATATTCCTTTAGACTTTCGTCCATTTCATATTTATCAACTGATATAGCCAGTGCATCATCGAGCAGGTATCTTTTACTTATGGCATTCGAGGCACTTTCATAGGAGGTTTTTATATTTTCCAGTCCCTTAAATCGGTCACTAATACCAATTGATACAGGTAAATTCATACCATCCTTGAGACGCTTGTTCAGATTTTCAGAAACTTCAAGAAGAGTTTCCTCATATTCTTCTTCGATTAAAGATAGTATCATTACATATTCACCTTGTTTATTTTCAAAGCAAAGTGTATCACTATACTGCTTACCTACTTCTGTACACTCGTTTTGTATTTGAAGAGATAAAAGCTGACGCTCACGTTCAGATAATACATGAAAAGTACTGTAGACTTGTTTTACCTGTACTACTAGTACGCAATAGTACATTTCATCATTCAGGGGAATATTTAAAAATGCTATACGTTCCTTCATTATATCCGGACTTTCGAAATCATCTCGAATCATTGTAATAAAAAAACGCTCCTGCAAAAGTGGAAAGCTCTGATTCAAGAGATTTTCCATATCAGCTATGTTTTTTTTACTTTGATTCTCGGTATTTATAATATTGACCACACGACTTACAGTATCACTAAGCTCGTCCAAATCGACAGACTTGAGAATATAGTCTATGGCGTCTACTTTAAGTGCATTCTTAAGGTAGACTATATCATCATGGCCACTAATAAATATTATTTTTATATCCGGATAAAGCTCACGTAAATTTTTAGCCAAGGTTATGCCGTCCATATAAGGCATGAGGACATCAGTAAGCACCAGGTCAATCTTATTCTCTTTCACAAACTGAAATGCCTTCTGTCCATCGGAAAGATCGGCAACTATTTCGATATTATGGGCACTCCAATCAAAGTGTTTTTTCAAGCCTTGGCGTACCAAATCTTCATCATCAACAATAATAGCTTTATACATAATTTCCCTCCGTCTGATAATATTGTATTCGAACTATATATCATTTTATATCGTAATGAGTTCTGTATTAATTTGCATATTCTATAAACACTATTCTCAGAATGAGATAGCTATTATAGTAAACAAGCTTCGCTTATTACTTACAAGTGATGACTTGAAATTTATTAGTTTACAAAAAACGGCATAGACACCAGAATATAATGAGAATATATGAAAATATACATAGGAAATCTATGTGTCATAGTATACCACAGAAGCTCATAGCCTAACAATATTAGAAAATTATCATTTATAGAAGCTTGTCTTGTTTAAATTATACAAATTACAAGTCGTTAACATAATATGGCATATTGCTCAGATATATCAAGATAAAATATAAAGGAATGTACTATTTGTTTGATTACTATCACAATCCTTCACTCATGTTTCTGTTCTGTTGACTCGAAAATATTAAATGCTATATTTAAGGTAAATACATTTCTTTTCATTAGTTCATTTATAGATTAAAACGATGCTCCTTCATGTATATACAGAAGTTTTTTATTTAGTAATTTTACTAAGTTATATATTGTTATTTAATTCGTTAACATAAATAATACTATTTTTCGGAGGATAGCATGAGTGAACTTCAATACACAAAAACCATCAAAACCGTAATAGAAACTGATGTCCTTGTAATAGGCGGTGGAACTGCAGGCTTCGGAGCAGCAGTAGCAGCGGCACGTAACGGAGCCAAAACACTTCTTATTGAGCGTTTAAGCATACTTGGAGGTATGGCTACAGCAGGTCTGGTAGGTCCATTTATGACTTGCTATGATAACGATGCAGAGGAACAATTAGTAAAGGGCATATTTGACGAACTTTGTTTAAGGACTGAAGCCCGAGGTGGTGCTATTCATCCTTCAAAGGTTGAGGGTATGACTTCTTATTCTTCTTACTATATGGCAAGCCACAGACATGTAACCCCATATCAATCCGAGGTTCTTGCAGTTGTTATGGAAGAAATGCTTGAAGAATCAGGGGCACAATTACTCTTCAATGTACAGGTTACTGATTGTATCACTAGGGATGGAAAGATAGATTATGTAATCGTCAATATGAAGGAAGGTATTGCAGCAATTCGTGCAAAGTTATTTATAGATTGCACTGGTGATGCTGATGTGGCCTACTTTGCAGGAGTTCCTACATGGCTTGGCAAAAAGGAAACAGGCGTTATGCAGCCTACTACTCTTTTCTTTGAAGTTGGTAATATCGACCGTGATAAATATTTAGGGGAGCTTGAAGCCAACAAATCCAATCTGGACAACCACACTGCTAATTGTTTTGCTCAGTATGTAGAAGAAGCCAGGCGTAACGGCGACTGGACTCTTGATCGTAATGAATTAGGTAACTATGAGCAGAATATAACCGGAAGATGGAAAATAAATACCACTCGTATTGCGCATATCGATGCTACAAAGACTTCAGATATAACTAAGGCACTTATTGAAGGCAGACGCCAAGTGCAGGAAGTTACTGCATTTATGAAAAAATACCTTCCAGGCTGTGAAGATATTCAGCTCATCCAGGTTGCTACTGCACTAGGAGTTCGCGAAACAAGACACATTGTTGGAAAATACGAACTTACAGCTGAAGATATACTCTCACGTAAGCATTTTGATGATGCCATATGTACCTTCGGATATGCCATTGATGTTCACAATTCGACAGGCGGTGGTGTTACTTTTACCTGTGTTGATAAATACTATACCATTCCTTATCGCTGTTTAATTCCTGAGAACTGTGACAATATGCTTGTTGCAGGGCGTTGTATCTGTGGTTCCTCGGAGGCTGCTGCAAGCTATCGTGTTATGCCTGCATGCATAGCCATGGGGCAGGCGGCAGGAACTGCTGCTGCAATAGCACTTAAAAGTGGTGTCTGTCCCGAGAAGGTGGATATTGTTAATCTTCGTAAGACGCTGATTGATCAAGGTGCAGTTATCAAGGATTAATTTTCCCTAAAGCAATATGAATTAAATTAAATTTAAAAAATATACAAACAAAACTTTAACTGTTATTGCAGCTTAATAAAACATAAAACTATATTAGTGAAGGAGACAAAACTATGAAAACCCTCCAAAAAAAATATGATGTAGTCGTCATTGGCGGCGGTCCAGGTGGAATCCCTGCAGCAATTGCAGCAAGCAGAAATGGTGCAAAAGTACTTCTGGTAGAGAAGAATGGATATCTTGGCGGTAATTTAACCATAGGTTTGCCATTGTTGGGGTATCTGGACAAGGATGGTAACCATGTAACTGCAGGTATTGCGCAGGAACTTGTTGATGAACTGAAAAAACGTAATTCATGTACAGATCATTATCGCTGCCCTATGCACAATTCTATAACTCTTTATGACCATGAGATTTTTAAAGTCGTTGCATTTGAGATGTGTCTCAATGCAGGTGTTGAAATACTATTGAATACTGAAATTATCGATACTGACGTAGAGAATGGTAAGATTAAGTCAGTTAAGCTATTTGGAAAGGGCTATCATATTGAGGTAGAGGCAGTTGTATTTATCGATGCCACCGGAGATGGTGACATGGGCTACATGGCCGGTGCTACTTACAACATGGGTCAAAAAGACACTGGTGCATTGCAGCCGCCCACTCTTATGTTTACTCTAGGTAACGTTGATACCGACAAGACAATAGACTTTATCGCCAGTGATCCTGAACAGATGCGTTTATGTGATACCATTGAGTGTGATTTTGACAAGTACAATGCTGAATTTTTCCGTTCCAACCCACACCATGTAATGGTTGGTTTACGTAAACTATTCCTGGAACTTAAAGCAAAAGGTGAATTGCCTGTTGACAGAGATACGCTTATATATATTAAAAGTTTAATTCCCGGAGAGGTTCATATTAACTCCACTAGACATTTAGGAATTAACGGTAGTGATGTACTGGATTTAACTCGTTCAGAAATTGAGGGCCATTTACAGATTCCAAAGCTGGTGGAAACACTCAAAAAGTATGTTCCGGGGTTTGAAAACTGCTATATAACTCAGATATATCCTACCATGGGTATCCGTGAAACACGTCGTTTCTCTGGTATACGTGAGCTTACCGAAGATAAAATAATGGTAGGTGACATTCCAGCTGATACAGTGGGATTAGGTTCTTATATAATTGATATCCATGAGGGTAACGGTGCAGGTACTATTGTAAAACGCATAAAGCCCTATGGTATTCCATACGGATGCACAGTAAGTAAGGATATTGACAACCTCATGCTCAGTGGAAGATGTGCTTCCTTGGATGCAGTAGTAATGAGTTCTGCAAGGGTTATGCCAACCTGCATGGCCATAGGTGAAGCTGCTGGTGTAGGTGCTGCAATGGCAGTGAAGCACAACATTCTTCCCGCTCAGGTGGATGTGAACGAGGTTCGTAGCATACTCCGTAATGCCAACGTAATACTGGAACCTGCTGAGTAAGATGTGGTAAGTCATTGCGACTTTCACGCAATGAAAACCCTCTACATGACTTTTCATTACTATTTGTGTACGCGCTATGCGCGTGAATGGGAGATAAAAATGAAACATGGTATTTATTATGCATATTGGGAGCAAGAATGGGAAGCTGATTACAAATATTATATTGAGAAGGTTGCAAAACTTGGTTTTGATATACTTGAAATAGCTGCTTCTCCAATACCTTTTTACAGTGACAGTCAAATTAAAGAACTCAGAGCATGTGCCAGCGATAATGGGATTATTCTTACAGCAGGTCATGGACCTAGTGCAGAACATAACCTGTCTTCTCCCGACCCTGCTATTCGCAAAAATGCTATAGCCTTTTATACTGATTTACTAAAACGTCTTTATAAGTTGGATGTGCATTTGATCGGTGGGGCTGTATATTCCTATTGGCCTGTGGACTACACAAAACCAATTGACAAAAAAGGAGATTGGGAACGCAGCGTTGAAGGTGTTCGTGAGGTTGCCAAGGTGGCTGAAGCTTGCGGAGTAGATTTCTGCCTTGAGGTTCTTAATAGATTTGAGAATTATTTGATTAACACTGCACAAGAGGGCGTGGACTTTGTAAAACAGGTTGGGCATGGCAATGTAAAGGTAATGCTTGATACTTTCCATATGAATATCGAGGAAGATAGTATCGGCGGAGCAATTAGGACTGCTGGCTCTTATCTGGGACATTTACACACTGGCGAATGTAATCGTAAAGTTCCCGGGAGAGGAAGAGTTCCCTGGAATGAAATTGGTGAGGCACTTGCTGATATAGGTTATACTGGCAGCGTTGTTATGGAACCTTTTGTTAGAATGGGCGGAACTGTTGGTTCAAATATTAAGGTTTGGCGTGATATTAGCAACGGTGCAAACGAGGAAGTACTGGACAGAGAAGCACAGACTGCACTTAATTTTTCCAGATACATGTTAGACAATTGTAAACTATAGTTAACAATGAAATGTTTATCCTAGATAAGGAGAATGAATATTATGAATATTATTAGTAAATTTAGCCTTAAAGGAAAGAAAGCATATGTAACCGGCGGAGCTCGTGGCATAGGAAAATGTGCTGCAATTGCTTTAGCAGAGGCAGGTGCTGATATAGCAATAGTTGACATGGATATTCAGGAGGCAGAGAAAACTGCAAAAGAACTTAGATCATTCGGAGTGGATAGCATTGCTATAAAGACTGATATTACAAACCCAGATGAAGTAAACAAAATGATTGATACTATATTAGACTCATTCGGTACAATAGATATAGCTTTTAATAATGCAGGTATATGCGTAAATGTCAAGGCAGAAGAAATGACCTATGAACAATGGAAAAAGGTTATAGACGTAAATTTGACAGGAGTGTTCCTAACAGCACAAGCTGCCGGGCGTGTAATGATTAAAAATGGAAAAGGAAGCATTATTAACACCGCATCAATGTCAGGACATATTGTTAATGTCCCTCAGCCACAGAGTGCCTACAATGCATCTAAAGCCGGAGTAATAATGCTTACTAAATCATTGGCTGTTGAATGGGCCTCACACAATGTAAGAGTCAACTGTATAAGTCCAGGTTATATTGGGACTGAGATGACACTAAAGGCTACAGATTGGATACCTACCTGGATTGAGTCTACTCCAGTAAAACGCATGGGTACTCCCGAGGAGCTACAGGGAGCAGTTCTTTATCTTGCAAGTGATGCATCCGGCTTTACTACTGGTTCTGATATTGTGGTTGATGGAGCATTCACTTGTATTTAACGTTCTTAAAAAAAGCATATTTATGATGTTGTAAAAACTGTAGGAAGGTACGTGTCAATTAGCACATAATCTTCCTACAGTTTTTAATTTAAGTTTCCTTTGTTTCAGAATTCAGTTGGTCAAGCCGAAGTGTCTTTTGAGTATTTCAAGTGTTTCTGACTTTGTGCCGGATAGTGTATACTCTCTGCCGATTGTAAATAAATCACCATTTGCATATTTCTAAAGTTTCTTTTCCATTAGGCATACAGTAAATGGTAAATGATTAAACACTTTAGTCTCAGTTTCCACAAAGCCATAACTTAAGTACCATTTTTTTAAAATTTCATTTTCATTAATGATACCAATAGAAATCTTTTTACCCTCTTTATCTTTTACATAGTCAACCACAAAATCCATAACCTTTTTACCATAGCCCTTATGCCTGTATTCTGGAAGTATAGCCAACTTTTCCATGTAGTAAATTTCATTATTAGCTTTTTCTATAGCGACAAAACCAATATAAATATTAGCTTCAATAACTACAAACATATCAATATTCTTCTCGTACATTTTGTCAAGTGCATCTATTTCAATAAATGCAGGATTTGAAGCTGCATTCGCTTTTGTTAATTTAAAAGCATCTGCAACTGTAATAAATGAGTTCCGAATAATATTTACACACTCACAAAACATATCCGGATTTACTTTCTTAAGTTTCACATCCAACGGTACTCCCCCCTAAACCTTAAGTTACAAGATATTAATTTTTGATTATATTTTTTTATGTTAATACATTAACGTTAATAGCAAATTCATTAAACTTATATTTCAAAATATTTCAAATTCAGTTTTTTTGAGCTAGGACTCTAACAAAACTTATATTTCTACCTTGGTCTGCTTCAATAAGTTTATCCCCACCATTTATAATTAACCCAAATTTTTTAAACATATTGTACCCTTCATTATTATCGAATGTATCGGCTAGTTGTACAGTCACAACACCAGTCTGATTCCAATGCTTTTTCCACCAATCAGGGGAATGCCATGATAAAAAGTCAGGATGCCAAAGAGACTTGAGGTAATCTGGAATACCTCCGATAAACTCTTTATAAAGTCCGGGAACGACAATTCCTATCTGACCACCCGGTTTTAAAATTTTTGCAAAATATTTATTCATATAATAATTATCAGTGCCATAAAATTGAAAAGAATTTATACTTACTACAGCGTCAAAAAAGTTCTCTGCATAAGGCAAAGAATGTGCTTCAGCCTGTATGGGAAAAACTAAGTTATCTACACCTTCTTTACAAATTCTTGTCCAGTTTTCTGTAGCACTTATCCAAAGGTCATTTGCCCATACTTGAACTCCGAATTCTTTAGCAAGAAAGATAGAACTGATTGCTTTACCACATCCCATATCAAGAATTCTCATGCCTGGTTTTATGTCCATTCTTCCTACCAGTGCTTCTAATAACCATAAGCAATGTGAACCCATCTGATTTTCAATTATCCAATCAGAGTCATATTTTGCTGATAATGGATATTTTTCATTTTTCATCAACTCATAGATTTGCTCTTTTGATAAAGACATATTTACCCCCCACATTCACAATAACTTTAAATTTATTTACCATATGGATTAAATAGAAATTACCTAATAATATAAATAAAACACACACTCGCTTAGACTGGTATCCATGGGGCTTGGAGGCGTATCGGGCAGTCGGCGAAGACAAACTATGTATCGGATATAGTACTTGTCACTGATGTAGGTGAGTGGTGTTTGTATAAAGAGAAATCATAATTTATTCTATATTTTCATAGAGAAACTTACCCTTAAGGTAATTGCGTAAATCATTTAAAAAATTCTGAGTATCGTTGCATCCTGGTGCGTTAGTCAGGATAATTATCGCAGAATTCAATTCTTTAAATATCATAACATTGGAGTAAAAAGTACCCTCACTACCATAATGATAAAAGTATGTTTCATTATCATTATACCAGCCCATTGAGTATTTCGGAATGCCACTAAGAAGGTATTTACATGTCTGGGATGTTATATATCCATCCTTTCCATTAAGACCTTCAAGATAAATGTTAACATATTTAGCCATATCATTGATTGATATATCTATATTTCCTGCCGGAGAGGATATTGGGTTTATAAAATGAGTATAGTTCTCTGGTGATACCGGTATCCTTTTACCAAACCAGCCCACTTCATGTCCCCAGGGCTGTTCCCTATCACTATCATTAGGGTTACCAAAGCCAATTGAAATACCTATGTCCTTAGCAGTTTCCCTTGCTAAATCTTCCCACGATTCCCCAGATACCTTTTCCAGCATTATTCCTGCTATACTATACCCAGAATTAGCATAATTCATTTCAGTACTTATAACTGGTGGAAGAGTAAGCACATATTTGCAGAATTGCAGTCTTATTTCTTGTTGGTTACCAGTAAAATTAGGTATATTTGTATAAATAATCTTCTTACTGGAAGAGTCCACTCTTCCAGTAAATGTATTTAACGGCTGTAATGATGTCTTGTGTGAAAGTAAATCTTTCAAAGTAACCAAATAATATGCTTTGTTTGAATTATCCTTCCATTCAGGGAACAAATCAAAAATCTTTGTGTCCCAACTTATAAGTCCTTTCTCAACTAGCTTTGCCGCAATTAAAGCGGTATAGGATTTACCGCAGGAACCAATTTGAAATTTATCTTCAATAGTTACTTTCTTATCAGAACCTTCAAATATGTGACCTAACGCATTTATCTCAATAATCTTACCATCTTTTATAATACAATAAGTGAAACCCGGAATTCTATAATACTTCTGCAGACCTTCAATACCAACTTTTTTAACGTAATCAAACTGCAAAGGCTTTTTGTCACGAATACAATATTGATTCAATAAAAGCATTCCCCCAAGAGAAATTATTAATATAAAACAAATAATAAAAATCAGTTTTTTCTTCATACCACCCTCCTAAACAATTTAACACTTTTAGAATAGATAGATATCAAAATACTTTCTAAACATGAATATTATACTACTTATCTAATAATAATAAAATTACATTGCAACCAATTAATGGTATCCCTTTTTGTAAAATAAGAATTTAATATTATTAAAAGGAGATACTGTTATAACGAAGGTAACACTTTTTGCTATGGAAATTCCATATTATTTCATAAAGATAGAAAGGAAGATTTTCCTGTCAAACATATTAAACAATGCAAAATCAATAGAAGAATATATAATCAATTTCAGAAGAGATTTACATGAGAATCCTGAGCTTAGTGGACAGGAATTTAAGACTCAGGAAAAAATTATCAAGGAATTAGATAAACTAGGAATACCATATAAGAAAGCAGGCAACACATCTTTAATAGCTACATTAAAGGGTGGAAAAAGCGGAAAAACTGTAGCTTTAAGAGGAGACATAGATGCCCTTCCGGTAAAAGAGGAAACAGATGTTGAATTCAAATCTAAAACCAGTGGGTTAATGCATGCTTGTGGTCATGATGTTCACACGGCTATGCTCCTAGGTGCTGCAAAACTCTTATCTGAAATGAAGGCTGAGATACCTGGCGAGGTTAGATTTTTCTTTCAAGAGGGTGAGGAAACATTCTCAGGAGCTAAAAAAATAATAGAAGCAGGCGGAATGGATGGAGTTGATGCTTGCTTTGGTATGCATGGGATGCCAGAATTAGAGACTGGATATGTAAATATTGAACCAGGGTACAGAATGGCAGGTTGCGATACTATTTATGTTAAGTTTGAAGGAGTATCAGGTCATGGATCAGTGCCGCATCTCGCGAAAGATACTATTCATCCTGCCTGTATTTTTGTTACAGACCTTCAAGGCATAGTCACTAAAAATATTAATACTCAAGAACCAATAGTGCTTTCTGTAGGCAAATTTATTGGAGGAACAAAGGCAAACATAGTATCTAAATATACAAAAATCGATATTTCCATGAGATACTTTAACCCAAAGGTTAGGGAAATCGTTCATGAAGCAATAAAAAGACATGCAAAAGCCATTGCAGATGCTTATGAGCTTAAGGTTCATATAAGAATAGAAGAAAGTGCCCCTAGTCTTTATAATGATTCAGACTTAGCAACCCTCGCAGCTAAGTCTGCAACAAAAGTCTTTGGAGAAGGCAATAATATAAATTTACCCAAATATATGGGTTCGGAAGATATGGCTTACTATTTCCAACATGCTAAAGGAGTATATGCATTTATAGGATATAGAAATGAGGATAAAGAAGCCATATACTTTCCACACCATGAGAAATTTAAGATTGATGAAGACTACATGAAATATGGCACAGCACTACATGTACAATTTGCTCTGGATTTTTTAAATATACGAGAGAAGACAAATATAGGCTTATAATCCGTTCTTTTATCTAAATCAGCTTCTCTGGAATAAAGGTAGAAGAAATTCTTTTTATCAATATATAATCAAGTATCAGTAGAACAGCACCTGCTATTAACATGATAAGATTATTGAGCATAATTACACCTGTTATTTGACCTATCAATAGAAGAATTATAGGAAGAACCAGAATCCCACTTACCTGCTGTGCTTCTTGAAAGGTTTTTGACTTTGCTGATACCATTACAGTTAACGTTAAGGATAACAAACTAATTGCAGGTGAAATCCAAAGTATAGTGATAATCCATTTTATATCCGGAAAAATAAGTCCTCCAAAATATACGAAACCGCCAATATTAATTATTGTGCCAAAAGCTATAAATGAAAGCAGAGTTATAATGTAAGATGGTATAAAAACACCTAAAATCTTTGCTCTTAGCAGTTGTTCCATGGATATCGGTGTATAAAGTAGTGTCTCCATTGTCTTATGTTCTTTTTCGCCCACAAAGCTACTGGCTCCAATAATTCCTGAACACATTATGGGAATTATAAGAAAGTATGCAGGAAACATATAATTTATAGCAATTTTTATTACAAGTTGTGCAGGATTAATTGAAGCATATTCAGAGGGTAGCTTTTTTAGAAGAGGTCCGAAATCTCTTATAATATCTGAAGCATTTCCAATATAATTGACACCGATAATTAACGCCAAAGGTATGAGTACAGTGAGAACAATGGGTACAATAGCCATTGGTACAATTACCATCTTCGTGCTTGTTATCTCGTTAAAATCTTTTTTAATTAGTGCTTTTTCACTTCTATTCATATTAACACCTCCACTACAATGTTACATCGCCGGCTGTACCATTTATATACGTAAAATACAGCTGTTCCAAAGACCATTTCTGCTGTATAGCCTCATAAACTTCCCCACCGTTTGCTATTATGTTATGTATAACAGCATTCACTTCTTTATCTCCTGAAATAGATTTGCTATACAGATTATTACCCTCATGAATAAGTCCAAATTTATCTGAGATATTTTTTCCTTTAATTTTTAATTTAAGACTTGCATTTTTCTTTGCAGCAAGTTCATCAAAAGTACCGAAGCCAAGGACATTACCATTATTTATAAAGCCATACAATGTGCAGATATCTTCAGCATATTTTAATTGATGAGTGCAAAGAAAGATTGTAACCTCATTTTCTTCTGAAAGCTCTTTTATAAGTTTTGAAACATTAAGTGCATTTTCCGGGTCTAAACCACTAGTAGGCTCGTCAAGAAATAAGATTTGAGGATTATGAATAAGAGCTATCGCTAGAGATACTCTCTTCCTCATCCCTGTGCTTAAAGCTTTAACCTTCTTACTCCTCACAGTTAGTAATTCCAGCCTTTTTAGAATGAAATCTGCGCGTTCTTTCAATAGCTTTTCTTCCATACCATACATTCTTCCGAAGAATATTAGATTTTCCTCTGCTGTAAGATTTTCATAGCAGGAAGAACTTTCGGTCATAACTCCACAGAGCCTATGAAGTTCAAGATTATTTTCATTCACAGACTTTCCAAATATTTCAGCATGACCCGAAGTCGGTGAAAGAATTCCATTGAGAACTCTAACAGTAGTAGTTTTTCCTGAGCCATTAGGACCAAGAAAGCCAAATATTTCACCCTTAGGTATACTGAAACTTATACCATTTATAGCATTAGTTTTACCTCCATAGGATTTTTTGAGATTTTCTATATTTATTGCATTCATTTTTTCACCTCGCAATTAATAAACGTATAAGCAAATAGTTAAGTATTCTATAATTACTTGTATCTAGTTTACTCTCAATTTTAGTTTCATTGTTTTTATAATGCTCTTAAATTTGGGCTGTTCACTTAACGCCGAAAAAGCGGGATTGGCTATAATTGCCTGTATCATGCTTTCTTTTACTAACTTTTCATCCCGAGGGGGTGGTGCTCCAAGGTCGAGATGACTAAACCACTCATCAATACAATCAAAAAAATCATCGCCATGTAGTGATAGCGGGAAAAAATTTGATGTACAAATATCAGCATATTTACTAAGCATGTTAAGTGCTTTTTCGACATTGCCCTGCATTGTATATCCCTGTGCCGCCGCAAGGTACAATTGTACTGCTGAATTTGGGTTCAAAGTATCTAATGAAAATACGTCTGATATACAAAGTATACGCTTTAATATCTCCTCAAACTTTTCAATTTCACCTACATGTAGCAGCAAATAAGTAGGACACACACCCATAATATTGAGTAAATGTTGATAGGTGCTTATTTGTAAAACTTCTTTTGCCTTCTGCATATTTCCCGTCATATAGTATGCGTTCGCAAGTATTGTATCATCGCTTAAAATTGGTTTCATCGTTCCATCAAGTAAAGCCAAGACCTCTTGTGGCTGCTGTAAAATCATGTAGCACACCGCTTCCATTGAATTAGCCTGTTTTGATAGTTCTACATCGTCGCTTTCAGTCTTAATACGAACACACAAACCAATAATCTCCCGAAGCAGGTTTTCCTGCGTTTCCTTTTGCTGAGCAAGCATATGGTGATTGACAAGCAAAATAACCATTTGTAATAAAAGTGGAAAACAGGAAAAGTATTTTTTGATAATAGCTCGGCACTCAGCTAAAACCTCATCAAAAGGCTGGCTACTAAATTCTGATGATAATCTACGATATAACTTCTTAATATCTTCCTTAGTCATCTGAGGTGAATAACCCATCAACTCATCTATGCTGATATTGAAATAAGCCGCTAACTGAGGGAGAAAGGTAATGTCGGGATAGCTTTGTCCAGTTTCCCATTTTGAAATAGAGGCTTTTGAAACACCAATATAAACAGCAATGTCATCCTGAGTAATGCCTTTTTCTTTTCTCTTTGTAATAATCGTTTTTGCAATATTTATCTCTTTCATACGGCCACCTCATCTATCATTATACAGGTTGCCTATGAAACCACAATAGATTTGAAGGTAACTTTGGTTGAAAAAATCAACCTACGAGAAACTTTGTTATGCGAAGATAATAAGTAATTTATATTAACTTATTATAAACTAATATTAGGAGGCTATAAATGTCCTTAACTAGAGCATCGGGTACTCAACCTGCCACAGTTGACAATCAAGTTACTGTACCCAAATGAGTTATGATTGAACCTGTTTGTTTTATATAGTATAATGCGAGAGTATTTACATTTTGAGCAGGAGATGGTTGTTAATGCTAGAAATAATGAAACATGAAATTACAATGAATATTTTAGCTCCATTCGGAAGCAGCGGTGGCTGTATGGAGCTTTTGGATTTAATCGCTAACTAAAAGATTATATGGTCATTGTTTTGCTTTCTTTAAATTTAAATAATTATAAAGGAAGAATAACAATGAGATTTGTTAAAGATATATTAAACTTGAGAAATTATACTTTACTGTGGTTAGGTCAGTCAGTTTCTATCTTAGGTAGTTCTATGACTGGTTTTGCTATTACAATATGGGCCTTTGAGAGAACAGGAAATGCTCTAACACTTTCAATATCCGGATTACTTATAATGGTTCCCAAAATGTTGGGAGGAATTTTAGCAGGTCCTTTTGTTGACAGATTTAATAAAAAAACCATTATACTGTTTTCAGACTTAGGCTCTGGCTTATGTACATTGACTCTGTTTTTGCTTTTAAAAGCAAATTCACTTGAAATATGGCATATATACTGTCTTAACTTTATTAGCAGTATTTTAGGGAGTTTTCAATCTCCGGCTAATAACGTTGTAGTCAGCCAAATAGTTCCAAAAGAATACTATATTAAAGCAAACGGTATGCAATCATTTTCAAACGGAACCATACAGATCCTTTCGCCGATTTTTGCAGCTACCATGCTTGGCGTAACAGGAATACTTGGAGTCATAGCGTTTGATTTTGCAACACTTATCATTGCTTGTTTAACGCTTATATGTTTTGTTGAAATACCTTTTATCAGTAACAAAAAACCAAACAAATTCAGTTTTATAAGCTATTTAAGTGAGTTGAGAAGTGGATTTAGTGTTATACTGGATTCTAGTCTTTTGAGTAAGTTATTGTTACTTATGGCGTTTATTAACCTTGTAGCTGGTATAACATACTTTAATTTGATTTCCCCGATGATTTTATCGAGGTCAGGCAATGACTCAAATGCATTAGCGTTAGTAAACGGTGCACTTGGATTAGGTGGTATTATTGGAGGATTGCTAATTACCTTCATACCTACTACTAAAAGCAAAATAAAAACTATGTTTTTGTGTGTAGGTCTATCATTCTTACTTGGAGACATTTTATTTGCTGTGGGTAATTCTAAGCCAATATGGGTTATTGCTGGATTTCTATCTAGTGTTTTTATTCCCATATTTAGTGCAAACGAAAGCTATTTCTGGCGTACAATAATTCCAATAGAATTGCAAGGTCGAGCATTTTCATTTAAATATGCATTGCAATCGGGTATGGTTCCTATTGGAATGTTATTAGGTGGCATCTTAGCAGATTATTTTTTTGAGCCATTTATGTTAAATGTATCAAATCCTTTAACTCTTGTTGTAGGAAGTGGTAAAGGTTCTGGTATGGCAGTGATGTTTCTGCTAACAGGTGTTACGGGCACTATACTAAGCGTTTTAGGATTGGTTAGTCGTACTTTATTGGAATCCGAAAAGGGTCTTTAAAATCTCGCCATTTGTAAGTGCTATATCATTTTCTACATACTGAAAGTAAATAAATTCTGAATCCTAAACCTCACTAAATTCTGTGAGGTTTCTTTATTTTTCGAAAATTTGGGTATATCAGCATGCTCACAATCCAGCAGATTGGTATCCTTGGGGTCCTGAAGCCTTTGGGCGTGCGGTTGGCGAAGATAAACCCATTTTTCCGAGTATGTGATACTCTGCCTGTCACTGATGCCATCTACGTTATTAACAGTGGTCTGTAAGTATTGATATCACTTGGTTTTAGGCTATAGCCTGCCGGCATTATGAAACTTATATACCTCTCATACTTCGTAATCTCTGAAATAATAACATATATGCATTTATCTATTCTTCCAAGCAAGACAAGAATATAGGTTCCCCATTTACTGGGCTTTCGCTCGTTCTTTTAATACGATAACCCCCGATGTGTGTTTGATGTTTCCTGCCGCAGATACTGGAGCACAGCAGCATGGTGTAGTTGATAAGAGGTAAGTATTGTATACAGTTATCTATATGGTATAATATGGTTATGTTTGAATGAGGGGTAAATGTATTGAATACACAGGAAACAATACGATGGCTGTTTGAAAATGGTGGTCCTACAATCCGATATCGTACTGCAACAGAGTTAATGGAATCAAATACTTGTATTGACATTAAGATGATGGAAAGAGCAATAGCTGAGAGTCAAGAGGTTATCACCTGGCTTAATTATCTAAGACCCATGAAGGGGGTCAGCTATATGACACTTCATGGTAGCTATAATCACTTTTATGAGAATGCCATGAGTAAGTTGGTTCAACTTGGAATGCGTGCAGGAATGCCTGAGTTAGATGAGGCAACGTTGCCTTATAGAACTTGGTTGACTGAAAATATTAATACAAGGGAAGCGTGGGGAGTATTCAGCTTCGCAATTGTTGCCTCATTTCTGGGAATGGCAGGTTATACTGATGATGTAATAAGAACTTTCTTGACGAATCGGCTTGATGTGTTGCATGAATTTACAAGCAAGCATGATTACAATATTTATGATGATGCAAGCAAGTATCGTGGTGTTCCAAAGACATTTCGTGATACACCTATTATTAAACCTGAACTCTATGAAAATGGAAACTATAGGTTTCCTTTGATTTATGATGTATATGGCTTATCTTCATTGATAGACTGGTGTGATAAGGAGATGGTAGCTACGATTAAAGATGTTATTGGTTATATCCTTACTCCTAACTATCACAATATTGTTGTTCATAAGTATGGCGTTTTGTCTTCATCTGATAGGAAATACTATTCTATGGGATGGGATGCCAGATTGCCAGGATACTTTGGTATTGGTGAGGGAACTTTTGCTGGGGGTGCTTTGTTAATACAGCGTATAGAGTTAATAGCTCATTTCCCTAATGCTGCTGAACATCCGTGGTTTATTGATGCTATTAAACACCTTGAGACATTCCGAACCGGAAGTGGTACATATGCCTTCCCTATATCATATCTTGCAGAGAAGGAAGGATACTGGGTAAGTGCAGCACATATGGGTCTTGGTGAAAGTCGCAGAACAAAGATGGCGAAAGAACTTGAGTCCACATTTTGGATGATGAAAATCAAAAAGTTAGCAGGTCTGCTCTAAAATATTGACAACCACGAGACGAGGTATTACATAAGGCTCAATGTAAGAATATGAGTATTTTCTTACATTGATATATTCCGTATAATCCAGTTATATCAAGGCTTCAACGTCAAATGCGTCGTTGAGGTCTTTTTATGTGCCCATTTTTAGTACGATATTTATCGTACCTAAACAGCGAAGTATCAGACACTATCTCCTGTTTGTCGTCGACTGCAGTACCGGATTACGGATTGGGGACATCTTCGGGCAAAGGTATCGGATTTTATCACAGATGAGAGAAGAACAGTCAAGAAGCATCTAATTATAACCTAAAAGAAGACAGATAAAGTAAGACAGATTGCTATTAACGGTACTATTTAGAAGACATAAAACAATACTTGTCTTGTTATACTCCTACAGAGGACGAATATTTTTCTATCAGTCGGAAGGGTGTAAATTCTCCTATTAGTTGTACGCAAGCCTATAGAATACTTAACATAGCCTCAGCCGACTGTAAGATTGATATCAACTTTGGTACACATACTATGTGGAAGACCTGGGGGTATTGGACTTATAAGAGTACAGGATATAACTTAGGGCTCGTCATGGACATGCTGAACCATTCAAGTTCGTCTATTACGCTGAGGTATATTGGCATCAGACAGGAACAGAAGGACAGCACATACTGACCTCCTTTCTGCTTATTAGACCACTTTATATGAGAAAAGGTTACAAATTTCTTTGCAATTATCAATGTATATTTAATAAGCTGCCATTCATTTTATATTACTTGAAAACGGGTATACTAACAATAATTCAATGTTGAAAGGTAATGATACACTATGACTGAGCATAAATACACAAATAAACTAATTCAAGAGAAATCCCCCTACCTGCTCCAACACGCCCACAACCCAGTAGATTGGTACCCGTGGGGACCTGAAGCCTTCGGGCGAGCGGTTGGCGAAGACAAACCCATTTTCCTGAGTATCGGATACTCTACCTGTCACTGGTGTCATGTAATGGAACGAGAATCCTTTGAGGATGAGGAAGTTGCTCATCTATTAAATAAATACTTTATATGCATTAAGGTTGACCGTGAGGAACGCCCCGATATTGACAGCATCTATATGTCTGTGTGCCAATCACTGACCGGACATGGCGGCTGGCCTCTGACTGTGTTCCTCACTCCAGACAAGCACCCGTTTTTTGCAGGCACCTACTACCCCAAGGCCGACAGCCGAGGAATGATGGGTTTGATGAGTCTGCTGCAAACAGTGCATGATGCCTGGGTAAATAAACGAGAAACTCTGCTTGAGTCGGCCCGTGAAATACTTGCGTATCAAAAAACGGAGAAAGGTTCTGCTAACGGTGAGATTACAAAAGAGGTAATCCACGATGCCTTTTCTCACCTTAAGTACAGCTTTGACAATACCCACGGTGGCTTCGGCAGAGCGCCTAAATTCCCAACCCCTCACAACCTGCTGTTTATGCTTAGGTATTGGTACGACCAGAAGGAGCCTTTTGCTCTAGAGATAGTTGAAAAAACTCTGGAGTCCATGAGGAACGGTGGGATATATGATCACATTGGTTTTGGCTTTAGCAGATATTCTACAGACAAAAAGTGGCTTGTTCCTCATTTTGAAAAAATGCTGTATGATAATGCTTTGCTTGCCTTGGCTTACGGTGAAGCTTTTATCGCAACTGGCAATCAAAACTATTCAGAAACTGCCATGCAGATTCTTGAATATGTACTAAGAGATATGACCTCCGCTGAGGGCGGCTTTTATTCTGCTGAAGATGCTGATTCGGAGGGAGAAGAGGGAAAATTTTATGTGTGGTCAGTTGAAGAAATTGAGGAGGTTCTTGGCCCTGAAGCTGATGAGTTCTGCGGCCTTTTTGATATAACAGTAAACGGTAATTTTGAAGGTCTTAACATACCAAACCTCATAAAAACAGGTTTAGTACCCGAGAGCAGGAAAGCTTTTGTTGAGTCCTGCAGGCAGAAGCTTTTTCAACACAGGGAAAATCGGGTTCATCCATATAAGGATGACAAAATACTGACTGCATGGAATGGCCTGATGATGGCAGCTATGGCTTATTGCGGAAAAGTTCTTAATCAAAAGAAATTTATATCAGCTGCCGAGAAATGTGCTGAATTTATAGATAAGCATTTGATTAGATTTGACGGCAGGCTCTTAGCCAGATATAGAGATGGTGAAGCCGCCTTTAACGCATATCTTGAGGATTATTCCTTTCTTGTTTGGGGACTCCTTGAGCTTTATGAGGCCACTTACAATATAAAGTATCTCCAAAAGGCCATTAAGCTTAATGGCGACATGCTTAAACTTTTCAGCGATAGTGGCTCAGCAGGACTTTATTTATATGGTGATGATTCTGAAGAGCTTATCACTCGACCAAAAGAAAGTTATGATGGCGCATTACCCTCCGGCAACTCGGCTGCTGTTATGAATCTGCTCAGAATAGCAAGGCTGACAGGGCGTCATGAACTTGAAGATAAGGCGAAAGAAATACTGGATTATTTCAGTGATGAGGTCGAAGCAGCTCCCACAGGGCATAGCTACATGCTTTGTGCTTATATGTACTCAATGTCTCCAAATGCATCAGAAGTAGTAATAGTTGGAGATACCAGCAGCGAAATGATAAACACTTATAACAGCATTTATACTCCGTTTTCGGTAGCCCTTGCAAATATAACTCCTGAGCTGGTAAATCTGATACCTTTCATTTCAGAATACAGAGAACAAAACGGACAGACTGCCGTATATGTTTGTAAGAATTTTGCCTGTTCTGCTCCGGTCACTTATGCTTCAGCCCTTTCGAAAATGCTATTCCCTCAGTAATCACCGAATGATTTAATCTAGAATGATTTTAAAAGAAATATTACTAATTACAATCAATTGTTACAATTATTAAGAAACTCCGTCAATTATTTATTCCGGAGTTTCTCAATAACCTTAAATAGCCTAATATATCCTTTGAACAGCTTAAAATCTACCTTATATAGTCTACCTATAATTCTGTTTGACATTAATAATGAAACCAAGCTATAATTTTATATAAGCTGTTCATTATTGTGTAAAGGCGGAGATGCCAATGACAACACTCATTTCAGATAATGAAATTCTTAATTCCTTTAATAGTGTACTCCCTTATCTTTCAATTCTTTTTGATGACGAAGCTTCCATAGCTATTACAAACAGAGAAGTATATTTGCTAAACCATAACTGCCCCTCTTTAAAGCTTAAAGCAGTTCCGGGAGATCCTATTCCGGAGGGCGGAGCAGCGAGTGAAGCAATTCGCACAGGCAAGGTGATTATAAGGGATGTTCCGAAGGAAATTTATGGTGTACCCTTTAAATCTTATGCTATTCCGGTATTGTCCAACGGCACTGTAGCAGGCTGTATCCTACTGGGTAAGAGCCTTTCCAAAAAGCATGAATTACATAACGCTTACAAAAACCAGACAATGGCTTTACAGCAAATATCTGATTCGGTTACCGAACTCTCCTCGGAATTACAGAACATTGTCACCATGAACAACGAGATTCAGCAAAACGCTACTAATACTGAGAAAAATACTAAAAGTACGGATGACATCCTGCAAATGATACGGCATATATCATCACAAACAAACCTGCTTGGTATAAATGCATCTATTGAAGCAGCCCGAGCAGGAGAAGTTGGAAAAGGCTTTAATGTAGTGGCTCAGGAAATCAGGTCTCTATCGGGACTAACAAACGAATCCATAAAAAAAATTGAACAGATTTTAAAACAAACTAATACTTCAATTAAAGAAATATCATCTAAAGTTAATTCAGCAAATATTATCTTTCAATCACAGGCCGCAGCTTTTGAAGAAATCGCAGCAGCTGTTAAAGAATTAACGTCATCCGCAAATACATTAGAAGATATGTCTGAGAAAATATAAATTGAAATGGTCATTAACTCCAAAAACCCCAAGGTATGGAACCTTGGGGTTTTAATTAAGAGTCTGCAAGACTTTTGGATATAGTAAAATCTATAATATCCTGCCGTTTATTTGCTTTTTATATAAAGCACTTGTCAATAACATTTTTATTTATGTCAATCTTCCCGGATTTACTTTTTACCAGCCAAACAGCTGCAAGAACTATAATAGCCACCGGAAGAGCTACAAAGGTTGTACCCACCATCGAAAGCTTTTCAAGTGATGTTCCCATTACAACAGAGGTTTTTCCTGTTATTAGCCTGCATATCTGCATATATGATGCATTTGAGTGAACAAAGAAGGTCCAGATAAACCAAGCTGCAGACCCTGCTATCATAGACCATTTTGCTGCGGCTTTGGGAATACTCTTGAAGTATAGAGCGCCAACGTATACAGGTAAGAAAGCAGCTGTTGTTAATTCAAAGAACATGGTAGTAAATTTCGCTATAATACCATCTGCAATAGGAAGTCCGTTTGAGGCCCATGCAATTACAGTACTGATTACTATAACAATAAGCGTTGCTGTCTTTGTTATTACCATACTATTACCCTTTTTGCCAAAGCTTCTTTCATATAGATCTCTTCCCGCAGCAGTGCCCATCGTGTGGAACTGAGAACTCAAAGTAGACATTGCAGCCGCAAGCATAGAAACAAGGAATATAGCCGCAAACCATTCCGGCAGGAAATTCTTTATAAACAAAGGAATAATATTATCATTTACTTTATCTGCAGCTACTATAGCTATCTTTCCGGTTTTTTGGAACAGTAGAACATTGGAAAGTGCTCCTACGACAAAAGCCACTCCGGTCATTGCAAGTATGAAAATTCCTCCTGAAAAAACTGCTCTGTTTAATTCCCTATCACTCTTAACAGTCATAAAACGTACCACTAATTGCGGTTGTGCCAAAACGCCAATACCAACTCCCAGTACAATGGTTGAGATAAGGCTCCACCACATGGGCGATCCGCCCTTAGGCATAGAAGTCCAACCCTGGAAGCCATTTTCTACCGATTTAGCTATATCCTTTTGCACTGCGGGATTTGTGAACAGGTCTGTTAATTGTTGATGTGCTGATGTGAAACCGCCAAGATTCACATAAGCTGTAATAAGCAGTACAAGCATTGCAATAAACATTACGCAGGCTTGAAAGGCATCAGTATACATAACTGCTTTAATACCTCCCATCCATACATAGGCTGCAACAATTACAACAAACGCTAAAAGCGAAACACCATAGGGTATTCCAAAATAGGTCTGAACAAAGTTTGCTCCCCCTTTAATAACACTTGCAGCATAAATAGGCATAAACAAAAATATAAGTCCTGCTGCAAAGCCTTGGATAAATTTGGACTCAAACCTCTTACCCAGTAATTCCGGGAAGGTGTGAGCGTCCAACCTGTGACCTATATGTCTTGTCCTTTTCCCAAACAAAACAAATGCAATGAATATTCCAATAAAAACATTAAAGAAGGTTAACCAGAGAAGGCCCATTCCCATATTCGCAGCCAGGCCCCCAAAGCCCACAATAGCTGAAGTGCTTATAAAGGTAGCTCCATACGATAAGGCCATTATTAGCGGATGTGTTTTTCTTCCTGCAACCAGATAGTCCTGAGAAGATTTTGTATTTTTATAACCAAGGTAACCTAAGAAAACTGTAATTAAAAGAAATACGATAACAACTATTATCGAATAAAAAACCATGAAATGATCCTCCTTAGAATTTCTGAAATAAAATAATTTCAATTCTAAAGAGTAAGCTATCACCAGAATACTCGACCCACTCTTGTATTCTTAACTACATACTCTTGTCACGAAATGAATTTAGAAACTTGCTTATTCCCTTTTTAAAGCAGCAGGCCTATTTATGTTCTGCCAATTCCCAGTTTATTTCTTCCTCGATCTGCTGCATTTCCACTTCCCCGCCTTTATTCCAATTTACAAGGCCATATACTGCACAAACCAGAGCACTTAAAATACATAAGAAATATACAGCAACAATAGTAAAATCGGGTATTCCGAACATAGTACCCCTCCTTTCGCTTTTTTCTAATTATAATCAAGCGGTTTCACACAAACTTGCACCCTGCAAACCTTTGAGAAAATTCGCTTTTTAATCCTTGATATGTAAAAACCGATGAAGAGCACCAATATTGTATACTAAAAAATACATCATTACAATCATGTTTTCTATTCAAAAAAATCAGAAATCTGAACGAAAAAAACCCCGGCGGGTTTTCCACCGGGGTTTTATAGAAATTTGATTATTTCAAGAATTAAGCCTTCAATCTAGCTTCGAGAGCTGTCAACTGATTAGCTAATTCAGCAGGCAACTTGCTGCCGTACTTAGCATAGTGCTCTTTAACTGATTCAACTTCCTGCAGCCATTCAGCCTTGTTAACCTTGAGAAGTTCAGCCATATCATCTGCAGATACATCCAAACCATTGAGGTCGATAGCATCTTCAGTAGGCATGTAACCGATTTCAGTCTTAACAGCTTTTCCTTCGCCTGATACTCTTTCGAATATCCACTTGAGAACACGGCTGTTTTCACCGTAACCTGGCCATAACCACTTGCCATCTTTGTCCTTACGGAACCAGTTAACATAGAATATCTTTGGAAGTTTGTCTTCGCTTGTAGCAGCTCCAACATCCAACCAGTGCTGTAAGTAGTCACATACATTGTAACCGATAAATGGAAGCATTGCGAATGGATCACGACGAACTTGACCAATCTTGTCAGAAATAGCAGCAGCTGTGATTTCTGAACCCATGATTGAACCAAGGAATACACCGTGCTTCCAGTCAAAGCTTTCATGAACCAATGGAATAGTGCTAGGACGACGACCACCGATCAATATAGCTGAGATTGGTACTCCTGCAGGATCTTCCCACTCAGGAGCTATAGCTGGGCACTGGTTTGCAGGTGCTGTGAAACGAGCATTTGGATGAGCAGCCTGAGCATCTGTTCCAGGAGTCCAATCCTTACCCTTCCAGTCGATTAAGTGAGCTGGAGCTGCAACTCCCATACCTTCCCACCATACATCGCCATCGTCAGTTAAACCAACGTTAGTGAATATAGTGTTCTTTTCTATGCTGTGCATAGCATTTGGATTTGAATCCATTGAAGTTCCAGGAGCAACTCCGAAGAAACCAGCTTCTGGGTTGATAGCATACAATCTGCCATCAGCCTTGTACTTCATCCAAGCTATATCATCACCGATTGTTTCAACTTTCCAACCTGGAATAGTTGGAACCAACATAGCGAGGTTTGTTTTTCCGCAAGCACTTGGGAAAGCACCAGCGATATATTTAACTTCACCCTTAGGGCTAGTGAGTTTCAAGATAAGCATATGTTCTGCAAGCCAGCCTTCTTCACGAGCAATAGCTGAAGCTATACGAAGTGCGAAACACTTCTTACCAAGAAGAGCGTTTCCGCCGTAACCTGAACCGTAGGACCAGATTGTTCTTTCTTCTGGGAAGTGGCTGATATATTTCTTTTCGATTGGAGCACATGGCCATTTTGTATCTTTTTCACCTTCAGCAAGAGGAGCACCTACTGAATGCAAGCAAGGAACGAAATCTCCATCGCCAAGAGTATCAAGTACTTTCTTACCGATACGAGTCATGATACGCATGTTGATTACAACATATGCGCTATCTGAGATTTCAACACCAATCTTGGATATTTCAGAACCGATAGGTCCCATTGAGAAAGGAATAACGTACATTGTTCTTCCCTTCATACAACCTTTATATAAACCCTTCATTGTTTCCTTCAATTCATTTGGGTCTACCCAGTTGTTTGTTGGGCCAGCATCTTCCTTAGTTTTTGAAGCAATATATGTTCTGTCCTCAACACGAGCAACGTCTGATGGATCACTGTTAAAAGCATAGCATCCTGGACGCTTTGCTGGATTCAATGGTTTAGCTAATCCAACATTAACTAATTCCTGAATAAGTCTGTCATTTTCTTCCTGAGAACCGTCGCACCAGTAAATCTGGTCTGGCTGTGTCAATTCAGCCACTTCTTTAACCCACGCTTGCAACTTCTGATTCGTAGTCATTATAATTCTCCCTTCAATTTATAAAAATATACTGCTATATAGAGTAGTATTATTGCATGCCTTGTGAAATATAAATTCTTCTCGTAAAAAAACAGCTACCTACTTTATTCTGCACAATTATGTAGAAAATTATTAATTATCATTTCTCAAGCCATAAACAATTTACTAATCATTAACTGAACCATTTAAACCAAACTTTAAATAATTCCTTGGTATTTATAGTTCAGTTTGATAAGCAATAGATTTAGTTAATTTTTTCACTAACAATCTTAACATACAGAACCATAAATTTCAACAACTGTTTTCAATGCTTAACAATTATTTAACATTATTTTTGCAATTTCAAAAAATTAGAATTTCATGTATTTACTTTCATACAATCATTTTTTGAGTTGTTAAATTGGCCTTGTAACTTGTGCGTACAGGGTTCTTCAACGACATGTCCATGTATTCATTTTAATGCAATAAATTAATAAATTGAGAAAAAGAAGAGTTTATGCATATAAAATTGCACTTGTCATTTTTAAGCATTCTTCAGCAGTAATGCATACACTGTATTGTAAAAATAATTTTTGAAAGGTGGAATCTTTTTGGCCGCAAAAATATGTAATTATTACGTGGGTGCGAACTCTGCCCGAGGGTATGTGAGTTACTTTGAAGATAATATCATGGGAATTGATACGATATTTCTCTTGGCGGGAGGCTCTGACCAGGAAAAATCATTGCTCATCAAGAACATCGGAATCAACTGGTACATAAAAGGTTATGATATTGAATTTATCCACAGTGCATCGGATGAGAACGAAATTGAAGCCGTTATAATTCCAGCCCTAAGCGCAGCGGTTATTAACAGCAGTCTTCAATATGTTCAGCAGGCAAGATTCAGTGCTGCCAACATCGAGTCAATAAATATGGAGCTCGATAACTCAAGCAGATCAGCGCTGCTTGATGAGTATTTGATATCCGGAATGAAAAGTAAAGCGATGGAGTACTATAATCTTGCGTATGACCAGTTCAAAAAAGCTCTTTCGATGCATGATCAATGGGAGAAGATATATCTAAACAATATTGATTTTAAAAAGCTTGATGAAATAGCTGAAGGCTGTATAAAGAAGCTGTTCGGGGACAGGTCGCTTTCCAAAGAGGGAATATCCAAAAACCGTTTCTTCGGAGGTGCAACCGGAAAAGGTACTGCCAATTTTGTAATGGATCTTACCTCCGGCCTTGGAAAAAGGTACTTCATAAAGGGCCGTCCGGGTTCGGGTAAATCAACGCTGTTGAAAAAAGTTGCAGCTGCCGCTCAGATAAGAGGTTTCAACACTGAAGTGTACCACTGTGGCTTCGACCCTCAAAGTCTGGATATGGTTATTGTCAGAGAGTTGGACTTTGCAATATTCGATAGTACAGCACCTCACGAATTTTTTCCTTGCAGAGAAAGTGATGAGGTTATTGACATATATAATGCGGCAATCACGCCTGGTACCGATGATAAATATAAGGATGAGCTGGCATTAATAGTCAGCAAGTACAAAGAAGCAGTAAGTTCAGGAGTCTTATTCCTGGCAAAGGCCAAAGAGCTTGAGGATCAGATAGGCGGAATTATTAAAGCGAAAATAAATACGAAAACAATAGATAAGGTATATGATGAATTAATCAGTAAACTCAATTCAGTCTTTGACAGTTTATCAGATACTAAATCTGATGTCATATCCGATGTTAAATCCGATGTTAAATCTGGTGTTAAATCTGGTGTTAAATCTGGTGCTGATGCTGATGCCGATTCCCACAATATATCCGATAAACAGGACTGATAAAATATAACGCCGCAAGTCCAACTCTTTAAACTTGCGGCGCTTTTAATAGTGATATTGGTTTACCGGTCACTTAAAGTTTTTATCTTATAACTTCATTAATGCGCCTATGATAAAGTTAAGTATAAATAAACCTGTAACAATATACATTATAGGATGAACTTCTTTTGCCTTACCTTTGCATATTTTCATTATTACATAGAATATGAAACCAGCGGCTATACCGTTTGAGATACTATAGGAGAACGGCATCACAACTGCTGTAAAGAAAGCTGCAAGTGCCTCATCAAAGTCATCCCATCTGATTTTTGCAAAGGAACCCATCATCAGAACTCCCACAACTATTAATGCAGGTGCAATTGCAGCCCCGGGAATAATTCCGGCAACAGGTGCAAATACAAGGCAGATTGCGAAGAAAATGGCCGTAAATACAGATGTCAAACCGGTTCTTCCGCCAACGCCTATACCTGATGCACTTTCAACATAGGTTGTAGTGTTTGAGGTTCCGAGTAGAGCACCAACAGAAGTTGCTGTTGCATCTGCAAATAATGCTTTGTCCATCTTGGATTTGAAACCCTTTCCTGCAAACAATTCCGCCTCATCCTTATCGTCAAATATTCCGCTTTTTCTTCCGGTACCAATAAAGGTTCCGATAGTGTCAAACGTATCTGACAAGCTGAAGGCTAAAATTGTAACCAAAACTACTGCAATTTTGCCCGGATCGCTGAATAAGCCCGCAAAATCGAGAGCGAAAGCAGTTTGTGTTATATCTGAAACCTTATAGGGTGTTTCCAATGACAGGCTAGTTACCTTCATCGGAATACCAATTAATGTGCTTGAAATTATTCCTATTAATATAGCACTCTTAACTTTCAACAGCATAAGTACAACAGTTATTACCAGACCAATCAATGCTAACTGAGCAGCCGGGCTTGTAAAGTTAACCAGAGCTGGAACAACGTTTGCTCCTCCAGCTATAACTGTGGCCTTATCCGCACTTTCACCCAATATTGTTAAAGGAATCCCTGGTTTCGCTTCAGATGTGAACTTCAAGAAACCAGCATCCTTAAACCCTATGTATGCTATAAAAAGACCTATACCTCCACCTATTGCCAACTGAAGTGACTCTGGAATTGCTTTAATGATTGACTTTCTTACTTGAGTTACTGTAATTATAATGTTGATAAGACCGCAAATGAATACCATGGCTAGTGCCTGCTGCCAGGTATATCCTAATCCGAAACATACTGTAAAGGTAAAAAAGGCGTTAAGCCCCATTCCCGGCGCCTGAGCATAAGGTACATTCGCAAATAACCCCATAACCAAAGTACCTATTACTGCTGCAAGTATTGTCGCAACATATACTCCGCCTTTTGGAATACCTGTTTGTCCCAGAATTGAAGGGTTTACAAAAATAATGTAGGCCATTGTAAAGAAGGTTGTTAATCCGGCTACAAACTCAGTCTTTACATTTGTTCCACTCTTCGTTAATTGGAACTGTTTCTCAAAAAAACTCATATTCAGCTCTCCTCCTGTCCTTCTTCCACACTTTTATATTAACCATTGGTTATTTGATTATTCAAACAAGAAATAGGTAAATAAAGTGAGAAAAGTCTAGACTTTTCATAAAACACAGGAATTATTTTATCATAAATTGTCTTAATATCAAGGATTTTGTCACATTTTATAACTTGTTGGATATATAACACCCATTAAAAAACTGCGATTGTAGAATCGCAGTTTTTTAATTTTACATTATACACAAAATATGTTTTTTATTAGAAGTTAGATGGTAAACTTCTTTACCTGCTCCATAAGCTGTTCTGCGCTCTTTGTTGAGTTTACAGACATTTCAGCAACTGCCGTGGTCTCATTTGCAATTTCAGAGGTTCTGGAGGCTATATTTGTAATTCCCCTAGCATTCTCACTACTTGCAGCAGTCATTTCCTCTATGGCTTTAAGTATTGTGCTTATTGAAGCAAGTAATTGCTGAGAAGTGGCACTGAATTCAGTAACCATCATATCAACACTTGCAGCATCGGCGCTGTACTGCTCGCCTGTTTTTACCAACATCTCATAATCACTGATTACCTGTTTGTCTATAAACTCAAGTATATTTTCCGAATTCTTTGATAGATTGTTAACAGATTCAAATACAACACCGGTAACATTATGTATTTCTGTAGCAGTTTTCTTTGATTCATCAGCCAGCTTTCTTATTTCATCTGCCACAACTGCAAAGCCCTTTCCTGACTCTCCGGCTCTGGCCGCTTCTATAGCAGCATTAAGTGCCAATAAGTTTGTCTGCTCGGTAATAGACATTATTGCACTGGTCAGATTATTTATTTTCTCAACAGCCCTTGACTGCTCTATAGCTTTAATCATTTCCATCTTAGTTTCACTGTATATTTGTCCGGCATCATTCCGAGACTGCATAGCATTGAGTTTGAGCTGGTTGGCACGCTGCATTATTTCACCTGCGGACACCGCCCCCTCCTGAGCCTTATCAGCTATTGACTGTACTGCAGTTTCGATTTCGCTCGAGGTACCCTCCATCTGTTCCATCGATGCAGCAGTTTCCTCCAAACCTGCAGACATTTGCTGGGAAGTTGCAGAAATATCTAAGACTTTACCGTTAAGGACCTGCATGGTGTTATCTACTTCTGCCACATTATTCTTTATATTTATTGAGCTATTGGTTATTTCAGCCAACATACTTTTTAATTCAACTCTTAACTTTTCAACAGCAGCCACTATAATACCGAATTCATCCTTTTCAGATAATAACTTCTTATATGAGTTATTTTCCTGGAGCTTTAAATCAGCTGTTGTCTTTATAAGTTCAACAGTTTTCCTGGTGCGCTTCCTAATGCTAATAATAATTAATATCCCTAGCACCAAAGCTATAATGCATGATAAAACAGAAGTGTTTATCAATAGCCAGGCACTGCTGCGTACATTTTCCTTATTTTCTTGAAGAATTTGTTCTGCGTATACATCCAAAATATCTGTTATACCATTGATTGTATCCCGGGTTTTTTGAAATGCATTATTAAACTCCTCTTCATCAACCAGCATGGTTTTTGTATCTACATTGAAGAGCTTAATCCACTCTTCAAAACTGGCATCAAAATCTTTGAATAGCTCAGATGATGTTTTACCCAGTTCCTTGTTCTGGAGTTGCTCATATAATACTTTATCCTTTGAGATAATCTCTTTAGCCTTTCCTACTCTCTCGAGAATTTGCTGTTTATTGTCCTGATAATCTTTATTTAAGGTTTCAATTACCTCCTTGTTGCCACTGTGTTCCTGTAGCTCAATAATTGTTACCAGCAGCTGATACAAATCCCTGTCTGCATTCAGAATATATGCCGAGCTCTCATGTGCTTTATCATACAAGTCATTAACCACTTTATTTGAGATGGCTTTGATCTCGTACGCCGAATAGATAGAATTGGTAATAATAAAGATAATTGGAATTAGTAAAACTGCAAGAATTTTGTAGCCAAGTTTTAGATTGTTGAGTTTAAACATATTGTTGATTCTCCTTAGGCTTAATATTTAATTTCTTTAAATTAAGTGAACTGATAAATTGCTCGACTATTTCCGGGTCAAACTGTTTATCGGAACATTTCTCTAATTCCTTAACTGCCTCCTCAACTGTCATTGCCGCCTTGTATACCCGATCATGTGTCATTACATCAAAAGAATCGACTACCGATATTATTCTAGCCAGTTTAGGAATTTCCCTGCCTGACAAACCGTGCGGATAGCCTTTTCCATCAAATCTCTCATGATGATACAGGATTTCATCGGCAATATGGGCAAGTTCCGGTGTAGCTGCAGCTATTCTGTAGCCTATCTCAGTATGTTTTTTCATAATAACCCACTCCTCCTCAGTGAGCTTGTCCGACTTCATTAGTATGCTTTCCGGGATACCTACTTTTCCTATATCATGTAACGCTCCCAGTAAAACCAGTTCATCCATTTCTTCATGAGAAAGTCCCATTCTGTTTCCCACCTTAACACACATTTTTCTGATTCTTTTAGTATGTTCCAGTGTTTCTATATCCTTTTCATTAAGGGTTTGTTCCAGCGAGGATATTATATTACTCCTTGTGCTTCGACTTTCCAGAAGTTTATGTCGGTACATTCTTTCTTCAGCACGTTTCAGAACATTGCCCAAGGACTTCATGTCCTCACCTCTATTGGCATATCCAAGTGAAATGCTAACCTTAATAGGATAACCTTTAACCTCCTCACAAGCTTTTGTTATCCTATTCATGAGATTTTCAACATATTCTTCTTCTTTATTTCTAACATAGACCACAAATTCGTCTCCGCCCCATCTGGCAGGAATATCACCTTTTGTGCAGCAGGCCATCAGGATTGCTCCGATAGTTTTTAGCAGCCGGTCCCCCTCACTATGTCCAAAACTGTCATTAATCAGTTTAAGACCATTAACATCCCCCATTATTATCCAGGTGTTCTCTCCGGAGCCTTCTTCTGTTTTATTTATTATATCTTCCAGGTAAGCTCTGTTTTTTAGTCCTGTAACCACATCCGTTTGACTAAGAAATATAGTTTCCCCTTCAAATTTTTTACGTTCTGAAATATCAAATATGGTACATATAAAGCGAATCGGAGCACCCTCGTCATCATATTGTACAACCTTACCTCTTACTACTATCCATAAAACCTCATTATTTCTTTTTAAAATTCTTATCTCAGCTCTAAGAAAGTCGATTTCCTTATTAATGCAACGCTTAAGGGTTTTTATGAAATAACTCCTATCCTCTTTTACAATAGCTTCGACACAGGTAGCAATATCAATATTGCTCTTTGTTTCATCGAAACCGAGATAACTAAGCCAAGCAGGGCTGACATATACATCATTTGTAATAAGATTTGCGTCTAAATATCCGTCGTTTGTGGATTCGAGAGTCAATCTGAACCTTTCCTTTATATTTTTCAATTCTTCATAGGACTCATCAAGTTTGAGAAGCATATTATTGGTCAGAAATCCAAGTTCTGCAATTTCATCTGTTCCGGTAATGGCAATACGTGCAGAAGTATCCCTTGTTTTCCCAACATTCCACATAAAGTCATGAAATTTCTTCAGTCGGTTTGTTACCAGCTTGTCCATCATGAAAAAACTTGTAAAAGTTATAATTAATAGCGCACTAAAGAAAAAAAGTATAAAGTAATTAACCACAGTTAGCCCATTTTTATGATCATTTCGCTTAAATACCTGGGTCATAACTATAGAATTACCACCATAAATATCCTCCAAATATTTGTAGCTTATAATGGTTTCTTTTGTTGTGTCGTACCAAAAAGCACCATTATGGTCTTCATACCTGATGAAGGTTTGCTCTATCTGTTTTTCAGCAACCTCCGCCGTATCTAAATTCATGTCGACCTGAAGTACCTCTTTCAGGTATTTTGCAAAGTCATCTTCAACATATCTTCCCATTATCAAATAGCCGTCAGGCTGGTTTAATCCATCTGTGGTTGTAATGGGAGCTACTGAAACAAATAGCGGTCTGCCTCCCAGTTTATACATTCCTGTAACACACTTTCTATCAATGCTGTCAAACAAGTGCAGCCTGTTCTTAAAGACCGAATCCATTTGATCCGCAGTCTCATTTAAATCTGAGAGGCTATAAAGAAGAGTATAGTCTTTTTGGTAATAGTGAATGAAATTTATGTTGAGAGCATCCAGTGTACTATTATGTAAATTAACATCAATATATCTTTTGTTTTTGTCTTTTATAAATTGGTATGTATCATCCCATTGGGCCCAGTCAAGTACAACGTTTTCCAGAGAGGCTTGGTCTCTATGCATTACAGATTCTGCATGATTAAAGTTATGACTTACAGCGTCAATTTCAAGTTTCTCTATGTAGTCCAGAAACATGAACTTAAGTATAAGTAAGGTTATTAATATTATTATAGTTGAACTGAGTCCCACAATTGAGAAAGCCTTTAATCTAATTTTCACTTCTAGGTCCTCCTTCAGCTCAAACTCCTACATTATTAATTCTAGAATATAACAATTTGCAACATAATTCTACCGTTTTCAACAATTATTTGTAAAGCAGGAAGTAAAGTAATAAATTACATATAAAGCTGTAAACGCAAAAAAGGTAAAGCCTTCGCGGCTTTACCTTTTTTGCGGCAATATCCTGATATATGAAGCTTTATTTAGCTGAGTACAAATCAGGATTTTTTATGTGAGTTATCTTTATTGTCATTAAGCTTTTGCCCTGGATTTGGTATCTGCCCTTCACCGGTTTTAACTCTTGCCTTCCTCTGATCAGGCTGCTCTTTTCTTGACATAAATACTACCTCCAAAAATAATTTAATGTTATTCTTAGCTTTTTATCGAAAAGAATACCTAAGCTGACAAATAGTCAATATATATTACATGTTCTGAACAAACTGGATCTTTAGGCCATCCGGATCTGTCACATAGAGGAACTTAACATGCGGATTAGGCTGAAAAGGACCACTATGAATAGCTACTCCCTTTTCTTTAAGAAAAGCCGTCAATTCATCAAGTGATTCAGTCTCAAAGCCTATAGAAATATCCTTTCCGAAACTGACTGAGTTAACTCCTTTGTTACGGATTAATTCAATCATAGTTTGCCCTTCTCCAAGAAAAGCAATATCTGTTTCAGGCCAGGCACCAATGCGTCTTACCAGCGGAAGTCCCACGATTTCCTGATAAAAATTCAGGGATTCTTCCATATTTGTGACCATAATAGTTGTCCAGCAAAATTTCACGGCAAAACCCTCCTTTTATTTTTAGTTTTCTCTCAGTATTTGAAATAGTTTATGAAATTATTTTATCTCAATATGTGACTGTTATCTATAAAATAATTTTAGGTTAATAGTATTTTAAAACACTCAGCAAATAAATTGTTCAGTTGGTCTTAAGGTCTCTATAATCTGTAATATAAAAGTAATATGGTGTAAATTTACACCATATATCATATGTGTTAAAATGTTTTTAGCAAAATTTGTAATATATTGGAAGCAAAAAGTATTGCATTCCCAATAAACAAGCTTTTGATTACTAATTATTTCGCTGTACGGCAGCAGATGGAGGTTAAAATGAATAAAACCGTAAAAGCACTGGCCCTTATGTTGGTTTTAGCTCTGGGGCTAACTATTCTGGGGGGCTGCGCCGCGGCCGATGAACTTACACTTTTAAATGCACTATGCAAGCAGCCGGATATTAACTCATGTCAGAGTAAAACCGAGCTGGTTATAAATTTGTCCGCTGAAGGTTTGAGTGATGCCGATAAATCAAGTTTTAATGAGATTGCTATCTTATTAAACGGTATGAAGGTTTCTGCAGATCAAAAGATCTCGAGAAACTCTGAAAAAACCATTTCAAAATCACAAGCAGATATCAGCGTTAATATGGGAGGAATGAGTACATCAGTTTCCGTATGGAGCGATACCGACTTGACAGGTAATTACCCTAAGGTTAAGCAGATCATTAAGGTTCCACCCATTTTGTCGATGTATCTTCCCGATAAGCAGAGAAACAAGGAGTACCTGGTCCTTGATACCTCAGAACTCTTACCTGAAGCGGATTCTGCTGAACTGGGTATATCCACTAAAGAGATGCTTCAATTCAGCAAGGATTTAACTCCTAAGCTTATCGGCTTTATAAAAGATTTTGCTAAAGAGTTTAACCCGGGATTCTCCATAGTTTCACGCAAAGAAAGCAAAATTGTAGATAACCAATCAGTAACTATTTACAATCTTAAGCTTGATGATGCCACGTTTAAAAAGTTTTTGGCCTATACTGTTAAAACCTTTGCCGGTAGTGAGCAAACAATAAACTTTATTAATGACTTGGCTGTTGCTTTTATAGATGTTTCTGACCAGCCTTATAAAGAAAAACTAAAAGCAAAAGGGGAACTCAGTAAGTACATAGAAGACTACAAAAAAGAGCTTCCCGAATTTCTCAAATCCTGGGACACCATTACCACTATACTTAAAGACGTTAGGATTCTAGGAGACAAGGGAATAAATATTGATTATGGCATTAACAGCGATGGTTTTATCGTAAGTGAAAGCGGCACTCTTGATTTTGTAATAAATTCCAAGGAATTTATGGATGCCGAAGAGAATTACAAAGCTCAGACCATTAAGGATTACAAGAAAAAGGTGAACAAAGATGAAGGGACCATTAAATTTGGAATTACCTTCAGCACAGCTTATTCTAATATTAACAAAGATATAGATATTAGTTGCCCGAAGACTACTCCTGAAAACTCCTTTGACATAAAAGATATGTCTTTTATCAACAACCCCGAGATTGATCAGGATACACCCGGACAATATCAGCCCGATAACACACCTCCGGCTGCCCCTTCAGTAAATAAGGTTCTTAGAACCTCTAAAACCGTCACTGGGAAAACAGAAGAATATGCTATAATCACAATAAAAAATGGGAAAACAATAATCGGTCAGGGTATGGCTAATGAAAAGGGAGTATTTACAATTCAGATTACTCCTGTAAAGACCCAATGTACACTTACCATCACAGCTGCCGACATTTACGGAAATGAGAGTAAAGCGACCACAGTAAAGGTCAAATAGAAAAATCATTCAAAAAGGGCTCTGTCTGAGCCCTTTTAATTTTTGCACATTCATTTAAACGAAACTAACAATTCTCGGGCTTTCATTTATGCTTAACTTCTTAAAGGTTGATCCGATTCTGACAATAGGATTAATAATTTCATGAGGAGGTATGTATACTATTTCTCCAATATCGCCACTGTCTAGTTGAACCTTCGCACCAACAAGATGGGTTGAAAAATTAAGTAAAAATGTCTGTGTAGTTCTGGCACAGAAAGTACAAAGTCCCGAGGTCAGAAACATATGGAAGGCATCAAAAGGCGTAGCTCTTTTTTTATAGGGACGATCCGAGGTCATAGCATCATAAACATCCGAGATAGCTACTATTCGGGCATACTCTCCGATTTCATCGCCTTTTGCCCCCAGGGGATAACCTGATCCGTCAATTCTCTCATGATGCATTAGAACAGCCTTTTTTATATCGTTATTTATACTTTGTGTATCATTTAATATCTCATAACCCAGCATGCTGTGCTTTTTAATAGTTTCAAACTCATCATCCGTCAATTTTCCCGGTTTATTCAAGAGTTGGTTGTCTATTTTTATCTTCCCGATATCATGCAGCAGACCGGCCTGAATAAGGTCAATCAGTTGGGAATCGGGCATTTTTAGCCTTTTTCCTATCAGCATTGAATAAAAGCCTACATTAACGCTGTGTGAATATGTATAGTCGTCATAACCTTTAATCTCATTAAGGTAATTTAGAATTATATCGATATCAAGGTCTCTGTTAATAGTGACAGCGATATCCCTCATTTCTTTATAATCAAACCTTTTACCAGATACAATGTTATTTATTACGTTTTTGACTCCTAATACCGTCTCTTTGTATCCTGTAACCGCTTTTTCCTTTTTTTCGTAATAGCTATACAAGTTGCTGGTTTCTTTATATATCCAAACAGATAGAATCCCAATAGTCTTAAATTTAGAAATAATAAAATCATTAAGCACTAAATTTTCTGCTGCTAAAATTAATCCCTTGTCACTGATTACATCCTTTGCTATTACATCTCCGCATCTGCAATCAAATACACTAACCCGTAATTTAGTCATAGATAACTCCCCAGGAACGCCGTAATTAAATATCATAGGTTAAAGAACGTGGTGATAGTTAGAAAACTCAAAAACGAAATATCTCTAAAGCATTTTTTATTAAACAAGCTATTATACTGATAACTGTACATAGTATATGCGTACAATTGTAACATTAAGTTAAAATATAGTAACTATTGTAGCATTTTGTATATTATAGTATATAATTAAAATAAAGATTTTTTATAAGAAATAAATATTCTTTTATACCTCCATACACAAGAAAGGAATGTATATGATTGAAATAAGTACCATCAGCAAAGTAATAAATACCTTCACCGAAACGACCCAAATACCCGTAATGTACCTTGACAACCTTAAGTCAATACCCACTGTACATTCCGAAAATTTTAATTATCTCCCTGTACTTGAGTATGGTGATTTCGTTGAAATACTTGAATACCTGGATGACTTGTTTATAAAACAGGTTGATGAATATCCTGATATTTGTACCTTCAGGACACAAAACTGCCTATTATATATAGTTGCTGTAAATAAGGACCCTCTGAACAAAGGTGCTTTTGTAGCAGGACCAATGCTTCCTTATTCTCCAGATAAAAGAATGACCGAAGACTTGATAACAAATAAGTCACTCCCTTTGCATAGGAAGGCTAAGTATGAGGCTCTTATAAGAACTCTCCCTTTCGTATCGGAAGCAAGGATAGGCTACCTTGCTCAGCTTCTCCTTATTTTAAGTCAGTCCCAGGAGAAGTATTGGTATTCGACAGTACATGAAGTTGGAAACAAGGATTCCAATACCTATGTATATTCAATCATAAACGAAAATTATAAGAACGGAAATGAGGATACTGAAAACCATTTCTTATATAGTTTTTCTCTTAAAATTAAGGAAAAGATTATGCAGGGTAATATGGACGGAATTATCGATCTCCTTAACAATCACTCAAACTTGTTCTGGATGAACAAGACAAACGATGAAACCCACAGAATTTTAAAGAATAGGTGCATAGTTCTCATCTCTGTATCCAGTGTATTTGCCATTCAGGCCAACGCCCCGTATAAAAGAATTATGAGCTTGACTTCCAATTTTCTAATAAATATCCATAATATGAAGTCGCCCCAGGAAATAATTCTCAAGACAGCAAATATTCTTGAAACCTTAGCTTACCTTGTGTCTATTTCAAACGGCAACAACTATTCTCTTCATATAAAGCGGGTAATGCAGTACATAAAAAGCCATTACAAAGAAAAAATTACCCTTAAAAAACTAGCGGAATATGTTAACTTGAATTCTGTTTATCTATCAAGCCTCATTAAGAAAGAGACAAGCCTCTCTCTGCTGGAAAACATAAACCTTATCCGTATTGAGGAAGGTAAAAACCTACTGATTTTTACCCAAAAATCAATACAGGAAATATCCTACACTCTAGGTTACAACTACCAGAACCATTTTAACAACGTATTTAAAAAGTTTACCGGCATGACTCCTCTCGAATTTCGCCAGAACTATGGACGAAACTCCTTTGGAATATAGTTCATCGGATCTTTTTATCATGAATTATCTTTTTGATACTATATTCAGAGAGATGATACCTGTCAGCTATTTTCTCTTTGCTGACACCGCTTTTATAAAGCTTAATGATCTCATTGTTTCTTATCAGATATTGTTCTCTCGTACCGTTAGCCTCTCCCCAGCCTGCTCTGGGTATATCATCTCCGGGAACATATATCATTTCACCTCTGACATACTGCTGAAGTTCTTTCAGAAGATACTCAGGTAGAATTTTTTTAGCATTTTTATATTTCAATTTATACACACTCCTTGAATTAAGAAATATACAGCAACGGGGCACTCCCTCAAAGACCGAGAACTCATAACGTCGCTGACTATAAAAAATGTCCGAGGGGGAACAACCCCCTCGGACATAAAAAAAGTACGATAACCTTTACCGTACTTTTGCTTCTAAAATTGGTTTTATAGGGTTATTAAAAATTTTCGCAAAAGACACGCTGAAACAAACCGTTTAAAATTACGGTCGGCAACAGTAAATATCTTTTACATATTCAGTTATTTAAGGGTCACCTCGAAATTAATTTTATTCATTGCTTTTAAGCCACTCCTTTCCAACTGAAATTTTAATTTCCAAATTAGTTAATCCTACCCCAATTGTATAACTATGTCATTTATCCGTCAAGATAAAGAACTAATATAATTATTATTTACTCTAAAGTGAACTCCAAATTATATTTTCCAAACTTGCAGCCGGTGTTAACTGCTGGCGCTGGTATAATTTTTTAGTGCATGCTTCCAAAACCCTCTTACAAATAGCATGAATATTACCGGGGCTACAAAAAGCCACAAGGTATATATGTTCTCGAGCCTTCTTATCAGGTACAAACTCGGTAGATTGGTTATAAAGAATACAGGAATAATAAACACACCTGCTCGCTGCATCCACTTATTGTATATTGACATTGGCATATTGTTAAAATCCCAGCATCTATCTGCTATTTCCGTTATTGCACCCGATCTGACCGTCCAGAACGATAGAATCTGTGGCATAAGAAATACAGAATATGTTATAAAGGTTGAACTTAACAGGGTCAGCAAGTAACCGGAAACACTAATAAAATCAATTGTTATGCCCAACCTTCTGCAGGCTGTTAATACCAAGGTTATACCGGCTATCAGATTTGGAATGGGCAGTACGAAATTTACATGTCTCAATGTTGTTATAAACTGTAGTGAAATTGGTTTTGTTATATAAATATCCAGTGTACCGTTTCTGATATGTTCCGGGAGCTTATAAAAATTATCCATAAACAAACCGGTATATACTGCTGTCATTATAATATATGTACCTGTAAACAGCATAATCTCATCGGGTGTTGTACCGTTTATTGTGATGCCTGTTTGATAAACTGCCACAAGATAAAGCAGCTTGGATAGAAGGTATACAAGCTCCATTACCAATGCGGCGATCAAATTTGCTCTGTATTCCATGTAACCCATAAGGCTGTTTTTCATAAATAAACAGTAGATCACAGAATGCTTTTTTATTTGCTTTAAAACTTTATTCAATTTTATCATTCCCACAGTCTCAGCCCCCCACAGCCACATATTTCTTCATGCCCCAATTCCAACACACTCTTGAAACAAACATAAATATCAAAATCCAGCTAATTTGTATAATTAAACCGCTATGGATTTCGGCTAATGTAAGTCTCCCGTTTATAATATTTGCCGGAAAATATACAAGGTACCTGAAAGGCAGTATATTCAGTATTTGCAAGACGCTTCCGTCAAATATGTCCAGAGGAAATATGCCTCCGCTCAGCATAAGAATTCCCTGCCCCGCAGCATAGTACACACCCCACACTTCAGCCATTACAAAGGCAAGGGAGCTTAAACAATAATATATTAGAAAGTTAAGTAACACTGAAAGTAGAATGACTGGGAAAAAAATAGTTATTCTGAGAAATTCAATCTCCAGGTTCAAACTGAGGACACAAACTGTAAGAGCTAAAGCAGATATTATTAAAAGTATCGCTAATTGAAGTACCTTTCTGCCAAGAAAACAGCAGACCCTGTAATATAAATACCCAATAGGCTGAACAATGAATTTATTAAGGCCACCATTCTTTATATCCTCCGCAATCTCCCACTCAAAGCCGGTAGAGGTCATCTTTGCCACAAGACCTGCCATAATGGAATATGAGAGCATTTGCGGATATGTATAGCCGTACACTATCGGATTGTCGGAACTTGAAAAAACCGCAGTCCAAAAGAAGCACTGAATCAGAATAATAAAGCCACCGCTTAAAATGCTTAAAAAAAAGTCGGTCCTGTATTCCATTGCACTTTGGAGCCCCATCTGAAAGGACTTAATATATTTACTAAGAGAGCCCATTAACATCGCCCCCTTGGAGATATATTAAGGATATTCCCTCTTCCAGAGGAACATCTTCAACTGTATAATCCTGAACAAAAGAGCTGTCCAGCACCAGCTTTACGCGTTCATTCTGTTCCTTCCTGTCAATTTCAAGGATGGCCTCGGCACCTGTAAATTCCTTAAGAGTACCCAATTTACCAAGAGCTTTTTCATCAACTCCCGGTGAAAGCTGAAGCCGGAGTATTTTCTTTTGACTGAAGATTTGGTTCACTTTCGACAACTCACCATCATAAACTATCCGTCCATGGTTTATAATGATTGATCTGTTGCACATATCTTCGATGTCATCCATATAATGACTTGTCAGAAGTATTGTAGTCTTTGTTTGATTATTGTAATATTTAAGGAATTCCCGGATTTTTCTTTGAGATATGATATCAAGACCAATGGTAGGTTCATCAAGAAACATTACTTTCGGCTTATGAATAAGAGCTGCAATAAGTTCCAATTTCATTCTTTCCCCCAGGGAAAGTCTTCTCACCTGAATCTTCAGCAGTTCTTTCACATCCAGCAGTTCTGAGAGCTCCTCAAGAGTTTTTTTGTACTCTTTATCATCGATTTCATAAATATACTTGTTGAGAAGTAAGGATTCATTTGCAGGTAAGTCCCACCAAAGCTGGCTTTTCTGACCCATTACAATTGAAAAGTTCATTTTGAATTCTTTTTTTCTGTCCCAGGGTGTAAAGCCCAATACAGTAGAAGTGCCTTCTGTAGGAAGCAATATTCCTGACAGTATTTTAAGCGTTGTTGTCTTGCCTGCTCCATTCGGACCGAGAAAACCTACGATTTCACCTTCGTTTATTTGAAAGGAGATATCTCGTACAGCTTCCTTTATCAGGCTTTCCCTATGAAAGAGGTTTTTTACCGAGTTTTTCAGGCCAGCCTCTTTTTTATAATAGGAAAAATTTTTGGAAAGATGATTTACATTAATAATTTGCATACTATTACCTCAACTTTTATAGTAATTAATGTAAATTATAAACAAATCATCTTTCCAATGCATTTCGTATTTTGTCATATTAAGTGCATTTTTTGCTGTAAATACAATATATGGATAAAAAATCACATTATTGAAAATAGCTCTTAGTACCGTTGCCAGTTTAAGCCTTAAGTTGTACTTTCAGCTGTCCAAGTTCCATTCCGCTTTGTCCGAAGAACAGTCTGAGACAGACAGTCTTTTTCTTTATAGTTCCAAGCTCAACCGAGTGGCATACCCTTTCTCCGTTAGTACCGTTAATATTCAGTATCTTAACCAGCTGACTGTCTATAAATACCGACAACGGCATTTGAGCCAGTTCATGGGCAACAGCCCTGACATTTAAATCTAAAATGTAATTTCTCTGTTGTTCAAACTCCAGCCCGAAGGTTGCTTCAGAACCTCTGTCTGTTTTAACCTCTGAGGCATCAAGTGTAAGCCCGGTTCCAACAGGAGTATAGATTATATCGTTCACTATGTTTTCCGTATCGGATTCATTCTGCAGGTCGTCAAGTTCTTCCTTCGAGAGCCTTTCCAGGTATATGTCCATAACAGGCAATTTCATAAGTGTACGGCATATATTGGCTGCCGACCTCTGAAGCTCCCCTCTTGATATGGTCCCAGCTTTCAGTCCTTCAATGGTATTATCCTCGGCACTGTTTGTCTCCGAATCGTTTACAACCATATAAACATCATTCTGCCCGCGGATCATGGCAGCTGTATTGTTTAGCCTTCCGTCCTCACCCTCGTCATTAATCTTGGCCCACCAATCTGTCATAACCATTCCGTCAAAACCCCATTCTTTACGGAGAACGGTGGTCAGCAAATCATAATTTCCGGCTGTCCAAAGACCATTTAAGGAGCCATAGGTTGACATTACCAGAAAGGCCTTACCTTCATCAACAGCAATTTTAAAGCCCTTCAGGTAGATTTCTCTCAATGCCCTTTCTGACACAACGGAGTCTATAAAGTTGCGTCTATACTCCTGATTGTTAGCAGCGAAGTGCTTGATGGTTCCTGTTGTTCCATAGCTGTGTAATCCACGGAGTTGTGCTGCTGCCATTTTTCCTGTCAGCTGCGGATCTTCTGAAAAGTACTCAAAGTTCCTTCCGTTCAATGGATTACGGTGTATATTCATTCCCGGGCCTAAAATGGTATCTATCTTGTTTCTGAGTAGTTCCAGGCCCAGCATTTGGTACAATTCTTCAATAAGTGCAGTGTTAAAGGTTGAAGCCATGGCTGTTCCGTTTGGAAGGCTGAAAGCCCGAGTTCCACAGTCCATACGTATTCCCGAAGGTCCGTCGGCACAACAGCCTATTGGGATACCAAATTTTCCAAGGCACTCTGTAACCCCTCCGAAAGCAGCTGCTGTTCCCGGAGTTACCTTCGGGGAGCACATACCTTCCCCTCTCACCAAACAAGCCAGGTCTTCATCCGTCAGCTGACTCAGGAAAGCTTCCATCGAAGTCTTTCCATCATATACATCCGCCAGTTTAAGCCCCTGCTCCCCTTTATAAGGGATTGTTTCTGGTCTGTCGGCTTTAATTCTTTCAGCCGGATTTACTGTACGAAGCGGCACAGGTTCTCTCTTTATAGCAACAGAGCCATTTTCACCGGAAGCCTTTATACGATTAAAGGGTTTAACCGGTGCTATTGCCTCCTCCAGTTGTTCTGTTACGATTTCCTGAGAAATACTAAAAGCGCCTGCCAATACTGCACTTCTTACATCACTTCCGGCATATATTTCATAACGGCCTGGCTCCAGAACATAACATGATTTGTGTCCGGTACAGCCGCTGTCATCATAGGAAGCCATTTCACGTTTGGATATGGCAAAGGTGATTTCTTGCCTTTCTCCCGGCAGGAGCAGCTTTGTTTTCTCGAAAGCCGCCAAGCTTCTGGCTGGTTTCCCCAACCTGCCCTGTGGAGCAGAAAAGTAAGCCTGAACCACTTCCTTGCCGGCAGTCTTTCCTATGTTGGTGACAGCTACGGTAAGGAATACCTGTTCCTTTTCGTCTCTAAAGCTTATGGGTTCAGCGGAAAACTCCGTATAGGACAAGCCGAAGCCAAAGGGGTAGAGTACTTTATCTTTTGCAAAGGTCTCAAAGTATCTGTAGCCCACATAAATGTCCTCTTCATAGAACACTTGGTCGGCATCTCCAAAGTTTGCTGTTGATGGATAATCTTTAATATCTACTGCTATTGTATCAGGAAGCTTTCCGCAGGGATTTACTCTGCCCGTCAACACATCAACAGCGCCATTGCCGCCCTCCATTCCGCCCTGCCAAACATAAAGAGCAGCCTGGGGCTTGTATTCGTCGACCCACTTCATATCTATTATATTGCCTACATTAAGTACGACTGCAGTTCGCTTAAAGTACCTGCAGACTTTTTCCAGCATTTCATTTTCCAGGCTGCTCAGCAGGTAGCTTCCTGCTTCTGCTTTGTTGTCCTGATCCTCTCCTGCTGTCCGGCCTATAATAACCAACGCAATATCAGAACGCTCTGCAGCTTCTTTTACTATTTCATCAGCAAGAGGCATCTCAGCCTGTGACCAGGGTTCCTGTCCCCAGCCCTGCCCCTGTTCAAAGGGGTGTTCCCTTGTCCAGTCTTCGTATATCTTTAACAGCTCTTTGTCAATGGTTACTTCTTCACAAAACTTCAGAGCATCCAGAATCCCTGTGACATATTCAGTGTTAACCATTCCTCCGGAGCCTGTTCCGCTCTTGTAATAATTAAATTGTATTCTGCCAAAAACAGAGACCTTATCACCTTTTCTTAAAGGCAAAGTCTCATTTTCATTTCTTAGTAACACGGCACTCTCTGCAGATACAGCTCTACCCAAAGCAGCATATCTCTTCATATCCAACGCGTATTTTCCCATATTTTTCCCTCTCAGTACATTAAAAGCTACATTTAATATTTATTGCATGCTCTTATAATTCGTTCTACAAATCCAACATCAGCGGGCATAAAATCATAATTCCGGAGTTCGTTAACTGTTACCCATTCTGCGGCATTATGAACGTTAAGTTTCATTATACCACCGAAAACAACAGCCTCAAATACTGTAAAATGTATTTCTGAAAAATTATTAGTAAAATGTATTTCTGAAAAATTATTTTCCGCAATACTTACCGGGAAACTGTGTTTGATATTTTTAGTGTGCTTTGATTTATGAACTGCTTTGATACTTGCTTTGTCATAAAAACGGTCATTAAAAAAGGAGAGCGTAAGCTCTCCTTTAAGTTACCACCTATTGCCGAAGCTTCTGTTTCCACCGAAACCGCTTCTGTTGTTATTGTTGTTCCTTTGCTGCTTTCTTGCTCTTCTGCAGTCAGGACATCTCTGTGGTTCATTGTCGAAGCCCTTCTCTTTGTAGAAAGCCTGTTCGCTTTCAGTGAAGGTGAATTCTGCATTGCAATCTTTACAGCTTAAAACTTTATCTGCCATATCTATATACCTCCTTAATTTATTTGGATCATTTCATTCTTTACTTCTCACTCCAATAAATTAAAGAGAGTTGTATTCAAAAAAAGTGTCCACATTAATATATAGTGAATAACTAATTAATCATACTACAATATCATTTATTACACAATACCTTTTATCATATTACTTTAACCCTGCATTTTTTATGCTATAGTAATATCATCACTGCTTAATGGTTTTTGGAATAAGTATCATCATCATACTTTTACCCTCAAGCTTTGGCTGTTTTTCAACAACCCCAACATCTTTAACTGCTTCAGCAAACCTTTCTAAAACTTCCTTGCCGGTTACTGTATACTTCATTTCTCTTCCACGAAACCTAATGCTTACTTTGACCTTATCTCCATCTTGCAGGAACTTACATGCATTTTTTATTTTGAAGCCGAAATCATGTTCCTCAATTGTGGCAGATAACCTAACTTCCTTAAGTGAAACTATCTTTTGTTTTTTCTTGGCTTCTTTTTCTTTCTTAGCTTGTTCAAACACATTCTTTCCATAATCCATTATCTTGCATACCGGTGGCTCTGCATTTGGTACAATTTTTACTAGATCCAAATTTTTAGAGATTGCTAAGTTCTGTGCATCCTTTGATGACATCACACCCAGCATAGTTCCATCATTATCGATAAGTCTAATCTCACGATCCCTTATCTCATCATTCATTTGTGGCTCATTATTTTTAATTATTAAACACCTCCATTAATATTTTTTACTGTTAACATTTATTTTATAAATTATGAGTTATAAAATAAAAGAGCGGAAAAGAATCGTCCTCTCTTCATTACAATTAAGTATTGAATAAGATATACTTAAGCTAGTTAAGCTACAAGAAACGCCTTTGCCAATCAAAAAGCATTAGCTTCTAATTTTTGTAATCATCTTATTATACCACTAATTAATATAAGTGTATGCTTAATTTTTTTGATTGTTAATTTTGCAGACAATGATTAAATTTAGACAATTATGTTATATAATAAATCATGTCAAGAGTAATATCCTGACAAGTATATCTCAATAATGGGAGGCTATCATGAAATACTATGTAGATGCAAATGCTGTGAAAGACGGCAATGGTTCCATTGACAGACCATTCCGTAGAATCAACGAAGCCGCAAAGCTGGCGCTACCCGGTGATGAAGTACTTGTAGCACCGGGAGTTTACCGGGAATATGTAGATCCGGTTCACGCCGGAACTGAAGATTCCCGCATCACTTATTCCAGTACTACACCACTTGGTGCTGTGGTCACCGGCGCGGAACAGATAAAAACCTGGCAGCACTACAAAGAAAATGTTTGGGTATGCCGGATTGTAAACAGTGTTTTCGGTGAATACAATCCTTATACAACATTAGTATATGGAGACTGGTATTTCGCAGCACCGAATAAACATACAGGCTGTGTTTATTTAAATGACAAGGCGCTGTATGAAGCCACAACTTTAGAAGAGTGTATAAAAGGCGATGTTTATGAATGCAGCTGGGTACCTGAAGAATCTGTTTATAAGTGGTATACCGAACAGGATACAGATGCTGATGAAACAATTATTTATGCCAATTTTCAAGGTCAAGATCCAAATAAGGAAAATGTAGAGATTAATGTCCGTCGCAGGTGTTTCATGCCTTCTGTAACCGGCATCGATTATCATACGGTCAGCGGATTTAAAATTGATAAGGCTGCCACCACCTGGGCACCGCCTGCAGCTTTTCAGGATGGCATGATTGGTCCTCACTGGAGTAAAGGCTGGATAATAGAGGATTGTGAAATTTCAAACAGTAAGTGCGCCGGTATATCTCTTGGCAAATATCTTGATCCAGACAATGATCATTACTTTACTTATAAACAGGTAAAGAGTCCTACCCAGATGGAACGGGATGCGGCTTGCCGCGGTCAGTATCACGGATGGCTCAAAGAAAAAATCGGCAGTCATATAGTTCGCCGCTGTAACATTCACCACTGTGAACAGGGCGGTATTATTGGCCGTATGGGCGGTGTGTTCAGTACCATTGAGGACAATCATATTCACCATATTAATAATATGATGGAACTTGGCGGAGCAGAAATTGCCGGGATCAAGATGCATGCGGCCATTGATGTTGTCATGCGACGCAACCATATCCACCATTGTACCATGGGAATCTGGTGTGACTGGGAAGCACAGGGCACACGCCTTACTCAGAACCTTCTGCATGATAATCAGCGGCCATCGTATGCTAAAAATCTTCCGGGCAGTATGATGTCTCAGGATATATTTGTAGAAGTAAGCCATGGCCCAACACTGATTGATAACAATATTCTGCTCTCAGATGCCAGCCTTCGTTTTGCAACACAGGGCGTGGCTATGGTTCACAACCTCATCTGTGGTGCGTTAACCGACGTCAGTGGAGGAACAACTTGGCGCTATACACCATATCACATACCACACCGCACCGAAGTTATGGGCTTTATGACCATCCTTCATGGTGACAACCGCTTCTACAACAATATCTTTGTTCAGAAATGGCCTTCTGAAGACTATGTGACCTACAATGATCAAGACGCAAGTGCCAGAGGGGAAAACAGACTAGTCGGTACTAGCGTTTTCGATGGTTACCCAACTTACGAGGAATGGATTGCTCAGTTCGATTTTTCCAAGCGTCCGAACATGGGAGCCTTAGAGCCTGCTCATTTTGGTCATCTACCAATCTGGAGTGAAGGGAACGTATATCTGAACGGTGCCAAGCCATGGAAAAATGAAGTGAACGGTCTGTTCGTTGAAAACAAAGATCAGGATCTTAAAGTAGAATTGGTGGAAAAAGGTGGTCAATATTATCTGAGCACAAATGTATATGATTACCTCAAGGATTTCAGCGATCGTATGATCCACACCGAAATTCTTGGCAAAGCCTTCGAACCGGAAGCATACTTTGAAAACGCCGATGGAACACCGATACGCTTTGACGCCGACTACTTCGGAAATCATCGCGGTGTTCATGTTATCCCGGGTCCTTTCGCAGCACCTTCAGATAATATTAAACTATAATTATAAATGCCTCTATATGTAACCAATAGTGACGTCTCCCTTCTGGCATATTAATCTAAAAGATTCAATTAATTGCAGATGGGGACGTCCTTTTATTTCAAATTTCTGTCGAAGTCAAGCCACCAGCTTGTGGTTTTCCAGACAATACAAAGCCCGCCGAGGATTTATCGACGGGCTTGTAAAAGGAAGTGTTCCTAATTTCCGTTTCGGTGATTTTTTACAGGTTGGGAAAGTTTATATATAGCTAGTCCTTCAAATTATTCAGTAACTTATATATGATCTATATTTTCCCACTTCTCCATTCTTTCGGTTGTCCATTATCCCTAAATATTTTAACTACTTCACTCAAAAGTCCAATAGAATTAGGACCATAAAACTCTCCATTTAAGGGGTTTACGGTACTACGAATGTTATACATCAACTGCATATTTTTCATTCTTTCTATAGGATCTGGAATAGTTGAATTACTATCTATTGCTGCACGCATTACTTTACCACCAAACAAGTGCCAATCACTACCCTCATAAAGTGGTTTTTCCCATTTTAGTTTACATTCCAAGTTTATTATGCTTTCAGCTATACGAGGTGTTTTTATTGTTCTCGACCCTTCTATACTAAAGCCTGATGCTGTTATTTCATCTAAACTAAGATCATTGTTGTAAATGGTCTCAAAACATTGAGGATAATCCTTAAAGGATGGGTAATTAATACACCATTCTTGTTCACGCATTATATTCTCATATGTATGTTGGTGTTTCTTAATTGCTAACAATGACCAGAATTCATCTTTTTCCCCTAAGAGCAATCCCCAGGACTGTAAGTTAGCATTTGCCTTGCCATTAGCTTTTAACGTGGTAACAATAAATATTGGGTTAGGTACACTTATTACATACTCTAACCATGAAAAACCTGTATACTTACCTGGCCAATCCTCAACTAAAAAATCTGGTTTATCCATTCCTAATTCATGTTTCATATTGCGTATTTTCCCCTTTCTATAACCCAAATTAATATCTATAAACTTATTATATTAATAAACGTTGACACATGTATGTCAACGTTATAAAGTTATAATAGATTTAAAGGAGAAATTTATATGAGATTACATAGATTAATAGCTATTCTTTTGTTAATGGAATCAAGGGGATGTATCAAAGCAAAAGAATTGGCTGAAGCTCTAGAAACATCTAAAAGAACAATTCATAGAGATATTGATCTTCTGTGTGAATCAGGTGTTCCAATAACAGCTATCCCGGGACCTTTTGGAGGATATTCATTAATTAGTGGTTATACCTTGAATATGAAATCTATGCATTGTGATGAATTGATAACTTTATATTTAAGTGGTATAGGATTACATCCGAACGAGTACTCGGAAGCAAGTTTATCCTTGAAAAATGCTATTTTAAAGATAGAAAAAACAGTTCCACCAAGTTATACTGATGATATTAAAAATGCGAAGGAACGTTTTTATTTTGATCCTGATTCGTGGTGGGGTGATAAACCTGATTTACGTTATCTGGATATACTACGAAGAGCGGTATTGCAATCAAAAAAAATAAAATTGACTTATACAAATTCAAGTATAGGAAAACAAGAAACAAATACCCGGGTTATCCAGCCATATGGGTTGGTTGTAAAGGACTCCGAATGGTATCTTGTTGCTTTTTGTGAGAGTAAAAATGACTTAAGGGTTTTTAAATGTGTAAGGATATCAGAAGTGACTATTCTTGAGGAAACCTTTTCAATCCCCATCGACTTTCAACTAGAAGCATTTTGGAAAAAGTGGAAGATTAATTTTAAACAAATCCTATCTCAAGTACCTTTTTATCAGGTAACTTTAAAGCTACTGTCGATATCAAAAGAGGAATTAACCTCTATGGATATTATTGAAGAAACTACAATTGATAATGAATCACTAGTTTCAGTAAATTTATATACATATACGAATGCCTGCAAAAGAATTATGGAATACGGAAATACTATTGAGGTCTTATCTCCTGAGGAGCTTAGAAATTTTATAATTAAAAATGCTCAGGAACTATTAATGAGGTATTTGGGGGATCATTCAGTAACATTGGCATAAGGAAAGACGTGAAATACTTTTGTAAAAAGTAAAAAAATAAAGCTACCAATCAGATAGGCTTAACGTTTTATTTAAACTGCCTTGTTTTCCAGTTTTTCGATTTTTAATTTATGTTCTGTTTGATTTTCCATAATAGTATAGGTTATTTCAGTCAAGCTATCAAGCTTGCTATTAATAAGTTTATTGTTTGTTTTTAACGCCGTAATATCACTTTGTATATTATCAACTTTAGATTCCAATGCATCAATTTTTTCTAACTTTTCAAGTAATAAATCTAGTTTATCCATTTGCATCCCCTACGAAAACAATTATATCATGTATATATAAAAAATATCTATACCTAAGTAAAGGAAGAATACCAATCACCCTTAAATACAAATCTGAATCTCATCGTTTAAAAGTGGAAGATGGTGTTTTCTGCGATAGTCGCGGACCCAACGGCAAAATGTATTTGTGTCAATTCCCATTCCTTCTGAAACACTCGTTGCCGACTTTCCGCTTTCGATAATGAATTTAGTGATCGTTCTCTCATTTCTTTTGTATACTTGCTATTGTTACTTGGCATCTCTGATTCTTCTTTTGTATGCATATGAGTTTAACATTTTGACTCTACAAAAGTCGAACCATTCCAAAAAGCAAGAGAGTACCGAGAGTTGTGTTTAAAAGGCGACATGACGCTGGAGGAATTTCTCGAATTATTGAAATTAGTTGTTTAAAATATACCTGCCCTCAATCTTTATAGTTGCACTGCCACCGAAAAGCACTTTTCCTTTTAGCGTCTTAATCCGAACGATATTAAATGATGATTTGTCAGCATTTTGTTCTATGGAAACCGGCTGCCCATCCCACATATTATGCTTCAACATATAATACCCCATTGCTGCATTCCCTGAACCGGTAGCCTTATCCTCAAGATATCCAAATTTAGGGGCAAATACCCTTGTTCTAACTTTATTGGTACTGTCAAACACATCCCTAGTAAACGTCAGCACAATATCAATTGAATTTTTCAAGCAAAATGCCTTTAGGACACGCTCGTCCGGAAAAATCGCCAGTTCTTCGTCAAGGCTAATAATCGGTACAATCAATGTGTTTAGGCCAGCATTTATCAAATTGATCGGATGTTCATGGGAAACAGTCTCTGGCATAATCTTAAGTGCTTCTGTTATAGCATGCACATTAATTTTTTGAGACAAATATTGTGGTTCCGGAGCTGTAATAAAAACTGCATTTAAATCCTCAATTTCATTATAAACAGTTAATTTCCCTTTCTTTGTGTCAATCATTAGTTCAGAAAGTGATCGGGAATTTTTATTGCATTTTAATAAATCATATATACAGGCAATTGTGCCATGACCACAGAAGTCAACTTCACACTCAGAAGAATAATATTTAAGTATGTATGCATCATTGTTTATAGGTGTACAGTATACCACTTCTGATACAAAATCCTTGTGTTCCTTCGCAATTTCCAACATCTCAGTTTCTGTAAGTATCTGACCCGCCTCAAGGTAAATGCATGCAGCTGGATTGCCGGTTGAAGAATGAGAAGTAAATGCGTCAATTTTTTTATAAACCAATTTTTTCATTGATTTTGCCCTACCTTTTCCCGAGATACTATGAAGGCCTCAATGCATTCATCAATATTATTTCTAGTGGTTTGCCATGAGCAAATACTTACTCTAATTACAGGTTCGTTCTGCCACTCTGCACCGCCACACCAACATTTACCACTTAATTGAATGTTCTTAAGTGTAGCTTTCGTTTTTTCAGCAGTCTCACATTTTACAAGAATTTGGTTGAATACAACATCGTTTAAAACAGTAAAACCGTTTTCGGATAATCTTTCTCCAAAATATTTTGCATGATCGCAAAGCTTGTCGATGAGTTCATTAATTCCCGACTTGCCAAAATATTTAAGTGTAGCCCATAATTCTATGCTTCTTGCACGTCTTGACATTTCAGGCGTATACAACATCCCATCTCTGTATTCGCTGTATTGTATGTATGATCCGGTTGCTTGCATTGTATTTACTAGTGCAGAACGATTTTTACACAGAACAATACCACAATCATATGGGGCGTTTAGGGTTTTATGGGCGTCTACAGACCATGAATCTGCTTTTTCAAAACCTTTTATCAAACCGTATTTTTTTTTGGAAGCCGCTGCCCAAAGCCCAAAAGCACCGTCGACATGTATCCACGCGCCTGCTTCGTTTGCAATATCACACAACTTATCAATAGGGTCAAACGCTCCACTATTAACGTTTCCGGCCTGTACGATAAGCAAAGTATTACTGTCAATCGGTGGCAGTTTCTCTAGTGAAATGCGACCCTGATTATCAACGGGTGCAAGTTGCACATTGCTCTTACCCATACCTAATAGAGACAATGCTTTAAAGACAGATGAGTGCGCTTGCTCGCTAAGTACCACACGAATCGGGGGTGCACCAAAAAGCCCGGTTTCATTAACATTCCAGTTTTGCTTTGAAAGCAGTTCGTTCCGGGCAGTAGCTATAGCACAGATTATAGCTGTTGATGAGCCGCTTACAAAACCTGCAGCAGTCCCAAGAGGTAGTCCTAATAATTCCACTATCCACTTTTCACATACATCTTCAAGTTTTGATGCTATTGGAGACAGAACAAAAAGAGCACTGTTTTGGTCCCATACATCGGACATCCATTTTGTCGCGAGAGCAATAGGCACACTTCCTCCACATACAAAACCAAAATACTTTCCACCGTTCTGCGCAACTGTAGCTTTTGAACCGTATTTATGAAGCATTTCCAGTATCCCTGATGCAGAACAAGACGTTTCAGCCAAAGGCTCTTCAAATGTGTCCAGCTTTGAAATTGCTTCGTCTGACGGGTAAACATCCATTTCAAGTAGACTTTCAATGTAATCATAGGCATATATCTTTGCCTGTTCAAACAACTCTTTTGTTTCCATTTGAGTTTTCATTTCACTTTGCAAGTTTTTGTATCCCAATATATTTTCGCCCCCTTTAATAAATTGTCTGCATATATTTTAATTATGCTTTGACATTGTAATGAAGTCAATGCATAATTGTATGTATTACAATTGTGCATGAGGTGTTAATTAGCATGTGGAATCTAAAAATAATTGATACAGATAAACCCCTATACATAGCGATTTCAGACGCTATTGAAAGGGATATTCGCCTTGGAATATTAAAACCAGGTGACAAAATGCCCACACACAGAAAACTTGCCAGTACAGTCGGTGTAAACATTACAACAATAACAAGGGCATACCGTGAAGCAGAGAAGCGAGGGATTATTACAGCAACTGTCGGTAGTGGTACGTTTATTACATCCGATTTAGGGTTTAATTCATCTCTTGTGAATACAGATAAAGAAGAATCAAGGTTTATTGAATTGGGACTTGTTCTGCCACTTTACTCGATAGAGCCAACCATAAATGCTGTTATAGATAAAGTAGTTCGTAAAAGTAACTTAAGAGAATTTATGAAATATACTCCGCCTCAAGGTCTTTATCATCACAGACAAACGGGCGCACAGTGGGTTAGACAGTTTGAAATCAATGTCACTGCTGATGATATCATTGTGTCCTCCGGTGCACAGCATGCAATCAATTGTATTTTATCCTCTGTTTTTAATCCGGGTGATCGAATTGCCGTTGATTGTATTACATACCCTGGAATAAAATCGGCGGCAAAACGCTGCGGGATCCGACTAGAAGCGGTAGCAATGGATAAGGAAGGTATGACGCCGCAGGGACTAGAAGCTATTTGCTCACATAATGATATAAAAGGGGTTTATACAGTGTCCCGTATGCAGAATCCTACCAATGCAAGCATGTCGAAGCAAAGGCGCAAGGATATTGCCCAGATAATTAAAAGTAACAATCTCATTCTTATTGAAGATGATCTGTATGGATTTTTGGCATCTGGAGAGACATCTGTATTGACAGCACTTGTACCGGAACAGAGTATCTATATTGCCGGAATTTCCAAAGCATTTTACGCCGGACTTAGGATCGGATTTATTGTCGCTCCTAGAAAGCTTTACAACAAGATATCACAGGCTGTGGTCGATACTGTCTGGATGGCGCCAACACTCAACGCGGAAATTGCGTGCGAGTGCATATTGAGCGGAGTGGCAAATGAAATTATAGAATTAAAACGGGCAGAAATTAAAAAACGGGCATTGTTAATGGCAGACAAATTGAGTGGGTACAGCTTCGAATATACACCTGACAGTATGTTCGCATGGCTCCGGCTTCCAGATTATTGGAGCAGTACAGCATTTGAAAAAGAGGCATGCTGTAATGGAATCAATGTTGTTTCATCAGAAAAATTTACAGTAGGCAGCATTGTTCCGCCGAATTATGTCCGTATTTCACTAACCGGAGCCGACAACATTTATAAATTTGAAAAAGGCCTTGAAATTTTATTGAAGGTACTTAACCGTGAAATCGGTTCTGTTGCTGGTGTTTTATAAATTAGCATAATTACAAGAAAGGAACAGGTTTTCATTCTTTCACTGTCAAATTTCTGTCAGGATAAATTTATTGCTGACTCTCTATTTGCGCTACTTGGGTAGAACAGTGTCATCAGTCAATACGTTGCTTATAATCACTTAAGCCGCTCCCCTTTAAAATCGCCCCTATAAATATTTTTTTTGTTATATTCAAACAGTTTCATTATTGAGGTTTCTGCATTAAAACCTGGGGCTCCTCAATTGGTTTATCTTATCAATTTAAGAAAATTATTATACTGGTATTACTAGGGTTGCTTTTATTCTTAATGTTAGAGTTGGTTTATTCAGCTAGGTAGCCCCTCCGCAAAAGTGCATAAAGAAGGACGGTCATCCTATTGATAACCGCCTTAAGCACATTTATATAGGAATATTGATTAATAACCATCCTCAAATAAGCAATGATAACTGTTACTTCTCTCTCGCGCATTTCTAATGATACACCAGGTACATCAATAATTTCAACCTTTTGGTATATTTTCTATTAAACATCACACATATTAATAAATATACAACTTAATATTATAGTTCCTGTAAATCATTTATTCTCACTCTTCCATGTATCAAACTGCTTCTGTACTTCATTAATCAATTTAGTAACACCGTTGTCTTTTTGTTCTTTTATGTAGCTATCAATATCCTCTTGTTTTAATACTTCAGTGTAAATTTTCTGTTCAATGGTACTGAAGGACAATGCTCTAAAAGTGGCAATATCAATTACAGCTCCATAGTCGGGTACAAACCCCATATGCGGCGGGAATTGGGTCTTTTCGTTGATTATCTTATTGTAAGCTTTAACATCCTCTACCGAGCTTGAGGAATCAACACGTTCGTAGTCTATATTTTCAAGAGGCCAGCGCCAGCTCCAGGAGGGATAGAAATCCTCATCAGTTGTATCCTCCGGTAGCTTAATTTGATCGTTTTGTAAATTATAGTGCTTACCTTCTATTCCATACATAAGCGAATCGTAATTATCCTGCTTTGAATATAACCAATTTAAAAACATCATCACTCTTTCAATATTACTCGACTTTGCATTGAACACCATCGCCCCATTTAAAGGTGTATCCCTTTCTGAAGTCCTGTCGGGGTACAAGGGATACGCTTTATATTTATAACTGAGCCCCTTCTTCTTTAAGGCACTGTTATAATTGAACTCAGAGCCGAGAGGCACTATAAAGGAGGCCCACCTTCCCGAAGTAACCAAGGACTCATCAATATGAGCGATTCCTAAATCCTTCAGAAGATAACCCTTATCATACCAGCCTTGAATAGTTCTAATTCCTTTACTGAATTCCGGTGTTTGTTCCCATGCCAGTATTTTAGTATTTGGATCATCCCATTTATAGACAAGCCCCTGCCGATAATCCATCACCACATATCCATTTGCTTCGGCAAATAAGCCGATAGCTGTTTCGTAAAAAGCCATGGGATTCAGGTTTGGCTCATTTTCCTTCACAGCTTTTAAATATACTTCATAATCACCATAGTTTTTAATATCGGATATATTGTATTTTTCCATCAAATCTTCACGAACCAAAGCACAGCGCATTTGTGTGGTTGGTAATCGATTTGGAATAGCGTATATTTTTTTATCTACCGAGACTGCATTTATTTCCTCTTTACTAAATTTCTCAAAATAGTTGGGTGCATACTGCGGGAAAATATCTGATATATCCATTATCAGATTCTCATTGGCCAGGGATTTCAGTCCCTGTTCCATCCATGATGCATAAAAAAACGCATCACAGGGCTGCCCAGAAGTGATTACACTTTTTACCCTATCAATATATGATTCGGGAGAACTATTATTAAACTTAAAATCCAGTTTAATATTTAACTGTTTTTTAGTCTTCTTTTCAATTTCATCCAAAACTTCTCGTGTTGATTTCGCTTCTGCACCTTCAAAATAAAAGGTCAATTTTGCTTCACTCAAATCTTGCTGTGTAATACTTTCTTCTTCAAGTGCAGCTAAAATATCCTTACTTTGTCTTGTTTTATTTAAAGCAAACACTCCCCCTGCAATTACTGCAAGGATAATAAGAACTATAATAACTTTCCTTTTCATTAACTCAGTTCACACTCGCTTTCTTTGTTTTTCAGGGTTCAATAAAATTATTCTTTCATCATCCATTTCAACCTGTATTTTTTGTTTACCCAATAATCCAATTGCCTCCAGGTAATCTCTCGGGATTTGCAATCTTCCCGCTTTGTCCAAGACTGCAAGTTCCACATGGGTATCTTCGGAATTTAGCATATCTATAACAGCAAATTCTTCGGCATAGGTTTTTTTACGAATAAACTCACTGCTGGTCCGCCCATCACGTATAGCAACAACCCGGTCTACCTTCTTGGACAGCTGCCTGTCATGGGTTACAAGAACTATTGTTATTCCCAAATGCCTGTTAAGTTCCCTGAATACGTCCAATATCATATCTGTAGTTCTGGAGTCCACCGATCCGGTAGGTTCATCAGCTAAAAGCAGCTTGGGATTATTTGCAATGGCGATGGATATTGCTATCCTCTGCTGCTCTCCTCCGGATAGCTGGCTTAGCTTGCTATTTCTTTTATTTGATAAACCCACCATATCAAGTATCTCAATTGCATGCTTTTTTCTATCGGGTTTACCGGAAATTATCAGCGGCAGTTCAATATTCTCCAATGCAGTCAGATACGGAATCAGGTTCCTTGCATTGTTCTGCCATACAAAACCCACTGTATTTAGTTTATATTCAACCATTTGTTTATCTGAAAGTTTCAAAAGGTCTACCCCGTTTACGTACAGTTTACCTGCAGATGGCCGGTCAAGTCCTCCCAGCATGTTTAGCAATGTGGACTTACCGCTTCCGCTATTGCCTATGATAGCCATCATTTCTCCCTTTTCTACTGTAAGATCCAAGCCCTGCAGCGCAACTACTTCTATATCGGTAGCCTTGTATATCTTTACAAGGTTTTCACAGGATATCATTTCCTTAATTTCTTTATCGTCTATGCTGTTTTTACAGTTTTCATCACTCATCTACTATTTCACCATCCTTTAAGGCGAATATCGTGTCAGCAACCTCCATAATTCCGGGATCATGGGTTGTCATTAATATTGTCATTCCTTCTTTTTGTGCCAATTCCTTAAAGAGTTTAACGATTTGAAGTCCGGTGTGAGTATCCAATTCGGCGGTTGGTTCGTCGGCAAAAATGATTTGCGGTTTATGTGCCATTGCACGAGCAATTGCCACCCTCTGCTGTTCTCCGCCAGAAAGTTCCTGTGGTCTGTGATTCATACGCTTTCCAAGCCCCACAAGATTTAGACATTCTTCACTTCTTGCCTTCCTGGCTTCAGGGTTATACTCTGCTACTCTCAGGCCGAATTCCACATTTTCATAAGCCGACATCATTGATATAAGTGCAACTGATTGAAATACAAACCCCATTTGCGTTCTTCGCAGTTCATCACGGCTTTTACTAGATAATAAAGTGATATCCTCATTTTCGAAGTAAACCTGACCAACAGTAGGATTATCAAGTGCCCCGAGTATATTCATCAAGGTTGTTTTCCCTGAACCCGACCGCCCTTTCAGTATGGTAAGTGTTCCTTTTTCTATAGAAACATTTATATTTTTCAGCGCTTCAAAGGTTACTTTTCCGGTCAAAAAACTGCGCCCTACATTCTTTGCTCTTATGATAGGTGTCATTTTCTAAAAATTCCTCCATAAAGAATTTATCCTAAGACTATACCTGGTATTTTAACTGGTTAGTCTTCTCCCATTTTCAAAGCCTGCCCTATATTAATCTTTAATAAAAGTCTCCATAGTACAGCGAAACATATGAGCAGCATAAGGGCTATTGAAGCATACAACCTGATATAATCCCCTGCCTGAGTAATTACTTCAAACGGAGGGACCTGTTCTTCCGAGCCGTAAACCAACTGAAGCATAGGTACAAATATTCGGCTTGTCAATCCACCGATAACTATACCGGCTATAACCGAAGAACCGGTGATAAACAGTTGTTCGTATACTATCATCCTGATAATTTTCCCTATGGATAAACCCATCGCCCGGAAAATTCCGAACTGAAGTAATCTCTTCATGATTGACATCATCCAATAAATAAGGAATCCAATACTGCAGATAATGATAGTCACTAGAAATCCAAGAGTTAATGAGCCGTTTGTCCCCTGTAGTATAGGATCATTCTTACTTTTAATAAGAGTTTCGGTGATATCCTCACGGGAATCCAATTCAATTTTTTTATTTTCCATTTCATTATAAATTTGTGTACTTGTTGCTTCTGGTTTTTTCTTTATCCAAACTTCATAAGGTTCTACAGAACGGACAGCATGTATGTAATCAAGGTTAGCAACTATAAAGTAAGGTGAAGGTTTATCCTCTACCTTTTTATTTGGATTCAGAGAAGTCCAATAGTCCACGAATGCATAGATAACTACGGTAATATCCTTTTGTTCACCCCATCGGATTGTTATTGTATCTCCCTCTTCAGCTTTCAAATTATCCTTAAAAGCTTTAGAAACCAATACAGCAGTGGGTGAATCTGTCATCAGGTTTAAATACTCATACCAATGGTATGGAAGAAGTTTATTTTTAAACCACGCGGTTTTGCCGAATTCTTCGGGAATAATACCTAAAAGCGATACTTGAGAAAGATCGGAATTTCCTATGATAGCTTCTGCGTTTTCTTCTCTGAATACTTTTGTTACCGATTGGACACCTTGCAGTTTAGTATAACTATCAAAAGGAGGCTCATCGTAGACAAGATCTTCGGTAAGCTGTAATCCTGTGCTGTCAGGTGGTTGTCCCAGTCCCCCTGTCCCTCTGACGCGATTACTGGTCCAGTGGCCTTTGACCACTATATCTGCACCTATTTGGTACTTAACTTTTTCTTCAGTATTCTTATTTATAGTTCTTGCCGAACTTGCACTGAAAAGCCCGATCGAAATTGTTAGAATAATGAAAATCATTGTAAACTGCTCTTTGCCGGAGGTTCTGCCAACTCCTATAAAGGTTGCGTACATAACAGAACTCCATGCCTTCCTGCCAGTTAGAAATATAAGATTTATTATATATGGAAACACCCTCAATACTATTAAACCGCAACCAAAAATAAATATTACCGATATCAAAAACAGCAGAGGATCGATTCCCAGATCATTTCCCTTCAGCCCGCTGATAAAAAGAACTTTCTGCTGTCTTTTATAGGTCAATAACCCGTAAATAGCTACAGCTACCAGAATAAAGTCAATAAAGTACTTTTTCCAAAAAATTATTTTTTTACCTCTGGATTTCTTTTGTTTATACAAAACAATACTTGTCTGAGAAGATATAATTATAGGAATCAGCAATGATACTGTGCTTATTAAAATGCCCGCAAGTGCATATAGATATGCTTTAGGTCCCAGTGATAACGGTAGAGCAGCCCTTTGGACAAATTCCAGAAAACCGTTTGAGGCGCCGATGATTTTACACATATATAATCCGAGAATAGGTCCGATTATAATGCTGATCACGCTTATAAGAAAACATTCCAGCAGATAAATTGAAAAGATAAGGGATCTGCTCCCTCCTCTGCTTTTTAAAACTGCTATTTCATTACTTTCAAAATCCACCTTCAGCCTGGATACCATAAATGAGTAGAACCCTAATAAAATCAAAATAGGGACTTGAAGTATCAAAAGTGTGGTTTTAAGTACATCCGCCCTTTGATCATATTTCTCCATGATAGGCTTAGCAAAAAACTTATAATCAAGGTACAGCTTGTTTTTTTCAAACCATTGAGCATGAGCATCCAGCGTTTCCAGAATTGCAGGCAAATTACTCAACTCGAGTTTGTGGTAATCATAAGCAACATACCATTTGGTATTTTTTATATTGGCTTTTTCTGTGGACACAAATACTTTGGACAATAATTCAAAATCCATTAATATTGCTTCTCTATACGAGCTAATGCCATTAAACCAATAAGGATCGTTTTCATTTTTATAACTGTATAAGCCAACTATTTTTATTTTGAAATTAGGTGAAGCATCTTTTTTATATGATACGCTATACACTTTATTCAGAGTTAACCCAAGTACTTTCATGGCTTCCTCAGATGCGATGACCTCGTATATTCCATCCACCTTTTTATCAGAGAATATCCGTCCGTTAACAATCTTTATATGATCTTTTATATCATAGAGAGCTGAAATCCTGGCATCAGCAACTTTTTTATTCTCTTCCATTTTTATTCGCCCTGTGCCAACATCAATATACTTGCATTGTGAGAGAACAGGAAGTTCGATACTTTTAAAAACTATCTTCGATATTTTGTTGTCAAAGGAATCAAAGGACATATTGCCGGCTGTGTTTGGAAACACTCCATCGTATTCAATCAAATATCCTCCGGGAAAATTATTTGTATCCTGCTGAGAAATTTCCAGATCCCTCGTCAGCACTCTTTGCAGAATGCCTTCAGTGTAAATTGGTATACTGCTTAACATGGCAGCCATGATAATTGAACCTATAAGGGTGCATAAAAGTATCCATTTATTACTCAACATTTTTTTGATTGCTATCAGTAACATATTTTGTCCCCTTAGTCCTTAATGAGCTTCTGGCCTACTGAAATCCCCTTGATCACCTCAACTTCGGTTGCACTTTCTATTCCTAGCTCAACATCATATTCTTTTCTGATATTGTTATCCAGCACATATACAAAATTCCGCAAGCCCACCTTATGCAACAGGTTTTTCGGTATTACAATTACATCTTCTTTTTTTACCAGAACCAGGTTTATTTCGGCAGATTCTCCAATTCTAAAGCTGTCCGGCATATTATTCACTTGGATCCTGATAGAATTTCTGGTCTTTTCATCGGCATCTTCAGGCATGTTTGATGGAGTGGCTACAACCAAACCTTCAAAATTGCTTCCGCTGATTTCTATCTGAGGTTTCATTCCAAGTTCAAAATAACTCACCTTTTCACCCATAAACTGAATCTGCAGGTCGTGAGGATCGGCCACCCGGACTACGGTTTTGTATGGTTCTATGAAAACGCCTGCTTTTGCATCGATTATATAATCAACTGTTCCATCTATGGGAGATATAAGTTTTGAGTTGTTAAGATTTTGCTTAAGACTTTCCAGCTGAAGTCTATTCAATTCAATATCACCTTCGGCTTTCTTTTTGTTTATTTCATAAGTAGCCGTTGTATTTTTTATATGTATCTCCTGCTCTTCAAGCTGCTCCTTGGCTATTTTTATATCTTCCTGTGAATACGCTTCTGTCAGGCTGCTCATGAAAGCAAGCTGCCTCTTCAGTTTATCTCTCTGTATAACCAGTAAAGCCATATCTTTTTCTTCATTGGTTTTCAATTCATCATAAGACCACTGAGCTTTCTTGAGATTAATCTCCTGCTGCTTAATCTGATTTTCAAGGTTATCGGTGTGCAGCTCGGCCAGAAGCTGTCCTTTCTTTACCTTGCTGCCCAATTGTACATGTACCTCTTTCAGTCTTCCATTCTGATTTTCGAAAGAAATATCCCTTTGCTGAACCGAAACAAGGTAACCGGTGCAATGAACATTCTGCTCAATGGTGCCTTTGGCTACTTCTGTGAAATCATATGTAATCTTCACCTGCGCTTTCAACGGCGGAGCAAGTACTTCCTCTTCCTTTGGGATAAAAAAGCAGCCTGTAAGAGAAATAACTATTAATAGATTTAAACTTAAAAACAGGTACCTCATACTCCTATTCTTACCAAATAATTTATACATTTATCTACTCCCTTAATGTACTTAAATTTTCATTTCATTTCGTAAAACCATCTCTCTAGAAATATTGTTCTTCTTGTATTTTGTGGTTTTGCATTGAGAATATAGACCTTTTGAGTCTTGTATTATCTCTGCCATAAAAATCGCGTGTTGTTCAGGTAGCTTATCTCAAAGAAATTTTTGGCTTCATATACATATTTTATATAAAATAATGAAATTTCTTTGGTATAAAACTCAACCCCTATTCAACTGGTCATCCATACCAGCTTTGTTAATAATTTAATATTTAATTTTTAAGAAGATAGTACAAAAACAAGTTGAACTTTTTATATGAAATCATTGCAATATTTTATCTCTTTTCATCTGCTCACTGACTTGATTAAGCATTAAAACTTCTAAAAATATTGTAATATATTATATATAATACATTATTTAGATAATTTGTTATATATTTTTTTGTATTTATTTCACATTTTAAATATGAGGTGGATAATAAAACGCTATTTCTGTCCAAATTTCTGTCAAAGCAAAAAACTCCCGAGATTTAAAATCTCGGAAGCCTTCATTTTAGTGGAGCTCCCATCCAGATTCGAACTGGAGACCTCATCCTTACCATGGATGCGCTCTGCCAACTGAGCTATGGGAGCATATAAAGTTTTTTGGTGCGGGTGATGGGAATCACGCCCGCGTCTCCGGTTCGAGCCCTCTCGGGTTCAATTCCTGATAAATTGCGAAACCTAATCAGGATACTGCTTCACAAACTTCAAAGGTAATACTGGAGCGGGTGATGGGAATCGAACCCACGCAATCAGCTTGGGAAGCTGATGTTCTGCCATTGAACTACACCCGCATTATATGCAGCAGGCTAATGGACTAGGGTATTATAGCATGTTTTTTAATCCTTCGTCCAGTAGCATTTTAGCCCGTTTATTAAGATTATGCTTTTTGTTCTTCTAGATATTTCTCCAATTTACGTTTTACTCGCTGTAGCGCATTATCAATTGACTTCACATGTCTATCCAGATCTTCCGCAATCTCCTGGTAGGATTTCCCTTCCAGATAAGAGGTCAGAACTTCCCATTCCAGAGAGCTTAGTATCTCACCCATCTTGTTTTCTATACCAAGAAATTCCTCTCTGTTTATTAGAAGCTCCTCAGGGTCGCTGATACTTTCTTCGCTGATAACATCCATAAGAGTTCTGTCCGATTCTTCGTCGAATATGGGCTTGTTCAACGATACATAGGAATTAAGAGGTATATGCTTTTGTCTTGTCGCCGTTTTTATAGCAGTAATAATCTGGCGTGTTATGCAAAGCTCTGCAAAGGCTCTGAAGGAAGACAGCTTGTCCCCTTTATAGTCTCTGATTGCTTTAAACAATCCAATCATACCTTCTTGAATAATGTCTTCGCGGTCAGCCCCAATGAGAAAGTATGTCCTTGCCTTTGCCCGGACAAAGCTTTTGTACTTATTAATAAGATACTCCAGCGCTTTTTCATTACCAGCCTTTGCCTCATGTATTACATCCTCGTCTATCATCCCGGTATAAGATTGATAGACCTCAGCCCTAACGTTAGTTTTCAATTCAGTTGCCCCCACTTTTTCGGCTTGTTAAAGAATGGTAAGAATAGAGATAGAAACTCATATTAAATTATATGATGCTGCCCTAGTTGTGTCAAGCTTTACTTACCTAAAGCAGTTTCCTAACGTTCATAGAGGTTAAATTAATCGGTATCGCTCCACAACGTAGAAAAAACCGGATTCAAGTTTTCTTGAACCCGGCTCTTATTATTTACCTCTTTGCTTTAAAATTTCATACATTACAATTGCTGCAGCTACTGAAGCATTCAATGAGCTTATTTCCCCCAACATAGGAATATTCACAATAAAGTCACATTTTTCACGAACGAGTTTTCCCATTCCTTCGCCTTCGCTGCCTACGACAAGGGCAATAGGACCTTTCAAATCGCTCTCGTAAAATGCCTTTTCTCCTGTTGCATCAGTACCTATGACCCAAATGTTATTCTTCTTAAGATATTCTATTGTCTGGGAAATATTTGTTACCCTGGATACTGGAACATATTCCACAGCACCTGCTGACGCTTTTGAAACCGCAGAGGTGAGCCCTATAGCTCTTCTTTTCGGAATAATTACACCATGAGCTCCAACAGCATTGGCAGTTCTGAGAATTGCACCAAAGTTATGGGGATCAGTTATTTCGTCCAATATAATTATAAAGGGAGGCTGACCCTTTGCCTGCGCAGCCTGTAGTATGTCATCAACTTCAACATACTCCTTAACGGCTACAAATGCAATGACTCCCTGATGTGATCTTGCGGAAGACATACTGTCCAGAGCGCTTTTCTCTACCTCTGTTACGATAATACCTTTTTGTCTGGCCATTGCTACTATCTGGCGAATTGAGCCTTCGCGCTCACCCTTTACTACAAACAGTTTATTTATTGTCCTGTTGGCCTTTAAAGCCTCCAGAACAGAGTTTCTGCCTTCAAGCTTATCATTGTCATTAGGAGCTTCCTCTATTACTTCAGTATCCAAATTCGGCTCTTTCAGGACCCGATCTTTGGGCGCTCTTTTTTCCGGAATAAAATCAGCCTTCTTCCTTTCGGGTCTCGGACCTTTTCCAAATGAGTTTCTTTTATCGGCGTCCATCCTTGGGTTTTTTCTATCACCAAAAGCTCCTCTTTTATCTCCGCGTGTATAATTTCCTTTTCTTTCTCCTGCCATTATAATCTCCATTCCGCTGCTCTGCAGCGACATAATAATATATTTTCACGTTGAAAATTTATTCAGCTGTATCATGAGACGGTTTATCATTATCTGCCTCAATACCCTCAGTAGTTTCCTCTACTGATATTCTCAATATCTCCAATAGTCTCTCGGCTTGATTTGTAAGATATAAATAGCCGATTAACGCTTCATAGCCTGTTGAATACCGATAATCAGTTATTTCCGCATGTTTGGGAACCGTAACAGACTTTGCATTCCGTCCTCTTCTTACCACATCCTGCTCGTCTTGCGTCAGCTTGTCCATTATCCGCTTAACCGTGTCAGATTGCGATTTTGCCTTAACATATTTTACTGACATTTTATGAAGCATATTTACATTTGTTTTCTTATTTACAACCAGCATGGTACGGATATATGCTTCATAAACAGCATCTCCAATATATGCAAGCACCAAAGGCTGCAGGTTCATAACCTCCATAGGCTTTATGCTGAAATCCCCACGTATTTTTCCAAAAACGTCTTCAAACATTTATTATCTCCAAATCACTTTTCAAATTACATCTCTTTTGATACTGATAGCCTGTATTTAACTATTGCTATTATACACTAAAGTAATTTCATATCAAATAAAAAACATATTATCAGTTGAATAAGAGTTACCTTACTTATCCACAGACATAAAAGCTCAAATTTAACTTCAATTACTTATATTATTGATAATCTCTTGTTTTTCCACAATTTATTCATAATGTGGACAGGTTTTCTGTGGATAATGTGGACTAATCTGTGTATATATTTAAAATAGGCTTATCCACGATGTGTATAAAATTATCAGTAGAAATTCTGTAATTAAAGTTCGATCTCCAGACCCACAGGGCAATGATCTGAGCCCATGGTTTCTGAATAAATGTAAGCATCATTTATTTTGTCCTTAACGCACTCCGATACACAGAAATAGTCAATTCTCCAGCCTGCATTCTTTTCTCTGGCTTTGAACATGTATGACCACCAGGTATAAGCATCTGTTTTGTCTGGATAAATAGCTCTGAAGGTATCAACAAAACCATTATCAAGCAGCTGGGAAAACTTCTCCCTTTCCTGATCGGTAAATCCTGCACTGGTACGGTTTGACTTGGGATTTTTCAAATCTATCTCCTTGTGAGCAACATTTAAGTCCCCGCAAAGGACTACAGGCTTTTTTTGCTCCAGCTGCTTGAGATAAGCCCTGAAGTCATCCTCCCATTTCATTCTGTAATCAAGTCTTTCCAATTCTCTTTTGGAATTTGGGGTATAGACATTGACCAGGTAGAAGCTTTCAAATTCCAAGGTAATTACGCGTCCTTCATTGTCGTGCTCTTCAGCACCTATCCCGCAAGAGGAGGCCACAGGCTTTATTCTGGTAAAAACTGCTGTACCTGAATAGCCTTTTTTGACTGCATAATTCCAGAACTGGTGATAGCCTTCAATTTCCAGCTCAATTTGTCCCTCCTGAAGTTTAGTCTCCTGTACACAAAAAATATCTGGGTCAGTTTGCCGGAAGAACTCCATAAAACCTTTGTCCATACACGCCCTTAGGCCATTTACATTCCATGAAATAAGCTTTATCATAATGTTTTTCTCTCCAGTCCAACAATATTTTATAGTTAAAATTTCATATATCCTATGTCATACATCAAGCTCTAATCCTGAGCTTGATGTGGGTTAACACTTATGTCAATCTTAGTATATCATGCCCAAACTATTGCGGGCAAATTGTTAATGCCATAACCCTTTTCACGGCAATTATGTGATAACCTTATAGTGATTTTTTTATATACTCTACTCCGTTTTTTTAGGTAAGCCGCCGAAGGCCTCTGCGATTCTTATAAAGCACAAATCCAGATACTTGATATTCATTGCCTGCCTATACCAGTAGTCTTTATTGATTCCCGCCTTTTCACTTATAAGCTCCAGCGCCTGACCGAGACTATCATTATCCGTCATTGCTTTAACCTTTATATAGCCCGACCTTAGTGATAGTGAAACAAGCTGCCAGTTACCGCTGAGAGCTGCTTGTACGTTCACCGAACTCCCCGCGTTCAGCTTTTGAATTACCTCGGAAGTTTCATCAGGTATATCATAAACATTTGTTTCAGTCGGGATAATTTTTACTGCTGTTTCAAATTTAACATCAGTATTTACATAATCCCCGGCAAAGTAATTAAGTCTGCCGAAAGAATTAAACGAATCAAAAAGCAGAGTGTTTACAACTCCATAGAAAGTACCTCTGGCATGTGTTACTCTACCTCCCCCGGTATATACACCGCAGTGCACAATACCGTTGCTTTGTGTATCTCTGAAGCAGATATCTCCGGGTCTGAGCTGACTCTTGCTGACCGGTCTGCACAAAACCGAGTATATGCTCTGCGCCGAATAGTCAGCAATCATTGGTATAAGCTCCATTCGCCTTAGGGCATTCACTATAAGACCAGAGCAGTCATAGTATTGATACCCTATCCACTTTTCAGCCGAATAATTATTATAATAGTAATATGATCTGCCAAAGGTGTTTACCAGTCTGTTCAAGGCGTCCTTTGTCAAGGGTTCAGCATTCTGACCTCCGTAAACGTATCCCGCTCCGATTTTTGAATTAATTATAGCTAGAAATTCCTGCAGTTTATTCAATGAAATCCACCTTCCCCAAAACTTTTATTTTTCATTGCGCGATATATCACATTTTTATAATATGTGATGGATAAACTGCATGTTATTGATTTATTTATATTAGTGGAATTACTTGACTATTTGCGGAATTACTTGCCGTCAGTCTGTTGCTGCATTACATATCTAAGACCAGTATAGGTATTGCCATTCCAGTAAAAAAGTGCACCGCCGGATATTAGTTTAATTGAGCTAACATCCGGAGTGCACTTACTTATTTCGTTTGGTTTAACTTTGATTTATCGTTTATTTATTATTTACTATATATTATTGAACGAACTTAACCTTAGGGCCGTTTGCAGTATCTTCAACCACAATTCCCATAGCTTTTAGTTCATCTCTGATTTCATCGGAACGTTTCCAATTCTTTTCGGCTCTAGCCTGCTGTCTTTCCTCAACAAGCTTCTGAACTTCAGGACTTATTTCAGGACCGTCTTCCTCTGTCTTCTTTCTGTTAAAATCAAAGCCAAATATTTTATTCATACGGTTAAGAAGCTCAAATATTTGCTGTGACTTCTTACCATATCTTACAGCATTCCATGCAATTCCCAACGCCTTCGGGATATTCAGGTCGTCGTTGATAGCTTCTTCAAAATCACTCTGGAATTCATTTATCACAGCTTCATCAACTTTATCTGCTCCGTCTTTATGCGCCAGAACCCCCTCAACAAATCTGTCATAGGATACCTGTGCAGACTGCATTACCTCCCAGGTAAAGTTGAGCTTGTTTCTGTAATGAGCATTCAAGCACATATACCTGAAAGCAAGCGGATTAAAACCCTTATTTTTCAAATCTGCAATGGTATAAGTGTTGCCAAGACTCTTGGACATTTTGCCGTTATTAACCATCATGAACTCACCGTGCATCCAGTAATTAACCGCAGGTTTTCCTAGAAGTGCTTCCGATTGAGCTATCTCATTCTCATGATGTACAGGAATATGATCGACTCCGCCCGTGTGAATGTCAAATACATCCCCAAGATACTTTCTGCCCATTGCAGAACACTCTATATGCCAACCCGGGTAACCCATTCCCCAGGAGCTCGGCCACTGCATTATATGCTCCTTAGGAGCCTTCTTCCAAAGTGCAAAGTCTGCAGGATGACGTTTTTCCTCATTTACTTCGACCCTTGCACCGGCCAACTGTTCCTCAAGATTTGCTCTTGACAGCTTACCGTATTCACTAAATTTCTGTATATCAAAATAAATACCGTCGCTGGTTTCGTAGCCATAGCCTTTATCTACAAGACCATTAACAAAATCAAGCATTTCGGAAATATGCTCAGTTGCTTTTGATATTATTTCAGGTACCTCGATATTAAGTGACGTTATATCTTTCATAAAAACATCAGTATAGAAATCTGCTATTTCCCAAGGAGTTTTCTTCTGCTCACGGGCACCCTTAAGCATCTTGTCTTCTCCGTCATCCTCATCAGATACCAGGTGACCTACATCCGTTATATTCATAACATGCTTGAGGGAGTAGCCGTTATATTCCAGAACTCTTCTGAGCATATCCATAAATACATATGTTCTCAGGTTACCGATGTGAGCATAATTATATACCGTCGGACCACATGAATATATCCTTACTTCGTTGCCGCTCAGCGGCTTAAAATCTTCCTTTTTTCTTGACAGTGTATTATAAACCTTCATCCTTGCCCTCCATCCCCGTGTCAACACGCGGTAACTATCTATATTTTCTCGTTTCAAAAGTATAAAAGCATTTGCTTTTAAGCTTAAAATCGCTTGTTTTCAAACGTTTTACTAACGCCTTACTTACTTTCACTATCCTTTTGCAGCTTATCGCTATTCTTTTGACCTTCATTGCCTCTCTTATGACAAATACTGCTGTCGTTAGTTACGCAGCATTGCTGTTCAAAATGCTGAATTCTGCTTTCCAGTCTGCAAATATCCTGTGAAATCGGGTCTGGCATATGTATCTGGTCAAGTGTTTCGGATGGTGATGCCACAACTCTTTGATTACCCTTTTTAACGATTCTGCCCTTAACTCCGACAACTGTTGAGTAGGGCTCAACTTCAAAAGCCACAAATGTATTAGCGCCAATAGTTGAATTATCCCCAATTTTAAACGGTCCGAGAACCTTAGCTCCCGCCCCTATGAGAACATTATCTCCTATAGTGGGGTGACGCTTTGCCCCTTTGTCTTTACCGGTTCCTCCAAGAGTAACGCCATGATAAATTGTGCAGTTATCTCCGATTTCAGCTGATTCACCTATAACAACACCCATTCCGTGATCAATAAACAAACCTCTGCCTATTTTTGCCCCGGGATGAATCTCTATACCGGTAAAATGCCTGGCAAATTGTGAAAGGAATCTGGCAATAAAGAACCTTTTTTTCTTGTAAAACCAGTGTGCGAACTTGTGGTAAACAAGTGCATGGAAACCAGGGTAAAGCAATATCACCTCAAGCGTACTTTTGGCAGCCGGGTCCCGGCTTGCTATTAATCTGGCATCATCGAGTAATCTCCCCATAGTTTCTTCCTTTACATATATCGTTACAAACAACTCCGTTTGCAGCATAATTTCTTTTATATTATATTCAGTATAAAAAAACCTGATACATTCGACCTTCGCCCTCGTTATAGACATTTTAACAGTTTTAAATTTCTATGTAAATACGAACTGAGTCAAGATTTTTGGGCAAAGCGAAGGGGCATTTCTGCCCCTGTGCTTTTTAAGTAAATTCCCAAAATGGCGTCCCCAGTATTTTGGCACCTAGCCCAAGCTAGGTGGGTGTCCCGGTGATATCTTCAGTCTTCCTTCGCCGTTGCACAACGTTCGCGCCGTGTGTCGGAATTAATCAAGGCCTGACATAGAATATCAAACAGCAGACTCCCTTATTACAGATGTAGGTTCAAAATAAAGGTTTTACTCGCTCATTTCAGGATACCTTATTTACTTTGCAATAAATAGTTTGATATTACTCAAATACTATTGTTTACTGCTCTATGGCCCTATTATAGCACCTGCAAAAGGCAATGTAAAATATTTATTGATTTTATTAATCCAATCTATCGCCCACTATCTGCTGTTATCTTTCTTATAATTAATCTCTTTTCTATATTCTTTGATACCGATTTCTTGCAAAGCCCGGAATAATCCTGTAAATGGCTTTGATAGGCGTATTACACTCGATTGCCTCATTTCTTACGATCGGCAGATACTCTTCTGGAAATTTAAGGCACAAACCGCAGCCACCTCTAGCAACACTGCATGGAGTAGATACTATATCAAATTTATAGCCCTTCCTTTCAAGAGCAGATTCCAATTTATATACATAATTTCCCGTTTCTAACATTACGATGCATTTCATAATCTATCATCTCTCCATCTGCTTAAATTTTACCTATGCCTATACCCAGCTGTCATACTACATAATATAGAATCGTAAGGTAAAAAGTTCCCTCGGAGAATAACGAATTTCATGCCAATGATCATATAATTACTTCTAATTACTTCTTTTTTGAGTTGGTACCTATTTTATTAAGCCTTGCATGGTAGAAAAGATATTGCTGTGCGTAACCTGACAAATCTCCAAATCTATCCCGGGCATACTGTTGTATATCCTTAAGACTTGCTTCTTTTTTTATATACAACTCCTCCATTACCCTCTTAACCCAGACGTCGGTAGGAAATACATCATATTTTATACCGCTGAAGAGCAGGATACAATCTGCTACCTTTGGACCAACACCGGGCAGAGCCACCAATTCCTTTCTTGCCTCTTCGGTTGTCATATTCAAAAGCTTATCCCTTGTGATATTGCCATTTGCTATAAGTTGGGAAGTCTGATGTATGTATTTACATCTGAAGCCCGCTCTGCACTGTTGAATGTCTTCCAGTGTTGATGCTGCAATTGCTTCAGCAGCCGGGAAGCTAAAGACGGAGTTTTCCCTGTCTATACACTCACCCTTCATCACAGAAAGTGTTTCAACTATTTTCATAATTCTTGGGATCATGTTATTAGCTGATATTATAAATGAAATAAGCATCTCCCAGAAATCCTGCCTGAGTAGTCTAATACCGTACCCTGTTTTTATTGCTTCGTGCATAGTTTCATCTTTTTCAAGCAGCGACTTTATCTTTGAGTAGTCTGTACCCAGGTCAAAATAGTTAAACCAAATATCAATAAAGTCCTCCACTGTCGAGTTCTCCATAGACAGAGTCTCACCATCAAAACTGACAGTTACAGTCTTTCCTTTTACAATTCCTTTAAAACTTCCATCTTGCTGCCGTACCCATCTGAAACACTGTCCGCATTCAAATATATGCGTAAGGCTGAAGTCCTTTATATTTCTTATCTTTAGACAATTATCCCTTTCTTCCAGAGAATAACCCTTGTAATTCATCTTATTTACCCTTTCATCTTGAACATGTATTATGCTTTTACCCATTAACAACCTAGTTGAACCAATCTAAATAACCGTTTCCAGAACTGTGAATAAAGTGGTATAATTCATTATTGTAATATATTTAAACAACTCTGGTAAATGTAAAATAATACTGTCTTAAAATACTTGTAGGAGAATCACATTTTATGAAGGAAAAAATTTATACAATACCTGTTACTGATGCATTTTCAGTGGACTGCGAATGTCCTCTGTGCGTGCTGGAAAAAAAACTTGAGGATGAGGGTGTGGACTATGCCCTTGGGCCAGCCCTGATGGAGCCTGACAAACGTCAGGAAACCAATGAACTGGGCTTTTGCAAAGAGCATTTTCAGGCAATGTTCAACAAACAGGCAAATCGTCTGGGGCTGGCTCTGATGATTGATACCTTTTTGCAGGAAAAAAACTCTGCTATGAAAAAGCTGTTTGAAAGCAAAGCTCCTTTATTGGAAAAAGATGCTTCGGCAGGTCTTGTAAAGAATTTGTCAAACAAGCTTTCCTCTAAGCCCTCTGAAACTGAAAAGCTTGTTACCGAGCTTGTTTCACAGCTGGACAGCATCGAAAAAAATTGTGCTATCTGCAGTAAACTGGAGCACACCATGGATAGATATATAGATGTTGTTTTTTATCTTTATTTTAAGGAACCTGAATTCAGAGAGAAATTCCACTCAAAAAAGGGTTTTTGTCTTAAGCATTTAAAGCAGCTTCTGGCCTCTACAAAGAAATATCTCAATACCAACGAGACAGCCATTTTTACACGAAACCTCATGGAGCTTCAGATGTCAAATATGGAACGTATTGAAAAGGAAGTGGACTGGTTTACTAAAAAGTTTGATTATAGATTTAACGATGCTCCCTGGGGAAATTCCAAGGATGCTGTCAGCAGGAGTATTCAAAAAATCAGGGGAAATTGTGACCTGAAATAGTAACATATCGTCAGGTTTATTAATATTATGTAAAGTAGATAGAGTTAAATCTATCTACCCTATGAGCACCCATAAAGACTGCTACCCCATCCCCATCCTGTACCGGTCCTCCCCCTGGCACAGCAATCAATGTCGTAATAACTGCTCTAACCGGGTGTCCGGGAACCTGAGGGGATAACGGACACCCCCACGAAACAGATATGGATTGTTATAACTTTTAGGTGCTCATAGGTTTCAATAAGTGCTATAGCGCTTATTTACTTTCCCAACTTTGTTAAATCGTAAGGAGTTTCCTGGTAGACATAATAGTTTAGCCAGTTCAGGAATAAAAGGTTTCCGTGGCCTCTCCATCTTACTATAGGCTGCCTTAGCGGATCATCCTCAGGAAAATAATTCTTTGGAACTTCAATATCCAGTCCCTTTTCAACATCCCTCACATATTCGGCCTTAAGTGTAAGCGGATCATATTCACTGTGTCCTGTGGCAAAAATGTGTCTGCCGTCCTTTGAAGCCACCAGATAAATTCCGGCTTCCTCTGACTCCGACAGGATTTCAAGTTCTTCAATATTGCAGATATCTTCCCTTCTTACCCCGGTGTATCTAGAGTGGGGCACATAAAAAACATCATCAAAACCTCTCAGAAGCTTAACATGATCTTTAGTTTTATTATGGGGATATACTCCAAACATTTTTTTATTAAGATCGTACTTGGGAACACCGTAATGGTAGTAGAGTCCGGCTTGAGCGCCCCAGCAAATATGCAGGGTAGAATACACATTTGTCAGACTCCAGTCCATGATTCGGGTAAGCTCCTCCCAATAATTTACCTGTTCGTAGGGCAATTGCTCAACCGGGGCACCGGTTATAATCAGACCATCAAAATGTTCATCTCTTATTTCATCAAAGGTTTTATAGAACTCCATCAGGTGCTGTTCAGGAGTATTCTTCGGAATATGTGAGGCAGGATACAATAAAACTGTCTCTATCTGCAGCGGGGTATTTCCTATTAATCTGAGCAATTGGGTTTCAGTAGTTATTTTTGTTGGCATCAGATTTAGTATGACTATCTTAAGCGGCCTTATATCCTGATGATATGCACGGTCCTCAAACATGACAAATATGTTTTCATTATTTAATATTTCAGCTGCAGGTAAGTTGTCTGGTATTCTTATTGGCATATTTAGTACCATTGGCCTTTCCGGCTCACAAAATAATTCTGGATCGTACTTACCGTGAGCCGGATAAGAACGCATGCAATTATTATACCTGTAAAAAGAAAACTATTTTTACCACAGTTAATTAACTAATGATATAAATTATATATTTAACAACTAAAATGTCAACTGAAAAGGTTATTTTGGGATATTAAAAGGAAGTGCAGAAGCACTCCCTTTAAAATAAATCCTCATTGGTTTTTAACATATTTTTTTAGCAGATATCTTTCTATTACAGATATCTTTCTAACACAGATATCTTTGTAACACAGATATCTTTGTAACACAGATATCTTTTTAACTATCCAAACTATTTAATAGTAAAGCAGATAATAACTAAATTTTATCCAGAGCCTGATCGAGGTCGTAGATAAGATCGTCCGCATCTTCTATACCAACTGAAAGGCGGATTGTATTCGGTGTTATTCCCGATTCGGCTAGTCCTTGTTCCGAAAGCTGGGAATGGGTAGTTGTAGCAGGATGTATTACAAGGGACTTGGCATCTGCTACGTTTGCAAGAAGTGAGAATATTTCAAGACTGTCAATAAACTTCTTCGCCTCTTCTGCTCCTCCCTTTATACCAAAGGTAAATATTGATCCGGCTCCCTTAGGTGTGTATTTCTGCGCAAGTTCATAATACTTGTTACTCTTGAGGCTAGGGTAATTTACCCATTCCACCTTTGGATGGTTTTCAAGATGTTCAGCAATTTTTTTGGAGTTGCTTACGTGTCTTTCAACTCTCAAGGACAAGGTTTCAAGTCCCTGAATAAACAAGAATGAATTGAAGGGGCTTATTGAGGCACCTGTGTCTCTTAAAAGCTGAACTCTGGTTTTTGTTACAAAAGCAACACTTCCAAGTTGTGAATACACCACCCCATGATAGCTTTCGTCAGGCTGGGTAAAGCCCGGGAACTTACCGCTGGCCGCATAATCAAAGTTCCCCCCGTCCACAATTACTCCACCAATTGAAGTTCCGTGTCCTCCGATAAATTTTGTTGCAGAGTGAACAACTACATCGGCGCCAAATTCTATAGGTCTTACAAGGTATGGGGTTCCAAAGGTATTGTCAACTATAAGGGGAATTCCGTTCTTATGGGCAATGTCTGCTACTGCTTCAATATCTATTATGTTTGCATTAGGATTTCCTATGGATTCTATATATATGGCTTTAGTTTTTTCATCTATTGCTTTCTGAAAGTTTTCAACTTCATCAGGATTTACAAAGGTTGTGTTAACCCCGTATCTTGGAAGTGTGACTGCAAAAAGGTTATAAGTACCGCCGTATAATGTGTTTGCAGCTACTATATTATCGCCTGCACCGGCAACATTCAGTATGGAATAGGTAATTGCCGCTGAACCGGAAGCTACAGCTAATGCAGCTGATCCACCTTCCAATGCTGCTATTCTTTTTTCAAAAACATCATTTGTAGGGTTCATTATTCTTGTGTAAATATTTCCTGCTGCTTTAAGACTGAACAAATCCGCAGCGTTATTAGCATCCTCAAATACATAAGATGTAGTCTGGTATATGGGAACAGCTCTTGATCTGGTAGTAGGGTCCACTTCCTGTCCGGCATGGACCTGTAATGTGTCAAAGCTTAATTTACGGCTCATAGGCCACCTCCTGTTATATCCTACTATTATTATAAGATTAATATGATTTATTGTTATATACTATACCTTTGTTTTCCAATTTAGTCAATATACAAATATACTTTTATTATTCTGCTCTTCTTTTTCTAAAAACTATAAGAGTCAATATCACCAGTATCAATGATAGAGCCGGTACAGCAGTTACATATCTGGCACCATAACTATCTACTACCAATCCGGAAACCCAACCAACAACAACTGCGCCCATTGACCCAAAGGCCATGGTCAAAGCCAGGGCACTGCTGTTTGTCTCCCCTGTAAGCCTTGTCATCCAGTTTACAAGAAAAGGATAAAAAGGCGAGCAGGCAAACCCTGCTATACTAATCCATATTATCGAAGCCGTTTGACCTGAATATATTACAAAAATAAGCGAAACGGTAGCCAAAATGCCGTTAGCTATAAGGATAAGAATCATATCAAACTTTTTGAGCAGCCTCACAGATATTGTTCTTCCAATAAGCATTGAAATCCAAATAAGGACGCTGGCCATAATTCCGGAGATCTTTCCGTAGCCCTGATTTTCAAAAAAGACCGGAGCAAAGCCCCAAATCCCAATCTCAGCTCCAACGTAAAGAAACAATGCAATAGGAGCAATTAAATAGGAAGGTGTTTTAAGGGCTTTAACATAAACCGAATAGTTGTCTTTATTTAAATTTTTATCTCCTGCTTCTTCTTTATACCTCATTGTTATCAATGCGATAACAATACAGCCAACACCCACAATATAATAGGTCGGCCGCCACTGATCCAGCCATATGGTAAATATAAGCAGAAGTGTAGGCGTCAGCACTGCTCCGACTGTAAAGAACAGCTGAATAAATGCGTTGTTTTTCTCTGAATTTTTAATATCCAAATTCGTTCCAAGGGTTGTTATCCCATTCTGTGCAATACTTCCAAAGGCACCAATAAGCAGAACCCCTATAACTGTCATCCAATAATTTATTGTTCCTCCGAATATAATCGCAGCTATACCAAGTATTCCGAAACCAATGCTAAGAATTCTTATTTTCCGGAACCTCTCAAAAAGTGTACCTCCAAGTAGAACTGCAAGAGTAAACCCGATATACTGAATACTTACCAACCCGCCTTGCTGCACAGCAGTAAGCCCGAATTCCTCCTTTAGTCTTGGTAATGCCAGTCCTGTTGAAGGAAGTATCATTGCCACCAATATCATCTGTGTGCAGAGGAGTGCTATTCTAATTCTTTTTGGTTGCTCCATACATATCTCCTTATAACCTATAAATATGTATTAGTTTATCTCCGATTAACCTTTTCAAAACATAACGATACAAACGGGAAAACATTAATATTATAATAATATAAGTTGTATTAAATTCAGATTAGTTTTAGTTTGTAAGCATTACACATATGCAAAAGCCCCAAAGTGCGGGACGAAGCCGCACTTTGGGGCTTTAAAACGATTTTAGTTGTCTTAGTCTACTTCTGCCCGTAGTAGGCATTTGCTCCATGTTTTCTCATAAAATGCTTATCCAGCAAATACTGGTTAACATCATTATTGGCGCCTCCTGTTAACACATTGGTATTAAACGCCATTTTAGCGACCTCCTCCATGACAACTGCATTGTGCACAGCCTCATGAGCGTTTTTACCCCAGCTGAAGGGAGCATGGTCCTCAACAAGTACACCGGGAATATATACAGGGTTCAAGGTCTTAAAGGTATCCACAATTACAAGTCCCGTATTCCTTTCGTACTCCCCTTCAATTTCTTCCTGGGTCAGCCTTCTTGTGCAAGGTATTTCGCCATAAAAGTAATCAGCATGTGTGGTTCCCATAGGTCTGATTGGTTTTCCCGCCTGAGCCCAGCTTGTTGCCCAGGGAGAATGAGTATGAACAACTCCGCCTATATCTTTGAATGCGTTGTAAAGAACTATATGTGTAGGAGTATCCGAGGAAGGTCTGAGACTCCCCTCAACCTGATTGCCTTCAAGATCCATAACAACAAGATCTTCCAGCTTTAACTTCTCGTATGGTACACCGCTTGGTTTTATAACCATCAGGCCCTTCTCTCTGTCAACACCGCTTACGTTTCCCCATGTAAAAGTGACAAGACCGTATTTCGGCAGATCAAGATTCGCCTGTAGTACCTCTTCTTTAAGTGATTTCAGCAACATAAAATTACACCTCAAAAAATATTTATATTTGTATTCTTATATTGGTAGTACTCCCGGATAAACTTGTATCAATGGTTCGCCCCCAAAGTTATTGCTTGAAATTGTTTCGTTTCACTACAAATATTTTGTAGCCGTCGCAGTGACCAGACCATCCTGGTCTGGCGTGCTGCATCAAAGTGACGTCCTGTCACTTTGCCTGCTGAAATATTTGTACTTCAACTACAATTTCAGCAATAACTTCTAACCGGGCCACCCATTGATACAAGCTGTCCTCGCGTACTATCTAAATTTATATAATGTTAAAAATTTAAAGTTAACACTATTTTTTTTGCGTTTCATTTAATTTCTTCAATCTCTTTCAATGCAGGATTCCCTTACGATTAATTCAGGTTCTATTACTTTTTTTATTATGGTTTTAGCATACTCCGGCTTCTCTATCATTTCAAGAAGAGTCTGAGCAGCTATTTCTCCAAGACGCTCCTTCGGATGGCTGACTGTAGTCAGCTTTACAGGACAGCTTGTAGAGTAATAAGAGTCATCGAAACCTGTGATAGATATATCGCCGGGAACTGAAACTCCCAATCCCATCAGCTTCTCATACATTCCAAAAGCTATCTGGTCGTTATAGCAGGCAACAGCGTCAATTTTCTTTCCACCTTTAAGCATTACTTCAACACTTGAGTATGGCTTAATCTTTCTATCCTCGGTATGAAACCATATGACGTTATCAGGATTATACTGAAGACTGTTCTCGGCCAGAGCCCTTGCATAACCCTTATGTCTTTCCAGCCCCTGAACATCATCAGCCTTAAAGATACCAATAATATTTTTATGCCCGAGATCTATAAGATACTTAACAGCCATATACATTCCGTCGGCATCGTTAAGCACTATTTGAGGCTTGTCCTCCAACTGCTGGTACACACCATGTATAAATAAATAAGGTATGTTATGCTCATCAAGCGCCTGATAGTATTTTACATTATTTGAAAATACCGAGCTCTTAGTAGGTTCTATAATAAGCCCTTCAAGATCCTTGTTCAAAATTTCCTGAAGATATGCCGCTTCTTTTTCAACATCATTGTCGGTATTCTTAAGCATAATACTGTAGCCTTTGTCCGATAGAACAGAGTCTATCCCCTGAATTACTCTGGGGAAAATATATTCTGAAATATAAGTAGTCATTACTCCAATATTTCTTGAATTAGCTCTGCTTTTACTTCTATCCTTACAAAAAGTTCCCCTGCCGTGTTCGGTATATAAGTATCCTTCATTAACAAGCATCGATATAGCTTTTCTTACTGTATGTCTGCTAAGAGACAGCTTTTCAGCAAGAGTATTCTCAGAAGGAATTTGTTCTCCGGGCTTAATCCGTCCCATTATAATTTCTTCTTTAATGTAATCTTTTAATTTTGCATACTTTGTTTGGCCGGTATCATTCTGCAACATTGAACTTCCCCTTTAAAAATAACTTGTGCATACAATTCATACAAAAAATTATATAGCAATAAGTATTCTTTTTCAACAGGTTTTTTTATATCGGCAGAAGCAGCAAATGATCTTATAATACCCGGGAACCAATCACATTACATTATATATTAAAAGTTTGGTTATAATAAAAACTGTTAATCAAAGCAAAAATGTTATTGATATTTTTACAGTTTGGGAATACAATTAAATCAAGAACATGTACATACAAGTTTAACTGGTTAGGAGGAGTGAATTGTATATGATTAATTCAAATAATTATGAGTTTTGGTTTATAACCGGCAGTCAGCACTTATATGGGCCTGAAACCCTCAGGCAGGTCGCAGAGCACTCAAAGATAATGGTAGCAAAATTCAACGAAACAGCTTCCATACCTTATAAAATTGTTTATAAGCCTACAGTTACTACCCCTGAGGAAATTACCAGCGTTTTGGAAGCTGCGAATGTTGATCGGAATTGTGCGGGAATTATTACCTGGATGCATACCTTCTCACCATCAAAAATGTGGATTGCAGGGTTCGCACAGCTAAACAAGCCTCTCCTCCATCTTCATACACAGTTTAACCAAAAACTTCCCTGGAATGACATTGATATGGACTTCATGAACCTTAATCAGTCGGCTCATGGCGATCGCGAGCATGGTTTTATCGGGGCCAGGATGCGGATATCCAGGAAAGTTATTGCGGGCTACTGGAATGATGAAAGGGTATGCCAAAGGATTGGTGCCTGGCAGAGAACCGCAGTCGGATATATTTACGGACGTCAGCTCAAGGTTGTCAGATTCGGGGATAATATGCGTGAAGTTGCAGTAACCGAAGGCGACAAGGTAGAAGCGCAGATTAAATTAGGCTGGTCAGTAAACACCTACTCCGTAGGAGATCTGGTCAATGAGGTAAACAATGTTGCAGAAGAAGATGTTGAAGCCCTTGTATCAGAATACAAAGCGAAGTATGACATAGCCCCTGAGGCTCAAGAGGGAGAAAAGCTCGAAGCCATTAGAGAGCAGGCGAGAATACAACTTGCTATAAAAGCAATACTTGACAAGGTAGGTGCCGGAGCATTTACCACCACTTTTGAAGATCTCCACGGACTTAAACAACTTCCCGGACTTGCAGCACAGGATCTTATGTCCCAAGGCTACGGCTTCGGAGGAGAAGGTGATTGGAAGACCTCAGCACTTACAAATGTAATGAAGATTATGTCCGATAATAAAGGAACCTCCTTTATGGAAGACTATACTTATAACTTTGTTCCAGGTGAGGAAATGATTCTCGGTGCTCACATGCTGGAGGTATGTCCTACAATTGCTGCAACCAAACCCCGTATGGAAGTTCATCCTCTTGGCATCGGCGGAAAAGCAGCACCTGCAAGATTAGTATTCGACGGCGCTTCAGGTCATGCAGTATGTGCTTCCCTCATAGACATGGGAGGACGTATGAGGCTTGTAATTGCGGAGGTTGAAGCCGTTCAACCAACAATAGATATGCCAAAGCTTCCTGTAGCAAGAGTTCTTTGGAAACCAGAGCCATCTCTTGAGATTGGTTCAGAAGCTTGGATTTATGCAGGCGGAGCACATCACACAGTATTTTCTACCGTGGTTACCTCCGAGCAGCTCATTGACTGGGCTGAGATGGTAGGTATTGAATATATTCTGATTAACAGGGATACAACTATCCTCAGCCTCAGAGATGAACTTAGATGGAATGATATCGCCTGGAAGCTAAAGCTTTAAATACTTTTATTAAATACTTTTTATTATATACCTTTTATGATACCTTTTATGAATACTTTTATTTTGATGAAATTGATGAAATATCTTGAAATACACGCTAACGATGTGTAGAATATAGTGCATCACAATAGAGCAAATGCCTTTTGCATGTGATGAAAATGCGTCTGACCAACGCATGGCTTCAGCCCTTATCCCCTCCCGGATAAGGGCTGTTTGTTTTTTATTCGGGACTATCCGCAGAAAATGAATAGGATACGACAACAAATGAAATGCTGTAAATAGCTTGTCGGGGTATATTATTAATAGGTAAAAAGAAATATTTATAAGCAAGTATTATAATAAGTTAAATCTAACGCTGCTCGGCAGCCGAATGGAGGTTATTATGACTAACGAAAAACCAGCTTATCTGGATGAAAGCTTAAGCTTTGAAGAGCGTGTCAAGGATTTGGTTTCAAGAATGACCCTTGAAGAAAAAACATCCCAGATGTTATACAATTCACCTGCTATTCCCCGTCTGGGAATCAAGTCTTACAATTGGTGGAATGAAGCTCTTCACGGTGTTGCAAGAGCCGGAATAGCCACAGTTTTCCCCCAGGCCATCGGTATGGCAGCCACCTTTGATGAAGACCTTATTTACGAAATAGCCGATGTGATTTCAACAGAAGGAAGAGCTAAGTTCCATGAATTTCAGAGAAGAGGCGACCATGATATTTACAAGGGACTTACCTTCTGGTCACCTAACATAAATATATTCAGGGACCCACGTTGGGGCCGCGGCCATGAAACTTACGGCGAAGATCCGTACCTCACCAGCGTACTGGGCATGAGGTTTGTCAATGGTCTTCAGGGCAATGATGACAAATACCTTAAGACTGCGGCCTGCGCCAAGCACTTTGCAGTGCACAGCGGCCCCGAAGGAGAACGTCACAGCTTCAACGCCGAAGCTTCCAAAAAGGATATGTATGAAACTTACCTTCCTGCTTTTAAAAAGCTGGTACAGGATGCAAACGTTGAAGCAGTAATGGGTGCTTATAACAGAACCAACGGAGAGCCCTGCTGTGGAAGTAAAACTTTGCTTAAAGATATTCTCAGGGATGATTGGGGCTTCAAAGGACATGTAACCTCAGACTGTTGGGCAATAAAGGACTTCCATGAGTATCACATGGTCACAAAAACCGCTCCTGAGTCAGTGGCACTGGCTGTTAACAACGGTTGTGACACAAACTGTGGTAATATGTACCTTAACCTTATGATTGCAATCAATGAAGGCCTCATAAAAGAGGAAAAAATAGATGAGTCTGTTACACGTCTTATGATGACACGCATGAAGTTGGGTATGTTTGACAAGGATGATAACGTGCCTTTTGCAGACACCCCATATGATGTTGTAGACAGTAAGGAACATAGGGAACTGGCTCTTAAAGCATCACAGGAATCCCTAGTTCTGCTTAAAAACGAACAGCTGCTGCCTCTTAAGAAAGACAGCTTGAAATCAATTGCCGTTATCGGTCCTAATGCTGACAGCAGAGAAGCCCTGATGGGTAACTATTATGGAACACCATCCCAGTACCACACTGTGCTTGACGGTATTCGTGAAATATTACCTGATTCTGTCAGAATAAATTATTCACAGGGTTGTCACCTATACAAGAATAAGGTTGAAGGTCTTGCTCAACCTAATGACAGGATAGCCGAAGCTGTAGCTGCAGCCGAAAAGTCTGATGTTGTCGTGCTCTGTCTCGGTTTGGACGCAACTATCGAGGGTGAAGAAGGTGATGCAGGCAACGAGTATGGCGCCGGCGACAAATTTGATTTGAATCTTCCTGGGCTGCAGCAGCAGTTGTTGGAGGCTGTAACAGCTGCAGGAAAACCGGTAATTCTTGTACTGCTTTCAGGAAGTGCTCTGGCTGTTACCTGGGCTGACCAACATGTCTCGGCTATAGTTCAGGCCTGGTATCCTGGTGCACAGGGCGGAAGAGCTATCGCTCAGCTGCTCTTCGGGGAATTCAGCCCCTGCGGCAAGCTGCCTGTTACCTTCTACAAAACAACTGAGGAATTGCCTGATTTCCGTGACTACTCAATGAAGAACAGAACTTATAAATACATGGAAAATGAGGCCCTCTATCCATTTGGATATGGACTTGGCTATACTGCCTTTGAGTTTAGCGATTTAAGTCTGTCCTCAAGCAAAGTTAAAGCTGGAGATAGTTTGTCTTGCTCAGTGAAAATCAAAAATACAGGAAGCTGTGAGGGCAAGGAAGTAGTTCAGCTTTATTTAAAAGATGTTGAAACCAGCGTAGCTGCTCCCAGATGGCAGCTAAACGGAATCCAGAAGGTCAGCCTGAAGCCCGGAGAACAGAAGGAGCTTACCTTTACATTGACAGCGGAAGCCATGCTGCTTGTTAACGAGGAAGGTGAATCAGTTCTGGAACCAGGTACCTTTGAAGTATTTGTGGGCGGAAGCCAGCCTGATGCCAGAAGCTTAAAGCTCACAGGCAGCAAGGTGCTCAAGGGCAGTTTTGAGTTGTACTAAGTAAAGGATAATACAAGCCTGATAAAAAGCTACCACTATGTTAAAGCTGTGCTGCAGATGCCTATTTTACAAGGTGCTTCCGCAGCACAGTTTTTTTGATTTTATATTAAAATTTTATTGCATCCAGCTATCAATAGAGGAAAAACAGTGTACAATAGAGAATTACTTATAGAAAATGTTTAGCAAATAATACATATCGTATACGGAGCTGTCTTATTTATGTTTGTTGAGGGCCTGCACGAAAAAGATATTTTTACAAAGGAATTCCCGTTTAGGCTTGAGGATAATTCCGAGGCTGACTTTACTTATCCGGTTCACTGGCATGCTGCCATTGAACTGCTTTACGTTGAAAAAAACTCCCTTAACATTACTGTTAATAACAATGAGTTTACCTTGCAGGAAAAAGACATACTGTTTATAGCAAACGGTGATACTCACGGTTTTTCCAATCAAAACAAACAAGGCAGAAGGATATTTATACAGTTTGACTCTTCAGCCTTTAACACGCTCGGCAGCAATACCATTATAAAGCCACTTATTTCTAATACCTTCAGGCTTTCCAGTCAGGAGGCACCCTTGTATGACGAGCTCAGCACACATATAATGAGTATAGTTGATAGTTACAAAAATAAATCTTTCGGCTACCAGTTATTCTTATGTGCCCGAATATATGATATTCTTGCTCTGATATCAAACCATCTTCTGCACAGGGTTAAGCCTCAGAGCAGCACCGACACCGTTAAGAAGATTCAGGGACTTGACAAGCTCTCTGAGGCCTTTATATATATTGAACAAAACTTTATGAATGATATATCCCTTGCTGATGTTGCCAAAGCAGTGGGCTTCAGTGAATTTTACTTTTCCAGAATATTCAAGGATATTACTGAAAAAAATTTCAGCCAGTACCTGAATGAATACAGGATAAAACAGGCTGAACAATACTTGAGTAACTCAGTAATGTCTATAGCTGACATTGCTTATACTGTCGGGTTTAACAGCATCGTAACCTTTAACAGATCCTTCAAGTCTGTGAAGGGCTGCTCACCCTCCACCTATAAAAAAATCGGCATTTAAAGAACCACTCCATAATGTTTTAAGGTCATCTGTTAATAAACATGAATACAATTGGTACCAGTGTACCAAATATTGCAATTAAAATCGTACCTATACTTCCGAGTCTTTTCTTATCGTCCCTCCACAGGCTCACTCCGTACGTCAGGCTGTAGTAGCCGGCTAAAAGCATAAAGATGGTAAGAATGTAAATCAAAATAAGTCACCTGCCTTGATGCTATTTTGCATGCAAATTGTTAATTTAAATATACTTTTATTCATGATTTATAACCTTTAATATCCGAAGATCTTATCATTAGCCCGGTTCTTCTGATGTTAACATTTACCGACACACTAATCTTTGCCTGATCAAACTTAGACAACCAGTTATACTTTTCCCACTCCTGAATATTAGGAAAATACCCTGCCAGTTTTTGTCCAAAGCCGAATATATCGGATTTATAAATAAACTGTGTCTTTCCGATTACTTCTACGACTCTATCCTGAACGAATTTGCTTGCCTGCTTGTTCAGTTTATCCAACTTATCCTTGTCTTCATAATAAATTCTACTTTGAATGGCACCTATGTCTGCTTCCATTTCCAGCTTGACAAATATATGTGGCTTACCGTTTTTGAAATATCCCTTTACAACAGGGTGTCTGCTGGGCCTGAAATCCAGTGGTATAACATTGCCCGGTGATTCCTGGTCCGGTAATGTTATAATTCCTCTCCTGAATTTGCCCTTAACCATTAGGAAATAGCGTGTTTCTTCCGAATTCAGGTAACCCACCATTTTGTCCTTACTAAAAACTGTCGTACCAACAAATTCCCTTTTAGCAACTCCTGATCTTGGGACTTTTCCTGGCTCGTACCCATTGTCTATTCTCTGTGGTGCCTTGCCTGAGGGTATTTTGTCAGAGATTTCTTTAAAATCATTTATCCCCGTATATGCCGCGTAACCCTGCTGATATGTTGATAATAATGAATTGTAAAAATCAAAAAAGTCCACTCTTGGAAAAAAGCTTGTGTTATCCGCTTGTACAGCCATGAGTTCCATTGCCTTTGAAAGACTTTCACCAATGTTGGATTTATTATCCTGAATGTATTTTTGCGCGGTTCCTTTAACTACAGCAATATTAACAATTTTCCTAGCCTCTCTGTACCTTGCGAGGGGAGCCAGGTAACGCTCCATACCCTCCTTTGCTACTTCTTCCGAAACAGTCAGGTTTTTAACATGCATCAGGGATACTCTTCTAGATATAGCCATACCGTACATATCTAAAGCCTCCAGTACCGACTGGGCTTCTATTGTATGAATATTGGAACCCGGAGCTTCATTGGAGCCCCCCATTCCGCCTTTATTATCTTCTCCACCGCCTCCTCCGCCTCCTCCTCCGCTTTTATAGGTAGGATATTGAATTGTCAGGCGGACGGAATTTGTGGTTCCCTTATCAATCCCTAACATCAGAGCGTAAACCTCATCATCAACCTCCTTGGCATCATAACAGCCTGTTGAGAAAAAACATATAAAAATACATAAGGCCAATAGTAGACTAACCTTTTTTACCATCAGGTACGTCACCTCTTTTCCCGAAAATTGCAGCAATTAAAAGTATCAGAATAGGAATAACATAAATAATAATGCCGCTATATTGCCTGATAAAATGAATATTCACCTGCACAACCTCAGATATATTTTTAGGTATCAGGGCTATCATAAACAGTAAGAAACTGAAAGGAAATATAAGCGGTCTGTGTCCTGGAATCTTAAATGCTTTTGTATACAAATTTATAGATAAATAGAAGGCTATCGAAACAGTAACAAGGGAAGAAATAACCCACGCAAAGAGAAATATGGACTCAAATCTTTGAACAAATCTGTTAAAATATATAGTCCTGGACAATTCAAACAAGCCGGAGAGGTTCTCGCCGCCTCCGGTATACATGAAAGTTAGGACGTTACACATAATGTTTGAACTAAACGTTAAACCCGCTATAATTAAACTGGCATATCCTGCTTTTTTAAAGGTCTTATAGCCGTGTACAGAATTAATTATAAAAGCAAGAAAAACAACTTCATCATAGGCAGAACACCTAAGTACACCTGTAGTTACAGTTTTCTTTATTCCAAAGCCCAAATACGGCTTGAGATAATCCAGATCATAGTTAGGAATTGATAGTAGCAGTATTATTATAAGTGCCGCGATAATGGGAACAAAAAAAATACCTGAAATTCTTGCTATACCTTCAAGTCCAAAGTATGTTACTATTGCACAGACGGCAATAAATCCGAATATCAGCAAGCTGGGAGGTGTATAGGGCAGGTTGTAGGCCTTTATCATTTCGATGAATTCCCTTAGGCTGGAAGCAGCATAATAAAGAAGATATGCTGAAAAAAACAAAGTCAGCAACTTCCCTGCAACTTTTCCAATAACCGCTTCAAATATTTGGGTCAGGTCCATGTTTGGGAACCTTTTCATTAACACGCAGATTAAAGAAAATATAAACAAACTTGTAATGCAGGATATAAACGTACCAATCCAACCGGAGGTGCCTTCCAGCTTTATTATAACTGCTATGCTGGTATAAAAGATTTTGGTTATTATCATGATGGAGGTCAGACATGCAGCTTCATAAGTTCCAAAGCTCCCTTCTCTACTCGTCATCTTCATTTCCTTCATCACCACCCTCTTCAGAATCTACTTTGTGTTTATCGTCGTCTTCGTCAGTGGAAACAGCAGAAGCAGGCTCCTCTTCAGTCCACTTCCTTGAAATTTCCGCCTGCCTTTTTTCATTCAGCGGATTTACGTCATCAGGCCGATATTCCTGCATCCACACCGGCCTTTTTAAAACTATGTCATTACTGTTACTCACCTTGGGTGAAAAGAATGCCAATAAAGGAATCCCGAAGGATCTCGTGCAGGCAAGCATCACTGTTGAAGCTACAAGCCCCAAAGAGATTCCGTAAAATCCAAGAAGGGACCCAAGGACAATAAACAAAAGCCGGGTTATTCTTGCTGCAAACGCCATACTGAAATCAGGTATTGCAAAATTACCCAGACCAGTTATTGCTACAATTATAATCAGTACCGGGCTTACCAGATTGGCTTGTACGGCAGCCTGTCCCAATATAAGTGCGCCTATAATGCCTATTGTATTACCAATAATACCAGGTATTCTTATGCCGGCTTCACGTATCAGTTCAAAAGAAACCTCCATGAGCAGGACTTCCATTATCGTCGGGAAGGGTACATTTTCGCGGGCTTTTGCAATGGCTATCAATAAATCAGTCGGTATCATCTCACGATGGAAGTTGGTAAGTGCCACATATAGCCCCGGGATAAAAGTGGCAATAAAAAGCGCCAAGACTCTTATTATTCTGAGTAGAGATCCGTATTGCCATTTCAAAGTAGTATCCTCAGGAGTATGAAACATAGCTGAAATAGACACAGGTACTACCAGTGCAAAGGGTGTTCCTTCAGCAATCATAACTGCCCTACCCTCCATAATATGGGAGGCTGCCCTATCTGGCCTTTCAGTTGAGAGTATTGTCGGGATAATTGACCAGGGATTCTCTTCAATGAATTGCTCCAAAACACCGCTACCAGGTATAAAATCCGTATCCAGACTTTGTATTCTCCTTTTTATTTCAGCAACAATTGCAGGGTTAATCAATCCATCAATATACATCACAGCACATTGATTGTGACTCCGTCTACCAATTTTTACAAACTCAGTTGTAAGATCTTTGTTCTTGATTATTCTTCTTATTAGTGTTACATTTGTTCGAAGGTTTTCGGTAAACCCTTCCTGTGAACCTCTAACAACACCCTCTGTCTGCGGAGTACTGACAGCACGTTTTTCATAGCCCTTGGTTTCACTTGACACACAGTAGTCGCAGCCTTCAACATACAGGCATGTATTTCCCACCAGTATCTCATATATCATTTCTTCAGTTTTATTAATTTTATTTGCCTGATTTGTTTCTATTACCTGCTGCATGATTGTATCAAGACTGCACCTGTTCTCCATATATTTTTTTTCAGACAACAACAAGGGCTTGATGATAAAATCATTTATTGTAACTCTGTCCACCATTCCATCAATATAGGATATGAAGGCTCTGAGCTTACCTCCTACGGTAAATTCTCTGATAATAATATCTTTGTTGTTTTTGGCATTAAATGCAGTTTTAATCAGGTCTATATTCTCATCAATATCTTTTGATATTTTTTCATCATAAACCTTGATATCCTTATCTCTCCGATTATCCTCATCGAGGGTTCCTTTATCTGCTCCTTCACCTTTACTCTTTGCATGCTCCCGTTGTTTATACTTCTTCATTTCAGATACAGGAGTAGGTTTTACAATTCCTCTATGCTTATGTTCAACCCCTCTTACCTCTCTGGCTTTTTCTGTTTCCTCTTCTGTTTCAGGAATATAAAACGGTTCTGGTTTTTCTGTTTTTTTATAGGTTAAAAGCGAAAAAAGGCTTAAGATTCCTCTCTTTTGAGCCATAATTTCCTCCTGTCTCTAAACATTGGCGTTTATAAATAGCATTTCCAAAGCAAGTGAAATTATCATTGGAAAGCTTTGTATATTAAAGTCCTCGCAACACAAAAATACCGTTATAATAACTGATCTGACTTTTTGTCAGGCTTCAGTTTTTATAACGGTCCTTGAGTGTTATCCCATCAAACTCCTGTGTTGTACTTAATTTATGGACATAATGTTACAGCAAAGATGTGCATATTTGAACATTCCGGCAAAGTTATGCTTTTCAACTTCTTCGAAGCTGGTACTGCCCGAACCAGTGCAAATATATTATAGGGTGGTGGGTATAATGAGTTTTCATACTTATTATAGACTTTTCCTCTCCACGCAATTCTTTCATCATATAGGGGCTCATTAACTGCCCAGTCACTGAAATTTATCAAAATGTTATCCTCTTGAGCATCACAGTATTTCAGTCTGGCACATTGTGAAAAATTGCCCCATTCACTTGCACCTAAAAACAATATAAATCTGTATTCTCCAGGCGGTACATCTATTTCTTGACCGTTGCAGGAAATATTGTCCTTCACGTTATCCTGTATATCAGGAAATTTAAATTGAAGATTTTCGTAAGAAAGAATCCGGTTGCCCGGCGCACCCTGTGAAAGGAAGTAATGCCCCGTTCCTGTAAAATCGGCAGAACAATCTTTTGAAACTTCACTGTGAAAAGCAATATTGTTAAACACATGGTCCAGCTCTACAAATGTAAATTTGCACTCTTTGGCAATTGTTCCCCAATCCTCTTGAGCAGAGCCGTCATTCTCAACATCATCGGAAACGCCTCCCTGCCGAGCTTCCTTTAGCAAATTTAATATGTTTTTTTCCTCTCTTATAATATCCTCCAGAGTACTGAGAGCTCTATTATGGAGTGTTTGCGAATATCCGGCGTAATGTCCCTTCAACAACCAGCTTACCAAAACCTTCCATTTGCTACAGACATTAAGTAGAGATCTTTCAATATTCTCAAGTTTTTTGCTTTTCAGTGCTTCATTAATGCAGTGAATAAATTGCGAGTAAAGATATCTTGACCCCGAGATATATGTAAGATTTCTATATATCAGTGCTCCCCATATATCCGATCTGCCATTTTTAAATTCCTCTTCAAAATCGAACCTCTCCTTAAAGTCGTTAAAAAAGCTCTCCATATTTGCGAGCATGTCGGATTTACTTATTTTGTCTACAGAGGTTTGAAATATGGATTCATAATCATCTATGACTTCGTTGTTTTTAAAATGGAAAGTTGTATAGTACGCGAAACCGTTTATGAAATCAGAAAAGGGTAGAAAGAAGTGTCCCGTCCCACCTAACGGATCGATACAGGTAATATTGTTATCTTCATCAATATCAACTGCAAGGGTTGTATGTCCAAAAATCTCCTTCTGATAGTGACGGTTCCATGGACACCAGAAGGTATTAACGGAAATAGCAGTGGGATAACCAATCTGCTGCTGTTCTCTTATTTTATTGATAACTTCATCTACAGTGTCTGCTTTTATAGTATGAATACTTACCCCACAATACTGTTCCAAAAGCATCTGCATATCCTCGTTACAGGTGCTTATACGACTACCCATACATGTCCGTCCAGAGTCATCACTGTAATACCCAAAATTAAAAGCCTCACAAAATGCCAGGGGATATTCCTTACCAAAAGTAAATGCTACCGAAAAAAATATATCCTCCCTGCAAGTAAGTCCATCAATGTGCAACGGTTTAATATCTAGCAACATATTAAATCACCTCATGTAATAATTTAGCCAAGCTTATTTGGAAAATATTAGATATTTGTATATATTATTACATAATTCTTACATTTCTGTCAATTAATATTGCAATAGGCCTAGCTGCACATATATAATCCTCCTTAAATTTTATACCCTCGGAATCAATATATTTACATAAATCTAAATTTATAACATATATCATTAAATTATGTTAATCAAACAATGTTAAGAAATTGACTGAAACCTTATTATGTAACAGTTATTAATAGGATTACATAATATAGACTGTGAACTGATGTTTTGTAAACAAATACTTTATTTATCTTAATTATGGAGAAGTCAAAATATGAATAATAAAACAGCAACAGATACTGACAAAAGTAACATTAAAGAAATTGAGGAAAATGTCACAAAAAGCCCGATTCCTCAAGTTATCCCTGCTTATGCTCATGACACTGGTAATTATATCGCTAAGTATGGCATGGCGAACTTTCAGATTCAATTCGTTATGAATATGGATGGAAGACTTGATTTTGATAAGCTGGTTAAGGCTGTGAGAATTTCCGCTGATGCGGAACCCGTAATGGGCTGCAGGTTTGTTAAGAATGATCCCCCTTACTGGGAACGCTTTAAGGATATCGACGAACCAAATAAATTCTGCTCCATTGAAGAGACAGTTGACCCTGACAAAGGAGTAAAGAGGTTTCTTCAGGAGCCAATGAAGATGGATACTGATCCTATGATGCTACTCAGAATTATTCGATCTGAAAGTTCTGATACTTTGGTTGTAAAGATCAATCATGTAGTATGTGATGGAGCAGGTGCCAGGGATTATGTTCTCCTTCTCGCAGATATTTATTCACATCTGGAGGCAGGAGATGATACTTATCCCTCCCAGGTAAGTGTACGTGACAGAAAAGATTTTGATGAACTAAAAATTGCTTTCAGTAATGAGAGCCCTAGAACTTCCTGGAGTATTCTACAGCAGGTGCCGTCATCATCTTGGAACTTCCCGTGGAAGAATATGCTAATGGGAGAGACAAGATTTGCTATCAACCGCCTTCCGTTCGGGCAGCTTGACTTGATGAGCACGTATGCTAAAGGAAGAAATGCAACAATAAATGATTTGATCCTGACAGCAGTTTTCAGAGCAATGTTTAAAATATCCAAACCGCCTTATGGCATACCAATGGATATTCCTATTACGATTGATCTGAGAAAGTATCTGCCTGATCATGAAGCAGATGCCATCCGTAACTTATCAGGAGGTATCGTCATAAAGATAGGTAGAATGCCTCATGAGTCCTTTGAAGAGACATTGTCTAGAGTTGCAGTTTATACCCGTGATATGAGGGCTAAGCATCCAAGTGTGATGAATTTGTTCTGGGCCGATTATGTCGAAAGTCTTAGTTTCCGACAGATTTGCGGTTACTATAAATTTGTTTCTAAAATACTAGACTTTACGTCACTAAATCCGCTTTTTACCATAGGAAGGGGCGGCCCGGCCTTATCAAACTGTGGAATTATTTCAAAGTCTTTAATTCATTTCGGAAAGAATACTGTAACTGACGCCTATATCATCCCTCCAGCAATAAGAGCTCCGGGAATTCTTATAGTAGCCAGTTCCTATAATGGAATACTTACTCTCGGAGTAGGTTATTACAAGTCCTCAGTCCACAAAGCAGATATGGAAAACCTATTGGACAGAGTAAAAAAAGAGCTTCTGGATAACTGTAAATAAGTCTCGAATGTATCTTTTTTCCCCTAAATTACCCACGATGTGTTAGCACATATTACATTTGAGAAGCATAATCTACTATTGTGCAATACTACTTTGATTGATTGGAGACATGTGATATGACTGTTAAAGAAAAGCTCAATTTGCTAGAGGAATTACTCATTATTGAAAAAGATACGCTAAATGAGTCTGTAGCTTTAAATACACTTGATGAATGGGATTCGATGGCTGTAGTATCTACTATCGCTATGTTCGACAGTGTTTTTGGAAAAGAATTAAAATCTGAGGAAATCAAAAAATTCAAAACAGTTAAAGATATACTGGATGAAATGGAATGAGGTGTAAATAGTTGGCAATAGGTATATTAAAGAACGTTGAGATTAAAGGTATAGCCTGTGCAGTACCTGAACGATTGATAAACAATGAAGATTATTTCAATATATTTGGTGAGGATAACGTAAAAAAATTTATTAACATGACTGGAGTTAAAACCAGACATGTTGCTATTGACGAACAATGCAGTTCCGATTTATGTTACGCGGCAGCTAAAAGGGTTATGGAAAAGTTAAACTGGGACGCCAGCTCTGTAGATGCCCTCATTATGATCACCCAGACCCCCGACTATGCAGTGCCTGCGACAGCATGTGTGCTACAGTACAGACTTGGATTAAGCGATGACTGTATAGCCTTTGATATAAACCTTGGCTGTTCGGCATACGTTTATGGAATTTGGCAAGCCGCCACAATGATTTCTACTCAGAATATAAATAGGGTACTCTTGTTGGTTGGCGATACCAGTAATTTTGGAATAAACCAAAACGATAGTGCAACTGCCATGATCTTTGGTGATGGAGGCTCTGCGACAGCATTAGAAAAGTCAGAGGGAAAAGAAATAAAGTATTTCCTCAAAACTAAGGGCAGCGGTTACAAAGCTATAATGGTGCCAGCCGGGCATGCAAGAAGCCGGGGCAAACCTATTACAGATGCATCGGAATGCGATCTGTCCATGAACGGAGCTGATGTTTTTTCCTTTACAATAACGGATGTTCCTAAAGCATTAAACAATTTTATGTCAGAGTTCTCCATAGATACCAATGATGTAGATATGTTTGTCTTTCACCAGGCGAACCTTTATATTCTCAAACACTTATGTAAAAAACTCGGATTATCCTCTGAAAAGGTCCCTATCTCAATTGATAAATACGGTAACACTAGTGGGGAATCCATACCCATTACCTTGGTAGAAACTATTGGCGGAGAGCAATCAGACGAAACTCTTAAGCTATTATTATGCGGTTTCGGTGTAGGTTTATCGTATGGTGGAATTTATGTGGAAGTTCCAAAATCCGTGTGTTTGCCAATGATATATACCAATTATTATTTTGGTGGAGATGAAAACTTATGATGAATCCTATGGAGCTTAGCGGTAAAAACATTCTTGTTACTGGGGCTTCCTCAGGAATAGGAAAAGGCATTTCAATATTATTAAGTAAAGTTGGCGCTAATGTGGTTATGGCTGCCAGAAATGAAGAAAGGCTAAAGGAAACCTTAAAGGAAATGGAGCCTGGAAGCCACTCCTACTATGTTATTGATCTTACTAATATTAAAGATATAGAAGCTATGTTCGAAAACATTTGCAGTAATGAAAAAAAGCTTAATGGAATTATACATTCGGCAGGTATTTCTCGCACAATTCCTATCCAATATTTAAAATTTGAAGACATGAACAGCATAATGCTTACTAATTTTTATTCTTTTATGGAACTGGTCAAACAGTTTACCAAAAGGAAGTACAACGATAACGGGGGAAGCATTGTGGCAATATCATCAATCTCCAGCAAGGTAGGCGCAAGAGGCCTTTCTGCCTACTGTGCAAGCAAGGGGGCTCTTGACAGCGCTATTAGAGCCTTGTCTCTGGAATTGGCACCAAGAAATATAAGAATAAACTCAATCTGTCCAAGTATGATTAAAACTCAGATATATGACGGTTTAGTTGATATTGTAAATAATAACAACTTTGAAGCTGATCTTAAAAAGAGGCAAATACTCGGACTTGGCCTTCCGGAAGATGTAGCCTCGGCAGCTGCTTTTCTTCTAAGTGATGCAGCCCGTTTTATCACCGGAACCTCGATGATTGTAGATGGAGGGTATCTGGCTCAATAATTATCAAATAGATTTTTCGTACTGCTATACAAATTTAACTAAAGGTTTACAACTCGCCTGTTATAGGCAAACCCCTAAAAAGGTAACCAAATGAAGTGCTCCCTGTCAAGTATACAGGGAGCACTTCATTTGGTTACCTTCACTTTTCTATATTACCTTTGTCCGTTAACTTTTACATCCTTCTATAAGTTCCTGTTTAATTATATCTATCAGTTTATCTACGTTATCGCTGCTCACAGTACTCTTGTAGTACCCAGCAGCCAGTGTTAATACCGAATTATAGGTGCCCGCTATTAGCAAAAGCCCTGGTGCGCGAATAACAGGAGGCAGGATATACGCATCAATTACTGTTCTGTCCCCGAATTTTATTAATGAGTCTGACACATAACCGATGTTTGATAAGGTAGGTACACATTTGTCCCCACAATACAATGGGCAAAACTCTTGGATTCTCTTAGTATCCATAACTGTACGATAGTACGCAAGAACGTCCGCGAAACTTATGTTTTCAAGCCGTTCAAGCCCGAGAGCGCTTTGGAGACCGGGATACCCTTGTTTAATTTCCTTCATCATTATTGATATCCTTTGAAGGGTTTCGCTGAAGTGTTCATCAGCCTCCATGGCAAGTTTTGTATTGACTGAACCTGAAAAATTTCTAATTGCCATGGTTTTACGGTCAGGAAGATACCTGCGCAAATCAATAGTGATTGGAAACTCCATAGGTAATCCATATACCGGTTGTTTTATCTGGTTCATTGCCCTATAGCATGCTGCAAGGATATAATCATTCAAGGTTGCTCCTTTGCTTTTTGAATATTCCCTAATTTGATTAATATAACCCGTAGGCAGTCTGCCGACAGACATGCAGCTAATATTCGACCCGCTTTGCTCCCAAGGGAATAACCATGTAGGATGATAGATATCTGATCCTGGCATAAATGCAGAATCAGGATTTGTTATTCCCAGTGTATTAAGCATCCTGTCCTGATCCTTTCTTCCAGCTATTCTGGGTATTGCTACAAATTTTGACTCTTCCTGATCTAAGCTTGAATATATATCGGCCAGAAGCTGTAAATATTCTTTTACACCTGTACCATCACAACAGGTATGATTTATTTTTAAAGCAATAACATCTTTATCCGTTGTTCGAATCAGCTTTACACTTAACATTGGGTCATTATCCAAATCTACGCTTGACTCAATGAAATCTTGTATGGCTTTATCGCTATCATCGGTCTCTACTATTGTACAGAACTTGACAATATTTATGTTGTCAAGAGGAGCCCAATATGGAGTAATGTCTTCAACAAATCGAGACTTCAGAACAGGCTCTGCATCTACCGACAATTTTACAGCACGATTAAGCTTATTAAAATCCAATTTTCCATCCAATTTCATAACCGCTTGAATCTGCAGATTAGACATACCATACCGGGCCACGTAGTTATAAATATCATGACCGTTTGTAGGTAATAGAGCTTTAGTTTCTTTCTCGTTTTTAAATGAATAATTGTAGGTCTGCAAAAATTTTTCCATTACCGAGGCAGAATATCTATAATAGCCGGCCACATTCTCAAGCATTTTGCTATATAACTCCATATAATATTTAAACATTTCTTCCATTCCCTTCTCACCTACCCGATTAATCATTAAATGACCATTAATTAATATGATGGTAAGTTATGTATTTTCTAATTTGCGGAGACTTTCAGATATAATATTCATCAACCAGGACCTTTCACCGGGAATATTATCTTTCAACCTTGCAGCGGCAACAGGCAGCAACCAGGCGTAAATATCCTCAAACTTTGCCCCGGCTAAGGTTATATAATTGTTTATATAAGCGTTGTATGTCAGCCACTTGGGGTAATAAAAAAATGGTGCTGCTATTTCGGGTACCCCGTACGGAATGGAGGGTGAGCATAACCACAAACAGGTTTTAGCAACATCTCCATTGGGGTTACCGATATATGCACCATTCCAATCAATTGCTACGAGTTTTTTGCCTGATTCAATGACATTATTAAAATATATGTCTCCATGACAAATACTGCAGCCCTCAGGCAGGCTTTCAACATACGTAAGAATTCTGTTTACCTTGTTACCAAGTAGGTATGAAGAACATTTTATCATATAAGTAAATCTTTCTTTCTGGGTTGGTAAACCATTAGATGAAAATCCGTGGATATTATTTTGCATAACAACAACGCGATGAATATAACTGTATATATTCCAGGGCTCTGTTAACATAAGCTCAGCTATGGTTTTTCCAACAATTCTTTCATAGATAACCCCTTTTCTTCCGTCCAATTCAATTTCCTCGAAAACTTCAGGTGAATCAACACCGGCCTGATGTACAAGTTTTGTTACGGTTGTCTCATGATTCACCCATTCATTATTACTGTATTTCTCAAGGTACAATTTTAATACCTTGTCTTTCCCCCATTCATAAACCTCGGCTGTTACACCTCTGCCCAGTAGTTTTCCTTTTTCCATGTCAAACTCCTTTATTGAATAATTTGTTTTAGATCCTCCTCAGGTCTATAAGTAGCTGCAACTTTCTTATCATCCAAAAAACTGGGCTTTTCTGCGAAGTTTCTGAGTGATGAAAACACTTCCGGAGCGGCTTTTTCAATATTAACAGGCCTGATTTGTTTATCGGTAAAGGCGTGAACCGTGTGACCAACAGCCAAAACCATCCCGGTATTTTTGTTAATTACAGTATATTCAAACTTGATTTTTACACATGAAATAAAAACTATTTGTGTAGTAACTGTTATTTCATCACCTAATTTCGCAGGGCTTTTGTATTTACACTCAATTTCCGAAAGAGGCAGATAAAACCCCTTTCGCACTATACTCCCATTTGGTATACCCGCTTTATCTAAATAATCCATCCGTCCTCGCTCAAACCACCTGGGGTAATTGACGTGATAAACAATTCTCATACTATCTATTTCTAAAAACTTTACATTAAAAGTTATTATTGTTACCATAATTTTTTCCTCTTACATGCTTGTTGTCTTAAATGTACCCGGCTGCTCCTTCTGCTATTAGCCAGCCAAACATTTAGCCATTAGCATTATATGAAACCAGTTTATAATTGTTACAAACATATTTTATGTCAAATCAAGCACAGTTAGAGCTAGTAATTCAAACGATTCTTTGTTCGAAATGGTTACATTATGTCTACTAATTTCATATTATGTTAACATGGCATCATTGAATGCTTTTTCTGTATAAATTTCTGTTTTTAAGAAAGGAGAGTTTTTTTATGTCTGAAGTTTTAGAGTATGATATAACAGCTAAAGTGGAGGAACCTGATATTGAAACAAGCTCGACCCGGGCTTCAGCAATAACGGTTACAAACACCTCAGACAGTGGCCCCGGTTCTCTTCGAGAGGCTGTTAGTATAGCATCGCCAGGAGACACTATTGTTTTCAGTAATTCAATCCTTCCGGCAACGATTACTTTATTCAGCGGACCAATAACTATCAATAAAACACTAACCATTAATGGTCCTGGTCGAGACCGTATATTAATCAGCGGGTTCAGCGACCGTATTTTTATAATTTCCGGGAGAACTAACGTAACAATAAGTGATATAACCTTTGTTAATGGAACAAGTTCAGATTCAGGCGGAGCTATCGACAATAGAGGTGCAGTTTTAAATATTACAAGATGTAACTTTTCCAACAATACCTCCTTAACTTCCGGAGGTGCTATTGCCAATACTATTGTATGTTGTTTCTTCGCGGGTACTGTCAATATTTCCAATAGTTCCTTCGATAATAACCGTTCTAATTATGGAGGAGCTATTGGCAGCTTCTCTGGTGGTACAGTTAATGTGACAAACAGTACCTTCTCTAACAACAGTGCTGACAACAACGGTGGAGCTATCGTAAATGATGGTACTGTTAATGTCACAAATACTTTATTTTCCGGCAATACAGCTTCCGTCTATGGAGGAGCTATTGCAAATATAGGAACCGCCACACTAACAAGATGTAACTTTTCAGGGAATACTACTCCTGCTTCAAGTGGAGCAGTAGCTAATATTTCAAACAGAACCTCCATAATAAACTGTACGTTTTCCACAAATTCCTCCAATTTTGGAGGTGCTATTGGCAACTTTATTTCAGGTACAATTGATATTTCCAACAGCACATTCTCTAATAATAGTTCAGGAAGCAGTGGGGCTGCTATCGTAAGTGATGGCACAGCAACCGTTTTAAGATGCACCTTTACCGGAAACATTGCCTCTGGAGATGGTGGGGCCATAGCTAATGATGGAACTATTAGTATTACTTTTAGTACTTTCAACCTCAACATTGCAGCTGTCAGCGGTGGTGCACTTGCAAATCTAAATCCCGGAACTGCAACTATATCAAATTGTACCTTCACAGAAAACAGTGCCTTAAATGGAGGAGCAATAGCCAATTTCAGCTTTAACACAGTCACAGTAACCAAGAGTACTTTCAGCGGAAATAGTCAACCTGCTATAGTAGGTTCAGTAACTGTTACAAACAGCACAATGTCGTAAAATGGCTTCTAAATCAGGTATGTTAATATAAGTGCAAGCACCTGTACTGAGACAGTCTTCGTAACCGTCTCAGTACTTTTTATATAAACGACAATATTTTAAAACATTAATCAACATAAATCGTTTACATTCATATTATGATTTTAGAATAATTATGGAGGTTATGAACTTTGAAATATTTAATTACCGGTGGAAATGGGTTTATTGGTTCTAATATGACCTTAAAGTTACTAAAAGAAGGACATGAGGTTACAGTGCTTGATAATTTCTATACAAGCCCTGAAGGCAGGCTGAACAATACCGGTGCCCAGGTTATAAAGGGGACTATAAACAATGAAGAATTAGTTAAGGCTCTTGTAGAAAATTGTGATTCTGTGCTTCACCTTGCGGCAGTTGTAGGCGTCAAGCTGGCAATGGCCAATGGCATTGATGGATTAAGAGTTAGTTGTCAAGGTACAGACAATATACTGAAATACGCTACAGAGTTGGGCAAAAATGTACTTGTCACCTCTTCATCTGCAGTCTATGGAAAAATAACGTCCAGTATGGTAAACGAAGAGACCGACAGTCTTCTTGGCTGCAGTACAAAATCAAGTTGGATGTACTCTGTTGAGAAACTTGCGGAGGAACATTTATGCCTTGCATATTTCAGAGAACACAATACAAATGTAAAAATTTGCAGATTATTTAACGTAATAGGGCCTAACCAGTCAAAATATTATGGAATGGTTGTTCCGAACTTTGTCTGCAGTGCTCTCAAGAATGATAATATATATGTTTATGGAGATGGTTCTCACACAAGAACCTTTGGATATATTGACGATATAACAGATGGTATTGAGATTGTTATGAGTAAAGGAAAAGAAGGAGAAATCTACAATATTGGAGGAACTGAAGAAATAAACATACTGGAACTGGCTAAGAAGATAATCAGCCTTACGAATTCTTCCTCAAAAATAGAATTTTTACCCTTTAAAAAGGTGTTTGGCGAAAACTTTGAAGAAACCCGACAGCGAAAGCCCGACATCAGCAAGATATGTGAGCTTGGATATAATCCAAAATATTCACTGGAGGCTGCCCTCCTGAAAATCATATCATTCTTAAAAGCTGGAGGTGAAATATAATATGCTTTACCTGATTCTCGAAAAGGATAATCAATCAGGCTACCATTTGCTCTACAATACTGAGATTAGAAAAATTTTTAATGATCACAAAGTTAAGTTCCAAGAAATTCAACTTGAGAAAGACTATTTATCCAAAACAAACTTGGAAAGGATAAATTTAGTACAGTCAAACAATGAAGATATATGGCTTTTTGCTTTTGCTCAAAACCCTTTGATAGAAAAAGTATTTTACAAGCCCGGCAGGAAATTCGCTCACATCCACGGCCTTGAGGCTCTATCATATGAGCCTGCAGTACTGCACGGTTACAGGTTGTTCGAAGAGTCTCTTCTATATTATTATGATGGATTATTCGTAAACTCCGAGTACGCCTTATCAATAATAAAAAACTCTTATCCGGGTCTTGCCACTAAAACCTTTGTTTCAGGCTTTCCATTCGACTCAGGTTTTGCTGAAAAATTTAAGAATATCCCGAAGGATGATAGAGTCGTAGCCTTTAACCAGCGTTTCGATACAGATAAGCTGCACACATTGGAGGTATATATTTGTGATAGATTAATTGATTCTGGCTATAGCATTCTGCGTCTTTGCTCCAAGGATGACTACGAAAGAATCCAATGGGACAGAGAGGCAAGAAATCTTCTCAGTGAAGCTGTTAAAATGGGTGTTCAAGTAATAGTTACAAACTCCAAGGATGATTATTACAGGAACCTTGCCAGCGCTAAGTTTACAGTGACAACCTCAATAGCTGATACCCTGTCGTTATGTATGCTGGAGGCAGCTGCTTTGGGATCCATTCCTGTGGCTCCGGCAAACGGCCCTTTCAAAGAATATATAGATAATAAAAATCTCTATAATCCCTACAATATAGATCAATTGTTAAACATAATTGAACACAGCAATAAATCAGCTGTAGATCTAGAAAAATATAGCCCGGAAAAAGTATTTGGTATATATATGGATAGTATGGGGGTGAAATAATGTTTTACTTCATGGGATATACAGATAATGAAGGTAACTGGACAGGCAACTTCACAAGGGCTATAAGGAACGAGCTCAAAAGAAGGCAAATAGAGTATGTAGAACTCCCTCCCTATGATTGGTATACTGCCAATCCGCCCCTCGAATATTACAAGAGTATAATAAGCACCAAGGATGACATCTGGTTCTTTGGGTGGGCTCAAACTCCAGCTATGGATATTCTAAAAGATAAAGCAGGACTGAAGTATGGTATAGTTGTAGGCTCAACGGCCAGTCCTTTTGAGCCGGCAAATTTATGGGGGACCTCAAGCTGGTGCAATGAAAGATTCCGTCTAAATCAGTATGATGGGCTTTTTGCAGTATCAAACTGGTGTAGCAAAGTAATCACCAAGGCCTATCCCGAATTACAGGACAGAGTTACGGTCACGGGATTTCCCATAGAGTATAGTATTTATGACCCCTATAAAAGCATTAAGAAAATAGATAACCTGGTAATTTTTAATCAAAGATTAACCATAGAAAAGCTTCATATTCTTGAAGTAGAACTATCCAGAAAGCTTGTTGCAAAAGGCTTTAAAGTCCAGCATCTATCCGGTCAGTCCAGAGAAGACTTGGCAAAACAGAGTACAACACTGGCCGCTCTTCTTAAAATAATGGATAACTCAGGTATTGAATTCATACACAACACGAAAAAAGAAACTTATCACACAAACCTTGCTAAAGCCTCTATTGCTGTTACAACCTCTATTGCAGACATGCTACCTAATTCAATGCTGGAGGCTATTTATCTGAACCTTATTCCTGTTGCTCCCAGAAATCTGTGCTTTCCTGAGTTCGTACACAAGGATAACCTTTACACTCCCTATGACCTGGACGGAATGATAGACATTATTGAGAAAAGACCTTTGAGGGAACACCCTATTATGCAGTTTTCCAAAGAACTGGTGGTAGAGAAATACTTAAAGCTGATGAATATATTATAACCATGTAATGGATCAATTCTTCTAATCCTCCAAATAGGAACTGTTCAAAGGCCCTTCCCCGTTAATTAATTTAACATGTGGAGGGCCTTAAGTACTGTCGCAGAGAGTGTAGTTCCTGACTGTCCTTCTGAGAGAGTGGCAGCGACGATTAATAGTTTTGTACAATCACAAATTATCTCTTCAGCTAGTTGTCCAAGCAACCAAAAGATATCCATTTAATCAACCAAATACTAATAAATATTACATTATAGGTAATATTATATTTTGAAGATTAACTTTATTATGAAAATTAAATTGAAAGGATTGTAAATAATGTCAGAGACAATACGCGAGAAAACAGAAGGCCGTGTAAGCTACCATGACTCTGTTGAAGAAATGCTTATAAGAATACGAGAGGATGGAATGACTAACGTATTCGACCGCTATGCTCAGCAGGAAAAAATACGCTGTAAGTTCTGTCTGGAGGGCTTAAGCTGCCAGCTGTGCTCCCACGGTCCCTGCAGATGGAATGTGGCTAAGGGAATTGACAAAGGAGTTTGCGGAATCGGACCCGATGCTAATGCAATGAGAAAGCTGCTCATTCAAAATACTTTGGGCGCCGGCACTTACAGCCATCATGCTTATGAAGCCTTTAGAACCTTAAAGTCCATTGGAGAAGGGAAGTCTCCTTTTAAGATTAAAGATGAAAATAAGCTTAGATGGATGTGTGAAAAGGTTGGAATTGACAATACTCAGGACGTGAATAAGTTGGCTGTACAATTGGCAGACCTTCTTGAGGCACAGCAGCATATCGGCGTTGAAGATAAAAATATAATGGTGGAAGCCTTTGCACCTCAAAAAAGAAAAGAGGTGTGGCGAAGCCTTAACCTTTACCCTGCTGGAACTGTACATGAAGAGCAGAACTGCGTTGCAAGTTCTCTGACCAATGTAGACGGTGACTATGTATCTCTTGCAAAAAAGGCCCTCCGTTTGGGCCTGGCAACCATATACAATTCACAGATTGGTCTCGAAATGGTACAAGACATAATATTCGGAACGCCTACTCCGCATGAAGTTAATACTGATTTGGGTATTTTTGACCCAGATTATATCAACATAGTTTTTAACGGTCATCAGCCCTGGATAGGCGCTCTTACTATCGAGAAATTGAGAGATCAAAAATATCAGGAAAAGGGTAAAGCGGCCGGTGCAAAAGGAATAAGGGTAATAGGCTCTATAGAAACCGGACAGGAATTACTGCAAAGATACCCAATGGACGAGGTGTTTGTAGGGCTCATGGGAAACTGGCTTGCCATTGAACCAATGCTTGCCACTGGAGCAGTGGATGTTCTCGCTATGGAAGAGAACTGTTCACCTCCTGCAATTGATTCCTATGCTGAAAAATATCAGGTTGCCCTGGTTTCAATCAGTACCATTATCGGCGTTCCCAGAATTCAGGAGAGGATTCCCTATGATCCCAAGAAAGCTGATGAAATGTCTGAGAGACTGATTGAACTTGGTATAGAAAACTTTAAGAAGCGTCATAACAATGTTAAACCCCATGTACCTGCAAGAGTCCAGAAAGCAATCGCGGGCTTCTCAACCGAAGCTGTTCTTGGTGCACTGGGCAACAAGCTTGACCCTCTGGTGGATGTTATTGCTCAGGGTAAAATCAAAGGCGTGGTTGCTCTTGCAAACTGTGCCACCTTGAGAAACGGCCCTCACGACTGGAATACTGTAAATCTTACAAAGGAATTAATCAAGAGAGATATCCTTGTTGTTGCAGGTGGCTGCGGTAACCACGGACTTGAGGTTGCGGGACTCTGCAGTCTGGAAGCAGCTGATATGGCAGGCGAGGGGCTTAAGGCCGTCTGTGGTTTGCTTAAAATACCGCCTGTATTAAGCTTTGGAACCTGTACAGATACCGGAAGAATTTCAATGCTGGTTACAGCCCTGGCAGACCATCTTAATGTGGATGTTCCCCAGCTGCCAATCGCTGTAACTGCGCCGGAATGGATGGAGCAGAAGGCTACCATTGACGGTATTTTTGCAGTAGCTTATGGTGCCTACACTCATTTATCACCAACCCCCTTCGTTACCGGTGCTCCTAACCTTGTAAAGCTTCTTACAGAAGATGTGGAAGGTTTAACCGGTGGTAAGGTTGCCCTTGGCGATGACCCTGTTGAGGTAGCTAAAAATATTGAAGCTCATATTATAAGTAAGAGAAAAGGGCTGGGATTGAGCTAGTTTTAGGCAGATTTTATGTCAGATATAGTTATATCGCCCAATAAATTTTATAAATAAAATATCCCCCATCCGGTAATAGTCTCATATACACTATCATCGAAATGGGGGATATTTCTTTCATCATAGACTGAAAAAAGCCAAAATTTCCAATATTAATAGCCCTACTGCCTTTCAGTCTTAAAAACTAAATTTCAAACTTTATAGCATTATCTTCTGTCAATTCAAATGGCCCTGCTGTAACGTTTGCATCCGGTCTCTTATTCCCGAAAAAGTCCGAATCAAAACGGTATGGGGTACCATCAGGCTCCTCATACTTCATATCGGCGTGATAGGTATTTCCCAGCAAGTCTGTAGTAACCGTCATTGGGGACGCTCCCTTTAACAATTCAGGCTCTGTAATTTGAATACTAACCTTGCCCTGTGCAGGTGATACCTCCACCTTAATGCCGTTGCTCTGATATATCTTCGCATTGGGTTCATGCGTCCCTGGAACCGCACTGTTAAGATATAAATTACCGCTGATAGCCACCGGAAGAACTGCATTTCCGATAAAGAAATGCTTTGCGGCATCCCCAAGCTTAACCAGTTCCTCTTTGGTATATTCCCACCATTTTTTATCCTTTACATCAGGATGTTCATTGTAGCCACCCAAGCCTACAGGATGCAGATAGCAGATGGAATTGTCCGGAACTCCGTCCATAACTGTCTTACCATTAGCATCAACTTCATCTCTTGGTTTAAGCGGAAGATGCTCAAAGAAGGTTATTGGTACAGGTTCGTTATTCGCATCATTATCTCTCAAAAAGATATTGTTATAGTACCTGTCGTCGCCTCCGGTAATATTGGAATATCCGGCCATTGCAGTCTCATGTGGGAAGTGGTACGGTGTGGTACGGGTAATCTCAGAACGAACCACAAACCTTCCCGCAAATAAATTATGGACGAAGGCTCCTCCCTGCGCCATATTTCTGAAATTCATCGGAGATAAGAACAGGTTATGATCAGCCATATACGGGCCATGACAAACCTCTACGAAGAAGTCCTCAGACAGGTTGTCAAAAAATACATTCCGGCTGATGCGGGTGCCCTGTGCCTGCCAGTCAAGCCAAATGGCACGATAACAGCTATATATTATATTGTCACTGATTTGAGTATCCAGCGAGGCATGCAGCTTTATTCCTGCAACTTCAGCCCCATGTCTGAGCCTTTTGTGGTGAATATTGTAAATACGGTTCTGCGAAATGCAGCTGAAGGCACCACCCATATGTCCAACAATGCCTGCCTGTTCACAATCATGGATGACATTACCTCTGACAATGTGGCTGCCTACTCTATCCTTGTGCCAGCCGGAGTGTAATGCGCGCAGAATTACCTCCTGTTCACGCTGAGTGCCGCCTTTTATATGTTTGCCGGAATGCTTAGTGTGGCCTGTGCCAATCTCTGTGCCCAAACTGATACCAACACTCTTAGACTCACTGATAATATTGTTTTCAATAATCCAGCCCTTACTCCAATGAGGTCCGATCAAGCCTTCCTGATAGTCAGTGGGAGGTGCCCATTGTGGAGATGCTTGTCGAAGTGTAAAGCCACTCACTGTTATATAGTTAAACCCTGGCTTCGAAGGCCAGAAGCAATAAGGACGGACATTTATTTCCACATTTTCCTTCCGGGGATCTTTTCCACCGAAATTAGCCCAGATCTTTGTTGTTGCCGAACCGGCTTCTGCATACCATTTGAGGAGTGAGTCCTCTGAGTATTTTGCTTCAGACCACACCTCGGGCTTGCGTACCTTATCAACACTTTCGCATTCATACAGCGATTTGCAATCCAAATAAACATCGCCGAGATGAACGGTTAAGGAACCGTCAAAAAGCCAGTCTCCGCTCAATTCAACTTCGTAAGGATTGCGTACTGAGAAAATTGAATTTAGTACTTCCGTACTCCAAACATTATCTCCTTCATCCTTCCAGTCAGTAATCCTTTCAGCTCCGGTGATTACTACTTCTCCGTCTCCTGCTGAACGGTATATTATTCTGTGCTCCTCAGTTCCACCATAAGCCGGATTAACCCACTCCCTGTATATTCCTGCGTGAACGGTTACGGTATCGCCGGCCATGGCAAGAGCAGCAGCGCGTGATATTGTACGGAAGGGCTGTTCAGCTGTTCCTTTTGCTTGGTCATTTCCATTAATTGCTACATAATATTCCATAGTACCTCTCCTTTTTACCTGCCTGATAAATGCTTAAAGCATTCATTTCCATTACTGCCGGCAGGCAAAATAATGTTTAAAGTAATTGTGAAGGCTTTTATTAACCTGCACATAACAGTATATAGAATATCCGTATCAATTACAATTCACATTAAAACTGGGGAATAAATAGATGTCTATGCTTCGAATAGCTCGAATACCTTATGAAACCGCTGTGAATTATCTGTATCCTTTAATCCGGCATATGCCTGACTTATAAGTAAGTAAACCTCAGGTATGTTAAACTCAAGCGATAAGGCTTTTTTTGCCAGGTCTAGTGCTCTATTATATTCTTCATTACTCAAGGCTAATTTAATACTATTAATTATACCTTGTATATTTGTTTTCTCTTTTTCACTATCTATATAATTATCATCAAATTCTTTTAGTACACTTCTTATTTTATCTGCTGAAAAAGGTTTTTGAACATATGCAACCGCACCCAGATTTGTGCAATCTACTGCATTTTTAACTGTTGCATATGCCGTGATAATTATAACCGGGGTTTTTATTCCAAGCTCTCTAACTCTCTTTAAAACCTCCGTCCCACGGATTTCAGGGAGTTTTATATCTAAGAAGGCTAAATGGAAGTTATGGGTCATAAACAACTGCAAAGCCTGCTTTCCATCACTGGCAGACATAACTTCATACCCCTCCAGTTCAAGACATTTAGTAAGAATCATCCTGATGTTTTTAGTGTCATCTACAATTAAAACCTTTTTCATATTTGCTTTTTCCCTTCTGCAATACTCAGTGTAAAGGTAAAGCTGCTTCCCATATCAAGTTCACTTTCACACCAAATCCTGCCCTGGTGAGCTTCTATGATATCTCGTACTACTGCAAGACCCAAGCCGGTTCCCCTCACTTCAAAATCACCATCTTTAACCTGCACGAATTTTTCAAATATTTTATCAATATATTCTTGCGGAATACCTGTACCGGTATCTTTAACCGTTACAAACATTTGATTATTCTTTTCTTTAGCTGTTATGCTGATCTCATCACCTGCGTTGGTGTACTTTAATGCATTGGATATGAGATTGTTCAGCACCCAGGTTATTTTTTCAAAGTCTCCAATTACATTCGGAAGATTATCATCACAATTAAAAAACAGGGTCTTTTCCTGTTGCTCAGCTAGTTGATAAAAGGGTTTTATAGAACATTCAATTATATCTGCAATGCTATACTCTTTAAGCTTAAACATTGCCTTTCCCGACTCAATTCGAGTCAGCTCTAATAAATCATTAACCAGTTTCGCAAGTCTGTCACTGTCTTCGCGGATAGCTTGTATAAATTGTTTCTGATCATTATTAAGCTGTCCCAGACCTTCGTCTATTAACACATCAGTACCCATCATTATTGAAGTAAGCGGTGTTTTAAACTCATGAGAAATAGTTGCAATAAAATCAGTGCGTATTTTTTCAAGTTCCTTTAACTGAGTCACATTTTGAAATATAGCTATAAGGCCCGAGAGATTAGCATTGTTATCCTTAACAATTGTAACAATAATATTGAAGTAGTAATCTTCGTTGGTAGTTCTGATTAAGAAAATCTTTTGCTGTGTTTCATTGCGTGATTTGAACATACTCGAAATAAAGTCAAAAATTTCTCCATTTCTTATACCCTCTAAAAAGTGCTTGTTAATTAAAACTTCCTCACTGACATTAAAAATTCTTTCGAAAGCATTATTCATAAGAATAACACGAAAATCCGGATCAAGCACAATCAACGGGTCTGAAATATTTTTAACAATGGCCAATGATTTGTTTTTTTCAGCAAGCAAATTCCCCAAGGTGCTCTGTTCATACTGCTGCAAGCGCTTGGTCATATTGTTGAACTCTACAGACAGCTCTCCAATTTCATCTTTTGTAATTATTTGTGCTTGCTGATTTAAATCTCCTGCTTTTATTAACTTCATTGTGTGAATCAGTAATGTTATAGGGGCAAGAAACCGATTTGTAAAAAATCTTGATATCCCAAACCCTCCTATAATGGCAATAATGGAAATGCTTAATACAAGGTACATGGATTTTTCGGAATTTTTTGTAGCTAACTCCTTGCTTGTGAACATAGCTTTTTCATTTAATATGCTTAATTTTGAAAGTTCATCCTTTGTTCTATTGAAAGCAGGCATCATTTTTTCATTATAGAATTCATTTGCTTTTTTTACTCCTTCCAAGCTACGAATCTCCTGTAAATCTAAAAATAATTTTACATAAGCCGAATATGCCTGCTTGGTGTTTTCAGATATACCATTCTCCCCTTTTTCTGTTATATTACTTACTTCAACGTTATACCATTTTAAGAATTCTTCATTGTTATTCGCGAAGAGTTCCTTCCCTTTATCAGGATCAATACTGATATATATTAAAACAGCGCTATCCTGACGCTCCAGGGCTTCTGTCATTTTGGTAGCTGCATTTATACTTTTATAGTTTGCAATCATTAAACTGTCAATTGCCCTGCTAAGTTTAAAAAGATTTACTGAAGCAGTAATCCCAACAATGGCAGTTAATATAACCAGACTTAAAAATAATATGGATATCTTGCCCTTTAAAGTCTTAATCATTTATATAACCTCATAAATACCAATCTTTACTTTAGTATATGATTACAGGTATTTTTAATCAAGCAATTATACTATTGCATTTTGTAAAGAAAAAGAGATAGCGCTATGTGCAGAGGTGATAAATTTGAATAATTGCTTTTTATGGTATGGGCAAAAACACCAATCAAATCTTATCGGACTTTAGTTAGCCAAGCATTCAGAATTATAATCTAATCTATGAACCGAGTTACAGCGGTTCACAGATTACGAGGGGTTATGATTTGTATTCTAAAGAACTGGAGGAAAATATGTTTGATTTTATTATAGTAGCGACTTTATTAGTCTGCTTCGGATTAGTAATTTTATTCCTGCATTGGTGTGACAGACAAATTAATTGATTGTGAGGGTTTTAAATGATTATTTTAATTGGAATTGTAGTTCTATTATTTTTGTATCTGGGGTATGTATTGATTCACCCTGAAAAATTCTAGTTGGGAGGTTAACACGATATGGATATTATTCAAATATTGATAACTCTAGCTCTTCTGGTCGCACTTGTTGTTCCAACCGGCAAATATATAAAAAAAGTCATAACAAGTGAAAAATCAATTTTCGACCCCTTCTTTGATCGGGTTGATGGCTTAATTTATAAGCTGACAGGTGTTAAAAAGACTGAAATGGGCTGGAAGCAATATATTTTGTCACTGATTATAACCAATTTGGTAATGGTAATTCTTGTGTATTTACTTTTTAGACTTCAGGGGTATTTCGGCCTGAATCCTAACCAAAATGGGAATATGGAACAATCGCTGGCTTTTAATACCGCAATAAGTTTTATAACAAATACCAACCTGCAGCATTATAGCGGTGAATGGGGGTTAACGTATTTATCACAAATGGCCGCCATAACATTTTTAATGTTTACATCGGCAGCTACAGGCTTTTCTGCTGCGGCTGCGTTCATGAGAGGAATAACAGGCAAGACAAAATTCGTTGGGAACTTTTTTGTTGATCTTATCAGAATAACTACAAGAATACTGATACCTGTCTCAATTGTTGTTACTATACTCCTGGTGTGGCAGGGTGTACCGCAAACGCTCTCTGGAACTCAAACAGTAACGACTATTCAAGGAAAGCTTCAGGATATTCCTCTGGGACCTATAGCCAGTCTGGAATCTATAAAACATGTTGGTACAAACGGAGGCGGCTTCTTCGGAGGTAATTCAGCACATCCTTTTGAAAACCCTACACCTCTGACAAACCTTATAGAAATACTTGCTATGATGCTGCTGCCTGCTTCACTTGTCTATACTTTTGGTCTAATGCTTAAAAATAGAAAACAAGGCTGGGTTATATTTGCTGCAATGGCTACACTCTTTATCTCCTTTCTAACGATATGTTACTTTGCAGAAAAGGCAGGAAATCCCGTACTGGCAGATGTCGGACTAAGCCAGGCCATGGGTAATATGGAGGGCAAAGAGGTACGCTTCGGAATAGCTCAATCATCGCTCTTCACAACCGTAACGACGGCATTTACTACAGGCAGCGTAAATAATATGCACGATTCACTGTCCCCCTTGGGAGGCTTGGTAGCTCTGGGACAAATGATGCTGAATGTGGTATTTGGAGGTAAGGGTGTCGGGTTAATGAATATGATGATGTATGCCATATTGGCCGTTTTTCTTTGTGGATTAATGGTTGGGCGTACACCTGAATTCTTGGGAAAGAAGATCGAAGGAAAAGAGATGAAATTAATAGCTCTAACTATATTAGTTCATCCATTCATTATTTTAATTCCTTCTGCAATTTCCCTTGTTACACAATCAGGTCTTGCAGGTATTACAAATTCCGGTTTTCACGGCCTCTCTCAAATACTTTATGAATTTACCTCATCGGCAGCAAACAATGGTTCAGGTTTTGAGGGTTTAGCAGACAATACTTTATTCTGGAACATATCCACAGGTCTTGTCATGTTCTTTGGAAGGTATATTTCCATAATAGCTTTAATGGCAGTGGCAGGTTCGCTGGCAGCAAAAAAAGAAGTACCCGTAGGAATTGGAACCTTCAGAACAGATAACAAACTATTTACATTCATATTAATAGCTGTAGTGTTGATTGTAGGAGCTCTAACTTTCTTTCCCGCAATATCATTGGGACCGATTGCAGAGCACTTAACGCTAGGAAGATAGGGGATGATGCTATGAATAACAATGGCAAGCAGTTAAAAAAAAGCTGGGTAACAAGAGCGATTCTTGTAAATGCAATACGAGATTCTTTTAAAAAACTAAATCCAAAAGATATGATAAAAAATCCGGTAATGTTTGTAGTTGAAGTAGGCTTCGTAATTACTCTCCTTTTAGCTATCTTCCCAAACGTTATCGAGGAAAACGGTAATTCCTTATATAACGCAATCGTATCTGCAATTCTTTTTATTACTATACTTTTTGCCAATTTTGCGGAAGCCATTGCAGAAGGTCGAGGCAAAGCCCAGGCTGAAAGCATGAAGAGAACAAAAAAAGACACACAGGCAAAGCTTATAGACAAAAATGGCAATATTAAAATACTCAGTTCCAATGAAATAAAAAAAGGAGATATAGTCTTATGTGAAATGGGAGATATCATTCCCAATGACGGAGAAGTTATTGAGGGTCTGGCTTTTGTTGATGAATCGGCAATTACAGGTGAATCGGCTCCTGTAATGAAAGAAGCCGGAGGAGACTTCAGTTCTGTGACAGGTGGTACAAAAATTAAAAGCGACTGGCTAAAAATCAGAATTACCGCAACTCCCGGAGAATCCTTCCTGGACAAGATGATCAGTCTCGTTGAAGGTGCCTCCAGACAGAAAACACCAAATGAAATTGCACTATCAACGGTTCTTGTAAGCCTTACTATGATTTTTCTTATAGTTGTTGTTGCACTTTATCCAATGGCAGATTACTCAGGTGTAAAAATTTTAGTATCCACACTGATTGCTCTATTGGTATGCCTCATACCTACAACCATCGGTGGATTACTGTCAGCAATAGGTATCGCAGGTATGGACAGGGTTACCCGTTTCAATGTTATAGCTATGTCAGGTAAAGCAGTTGAGGCCTGCGGAGATGTTGACACCATGATACTTGATAAAACAGGAACAATTACTTTTGGAAACAGAATGGCCGCAGAATTCATCCCTGTTGGCAAATCTACTCCGGAAAACATAGCACGCTTTGCACTTATTGCATCATTAAAGGATGAGACTCCAGAGGGCCGCTCAGTAGTTGAGCTGGCGAATAAGCAGGGTGTCCTTATAAGCAAGGAAGACTATGAGAAGGCTGAGAATATAGAGTTTACAAGTCAGACCAGAATGAGCGGACTAAATCTTGTTAACGGAGCTCAAGTAAGAAAAGGTGCCTCAGACACTATTCAAAAGCATGTAACCGATCTAGGTGGTAAAGTACCTGATGATTTACAAGCAAATGTAGATAAAATATCCAAACTCGGCGGTACTCCCCTGGTAGTATGTGTCGATAAGGAAATAATGGGCGTCATTTACTTAAAGGATACTGTTAAGCCCGGTCTTGTTGAAAGATTTGAGCGGCTTCGTCAGATAGGAATAAAAACCATCATGTGTACCGGGGACAATCCTCTCACCGCAGAAACCATCGCAAAAGAGGCAGGTGTGGATGCTTTTATTGCAGAATGCAAGCCGGAGGATAAAATTGAGGTTATCAAACGGGAACAGTCAGAAGGAAGACTTGTTGCTATGACCGGTGACGGAACAAATGACGCTCCTGCATTGGCTCAGGCTGATGTAGGGCTAGCCATGAACAGCGGTACTGTTGCAGCAAAAGAAGCAGCCAATATGGTTGACCTGGACTCTGATCCCACGAAAATAATTGAGGTTGTTGAAATAGGTAAACAGCTGCTGATAACAAGAGGTGCGTTGACCACCTTCAGTATTGCAAATGATGTAGCCAAGTATTTTGCAATAATTCCTGCTTTGTTTACCATAGCTATACCACAAATGAGCGTGTTAAATATTATGAGACTTACATCACCTCAGAGTGCTATCCTATCAGCACTTATATTCAATGCAATAATTATCCCGGCATTGATTCCAATAGCTATGAGAGGTGTAAAATATAGACCTATGAGCTCGGAAGCTATGCTCGCTAAGAATATGCTGATTTATGGGTTTGGAGGAATACTTGTCCCATTTATAGGCATAAAATTAATTGATATTTTAATTCATCCCATATTAAAATTACTAACTTTGGGTTAAGGAGGTATAGGAATATGAAAACATTAATAAGAGCATTGACAGTAACATTAGTATTATTTATCCTCTGCGGATTTATATATCCTTTGGCTATGACCGGCATAAGTCAGCTTTTGTTCAATAAGCAGGCCAACGGCAGTATTATTATGAATAACGATCAGGCCGTAGGTTCTGAACTTCTAGGTCAAAATTTTACCGACTCACGTTTCTTTCATGGGAGAGTTTCAGCAGTTAACTATAATACCTATAAGCCTGAAGACAAAAAACCTGATGAGAAGGGTAAAACAGCATACACCGGAATAGCCTCAGGCTCTGCCAACCTTGCCCCCTCTAATCCTGCATTAGCAGAACGAATAAAGGAGGATATGGATGCTTTTCTAAAGGCTAACCCAGAGGTAAAAAAAGATGATATTCCTACAGATATTTTAACCAGTTCGGGTTCAGGTCTTGACCCGGACATAAGCCCCCAGGCCGCTAAGGTACAAATTCCTGCCATAGCTAAAGCAACCGGCATCAGCGCTGAAGACCTTGATAAAATAGTAGAAAACTGCACACAAGGAAGAACTCTTGGCATCTTCGGTGAACCCAGAGTAAATGTATTAAAGGCTAATATTGAGATATCAAATCGAATTAATTAATGAGGTATAAATACTTAGAAAGAGTTGTGAGGTTATGGGTAAAATTTTCTCAACAATTGGTGAGTGCACCGTTGTAGCTTTTATTTTCTTTATAATAAAAATCATAACCAATAAATTGATTATGAAAGGTGAAAACAAAAAGACCTATAAATTTGATGAAGATGATGATGATTAAGAATCAAAATCAAGACTGTTAAGACAGATAAAACCATCTGAACACCCTGCAGATCGCAGGGTGTTTTTATTCGCTTTGTTCAAAATGTACAAACGGATTCACAAGTCCTTTTTGTGCTTTTGTTATAAATCATTTGGTATAACATGCACTTCAATATTTTTTGTACGCTTTAAAAGTTTAGAAACTGTTGAGCCTTGAAGCAAGGTCTGAAGTTTGGTTCTTTTGGAGTGCCCGATGATTATTTGAGTTATATGACGTTCATGCGCAAAGTCAGCAAGTTCTCTTGAAATACTCTTTCCTGTCAGCGTCACGACATCTGCACCTAGCTGTCTCGCCAGCTTATGATAGCTTTCAAGTACTTCATTATGATTTATTGCAGCCTTTGGAGCAAATCTGCGAGTACAATCAACGCTGACCACCATCCATTCGCACTTGTACCTCCTGGCGATTCTTGCTCCACGTCTGATAAGTTTCTTTGCTGAAGGGCTGGAACCGATACAGACCATAACTCTTTCAACAATGCTCCAGTTTTCCTTTATTCCGTGTTCTTTCATGTATTCTTCAAGGTCTTCGTCTACTTCTTCAGCTGTTTGTCTTAAAGCTAATTCCCTTAATGCATTAAGATTTCCCTTTCGAAAGAAATTCTTCAAAGCTTGCGGAACTTTTTCAAGATTATAGACGTTACCTCGTTTAAGCCTATTCTGCAAAGCGTCCGGTGTTATGTCAACGATAACTACCTCATCCGCCTTTTCAACTATGTAGTCAGGTATTGTTTCTCTCACTGCAATGCCGGTAATCTGCCTGACTACATCATTCAAGCTCTCCATGTGCTGAATGTTTAAAGTAGTTATGACATTTATCCCCTGACATAAAATTTCTTCAACATCTTCATACCTTTTCTGATGCTTTGAACCCGGGACATTTGTATGTGCAAGCTCGTCTATTAGAACAATTTCAGGCTTACGGGAGATTATAGCCTCTGTATCCATTTCCTCCATAATCGTTCCGTTATATTCCACTTGTTTCCGGGGAACTACTTCCAAATCACCAATCTGCCTGTCTGTCTCATCTCTTTGATGAGCTTCAACATAACCGATTACAATATCTTTCCCTCGCTTGGCTCTTCTGTTGCCCTCGTTTAACATGGAATAGGTCTTTCCCACTCCAGGAGCATAGCCTATAAATATTTTCAGTTTTCCCCTATTTTCCTGATTACACTGCCTAAGCGCTTCTTCAGGTGTAATACGTTTCAATTGCTCTGTCATATAAACATCCTAGAAATTATTTTTTACAATTATTGTATCAAAAATATTGTTCAAACTCATTAATAATAATTTACAAATATATGCCAATCAATCAATTATTAATTAGCTAATAGCATTGTAGTTCAGACTAAAAATCAGAAGCTTTTAATACCATATTCTCAAAACAAAATCAACAGGAAAAGCACTTATTTTAACACGATACCCGTTTTGTCTCCCAACACGTCTTTAACAGTTTTTTCAGCATTGATACCAAAAAGGTATTTCTTCGTGTCATTGCCACTCTTTGGCAGGCCCCATTCTGCCAAAAATCCGCCTATGTTTTGAACATAGGTATTACCTGAGAAATTAATCCGGTATTGCTGGGGTATAGTTTTGTTGTCTACCACGAGTGGTTTTCCGCCTACAAGTGCATACCTCGACTTGTATAGCACATTATTTTTTACATTTATATTTGTACCCGATTTGGCAGGAAATCCGAACATAATTACGCAATTGCCATTATTAGGCTCACTGGCATAACCCCAATTATAGTCCTGAACAAGGTGTGACCACCCAAAGCCCATATAAAATAAGTAGTTATCCTCGATAAGTATGTTGTTAAAAAGTGGTTTATCATAGGTATCAGAATGTGCTGCGTCCCAATCGGCGACTATAATACCACCTGAGCATCTTTCAGCCAGATTGCCCTTAACGGTGGCATTTTCCACAAGCCTCAGGCTTTCATCCCAGCCGGGTCCGATTTCAATCGCTATTGCCTGGTCATATTGATGGTGGATATAATTATTTATGACGGAGTTGTTAATGCCCCTGTCACCCTCGCCTCGTCCCAACGTAATCCCATCGCCCACACGCAGTATACCTTGACCAAAGGATGCGAAATTCATTACCGCACCACCTATCCAGCCTACTTCGCAATTTTGAACAGTTGAATTGCTGCATATTTGTATTCCTGTTCCGTTACTGTACATGACGCGAAGATTATCGATAATATTTCCATCAGCACCTTGAATCACGAATTCACTGCCGCCGTTGTCCTTGAGGCAGAGGAATTCAATTGAGCTGTAAATGCTGCCTGGGTTTCCCGCATCACATCGCAGATATAGCTTACCCTGCTTAAGTAGTTCGAACCTGGCTTCCTCAGAGGAGTACCCGGTATAGTCAACGGCACTAAACAGAGTTAGATTTTCAAGCTTCTTTATTTCAATAGGCTTTCTGGTCACTATATCTACATATTTACTGCCATCCCAATATGCTTCCCTTCTTGCGGCCCAACCTTTCCCATCATCAAATACAATTCCGCCGGTATCGTACATATCCTTGTAAAACACCCAAATATTTTTTGTGCCCTCTAATAGCTTCCATTTATCCGGGCTTGCGCCATTTTCAGGGGAGCCGTAAATTTTGGGCTTATTTCCTTCCCCATACGCGGAATAGGTTATGTTATCTTTACATTTAAGAAGTCCCCTCCAAAGTCCGCCGCGTTGAAATAAAATGCCATCACCGGCTTTTAAATCAGCATTGTTTACCTTTTCCAACGTAGCCCAAGCTGTAGAGGGGGAGCGTCCATCGTTATTGTCATTTCCTGAGTTGGATACATAATAGGAGGTGCCTTTAATAGTTACATTGGTTTTACTGTTTATAATAGCTTTGCGCCGCTCATCAGCTTTCTTCAGAAAAGCAACCTCTGCTGCATTTTTTGCGATTTCACTCTCCTGTGGCTTTGAATCATGCAGTCTCAATGCTGCACGCAGCCCGTCCTCATACGTAAAAGTTTTCTCCGGATTCATGGAAACCTTTACCGCATCAAAGTCAAATATGGTCGTTTCACTATACAGTGAAATTCTCCCCATGGAGTAGAAATATGCAGCTACCACGTGATTGCCCCACTTGTCGGCACCAAGTTTAGCCGGTTTGTTCCAGTCGGGAAACAAGGGATAGTTAAATGAAAAATCACTCCATTTCTCACCAATTAAATTATGCAACTTGCCCCAATCGGTATTAGTATCACAATAATCAGCTCCAATTGCCACTGCGGCATAATAGACAGCAAGCATGCCCTCTTCCCGACGCATTGTTTCAGTTGATGCTCGTGCCTTGGGCAATTGCTTCTTCCATTGTACCAAAGCGCTGGGTTTAGATAATTTAACGGATACATCTAGCATTTGAAAGAATTGTTTATATGTAATAGAACCATTCTTTGCATAGGTTCCGATTCCAAGGGACACGGCCCTTGCCAATTCAGGATCGCTATAGGTAGTCGCTGGTGCAGGTGTTTTCGCTGGCTTTGTGTCGGCTAGTGAAATGCCTGTGGAAAGTGAAAAAAGGATTGATACAATCAGAATAAACGACAATAGCCTTAAGTGCTTACTCAAAATAGTTTACCTCCCGACTAAAACTTAAATTATGATTAAGTTAACAGCTTTCTTTATATAGCGCTTTGACAAAGCATGTTTGATTTTTCCGTTCTTTTGTCATACTAAAAATATATCACACAATTATTGAGAGTTGTAGCAAGAAACAAAACCCTAACTCTGTCACTGTCTGCTATTGTACTGGGTTTATTAATAATTTTTTTTGCTTTGAAGGATGCTGTCTTCCCATCGGGACTATGCTTAAACTGATATCTTCCTTTTCGATCACAGCCTCTCAAGAATTCGAGGCGGTATTCAGGCTGAGGATGTAGACGAAACAGTTAGTCAGTTTTCTACTTTTATTTTCAATAGATATCCTATGTCAGATAAAGTTCCATTGATTTATATATTGCTAACCAAACATCAGGGTGATTTGCACCAGATGTGCATATGCAAATTCCCGATTCTTACTTTGCCAACGACATATAATACTCATCCTTAGTTATTATGTATTTCCGAGCTTCATATGTTTTGCCAAGGGATTCATATGTACCATCACAATAGTACCTAAAGCCGCTTTTTTCGATAACTCTTCTGGATTGAAGATTAAATGATTTATGTCCACACCACAAAACATCCACTTTCATCTCTTCAAAAGCATATTGGATTGCAGCTCGAACAGCTTCCGGCATAAGACCTCTACCCCAGTAAGCTTTACTCAAAACATACCCTATCTCTCGCTGATTGTCAGATATATAATTGGGGTCGGCAGTTCTTTTATGAAAACCCAAGGAGCCGATAACTTTATTTTCTTCTTTTAATACCAAAGCATATTCTATGTCATTTTCAATAAAGTCTCTCAATATCCCTCTGGTAACTTCGATATTCTCATGATGTGTCCACCCGGTCAGCTCGCTGATTCCTTCAACACTGGCATACTCATAAAAGTCATATATATCGGATTCTTCCCAAGTTCTCATTATCAGTCTTTCAGTTTCTAAAGTCTTCATAATACATCTCCTGATATTTTCATTTCCAGTTAGAGTATATAAACAATTATACTATTGTGTACTAAATGCCAAAGATGTCAGCGGCATTTTTCATGTTTTCAATGACAGCAACACTAAACGGGCAGCGCGTTTCGCAGTTACCGCAGGTTATGCAGTTTGAACCATGAGCAGAAAGAGCCTTATAGTGCTGAACGATACTAGGAGGTACTGCGTTTGGCGTAAGTCTTGCTATATCGAGATATTTCGTAACGGAAGCAATATCAATATCGCTTGGGCAAGGTCGGCAGTGATTGCAATACATGCATTTTCCACCAAAGCTCTGCTCATATGTACTGATGATCTTGCAGTAATCTCTCTCCTCATCCGATACTGTGAGATATTTTACTGCCGCTTCAATTTCGTCTCTACTTTTACAACCTAACAGAACGCTTGAAACCGCCGGACGTGAAAGTGCGTAATGAATACACTGCTCAGGTGTTAGTGCATCTGAAAAAGGGGAGTGTTCCTTTGAGAGAAGCTTGCCTGCGCCAAAGGTTTTCATAACAGTAATTCCTGTGCCGAGGCTCTCGCAAAGGCTGTATAGTTCCATCCTTAAAGGGTCTAAAGTAACCAATGTCTTTTTATCAAAATTACTATCCAGTGCCTCAAAGACACTTTTATCCCCCGGTACAAGGTCAAAAGCCGGGTTAATACTGAATAGCAATACTTCTACGAGCCCGGTCTCAATAGCCTTTTTAGCCATAATCGGATTATGCGAACTTGCACCTATAGCGCGAATGACTCCGCTCTTTTTAAGATCCTTAACGTAGTCAATGATCCCAGTATGGAATATCCCGTTGTAATCATCCTCAGAGTCTATAAAAAACAGCATTCCTATGTCAATATAGTCTGTTTTAAGATCTTGCAACAGGTTTTCAAAATAACGCTTACATGTATCAAGATCACGACTAATATCGTATTGTTGGTTCAGATCCACAGAGCAAATATGTCCCTGAATGATAACATCCTTTCTTCGGCTTCCCAGAGCTTTTCCAATGTTTCTCCTGATCTCATGTCCTGGCATGAAGATATCCATAATATTTATCCCGTTTTCTAATACAGCTTCAATCGTTTCTTCTACCTGCGCATACGGTTTTCTGTCGAGATGCTCTCCTCCGAATCCTACGACGCTAACATCCAGACCTGTGTTTCCAAGCTTACGGTATTCCATTTGTCATTCTCCTATCTTCTCATCGTATATTAAATTCCCAGTTAAATACAGAGCCATTGTCGTGTGCAGGAGCATTTCTAGCCGTTATGATTGCTGTTCCAAGAATTTTTTTATATTTAGGATTATTTTTAGCACGTTTTGATTCTAGCTTTTGAAAAAAAGAAAGTTTTTGAAAAAATTTTTAGCATAGGTCCCGGATTTAAAGGTTCACTTGAATGTATTTCCTCATGTTTATGAAACTCTGATAAATTTCGGCCATTTTCATCATCATGTATTAAAGTATTTAAAATTATCCTGCAGGATAATTTTTATTAATTGCATTTTTCACATCAATTGTATTTGTTGATAAAAACAAAGAAATATTATATGCGGGAATACATATTCTAACTTCCCATTATAGCCATAATACAAACTTTATATCATGAAATGCAAACTTTCCCATTACACCCATTAATACTTTCCATCACAACAACACATCCTCCCTATATTTTACTATAATTATTAAAATTTGAAAACAAAATGTTGAAGCTTTGCATATTTTAATCCAATAGTAAATATCACTGATACTTTTTCCTGTCTATTTTTTAGCCCTTAGCATTCTCCCCACAAAAAAAGCCGAGCACTAAATTTCATTTTAGTGCCCAGCCCTTTTATTTCTTATGTTATCCTTATCAATTCTGATAAAAGCTTCTCCATTATATGTACATCATTATTTACTCCATTTAGTAATACCGATTGGTTTCCAAGAGGAATACCGCGGGACAATAGAATATCGCACGCCTTTGCAGCCTCTTTGGTTATTTCATTAGGGTGGTTAAAATGCGTATTTATCCATATAGGATGATATTTCTTAAGCATATCAGCCAACTTTTCAGTAATGCGCATAGGGCAAGTGACTATTGCTCTGGTACCGATTCTAATTGTCTGTACATGTGCTATTTTTCTAAATGCCGATATGTATTTTTCAAGTTTTTTATCTGTCAAGGTTAAGGGGTCTCCACCAGTAATCAAGACATCCCTGATATTCTTATTGTTTTCAATATAGTCCAATACTGCTGCAAATTCATTATCACTAATAGAACTCTTACTATTAATAACAGTATTCTTCCGAGTACAATGTCTGCAAAACGTGAAGCACATGTTACTTGCAAAAAAGGCTACTCTGTCAGGATACTTATGTACCAAATGAGGAGTTACGGAATAAACTGATTCTTGCAGCGGGTCGTCGTACATTCTGCTAGAATTAGTTAATTCGTCTAGTTGGGGTACACATTGCTTTTTAATGGGACAATTGTCATTTTCTATCGATATTAATCCAGCATAATATGGTGAAATTACCATCTTATATTTTTCTATTACTTTTGATATATCAGAACATTCTTGCTGGCTCAACTTCAGAAAATCTGCCAGTTGTTCAGGCTTAGTTATTATGTTTCTTAGTTGTAGTTGCCATTCTTCCATTAGACTTGACCCCTCTTCTAAACCGAGTATCAAACACTCAGTTATCATTTTCCATAGAATTAGACAGCATCTTCTTCATATAAATCTCTATTCCGCCGCCTTACAGGTGGCACAGACTAGTATTTGTTTACCATAAATAGCTTTATTTTTTTAATATATTAATTTGATTTAGATTGAGGAACTGATGATGAGGAACTGCTCTATAAGTTACAAACAGCCTATCACAAAATAAAAGAAAAAATCGTTTTTGACCTGAAATGTTAATATATCTGCCTGAAATGTAAATTTACTTACTCAACTCCCCCCACAAAATATTACCTCGTACAAGCTAACATCAATGCATCGCTTCCAAAATAATAGCTTTAAATAGTAGAGATGAACCCATGGCTATTTTTACCACTGTTGACTGTAAAGCAAAATGGTCAAAAATAATGGGTATAAGGACTTGTTGACGCCAAATCCTTATACCCATTGGTATTACTGTCTTTATTTAATTTATATCTAGGCACTTTATTGCAGTTTGTTATTACAACACCACACTTAAGCTCTAATTCTTCTTGCTTTCCATTACCAAACTCTTGGCAACCACATTCATCCTTCTTATGTTTAATGCAGTCAAGTGTTTTATCTGCTCACTCACCTGCTCCTGAACCTCTCTTAAAAGCTGTTTTATCATATAACCGTATATAAGCACCAGGTCCATTTCAATGTATATGCCGTCTGGCCTGTTCTCTGCACGGAATCTTGATATTTTTGAAACGCCTTCAATATTGGAGGTCACATACTCAACAATCTGATATATTGTATAATCAGAGATGGTGTAGTTACCCATGTAGCTGAAGGTGGGCCTTACTACAGATTTTTCTCCAACAAGCTGGTAGCTTCCTTTACCCTTTCTCCTGAATATCTGCAGGGGATCAAGAAAGTAACCCGAAAAATCCTTTTTGATTTCGAAAGTCGGTACGGGAATAACGTGTTTTCCCTGCTCTCTTCTTGTAGAAAGCGCCTGCTTTATTTCATACTCACTTGCCACATCAGTGATATAAACCTTTTCTTCAACGGGGCCTATTCCAAGACGCTCGGCTATCTTTTCAACCATTCCGTCCGAGGTTCCTATAATCAGTAATATCTGAGTATCGTAACTTTTAAGCGCGTTAACAACATCTTCGGTATGTTTGGGATCAGTAAACAAAGCCCTTTTGACCGAGGCTATTTTGGTGCTCTCCCGCTTTGCAGAAATACCCGCGATTATAGTATTACCCTTTATCAGAAGTCCGTCATCAATTATAAAGTCTGTCCCACGCTCTCTCGCCACCCAGGATGCTCTGTGACTCTTACCGGTACCGCTGGGTCCAATAAATCCAATAACTTTCAAGGTATTCCTCCTAATATATACATAGGGAAAAAGAGAGCCATTTGACTCTCTTTTCATTTTCCCGGACATTTAATCTTTTGTAATTTGATGCTTTTGTCTGATGTAATTTCGTCGTTTTATCTTTAGTAAAGTATAAATTACTTTATATTAATTAAAAACCAATATAAAGTGTTTAAACAAGAAATTTTATACTCTATATAGTGATTACACGATATATTGTATTTATATACCAACTTTTTGTCAATATATATTGCAAAAAATATTCTAGTAATAATTTACTATTTCTATAGGATTGACGGTTTTTATTCTTTTCTGTCGGATTTTACATAACTGTACTCGCAAATATTACAGCCGTTACACAAAATTACTTTACCGGAAAAAACATTTTTAATTGTATCTAATAGTTTTTGATTTTTAAACCTTTCCCAATTGTGGATGATGATACTCTTAGGAGCTAAGGTTATTAACGAACTGACCAAAAGATCATCATGATTTATTTCAGTATCGGGAAGCTCTGAAATAAATTCCTGAATGCAATCATTAGTGATTTCTCTCTTTTTTTCATCCAGAAGTATATAATTCTCATCAAATTGCATAACCACATGAATGAAATTAAATTTTGACTCCTGTATCTCAACAAAATATCTTAAAAGTCTTATAAACTCCTTATATTCCCTCTCAACAAGAAAGTCATCCACCGCATTGTCAATTACATCCTCCAACTCCTTAATATAATCCTTAAGTCTGAAATTGACGAAACCATCCAGAATTATGCTGCTTGAACCTTCGAAATACTCCATGAGCTTTTTGATAATAAGGTTTCTCCGTCTTATCTGAAACAGGGTATTGAAGAATACCTTATCTTCGTTTCTTATAATTTTAAGTGAAATACGTAAAATATCTTTTTTCTCAACTGAATTAAAATATCCATAGTTACTGTTAATTATTCTGCTTAGGAGTTTTTCCTCGTATTGCTGTATGACATAATCAGCAAGAGCGTTACAAACATGGTACTTTAACAGCTCATACTGGTTTGATTTCTTTGTAAAAAGAGGCTCTCCCTCCAAATTACATACTATGGAAGTTGTGCCCTCTAAATCAACCTCTTTAATAGAGTAATTAATATTTTTTTCATTAAGTTGCTGAAGTTCCTTATCCAATTGTTGTATAATGTTTTCTGCGCTATCTGTTATCCCTATTGAGAGATATGGATACTGCATCAACTTCACTTCCCTTCGTGTGTAGTATATGCTAAGTCAATTACAAATACTCTCCATGTTATGGAAAGCTCATATGGCAAATGACTTTGGTAATGTTGTATGCAGTGAGCGTTTTTCAGTGTTTGCTATTAAAAATTTATTTTTCATAATTTCCCAACAGCGTTTTTACTGGCTCTTATAACTATGCTACATTATATGCGCTGCTATTTTCATAGGTACTACACCTTTTATATTAATTTAAAATAGAGCCTGCGGCTTTATACCTTAATTCTCCTGACTTCAGCAAATTGTTGTCAATCCTGCTCAATAGGTATTATAGTTCCTATATCAATTGGTTTATCATCATTAAGCATAACCACGTCTACATGTTTTAAACTTAAAAAGTCTAATATTTTTTTGTAATTTTTGTGAAAGCTCAGATTACCGGCTACAGCAAGCTTGTTTTTTCCTATCAAGCCTGTAGCTCCTCCTATAAAACCCATATTAAACGGTTCAAGCCTGATGGCTTCGTGGGGATCTATGAGCAGGGAGTCCAAGCCTGCCTCAGTGCTTGCTTTATAAATATCTGTGTCAGAGGTAATTATACTATTTGAATCGACAATGCAGGTAAGGCACTTAGCATATCCCTGGTTGGTATGGATAAATTCCACACCTTCCTCAATCAAAAGAGCTTTTGTTACAGTGTCGGTAAACTTGGTATTATGAATTGCAAATTTCCCAACTCTGGCTATGTTGTAAGCTATTGTTCCCGGATACTTGTCCTCCAGTCTGACATGTCCGCTCACCAAATTAAAACCCATATCCCTTAAGGTGTCCACCAACCGTTGTGAAGTATTCGGGGCATACACAATTATGCTGCCTCCTATATGATGAAGCATGATATCGGGGTGATAGGCTATAGCAGTATAAACATCGGGATGCGGAGCTGTAGGAACAACGGCTATTCCCTCTTTTTCAAGAGATCTTATGATGCTGACGGGAACTCTTCCGTCTATTATAACTGTTTTAACTGAATTCTCTGGAAGATTAGGTGTCATCAATCTCATATTTATAGCCTCCCGAACAAATTTGTTTTTATTAGTAATTTTTGTAATCACACATAATTTTTCTTTATCATATTATACTAAGGAATAAATAACAAAGCTAATAGAAACTTCTGTTCTCTAGGACTAACTGCCTGTGAAAACAGACGGTTATTTAAATACACCGCATTTCCGATGAAAAGGAAATGCGGTTATTTTATCCAAATATTCTTTTTGAATAAAAAACATCTACATTATTAATAATATATTCAAGCATAATTTCAAAAAGAAATTAGCCAAAACTATCAGGAAAGGAAGTCGTGAAAATGAGAACACCTTTGGATAGAGTTGCATTAGTACTTGTTATCATTGGGGCATTAAACTGGTTATCTGTCGGCTTATTCAGATATGATCTGGTTGCCTCCATATTCGGAACTGCTTCACTTATAACAAGAACAATATTTACAATAGTAGGTATTGCCGGCTTGTACAGTATAAGCCTGTTGTTCAGAGAAAGCGAAACTGTAAGAAATCATTAATCAGCCTAAAGTGGCGGGTAGTTAACGCCACTTTATTCATTTAACCGGAGTTTGTAACAAGCTAATTTCCATAAAATCCTTGCCTAAAGTAATAAATTTCCGTAATAATTTTTATCTTATTGCAGAATATATTAGTACACCAGCAAAAATCACTGATTACAGTGAAATATGGTGATACTAAAAGGAGGAATGCGATTATGGCAAGTAGAAGTAATAACAGAAACACTGGTTTTGAGAACATGAAGTACGAAATAGCTTCTCAGGTAGGTGTTAACCTCAAAGAAGGTTACAATGGTGATTTAACTTCTAGAGAAGCTGGTAAAGTTGGTGGAAACATCACTAAGAAAGTATTCCAGACATTTAGAGATTCACAGGGAATGAATAAGTAATATTTGCAGGTGATGGTCCTTAGGGACGCAATAATAAAAGGATGCCGTTCAGGACGGTGTCCTTTTATTTAATTTTGTCAAATAAAAATAACCACTTTATAAGTTCTGTATATTTCTATATAATTGAAGTAATAAGTAGTGCATTCACTCCCTTCTTTTTTACTCTGCAAACCATTACACGGATGTATTGCTTAAATAAAACAAGGAAACGGTAACTATGACGACTTTTAAATCCATCTTCACAAAGCAAATGCCAAGGCGGATACTTATACTTCTTGCTTTTGGAGTAGTCATATACCTTTTAAGGGGTATGGCTAACATGTTTTTACTTACTTTTATTTTTGCATATCTGGGCTATACTGCTCAGAGCTTTGTTTTCAAAAGAGCTAAAAACCTTAATTCACGTCTGTTAAAAGCCATTATAATTACGGTCTATCTGGCTATTGTTACACTTGCCATATATGTCTTATACCTTTATATTCCTAAAATAGTCTCTGAAGTTAATGATATTATTCGACTGGCAATTGTATTTTTAAATGGAACCTATGATAATGATACCTTGAATTACTTAATATCACTTTCTAAGGAATTCAAGATTTCAACTTACATCACAAATAATTACGAAGGGCTGATCAGATCAATTACTCATATAGGAAAATGGGGAATAGACATATTCATAGCTTTAATTCTAAGCCTGTTCTTTATCTTGGAAAAAAGCAGAATCGTGAAATTTACATCGTATTTCCAATATAGTACAATCAAAGTCGTTTATGAAGAAATGGCCTTTTTCGGACGTAAGTTTCTCCAGTCCTTCGGTAAAGTAATCCAAACACAGATTACTATTTCATTCATAAATACTATTCTGTCAATGATTATGCTTTATGTACTGGACTTTCCACAGGTATTGGGGCTGGGCGCCATGATATTTATACTGGGCTTGGTTCCGGTAGCCGGGGTTATTATATCGCTGATCCCGTTATCGATTATAGCTTTTACTATAGGCGGCTTAAAAATGATTGTCTACGTCCTTGTACTTATTGCTATACTTCATGCACTTGAAAGCTATATCCTTAACCCAAAGCTTATGTCACAGAAAACAAAACTACCGGTTTTTTACACCTTTGTTGTGCTTATTGTTTCAGAATACCTCCTGGGCATCTGGGGTCTAATAATAGGTATTCCAATATTCATTTTTATTTTGGATGTACTTGATGTCAAAAATCCTGATATACCTGCAACTATTACAGAGAACAAAAATAATGTAAATTAATTTTTGCATAATAAACTAAAAAATAATGTAAGCGGGAGGTTAATTTATGGCTTGTTATAATGTTATGACAGTTCTGACCAATAACAGAATTGATAATGTACCCGAACTGCAGCATGTTCTTACTAAATCCGGCTGTATGATAAAAACCAGATTGGGGATTCACGATGCAGGTGAGGATTTTTGTTCAAATGAAGGATTAATCATTCTTCATCTTATCGGATCAGATAAGGAAATCTTTGAGTTGGAGGAAAATCTCAACAAAATACCAGGTGTAAAAGCCAAAAATAATCAGATATGTACAGATTAAAAACAAAAATACTATCGGAGTTTTATATATGGCTGAAAAACAATGCAAAGAATGTATGGCTACCTTCCAATATACCAATAGCGATGGGCTGTGTTTAACGTGCAGCCAAAAAACCGAGCTGGAATTCAGTAGAATAAAGAGTTTCCTAAAGCTCCATCCCAAATCAACCATTAGCAGGATTGCTACTGAGCTTGATATCAAGGTTGCCAGCATCCAGCGATTTGTTGATGAAGGACGACTTGAAATAATTGAAAAATAAGTTTAACCTTTATAGTTTAAGAGTTATGTAAAAAAGTCGGCTAAGGCCGACTTTTTTTATATAACAGCTTTTATTCTTCGTCTTCTTCCTCGTCCTGTTCCCAACTGTGATATACATTGGAAACATCATCAAGGTCCTCGAGATTTTCTATCAGCTTGTCCATGAACTTAATATGCTCAGGATCTGTTAGCTTGGTAGTAGTTGTAGGGAGCATTGACACTTCTGCTTCAAGAAACTCATAACCTTTATTTTCAAGAGTCTCGCGTACAGATGAAAAATCAGCCGGATCGGTAAGAATTTCGAACACATCTCCGTCTGCCTTAAAATCTTCAGCTCCTGCTTCAAGAGTTTCCATCATAAGGTCATCTTCGCTTATTTTTCCGTCGTTTTCTATTACGATTACGCCCTTCTTATTGAACATAAAGGAAACGCAACCACTCTGTCCAAGATTGCCCCCAAACTTATCAAAGTAATGTCTTAAGTCGCCTGCAGTCCTGTTTCTGTTATCAGTTGTACATTCAACAATAACAGCTACTCCGCCGGGGCCGTAGCCTTCATAGGTTATTTCTTCATAATTGGAGCTATCACCTTCACCTGCTGCCTTTTTAATACTTCTTGTAATATTATCGTTAGGCATATTTGCTGCTTTACACTTGGCAATAACATCCTTCAGTTTAGAATTGGCATTGGGATCGGTGCTTCCGCCCACTTTAACGGCAATCTGTATCTCTCTTCCGAGTTTAGTAAATACCTTACCTTTTTTTGCATCTGCCATTCCCTTTTGACGCTTAATATTGGCCCATTTAGAATGCCCTGACATAAATACCTCCCATACTTGATTGCATAATATATAAACAATAAGCTTCCTGTTATTAATAAATATATATTTTAATAAATAAATTATCCCTAAACATTATAATAGTAATTTCTCAAATAATCAACCTCGTGCACCAACCCTACCGGTCCATTTCCATATAAACTGGAAGTTAAGGCGTGATAAGCTTCCCATCACTGTCCAGTGTTATATATTCTTTTTCTCCGCATTCAATAATTGCTCTTCCATTGGTATTCTCTATAATGTCCCTTATTAAGGCTTCTTCCCCGCCTATTTCTATAAGTACCGTCAATTCTACATCCTGTCCGTATTGTATATCTTTGATTATATTATTATTCGTCATAAGCATATTCTGAAGTCTTCCGAAAAGAGTATACTCCAGCATTATATTAACATTTGTACATAACTTTCTTGTGATTATTCCGGATGCTTCAATTCCCATAGAAGCACCATGGCTGTATGCACGGATAAGCCCTGACGCTCCCAGCAGCGTTCCTCCGAAGTATCTGGTTACAACTATAACCAGATTTTGCACTCCCATCCTTCTGACAACCTCCAGTACCGGCATTCCGGCTGTGCCTGATGGTTCGCCGTCATCACTGAACCTCTGTATCGGTGTTTCCCCGTTTAGTGAATATGCGTAAACGTTATGACTGGCATTCCAATGCTTTGTCCTGATTTCATTTATAAATTCTATGGCGGCTTCTTCAGTTGAAATAGGTCTTATGTTTGTGATAAACCTTGATTTCTTTTCATCAAATTCAGTTGTTGCAGTATTTAATATTGTTTTATATTCTGTTACCATCAAGTACTTAAAGCCGTTGAATACGGCATCTCCTTTATTTCCTTTGCAAGCTAGTCATCATTTTCAAATAATCTTTTAGAAATTAATTGATTATTACTAAAAATAAATGCTGAATAAAAATTATTATACCCCATATTTATCTATGGTGATAGATTAATAACCAAAACAGCACTCCCGAATGAGAGTGCTGTAATATTTTATGCTTTATTATTGTCAACTTTTAAACTGATTACTGCTTAATCAATAGCTAAGCCCATCATGAGGCGTTGGATTCTTCTAATGTACAGTACTTGGAATATGAACAATTTATCAGGGATCTATCCTGGCTGTAGGTGATTTTCTTTAAAGCTTCCTCTATGGAAAAATAACCTCCATCAGTAAAATTCTCTTCCTTATTAATTTCAAATCTTTCATCGGGGGACTTCATGATATACCATGTGATTTTATTACAGACCGGTCTTTGACGTGTTACTGAAAAGAACTCATAATTGGTATTGCCTGCAGTAGAAATAATTTCAGCACTGATTCCTGCTTCTTCCTTAACTCTTCTCCTTGCTACCTCATCCGGGTAATCCCCGTTTTTAATAATCCCTTTTGGAAGCACCCACTCATCCTTCTCATTTTTGAGAAGAAATACTTTATCTCCGGAAAAGACAACACCACCTGCGCAGTTTCTAACAAGCATAATCAAAACCCCTTCCCTGATAGATTTTTTGAGTTGTACTGGAATAGTATAGTAATACATTAATAATATGTACATATTACTAAACTATTCCTTATCATTTCCATTGCACAGGATTTAATACATCCTGATACTAATATAATAACCCACTTAGATATTTTATACAAGGATAAATTCTTCAAGTTTGCTAATTTTGTCTATTTTCACCAAAGCCTGTACCCTGATGCCCTGCTCCAGATACTCCTGATTAATCAATTGCCCATACTTGTAGATATAAGGTAAAACCCAACCTTCATTATAGGGAATACTGAGGTTTATTTCCTTTAATTTGTCTTTAAAGCCTTCAGTTATTTTATCAAGGAGGCCATCAATACCTTGGCCTGTTACAGCAGATATCTCACACACAGCCGGGTATCCAATGGAATTTATGCGTCTGCCGCCTTCCACAAGATCCTGCTTGTTCAGAACAAGAATTGTATTTTTTGTTGCTGCCCCCAATTCCTCCAGCAAGCCCTCCACAACACTTATCTGCATTGCAGCATTTTCATTTGAGGCATCAACCACATGCAAGAGCATGTCGGCGTGCACCGCTTCCTCAAGGGTTGACTTGAAAGCCTCAATCAAATCATGCGGAAGCTTTCTAATAAACCCAACAGTATCAATCAGAACGGCTTCTCTTCCATCAGCCAGTATAAGCTTTCTTGCCGATGGGTCGAGTGTAGCAAACAATTTGTCTTCTACAAGGACCGAGGCTCCGCACAACTTGTTCATCAGTGTGGATTTTCCCGCATTGGTGTAGCCTACAATTGCTATCACCGGCACATTATTTTTGCTTCGTGTGCTCCGCAGAAAGTCTCTCCTTTTTTCCAGCTGTTCCAGTTCCCTTTCAAGATTAGTTATCCTTCTACGGATATGTCTTCTGTCCACTTCAAGTTTTTTCTCACCTGGACCGCGGGTACCTATACCTCCTCCAAGACGGGAGAGCTCTGTCCCCAGGCCTATTAATCTGGGCAGCTGATACTTGAGCTGTGCCAGCTCAACCTGAAGCTTTCCTTCTTTTGAAATAGCTCTCTGGGCGAAAATATCCAGTATCAGTGTAGTACGGTCAACAACTCTGACACGGGTCTCGTCTTCTATATTGCGAATTTGGGCCCCGGAGAGCTCATCATCAAATATCAGAAGCTGAACATCCTTTGCCTGGCACAGCAACGAGAGTTCTTCAATTTTACCCTTTCCGACGTAAAAAGCGGAATCCTGCGACTGTTTACGCTGCAGAACCTTGTCTACAACAATTGCTCCCGCGGTCCTGGCCAGCTCCTCAAGCTCGTCAAGTGAGTCTTCGGCATCCTTAAGCGATACATTTTCAAGCCTGCTGTGGCTGGTTTCCAATCCAACTAAAATGGCTTTCTCAGCCTCTTCCTCATTATCATGAATATCGTCTCTCGCCGAAGCGTCCAACTCCTCAATGATTTTGAACAAATAGTTAAGCCTCGGCTCGCCTAGAGTAAATGGTCCATACACATCCACATCCTGTTCGGCTGTCAGACATCCCGCATATATTTCGGAAGGCTGTCCATCATTTATTCCCATAGCCAGCATGGTATCCAATCTAAGCTTCTGAAGTGTGCTTATGTCAACCTGTGAAAGCATTCCCGTTCCGCTGGGATGTGTATGAATACACCTTATAGCTGAGAGTCTGGATTTTCCTCTCCTGCTATCTATCTGTGGAAAGGACACAGTAGCACTGTCCCCAATGCTTATGTCAACCACTATGCCTCTTCTGTTAATAAGAACAGAAATCTCCCTGTTTATTTCCTGAGATATCCTCGCTATGGTTTCGGCCAGTTCCACCGGCAAAAGGTCTCTTGCTCCGAATTTTTTATCATAAAGTGCTTCGAGTTCATTGAGAAGTCTTTCTTTTATGGACTGAACATTTCCGTTAATCTTAATAAAAACCGCCTCCTGTCAACCTGTTACTCCTGTGGAGCCAAAACCGCCACCTCTGTTATTCCCTATATCCTTTACAGATGGTACTCTTGTAAATAAAATTTTAGGTACCTGCTGCAAAACCAATTGGGCAATCCTATCACCTTTTTTTATAATATATGTTCCATGTTTGTTACCCTTCTCATCCAGTGTAAACGGCTTACTATTTTCTGCAGACAAGCTCACATCAGAATTATTATTTACAATTACACCTAATTCATCCCTGTAGCCGCTGTCAACGGTACCCGGTGAGTTTGGAATACGAATAGGAGTTTTAAGCGACAATCCGCTTCTTGGCCTTACCTGTATTTCATAACCCTCAGGAATTGCAAGCTTTAAGCCGGTGGGTACCACTACAGTCTCTCCCGGCTTTATTAATACCTCTTCTGCCGCAAATACATCCATGCCCGCATCACCGGGATTGGCATATTTGGGAAGTATCCCGTCTTCCCTGCAAAGCTCTACAAAAACTTCAACCATTTTTATCTCCCCCTCCTAAACACCTCTTTGCAAGTGCCCCTTTGTTATGCCCCTGCTTTTTATTGTCTCTATTACCTTTTCACCGGCAAACGAAGTTTTTTGCTTCTCTGCCAGCCCTCTATGCAAATTCACAATTTCATATATTTCATTGCTGCTTTCATCTACAAAGCTCATCCTTATATGTGATATACCTGTTTTTAATATATTTCCCATCAACTCAGGTACAAATAAAATATCCGCATTAAATATCGTACTTCGGCAGTCAACACAGTCACACTTAACAAGAAATTCCGCATTTTTTCTATCTCTTAAGTGATAGACTCCGTTTTTACATTGGGTTCCACACTTGTGAGGAGCGGCATTTCCCACGCTCCCACCGACCGGGCAGTATTCGCTGGTCATAACTGGAATTCTGCCGTAAACCCCCACCTCGCTATCAAAATTGTCAGGATAATATATTTCCGAAAGCTGCTGCAAGTTCAACTCATAAGATAACGCGGCCCCTTCAAATCCATTTTCTTTAAAGTAATGTAGTGCTGAGCTGTTAAGTACATTAAGAGAATAATCTCCCACTAATCTGACCTTATCTTCCACAAGGTTCCTTACCAACTCCGCCGTTCCCATATTTCCCACAAGGAAACCATCAGTATTTTTATGAATGTCCAGTATATTCTTTTTTAGAAGCCCTGTCTGTTTTCCTTTAATTATAGATGGAACGTAAGCAAATATTTCCTTGCCTGAGACGCGGACTTCTGTAATTTGTCCAGAAATATTACCATTTAATATCTCGTTAAACGGAATATAAATTCTATCCGCATTAATTTTATCAAGCTCAATATCCTTATTTAAAGTATAAAGCATCGCTGATAGTTTTACATTTTTCACTGTTTTCAAAGTGTTCCGAGATCTTTCCGACAATCCTTCAGTCGAACCCTCGGTAATTTTATCATAATTAGAATTATTTCCATTATTGACAGATGTATTTCCCGGGAAATATGTCTGATAACGTTGGAAATAAAGTGACTTTTTGCAGCTGCTTGTCATTTTTTCTTGAGCGTTTTCACTCTCCAACGTCAAGCACAACTCCCGTTTACCGGATAAAATTCTTTCCCTCTCTAACAGTTCGGCAGCCTTTCTTCTGACATTGTTCAATTCACTTATGGGAATTACAATGTCCTCATCTATTTCTAAATCCAATTTAACAATATTGAAAGGAGTTGAGCCCATCTTCCGGAGCTGTTCGGAAATTCTCTCTGCAGTAAGCGGTTTATTAACGGCCTTTTCAGGCAACACCTCTCCCTTTATTTTAACACTGTTTCCGTCCTTGTCTGCTAGGATAAATACCGGCAGCTCTCCGGCTTTCATTGTAAAGGAAGCCATAATCTCTATTTTCCTTGAGGGTTTTGCGTAAGTAGACGCTGCCTGCTCCAGCATTTCTTTGTCAGAGGTCTTATATACCTTACTGCCTTTTTCAACATATCCCTTTATCACCGATACCCAGACAGTATCGCCGGCATTAGCGCGCTTGACCTGCTGCCCCCTGTCCAGAACTATTTTTGTTATAATGCCTCCGGGGCTTTCCTCGTTCGCCCTTCCCGACCATATTTCAATACCGTCTCCATTGCCCAGGGTGTTTTCCAGCTTGATTTTTAAGGAGTTTGTACTCCTGTCCTGGGCAAGCGAAGTACCCAGGTACGTCCCCCAGTTTTTAGGCTTACTGTAAGCCATCATATCAGGGCCTGTTTTGCCCAGCAGGTACCCTTTTGAAAAGCCCCCTCTGTTAAAGCTTTGCAGGAGACGATGCCTGTCAGCTTCCGACACTTTGGGGTTGACAGGAGCTGTAACCTCCTGCTCTAGCATATCCAAATATTTACGATATGTGCTCACAACCTCGGCAACATATTCGGGGCTTTTCATCCTGCCTTCAATTTTCAAAGATGAAACCCCAGCCTTAACAAGGTCACCCAAATGGTCAATAAAACAAATATCCTTGGGGCTTAGAGCATAACTGCTTATAAGGTTTTTGTCGTCTTTTTCCACAGAATAGTACATCCTGCAGGGTTGAGCACATTTACCTCTGTTTCCGCTCCTGCCTCCGATCATACTGCTCATAAGACACTGTCCCGAATAACTTATGCATAAGGCGCCATGAACAAAGACCTCAATTTCGAGGTTTGTGTTGAGGGATATCTCTCTTATTTCATCAAGGTTAAGTTCCCTGGCAAGAACAACCCTCTCAAAGCCCATTTTCTCTAGTGCTTTTACGCCTTCAAGGTTATAAATGGTCATCTGGGTACTTGCGTGCAGCGGTATACCCGGTATTGTTTTTTTAAGGTTTGCTGCAAGACCCAAATCCTGTACAATAAACGCATCGACACCCATCTCATACACTTTGGCAGAATACTCTACAGCCTCCTGCATCTCTTCATCCAGAACCAGAGTATTAAGGGTTAGCAGTATCTTAACTCCTCTTACATGAGCATAGTCTATTGCCTTCTGAAGAGTTTCATCATCAAAGTTCCCTGCAAATTGTCTTGCATTCAAAAGCTTTCCGCCCAGATAAACCGCATCTGCTCCATTCTCAACAGCAGCGAGAAAGGCATCATAATTTCCTGCGGGAGCTAAAAGCTCAATTTTTTTTGTCATTACTATTTATTTCCCTTCTGAATATTTCAAGAACAAATGGCATTATGTCAACCAACGAATCTATTTCTATATCAATGTTTTCGGCTTTTTTTCCCTTAACCCATACGGGAACCCTGCTCATAGTATGAGTACGAACAGATATGTCCTCAAGGTTGCCGTGATCACTGGTTATGAAAAGCACATCCTCTTCAAAGTCCATTAATTCCAATAATCTGTGTAAAAACCTGTCCAGATTTACAACAACCCCTATAGCCTTGTCCATTTCGTATTTATGGCCAGCTATATCGGTTATAAAGTGTTCATATAATGTAAAATCAAAATTACGGCTCAGCTTATATAAGTTTTCCGCGGCACATTCCGGGGTTTTTATCTCAATCTCATACCCTGATTCTTTTAGTATTGCACCGGTAATATCGTGATATACTCCATTATTATTCTGAAAATCCCTGACCGATCTGAATCCGGTATTTGCCGCCATCCCCATTACCGAGGTCACCGACGGTCTGTTTCTTCTGTCCTTTTCGTCAAGCATATTGTTCAGATACTCATCTCTATATACATTTGCGCTTGTTACCGATAATCCCATTTTCTTGAGCTCTCCAAACATATTTACCCTATTTATCAGCTTTTTCAGCGTAATAGTTGGCTGCCCGCTCAAATGCCTGTTTAACACAGCGGGAGCGTTTATACCTGTAAATATTGCTGTCTGTCCTGTTGCACTCTGGGGGAGCCCAGGCACACCCATTCCTGCATCAGCCGTATATCTAGCCTCATCAATTAACTTCGTTAGAACCTGTGTTGGAGCTGCATATATGGGATTGGTTTCAACATTTTTGTTTCCTACACCTATTCCGTCTATAAAAATAAAAATAAGCTTCATAGTTGTCGTCATCAAGCCTTTCAGGTTTCTTTTATATATTATACATCATCTTTTATACTTTAAATATTGGTTAAGCTAGTAAAAAAGCCGGAGGTTATAGCCTCCGGCTGTGTATGCTTGCGCACAATTACATATCGTATCCGTTTAAGGTTTTCTGAACAATGGGTCTGCTTCCTTTATCAATGGAATTTCTAACCTCACCAAGCTCAGCTTCCCTTTTAACGAGTTCGAGCTGAAGAGTTGTATTCTTTGCAGATAGTCCGTTATTTTCATCTTTCAACAGCTGAACTTCTTTCCTGAGTCTCTCGAGTTCTTCATTTACAGCATCCTTTTCCTTTCTGACAGAAAATTCTGCTTCACGGGATTTAAAGTAATCATCAGCCACATTAATTGCGGTTAGAACAGCTGCAAGCGAGGTACTGAGCCTATTGTTACGCATCAAAATCTCATTCATCTTTTTATCGATGTACAGGCCTACCTTCTGAATATATTCATCAGACTCTAAGCCTACAAGTGTATAGTCTTTTCCAGCTATACGTATAACAACCTTATTCTTTGAGGTCAAGGTAAATCAGCTCCTTTAAACTCGCTGGGGACACTATGGGACACAGTTTCCCTTTATTACCTTTATTATACTATATTATTCTATAATTCGGCAAATAATTATTTTTGCTGTTCTTTAAGAAAAGCAGCAAATGCCTTGTCCATGCTTCCTATATGTTTAATAAGCCAATCCAGGAATAATTTATTGACAGTTGAGACGAACAGTACACCTGCGCCCTTTTCTTCAAAGTCCTTTTTAAGGCTTTCAAAAGTCTTGAGAAAATTCTCATGAATTTTCCTATGATTATCTCTTTCAGGATAATTACTCTTGATATGTAGTTGCTGCTCATCAGCAAAATGAACCCTTGTATAATCTTCGAGAAACTTAAGAGTATTTCCTACCTCTTCTTTACCTTTTCCTTGACTGCAGGCTGAAAAAAGCTTATCAACTGCATCAAAGAGTTGCTTATGCTGGTCATCTATTTCCTTTACACCTATCGCATAAGACTCTCTCCATTGTATAGTCGCCATTATTTTGTCCTCCCTGTACATTACAAATAATTGTTATACAATTATTATATACCATCTTATTATGTACTCAAACGACAAATTTTTACTTTATTACACATTTACTTTAAATTTATTATCACATTTACTATAAATTTGATTATTACATTTACTATAAATTTGATTATTACATTTACACAATTATTTTGTTATATTACTTGGTTACTTTAAGCAGCTTACCCGTTCTGGGATCAATAAGAATAATCCAATATCCAAATGCGCCGTACTTAGGTTTGTAGCCTTCCAGCTGAGCCCAGCTCCCCATATTACCGAAGGGATTATCATCAATACTGTATACCCCCGGAATACCGCATACCAGCCGTTCTCTGCCGGAATATCTGTCATAACGAATACCGAATATTATATATCTGTACTTATAATGAGCCAGCATAACCTTCGGATTAAACAAAAGATAGGTTTTTACATTATTTCTGAAAAGTATGTTGTTTAAATATCCCGGGCTGTTAATCTTCCACCATTTAAACCGTTTGCTTTTAGTGCTGAAAGGATTACAGCCTTCAAAACTTCTGTCCAGCTCTTCCTTCAACATGTTTATATCTAATTCGCTTCTTACATTGTCTCCTTCGTTTATTGAAGATATCTCTCTGAAGTTTCTTTCCGCTTCACTGATTATATCCTCATCCTCGGTAATTTCATCTTGTTTTTCACTGTTATAAATGCTGTTCAAGGTAGCTTCAAACTTGCTGGTTATGTCATTACGGAACATATCCTCCAGATCATTCTCCTGTGGTATTTTATGTGATTTAGTATCTGTTTCTCTATCTGCTTCCACACTTTCACTTTCTATATTTAAATTAACTTCAACCAGATCCGATAAGTCTCCGACTGCTTCTTCAACCAACTCTTCGCTCTCAAGTCCCTCCTCTGTTACAATATCCTCCTCGTCCATAGAAGTGCTAGAACATATACTATCTCCTTCAAGGTTTGGTTCCTTCTCTGCAGCATCTGGTTCCGAGGCTTCTGATGCTTTATAATCCTGGTTCAATGAATTTTGAGGTACTGACTCAGCAACGGTTGGTTGAACTGCAGCATTCTTCAGGGCCGCTTCAAACTCCTTCCTCCACTGTATCTCACCATTTCTATATGCTACCAGCGGACAAGAAACTGTATTATAGCGGTTTGAAATCTGTGCAATAACAGCAAAAACATCGATTGATTGCATATCTAAACCATTATTGCCTACGCTGTCAGGATTTAGGTTAATCTTAAGGTCTTCTCTGCCGTTTTTATCCTCGATGTCGCATATTACTGTATGCTGCAGTTTATCCTTTCTGCTTATTCCATACAAGCTGTACCTTATTCCCGGCCCGTTTTGAATATTATTCAGTGATAATTGCAGCTTAGCATCCCGGTCATATAACTCAACCTTAATATAGCCAGTAGGGTTGCCTAAATCTCTATCCATACTCTGGAATATATAAAATAGTCTCTGATAATTATTACCCATGGCAAGGAGTCTCCTTTTGATTATTTGGAAAAGGCCTGGTTATGCCTTAACATTAAAATATATGACGGGCATAAAAAAATAAGACTATCTTTTTTTGACAGTCTTATTTTGCAGTACTCCCGCACAAACATTAATTAATGGATTGCACCCAAAGCAAGTGCATGATTTCTATCGGCTCATATCAGGCATTATGCCGTCGCACAACAAGCCACTTCCTGTGTCTCTTATGCTCAAAGCGGCGTCCTGCCGCTTTGCCGGCTTAATCGCCTGATATTTCACCTTGAAATCCTGCACTTGCTTTTAATCATGCTTCCCATTAATTAATGTTGTACTCGTGTACTGAATAATTGCTCTCTTAACGTGCAAAGCTCGAAAAATTATTTCACTAAATCCGGTTTATGATAAAAGTATTTATATGAAAAAATTGTTTTATTCGCACATCTTGCATGGCACTACTTTCCCAGCAGGTTGGACAACTGTCCGAACTGTTGTACCGACAACACTTCTCCTCTTATGTTTTCCTTAAGCTCCATACTCTCAAGTATTTGTTTGATTTGTTCTTTATTTATCCTAAGAAAGCCTGCATTTGAAAGACCATTGACTAATGTTTTTCTCCTTTGTCCGAAAGAGGCTTTTACCAATTTAAAAAACATGTCTTTATCATTTACCTTTACCGAAGGCTCCTTCAATATTTCAAGTTTAATTATTGTGGAATGGACCTCAGGCTGTGGGATGAAGCAGTGTGGCGGTACATCGAAAACGATTTTGGGCCGGGAATAAAATTGAACTGCCACAGAAAGTGCTCCGTAATCCTTTGTTCCCGGACCGGAAACCATTCTTTGTGCAACTTCCTTTTGCACCATGAATACCATTCCGTCTATTCCTTTTATTTCTTCCAAAAACTTCATTACAATCGGTGTTGTTATATAGTAAGGGAGATTCGCAACCACTTTTACTTTATTTGCACTATATTTCTCCTTACACTCAGATACTATGGCTTCAATGTCTGCTTTCATCACGTCATTGTTGATAATATCTATATTCTCAAATTCACTCAGATTGTCATTCAGTGCAGGTATTAAATGCTTATCAATTTCTATGGCAGCAACACCGGCAGCTCTTTGCGCGAGCTCCTTTGTCATACTTCCAATACCGGGACCTATCTCCAGAACTAGTGTATCCTTATCAAGATCAGCCGTGTCTACAATTTTTTTTACGACGTTATCATCATTTAGAAAGTTCTGACCCAGAGTTTTTGTCAGCCTCAGATTATGTTTCTTTATAACGTCAAGCGTATTATTTTTAGACATTATTTCTCCTTCAAATAGTAATTAATATTAATATTATTATATCCTATAAATATGTTATTTGAAGGGCATTTTCTTTTTTTATATACTTAAATATAAACGGTTTAAAAATAATAACTTTAAATTTTCGATTTGTTCTTTCTGCCAACTGTCTTTCGGTATATATATTCACAGAAATTATATATTTTCTTTGATTCCTTTGTGAGTAAAGGGGCAACAATAGCTAAAATCAATACATATATTACAACAAAGGATTGGAGTACCGGTAATAACCCTCCGGCTTTCCCCATATTAGCCATTATTATAGAAAATTCTCCTCTTGCTGAAAGTGTAAAACCTATATTTGCTGATGCGTGATTTGATATTTTTGATAAGCGTCCAGAGAACACTCCTGCTATAATGTTTCCAATAATGGTCAAGATTGCAGCAATAACAGCCATGGCTACTCCACCGCCAAGGGACAATGGATCAATATTCAGTCCGAAATTAAAGAAGAATATAGCACCGAAAAAATCTCTGAAGGGTAGAATATTATGTTCGATTTTCTTTGCATGTACAGATTCGGCCATAACCAATCCTACAAGCAAAGCCCCGATTGCCTCGGCTACATGCAGTGTTTCAGAAAACCCTGCGACCAGAAATAATACCCCGATTACAACCAATAAGAAAAGTTCCGCAGAAGGTATGTTAAGTAATTTATCAATAACCTTTATTACTCGCTTACCTAAAATTAGAATTGCTAATATAAAGAGTAATGCCATTAATGTTGTACCCAGTACTCCCCAAATGGATTTTGAACCGCTTAGGAGTAATCCGGACAATATAGATATGTGTATTGCAATGAACAGATCATCAAACATGATCATTCCCATGATCACTTCTGTTTCAGGATTTGCCGTACGTTTTAAGTCAATTAGCACCTTTGCCACAATTGCAGTTGAAGAACTTGTCATAATACCGCACACTACCATAATCTCTTTGAAGGGAAGATCCATCATCCAACCTAGTAGTAATCCCGAAGAAAAATTTATCAGTACATAGAAAGCCCCCCCGGTAAAAACTGACTTCCCTGATTTTACAAGACGTGTTACTGAGAATTCCAGACCTAAATAAAATAGTAAAAACAGTACTCCTAAACGGCCCATAAAATTTATAAAGGTCGAACTCTCTATAAACCTAAAATCAATAATTCCAAAGTGTGGAGCATGTGGCCCCACTGCCATCCCGATTAAAATATAAAACGGGATGACTGAAAACTTGAGCTTGTTAGATATAAACCCTACAATGACAATAAGCATTATTGCCAAACCTACTTCAAAAACTAATGTATCCATCCTTACCCCCTAGAATATTCCGTCATAATTAACCTCCAAAAAGATAGTTTTTTAGCTCCCTTAATTGTTTCCTATCTCCGATAACAACGATTGTTGTTTCAGGAGAAAATATATAGTCTGCACCAGGATTAATATTCCGCTTTTGTTCTTTTTCCAGAACAGCAATAATTGATGCTCCTGTCTTTGTACGTACCTGCATTTCACCAATAGACCTATTAATACAGACTGAGCCTTTTTCTATCTTATACCACTCAATTATCTGATCACCTACAGCTACGTCAACTGTTTCAAGTGCTTTTGGCTTATATGCCAGTCCTCCGACTATTGCTGCAACGTATCTCGCTTCAGCATCATCCAAGGTTATAACCGAAACACTGTCCTCAGGCTGATTATGATAAAAGTGGTACAACTCTCTGCGCCCGTCATCATGTACAACAATAACCAGCTTGTTTCCTTCCCGGACCTCTACTTCAAACTTCCTTCCTATATTCGGTAAATCAGATTCTCTAATAGTCATATCAAAATACCTCCGTACTGAATAGGCCACAAATGAAAATGACAGCCTTATTCAGAGTTATAAATTAAATTTCCCATGTTTTTTTGATTTCTATTCATTTTTTTATTTATGCTGCTTTATTTTTTGATAAACATATGCTCACCCCTTCCAGATACGGCATTTGAATGTCTTTTCTGTACACGTGTGGACACAGACAAAATAATTAATGTACTTCGATTTTCAATAAGACTTTTGATCTTGTAAAAGAAAGTTACTAGAAATAAGATATCTTCCAAACTTATTTTAACCGAATTTAGCTCAAATTTCAATAACTAATTCGGAATTCTGCATTCTGGTTATCCGATCTCGTCTAACATCCGTTTATCTCCAGTTATCTCAGTTATTCACTTTATACAAGCAGGAATGACTCAAATCTTGCCTGCTATATGTGTTCAAAACTGGTTCTTCCATCAAAATGGCAAAAAAAATGAGCTGATTCGATTTATCGAGTCAGCTCCAACAGTCCCTTTAATACTTTTATTTGTTTACATACCTAAATTAAATATTATTTTAGTATATAAACATTTACTTTTTTGACTCCCCAAGCGTTAACAGCACCACTGGAATCAAGATATACGTCGATCTTGTTTCCTTTTATTGCTCCACCTACATCGGCTGCAACTGCATAACCATAATCAGGTGAAGCACCCGGAACCTCTACATAAACTCTGGTTCCCAGCGGAATAACCCTTGGATCTACTGCTATAATCCCTTTCCTTACCCTCGCACCGGTCGCGGTAATTCCAAAACCCGGATCTCCGGGGTTTTTACCGGTATCGGCGAAAGAAGCCGTATATGAAGTCGCCTTCATATTCATAACCTTTGAATATCTTAATGTATCTCCTCTTGATGTCTTGTAGTTTAAAACCGTACCGACTTCAACAATTTTATCCAACGGATTTGCTGCTATAATATCGTTGACTAATTGTTTAGCGATCTGCTTTCCATTCTCATAAACTACTGTATAAGTTTTCTTCCTTACGCCTTCTTTTCCTTCTCTTACTGTATTTTTTAATCCTTTGTCTAGTCTATTGTTGTCTTTGGTAATAGTCTTAAATGGTATGGGAGTAGCCTCGGTTACTGTCTTTTCCTCTACACGAATCACCGAAATATCCATATTAGATACAATTTTGTCTCCCAATCGAGACCCGACGAGTTTGTCATCTTCGTCGACGCTTATAGCGTTGTCGTTTAGTACCTCTTTGACAGTATCCTTATAAGTCTTTACCTCCAGTTCCTTCCCATCCACCTTGATCAATACAGGTACAGCTCTTCTTATCTCTATTTTGTTCTCCTGTATTCTGGCGAGTTTTGAGTCAAACGGCATGCTTATATAATCTTCACTTGCTACTTTTATGCCTGTCTGCTCCAGCACCTCTCTTACTGTTGCTTTCATTGTCTTTACTGCAATTTCATTTCCATTGTCGTTGATTACCACGTGCCTTTTTAATCCATTGAACACAAAGACTCCGGCAGTAATGGATATAACAACGGCAAAGCATATTATTGCAATATCCAATGATCTGATTTTTAACAAACCTCCGTACTTCTTCCTTCCGAATTTACGGAAATTTATTTGTGAAAAATACCTTTTAATATTCTTCGCAATCGGTATCATTAATACTAACCTCCTGTTAGAAATATTCAAAGGGACTGTGACTATTTTATTCTAAGCGTATAAATTTGTCAAATTTATTGCCTAGAAATAGTATAAATTTTCCAACGCAATCCCTTGTTTACAATTATTAACTGGATTTCAGTATATTATTCGATACCACTGTTTATTACTTATAGTTAACCTAAAGCCTTGATTATGGCGTGTTTGAGATTTCGGAAATACGCCATTCACCTGTTTGCTGATCCAAATCCATTGTTATGTACTTTTCATTTTCTCCGCTTTTAAAGATAATCTGAGGAATATCTGCAGAATTTTCTGACGGTGCTTCAGGTTTGTCTACTTCAAATACTACCTCAAATTGAATTTTAGCCAGATGCTCCTTATCGGTTAATTCTGTATATAGTTTGGACGACTTAAGCCTGATAGCTTTAAGTTCGCTCTGGTATGCTGTCTTGAACTTCTCTTCGTTCTGAAAGACCTCGTCCTGATTGTTTTCACTGATATAAGTAATTGCTGTTTTGTAGTTTTTAAGGTTAACCGAGTCAACCCACTTCTTTATTACTGACTCCATAGGCGCTGTATTAATACTGGTTTTCAGCAGAACTATAAGCTCATTTTTTGATATTAATTCCTGCATAATTTGCTGATTTTCACCCATAAGTTCAGCGTTTTTTGCTTTTAAGTTCTGACTTTCCCTTTGCAGAGAAGACAGCTTATCTGTTAATTCCCTGTTTTGCTTATCAAGATTGTTTATTTTCTCTCCAAGGGTATCTATGCTCAGATTTTTTGCATTGCTGAGATCCTCATAGTTTTCAAGCTGCTTTTCCCTGTCCCACAGCAGATAATTAAAGGAAATAAGAATCGCGATCAGGAATACAAATACAATAACAATAATAAACTTTTTCATAATTCCTCTCCTTGAGAATCAATTAAGACTTATTATTTTATTTCAATCCGAATACTTTTTTCGCATTCATCAGTGTTGTTTCGGCAACCAATGATTCACTTACTCCTTTTATATCGGCAATTTTGCGGATAATATGGACTAAATTGCCCGAATTATTCCTTTTTCCTCTCATGGGTTCGGGAGAGAGGTACGGGCTGTCTGTTTCCACCAATAATTTTTCAAGAGGAACGGCCTTTACCACTTCAATGGTTTTTCTGGAATTTTTGAAAGTAACAGGCCCCCCAATTGCAATATACAAATTCAGCTTAAGCATTTCCACGGCCATCTGGGCACTGCCTGCAAAGCAGTGAAATATTCCTCCCACCTGCTTTACATCAGTCTTTTTAAGTATATTAACAGTGTCTTCATGGGCATCTCTGTCATGAATAATTATTGGCAGCCTAAGCTCCTTTGCAAGTTCAATTTGTCGTTCAAACCAATATCGCTGAATATCTCTCGGTGAGTTGTCATAATAATAGTCCAACCCGATTTCGCCTATTGCTACTACCTTTTCATGCTTTGAAAGAATTTTGATTTTATTCAATAATTCCTCATCCATTTTCTCGGCGTCGTGAGGATGTATGCCGAGTGCGGCATACACAAAGGGAAATTTCTCTGCCAGTTCAAGTGAAGCCTCCAAAGACTCCGGACTTGCGCTGGCATTCAGTATATATGATATTCCATCGCGATGGAGCTGCTTCAGTAACTCTTCCCTGTCCTCATCAAAGCGCTCATCGTCATAATGTGCATGTGTATCAAAAATCAATGTATCACCTTATTTAGTATTTTATCTTTCTAGCGCACCTGTGCGCCGCTTGGCATATCCTTGTCCAGCGTCACCAGCGAAAGGCCATTTTCATCAGAAGCTGCAAGTATCATACCCTGAGACTCAATTCCCCTGAGCTTGGCAGGCTTCAGATTTGCCACCAATATCAGGGTCTTACCTACCATCTCCTCAGGAGTATAGTATTTAGCTATACCTGACACAACCTGTCTTACCTCATTGCCAACCTGCAACTGCATTTTCAGTAATTTATCTGCTTTTTCTACCTTTTCGGCCTCGATAACCTTTGCTACTCTTAATTCTACCTTTGCAAAATCGTCTATGGTAATCAGGTTGGCATTGGTTTCATCCGCAGGTTGTTCAGCAGGCTGCTGTGCTGCAGACTTTTGGGCTGAAGACTGCTGAGGTGTCTTTTCTGTATTAACTTTTTCTGATGCTTTAGCCGGTTCAGCTGCTTTTTCGGACATTTTCTCTATTTCCTCAAGTTCCTTTTTAATATCAATTCTTGGGAAGATAACCTCTCCCTTATTTACGCTTGCACCAACAGGGTATACTCCCCATTCTTTGGCTCTTTCCCACTCCACCAGGCTCTTGTCGGCAATACCCAGCTGATTCCATATCTTTTCGGGAGTTTCGGGCATAAAGGGTTGAATAAGTATTGCTATTATTCTTAAGGTTTCTGCAAGATTGTACATAACCTGAGCCAATCTGGAACTGTTGGCTTCATCCTTTGCCAATACCCAAGGCATAGTTTCATCTATATATTTATTTGTTCTGGATACAGCCTTCCATATTTCAGAAAGAGCTGTACTGAATTGGAGTTTGTCAAGTAAGTCTTCAACCTTTTCAGCAGTTCCTTTTACAAGACTAATAAGGTCGCTGTCAAATTCACCGGCTGTCTTCGCAGCAGGTATCGAACCTCCGAAATATTTATCAATCATTGCAACTGTTCTGCTGACAAGATTTCCTAAGTCATTTGCAAGATCGGAGTTAATTCTGTTTATCAGTGCTTCATTTGAGAATACTCCATCTGAACCAAACGGAACTTCTCTGAGCAGGAAGTATCTGATGGCATCCAAACCATACTTGTCAACCAATATTTGAGGGTCAACAACATTACCCTTTGACTTGGACATTTTTCCGCCCTCAAGCAGCAGCCAGCCATGCCCGTATACCTGTTTGGGCAGTGGCAGCCCCAGTGCCATAAGCATAGCAGGCCATATAATAGTATGGAATCTTACTATCTCCTTACCAACAAGGTGAACGTCAGCCGGCCAGTATTTCTGGAATAATGAGTCGTCTTGAGAGGAATAGCCCAGAGCTGTAATATAATTTGATAAAGCATCTATCCAAACATAAACCACATGCTTGTCATCAAAGGATACCGGAACCCCCCAGTTGAAGGTAGTTCTGGAAACTGCTATATCTTCAAGTCCGGGTCTTAAGAAGTTATTGAGCATTTCATTCTGTCTTGATACAGGCTGAATGAAATCCGGATTTTCTTCAATATGCTTGATTAATCTGTCCTGATATTTTGAAAGTCTGAAGAAATAGCTTTCTTCCTTAGTCAATTCAACTTCTCGTCCGCAGTCTGGGCACTTTCCTTCTACAAGCTGTGTCTTTGTCCAAAATGATTCACAGGGTGTACAGTACCAGCCTTCATATTCACTCTTATAAATGTCACCCTGCTCATACAGCTTCTTGAATATTTTTTGAACAGCTTCCACATGCTCGTCGTCAGTGGTTCTGATAAATCTGTCATTTGTTATCTTCATCAATTTCCACAGGTCCTTGATGCCTGATACAATCTCATCAACGTACTGTTTCGGTGTAATTCCCTTTTCTTCGGCTTTTCTCTGTATCTTCTGACCATGTTCATCAGTTCCTGTCAGAAACATAACATCGTAGCCCTTGAGCCGCTTATATCTTGAGACGGCATCAGCCGCTACGGTTGTATATGAATGTCCTATGTGCAGCTTTCCACTGGGATAGTAGATTGGTGTTGAAATGTAATAGGTTTTTTTAGACATGTTTCCTCCTCATTTGTCACTATAATTGCGATAACGCAACAGTATATAATAACTTTAATAATAATTTTATATAAATAATTGTTCCCTTACATGGTATAATTTTATAGTTATTACTCATTACTACTATACATATTTGTTTTCAATTTTTCAAGGACAATATTTCCGGATGGAAGGCAGAGGACAGGAGTTCGGTAGTCAGGAGTTCAGTAGTTTATCAGATAATAAATTATCAAATTGGCAGCTGCTTGGTGAACCAATTATTTCTGAAAATGAAAGGCCTATTCATTAATGTTAAGTTTTTTGAGGAGCTACAAATTTTTTAGTAAGTATAATAAAATAATACATCCAATTGCAGCAAAAAGGCTGAAGGAATACCAGACATATTCGAAACGTATAAACAAGCTCACAATAAAGGCAAATGCCCGTGCAGCCCTTGAGAAAAACAGGTTTGATATGGCTGTTTCTTCTGTATGTCTGTTATATCCAAATATAAATACCGCAATGGCAGCAGATGTGGTTTTTTCCTTCCAGGTCCTTCTTCAATATTTGAATACAATTTGTCTAAATTCTTCTACCAGCACCGAATCCTTTTTGAGATTAATATTCTCCTCCTTGAGGGATGCCTTGAATCTGAGAACAGACTCTTACGAAAACTATTTTACGTTTTTTCCCTCAAAGGATGATGACGGCTATCTTACATTACTCGTAGAAAAGTGTCGCCAAAAGGTTCTGTTGCTTCCGTCTTATGATATTGTACGGGATCACCTTTCCGCTTTTCTGGCACTCTATACAGATCTGCAGATAACCAAATTCTCCTCTGATGACAATGCCAAGGAAGTAAACCTTATGAATTGGAGTTCAGCTCACGGTCAGAAGTATCCCGAGCTGTCAAACTGGGAATTTTGCATGGCCATTGATTCTCCATTGAATATCGAATTTCTTCTGTCACTTGCAACCATTGAAGATCTGACAGAACAAAAAACAGAAGCTGTTCAGAATGCTTTTTTCCCTTGGGTTTGCTGTATTCAGAAGATTCTGGAGGGCTATATATATTATAATGATGATTTGACCTCTGGAATTATTAATTATGACTTTTATTATGAAAATTTAAAAGAATACGAGACAAGAATTGTTTATTTCATTAGTAAAGCAGTAAAATCCCGGACTGCGAGTGAGGGATATATCAATAAAATCGTCAAACTCTTACTCGGCATATATACTACTCACCCAAAAGCCTGTGAAGGGATGAACCGTATTACCAGTAAGGCTTTGCTTAAGGCCGGAGGAAGCGGAATGTTCTTTTATACCGCAGCTATTAACCTTTTAAGAGCCAGAAAGTATTTTTAAGAATTTTCTTTGCCATTAATCCGGGTTTATCCGAAAATAAACCTACATGCCCACAGAGACGCAATTACACTTATAATATCAGCCATTATTGCGGCTATTAAGGTATATCTTATATTTTTTACACCCACCGAGCCGTAGTAAACAGCTAATGTATAAAAAATTGTTTCCGTTGAACCCATCATCGTTGCGGCTACACGGCCTTCGTAAGTATCCGGTCCAAAGGACTTTATTATCTCGGCAACAAACGCAAAGGACGCACTTCCCGATATCGGTCTCAGCAGCGCTAGTGGAGCCACTTCCGGCGGCATTCCAAGCAAATCGATAACCGGCTTCAATAATAATATAAGAAGGTCCAGTGCCCCTGAGGCTTTAAATACACCTACCGCAACCAAAAGACCCACAAGTGACGGCATTATTTTAACTACTGTTTCAATTCCGTCTTTTGCGCCGTCGATAAACAGATCATAAGCCTTAACTTTTTTTAATATGGCAGCAAGTATTATTATTATAAAAATCGCAGGTATTGCATAATCCGAGATCTGTCTTATCACACCCATAAATGTCTTCCTGCAATTATGTAAAAATGCTCATCATATAACTGCATGGACTGCTACCTCCTTTGTTTCTTTATTGCTTGCTGTCCTCGTTCCATACCTTGGATAACAGTTTAGCCGCTATTATTCCCATAATAGTAGCGCATACAGATGCAATCCATATACATACTATTATTTCAGCAGGCTTTTTCGAGCCGGCAGACGTTCGCAGGGCGATAATACTTGCCGGAACCAGCTGTATTGCTGCTGTATTCATCACTAAAAACATACACATGGAATCTGTTGCGGTCTTTTTATCCTTATTCAAGGTCTGAAGCTGATTCATTGCCTTTATTCCCAGCGGTGTTGCAGCATTTCCCAAGCCTAGAAAGTTGGCAACCAAATTCATAACAATTGCACCCAGCGCCGGATGATCCTTCGGTATTCCTGGAAAAAGGAAGGTCATAACAGGTCTTACAAGTCTGCTGATTCCTGTAACCAACCCGCTCTTTTCGGCCACTTTCATTAGCCCTGTCCATAGACACATCACCCCCAGTAAACCTATGCAAACTGTTACTGCTGACTGCGCTGAATCCATTGCAGCCTTAGTCACCTCGTTTATTCTTCCATTTACTATGCCAACAGCAAAACCTATAAGTAGTAAACCCATCCATATATAATTAAGCATGTTGATCTCCCATCTGCATTAGCCGCACCTATATATTTAAATAAGAAATTCATATAAAATATATGTGGACATAGTCACCTTTATGTTTTCTTGATACCCTACAATGTAAAAACCTTAATTTTTGTTTTTAATGGTAACTAAAACAGCTTTAAAGTCCGATAAATTAAAGTACTACAAATATTGTTATGTCGAAAACACACGACGTATTTTGTCGAATAAATGTCGAATTTTCGCTATTTCCGCCGTTAAATTCCCAGTAACAAATTTCAAGCTTTGTAAGTTTATTTTATTAATAAATTATTTACAAAATAGTATTTTCAATGATGCATTATGGGCTAAACTCCATAACCCACTAACCATCCGACTTTTTATAATTCACTTCTCAAAAAATTTTTCATTTTTTTCAAAAATGAGCGTTGACGTTTATTGGAATTTATGGTATTATAATAACGAAGTTTGTCGAAATATGAATGTATTATTGAGGAGGGTTTTATCATGAAATCTACAGGAATTGTAAGAAAAGTTGACGAATTAGGAAGAGTTGTTCTCCCTATCGAATTACGCAGAACTTTTGATATTGCAGAAAAAGATGCATTGGAAATCTATGTTGACGAGTCAACTATAATATTAAAGAAGTATGAACCTGCATGCATATTCTGCGGAAACGCTAAAGATGTTCAGGTTTACAAGGGTAAGAACATTTGTCCTGATTGCATGAGAGAATTAAAGAAATAATTAATTTACAAAAACGAAAAGAGCTTATTGGGCTCTTTTTTGTTTTTGTGATAATATTTCACATAACACATTTTTATTTTTTCATCACTATATTGTAAACATCTCTTTTATTCAATCCCCGGTCATCAGCAGTCTTTTTTATTGCCTCTTTCTTTGGGAAACCTTCTTTAGTATATTTTTCCACATGTTCTTCTATACTTATGTCAGAATACTTGTCTTTTTCAAGTTCCACCAAAACCTGTTCATCCTGACCTTCAATTATGACTACAAACTCACCCTTTGGTGCTTCAACCTGATATCTTTCCATAGCTTCGGACAAGCTACATCTGATAACTTCCTCATATCGTTTGGTCAATTCTCTCGCAAGGGCAATCCTTCTTTCTCCCCAAGCATTATACATGTCTTTAAGCGTATACGGGAGCTTGTGAGGAGCCTCATAAAAAATTATCGTTCTGGTTTCATCCTTTAGCTGTTTTAGACGCTCCTGCCTGGTCCTTTTATTCATGGGCAAAAAGCCCTCAAATACAAATCTTCCTGTGGGAAGACCTGAAATAACCATTCCTGTAACAGCCGCAACCGGGCCAGGTATCATGGTTACTTTTATATCATTTTCAATACAAAGTCTTACAAGGTCTTCACCCGGGTCAGAAATACCCGGAGTACCCGCATCGGATACCAGCGCAATATCTTTGCCCTGTTGCAGCTGTTCAATAAGATAATTGCCCTTAACTATCTTGTTGTGTTCATAATAACTAACCAGTGGCTTTTTTATCTCAAAATGGTTCAGCAGCTTTATGGTCTGCCTTGTATCCTCAGCCGCTATGAGTTCAACCTCTTTAAGAGTATTTATTGCCCTCAGGGTAATATCCTGCAGATTGCCTATAGGTGTAGCCACAAGATAAAGCGTTCCTTTTTCCTCGTTCAATTTTATCTCCATTTCCGGCAGCAAATAAGTCAGAAAACTATCTACAAATCAATTAAACAAAAAATTACTTTCGAACTCCCGAACAAATTATCTTAATAAATTGCTCCCAACGTAATTACTGAAATAGTTACGGTTCATCACAATCGTTATGCCGTCGCAGAACACGAAACATCATGTTTCGCTTCTGCTTAATGTGACGTCCTGTCACTTTAACGGCATAACTTCTGTGCTTCACCTGCTATTTCAGTAATTCCTTTTGATGGAGCTGCTTTATTAATATAATTCGTTCTCGCGTTTAAAGTGATTTTGTGACTTTAATCGGATTGTACATAATCCAGTTGCCAATTTACCTGCCATAAATCCTGTTTATTTCATCTGAATAAGTCCCGTCCGCATTATACACATACAACGGGTCCATCACCTTTAATTCAGGGTTTCCGCCCCTGTTTCCCTTAATTAATATCATGGTTGGTTTCTTATAAGGTTTGGGATGTACCATTCTTAAATATTTAGGTTCTATTCCACATTCTCTCATGCAGCATATTATATCTGCCAGTCTTTCGGGCCTGTGTACCATAGCCAGCTGTCCTCCCGGGCTAAGCAGGTCTGCTGCGGCTCTCACCACATCCTGCAAGCTGCACATAATTTCATGTCTGGAAATTGCTTTTGTGTCATACGGATTCACAAGTCCGCAGCCTTTATTGGTATAAGGAGGATTTGAAACTACAACTTCGAAGCTTGCTTTTGAGAAATATTTTCGGTAATCTTTTATATCCCCGGTTACTATACTTACTCTGTTTTCAAGTCCATTCAACTCTACACTCCGCGCCGCCATCTCAGCCATTTTTTCCTGTATCTCCAAACCCACCAATGAGCCGGCCTTTGTTTTTCCCGCAAGAAGGATAGGAATTATTCCAGTACCGGTTCCTATATCCAATACCTTTTGACCTCTTTTTACATCTGCAAAGTCCGAAAGCAAAACAGCATCAACTCCAAAGCAGAAAGCCTCCGGGTCCTGAATAAGTTTGAGACCGTTTAGCTGTAAATCATCTATTCTTTCATTTTCTTTTAACTCTACCAAGTCAACCTCCAATACCCGCCAATTAAGCCAGCCTATCCCTATATGGTGAAAAAAGGGCCAAACAAAGGCGCTTCCGCCTTTATCTGACCCTCATTACCCAAAAAACTATTGCTGTTGAGGAGCATCAACAGGACATACATTTGCACAAGCGCCGCATTCGATGCAAGCATCTGCATCTATTACATAAACGCTATCTCCAGCAGCTATGCAGGATACAGGACATTCTGATTCACAAGCCCCACAGCTGATACATGATTCATTAATAAAATATGCCATCTAAGAACACCTCCTAATATTTAAGGAAAAACAAGCTTATATATATGTTTTTCGCTCTTAATTTTACCATCAATTTATACAAATGACAATTAAATTGAATATTTTTTTAGCAACTAGTCTTCAAGCTGTTTTAGTGCTTCCAAATCAATATCCATATAGTCATTGGTAGCTGCGTTTTTAATTAATTTAACTTCGCCTTCTTTGAAATTATAAACTCTTAACTCAGTTTCTTTTCCAATATCCAGCTTTATTTTTAGTATTTCCTTGAGCAGATTTACTTCAACGACAGTTCCCTGACCTTCGGGGGTCTCAACAATCGCTCCTACTTTAGGCACCCTGTCCAATAAATCCTCGTAAGCTTCCTGCTCATACTTCAGACAGCACATGAGTCTTCCGCAGGTTCCTGATATTTTTGTAGGGTTTAGCGATAAAGACTGTTCTTTAGCCATCTTAATTGATACCGGCTGGAATTCACCGAGAAAGGAGTTACAGCAGAGTACTCTACCGCAGATACCAATGCCGCCCATCATTTTAGACTCATCACGAACACCTATCTGTCTTAACTCTATCCTTGTTTTAAATACAGCCGCAAGATCCTTAACAAGCTCTCTGAAATCGACTCTTCCGTCAGCCGTGAAATAGAACAGAACTTTGTTGTTGTCAAAGGTATACTCTACATCTATAAGTTTCATATCCAGCTTATGATCATTTATTTTTTGCAGACAGATATTATATGCTTCTTTTTCCTTTTTATCATTATCGGCTGCGTGAGCTATATCTTCGTCAGTGGCAATACGGATAACCTTTTTTAAAGGGGCAACAATTTCAGCTTCCTCAACCTCTCTGTTCGGAACAACTACAAGTCCGAATTCAATTCCTCTGGCCGTTTCTACAATCACATTGCTATTTAGATCTATAATCAGCTCCCCGGGATCAAAATAGTAAATTTTCCCGGCAGTTTTAAACCTTACTCCAACTACTTTTACCATTAATTATTTCCTTTCTATAAATAAACATAGGACTCTTTTATTTTCATAAGCATTACTTCTATGGCAAGCTGGAAATTTGCGTTATATTCCAACCCTCTTTTTGCACTCCACACAGCATTAATGCATTTGAATAAACTAGAAAGCTTCAAGTCAGCATTCCCAATAATCATATCTTTTTTATCAGAATTAATCAATATGTTATAATTCGACGTCTGATTATATATTAGTATGTCCCTAAAATACATAAGCATTATACGAAGGATAAAATCTACCCTGTCATTATTCTTTTCAAATAAATCGTAAATTTTAAAAACATCGCTATTCACCTTAAGAAGATCATTGACTGCATGGAGAACTTCATTTCTTAATTCCATGAAACCCGGAGCTTCCACAAGTTCTAGCGCAGTACCCACAACACCATCTGAGTAGGAGACGATAAAATCCCATTCAGGTTTCCTTGGACCGTGTTTCCCTTCAAGTATCCCGTATATCTCTTCACTTCCGAGTTTATCAAACAATACCCTCTGACATCTCGATTTGACTGTAGGGGTAACTGCCGCTGCCGATTCAACCGTAAGGATAAATATAACGTAAGGCGGCGGCTCCTCCAACGACTTCAGCAAGGCATTCTGGGCTTGTACTGTCATGCTGTCTGCATCGTTAATTATTATTACTTTATACCTTGAATAAAGGGGTCTGATTACCAACCCCTTTAAAATATTTCTAACTTCATCAACGCTTATACTCTTTTCCTGAGAGTATATTTCCAAAAAATCAGGGTGAGAGCCTTCTGCTAACAGCTGGCAGGACTTACATGTCCCGCATGGAGCCAATTCACTTTCACACATTAGCATAGCCGTAAAGGATAGGGCGGTTTCCCTTCTTCCTATTCCGTCAGGACCTTCAAATATGTAGGCGTGAGCGACATTATCTTTTTTTATTGTTTCCTGCAAGCCTGTAAGTATCTTCCGATGACCTAACATTCCAATCTCCATCCGTATACATGTATTACAATATGTTATAAAAGAAGATCTAAAATAAGACCCCTTATATCGTCCAGTTTCTTCAATATACTAAGGTTGTTCTGTTCAGATTTTATTACTTCATTTGTGAGTTCAATCAATTCTTCATTTATTTTCTTAATTATGGCGTAAACCCTATGTCTGCCTCGTCTATCCAAAAAGCTCTTTTTTGTAAAACTGTGGGAATGGGCCACAGCCTCATCCAGGAATTCTGAAATTAACTGCTTGTATACCTTCAGATCTCGAATATCAGCCTTTTTCTCCAGCTTTTTTCCCTGTGACTGAATTTTATCAGCCAGAACCCTTATTCTCTCTTCATAGTTTTTAAACTCCAGCTTTTTAAGAGTTGAAGAAAAAGCGGCATCCCTTTCAGTTCTAATTGCTCTTTCATCCCTGCCGGGGATTGAATTTATACCTGATGGATTTTTAGTGGTATCCTGTATTTTAATGTAAAACACATCCCCTTTGTTTATATTTACACTTTATGGAACTTCTCTACATCTACTACAAATATTGTTGCCCCGCCCACAGTAACCTCCACCGGATATGGCATGTACATTCCATTCATGCCATTCATGCCACCGGGTGTTGCAGGAGTATTTATTACTTGTTTTCTGCTCTTTGACTTCTTTTCGATTATGGAAATTACTTCGTCCAGCTTTTCTTCTTCAACACCCACTAAAAGTGTTGTATTTCCTGCTTTGAGAAAACCTCCCGACGAACACATTTTTGTAACACCGAAGCCGTGTTTGTTCAGTTCTTCCATAACCTTGCTTCCATCCTCATCATGGACTATTGCAAATACCAGTTTCATAGTAAAAACCTCCTTTTGTTATTTTAAAACAATTCATCAAAATAATTATTTATTTGTAACGAAACCTCTTCTATTGATTTTTCTGCATCTATGGTTTTAATCCTGTCAGGGTACAAAATTGACAACTTTTTATAGCCATCATATACGCGTGTGTGAAAATCCAGTTTTTCCTGTTCAATCCTGTCAGCTCCGGTAGAATTTATTCTTCTCTTAAGCGCTACTTCAGGATCAATGTCCAGGAAAAATGTAATATCAGGAACAGTACCGTTAACAGCAATTCTGTTTACATCGGCTATAACCTTAAGATCCATACCTCTGCCTCCGCCCTGATAAGCGTAACTGGAATCAACATATCTGTCACAGATTACAATTTTTCCGCTATCAATTGCGGGATCTATTACTTCTGCTACATGTTGTGCTCTTGAAGCAGCATAAAGAATCATTTCTGTCAGAGGAACGATTTCCTTGTTCTTAGGATCTAAAATGATATCTCTGATAATTTCACTTATCCTGGTTCCTCCAGGTTCCCGGGAAATTACCACCTCATAACCCTTTTGCCTCAAATAATCCTCCAGGAGCTTTATCTGCGTTGTCTTTCCAGATCCATCCGTGCCTTCAAAAGTAATAAATAACCCTTTTTTCATTTGCAGCATCCTTTCAAGCCTTAAGCCTTGTATAAACTATATAGTAATAGTATACCTTATTATACCGTATTGGTTCAAATGAACGTAGAAGTTCTTTGAAATTTTTAATAGGTTTAACAAGACACTTCCTGTGTCTCTTATACTCAAAACGGCGTCCTGCCGTTTTGCCGGCTAAAACTCCTGATCTTCCCCTTGAAATTCTTCACCTGCTTTTAATCGTGCTCCCATTAATTATTGTTGTACTCGTGTACTGTATAATATTCTGTAATGTTAATACTTAACTTACTCGTTTACTTAAAAATTTTTAACCACACTTATACTTTTATTATCTCCAATTCCGTTGACTTTTCCGCCGGCAGAAAGAATTTCGTTTATATATTGTATGCCTGACTCTGAAATTATTTCCCCAGGGTAAAAGAGGGGTACTCCAGGTGGATACGGAGTAATTATTTCACAACATATTCTTCCGCTGCTTTTCATCAAATTAATAAACTCTTTGTCCGCATAATATGCCTCCCAGGGCTGAAGCGCCCTGCTGCCGCTATTCTCATTTCTGCACTGTGCTAGAGCTTGTTTGGAGGTTCCATTGAAAATCTGCTTGAATTGCCCGTTACAACTCTTTTTCAGAATTTCTTTCAACTCCCCTAATTTACTGTCTCCAAAATCTTGAATATTTGTCAGGTTCATAGTCTCCAAACCTTTTAGAGCGTCAAGTAGTCTTACTATGCTTTCACAATCATCCGCCACAGTAACTATAAATACCAAATTCGAAAAGTCAGACATCTCTACCTGCGTGTTGAACTTTTCCCGAAGTATTTTCTCTCCATGATATCCGCTGATACCTAGTCCTTCTACATTAACTACCAGCCTGGTGGGGTCCTGTATAAACTTTATACCCGGCTTATCTGCGGACAAAACCTTGTATACACCCGTTTTCTCTACTTCTTTGTTAAAATGAAGAACTAAGTCTGTAAGGGTAGCAAGCTTTTGTTTCCCCTCCCGCTCCATCAGTTCTCTTGCTATGTCCAGATAGGACATTATTATATATGACGGACTTGAGGTCTGAAGCATGCTCATATTAAACCTGAGTCTATCCATATTTATTCTGCTTCCCTTAACATGCAGATAAGCTCCCTGCGTTACGGCAGGCAAAGTTTTATGCGCGCTCTGTATGCATATATCAGCGCCGTGCTCCAGCGCAGTCGCAGGCAGCCTGTCATTGAAAGCAAAATGTGCACCATGTGCTTCGTCAACTATAAGTATTTTCCCATGGGCATGAACCAGGCTGCTTATTTTCTCTATGTCACTGCATATACCATAATAGTTTGGTCTTGTTATCAGCACGGCCGCCGCATCAGGATTGGCGCGCAGTGCATCCTCTATACTTTCAGGGTTTATTTCAGCAGATATGGAGAATTCCTCGTTAAACTCTGGATAGACAAAAACCGGCTCTGCGCCGGAAAGTATAATGCCTGAAGCCACAGATTTATGTGAGTCCCTTCCCACAATTATTTTCTGTCCTCTGGCGCACACACTCATTATGGCAGCCTGGACACCACAGGTAGAGCCGTTCACAAGAAAAAAGGTGCTGTCCGCTCCGAAAGCCTTTGCAGCTTGCTCCTGTGCTTCCTTTATGATGCCTTCCGGGAAATGGAGGTTATCCGTTCCATCCACTTCTGTTACATCAAGCTGCAGCAGGTTATGTGCCAGTTCAGCAGGGAAACCTTTGCCCAGCTTATGTCCGGGCATATGAAATATATTTAAGTTTTGCGCAGCATACCTGCGTAAGTAATTATAGATTGGTGCTGAAAATGTATTAATCCTTTTCACCTGCTTTACAGATTAAATGGGCTTCAGAATGGTACCTTTGTTTCCAATGCGGCATTATCAGCCGCTAAACCTTACAATTATTATTACCCACAATCAACCGCAGTGTCAACATTTGACTCCCGGAAGGATTAATAGAGAAATTCATTGACAATTATTAACATCGGGAGTAATCTAATATTGAACAGTTGTTCAATGAACCTATGTTCATTTTTAAAAATAAGTACGATAATATCTTTAACAGGTTCGTTATTATCTTTTAAGATTAAGTAGCTTAGAGTTGTTTATTATACTCTAACGCAGATAGGAGACATTATGAGTAAAAAAGTATTGATTATCGGTGCAGGTCTGGCTGGTTTGAGTACAGGAATTTATCTTCAGGAGCAGGGTGTGCAGACTGAAATATTTGAAATCTCCGGTCAGGCAGGAGGAATGTGCACTGCCTGGGAACGCAAGGGGTACCGTTTTGACGGTTGTATTCACTGGATGGTGGGAACAAAGCCTGACTCTCCTTATTACAAGCTGTACGAGGAAGTACATGCACTTGATAAAAATACTGAAATATACAATGCATTAAGCATTAAAACTCAGATAAATGGAATAACTTATGAAATACCAATGACTCCGAAGCCGTTCAAAGAATTCTTATTATCTGTTTCTCCTGAGGATAGTTCACAAATTGAGGCTTTTTGCAAGGACATTGCTACTATGATCAATACAACAATGCCTGTAGGGTTTCCCAATGGAATAAAAGAGTTTATTGATGTAATGAAAAACAGCCGAGGATTTTTAAGTCTGGTAAGAAAATATGCAAAGGTTTCAGTAAAAGAATATGCTGATAACTTCAAAAGCCCGGTTATCAAAACTCTGTTATTTCATCTGATGCCTCCCCAATACTCTTTGTTCGGCCTTATTATGATGTTGGGAACTCGTATGAGCGGCAACGCAGGTTACCCCATGGGCGGAGCTTATGATGTCATCCACCGTATGGAAAAGTACTACCGGCAGCTGGGTGGAACTATACACCTCTCAAGCAAGGTTGATAAGATAATTGTAGAAAACGGAAAAGCAACCTCTCTGGAAGTTAAAGGTAACCTTTATTCTTCAGATGCCATTGTCGCCGCATGTGATATGTATGATGTGATGAAAAGAATGCTGGACGGAAAATATTCTCACAAACAGCTTGACAAGCTGTTGGAATCAGCAGAGCTTTTCAGCCCGCTTATTGTAGTCTCCTTCGGACTGAACAAAAAACTTAATATACCTTATGCACAGAATTTTGAATGTCCTGAAGGAATAAATACTGATCCTGATAGCACCTGCTACTTCCTTGGTATCCGCTCCTTTGAATTCGATCCCTCCTCGGCACCTGAAAATTGCAGCAGCGTGATGGTAATGGTAGATTCAAAGCTTGATTATTGGGTTAATCTCAGAAATAGCTCCCTTGAGGCTTATAAAACAAGAAAGGAAGAACTTAGTCAAGCCGTTGCTTCTGCGCTGGATAAGCGCATTCCCGGGTTTAAAGCTGCAATAGAAGTTACTGACGTAGCTACTCCGGCAACCTATGTCCGATATGCCAATTTGTACAAGGGCTCCTGGGAAGGCTTCGCACCTGTACCGTCCTCAATCTCAACCAACATTAAAAAAACTGTTCCGGGAATTAAAGGACTATACTTATGCGGGCAATGGACAACGGTGGGAGGAGGAATTTGTTCCGCAGTTTATAGCGGAAAGGAAGCTGCAAAGTCCATCTGTAAATATTTAAAATAAATTGGCATAACAAATATATCAAAGTTATAATTAATTAATAATCTTTCAGGTTAAGTTTACCTATTAAAACCAAAACAGGAGGTATATAGCCTGCACCATTACACTTCAATATTAATATAATCGGGTGCAGGCAGTCTTATGAACAAAAGACAGCAACAGCGCAATGACCGCAGGCAGCAAATACTCGAATGTGCACTTGATATGATTATCAGGAGAGGTTTTGCCGCTACCACAATCAGAGATATTGCTAAAAAACTAAATATTAGTACAGGTTTATTCTTTAATTATTTTGAGTCAAAAGAGCAGATTTATGTTGAGTTGGTCAAAATAGGTATGGATGGGCCAAAATGCGTACTTGAGCAACTAAGTGATACTACTCTTCCACCTATTGGTGCCCTTGAAAAAATCACGGAGGATATATTTAAAGCGCTGAGAACAGATTCCTTTACTGCAAAAATGTTCTTTTTAATGCCCCAAACAATGAATTCAGAAGGAATACCCGATAGCGTAAAGGAGATCGTCAGTAAATTTGATGCTATGACACCTATTCTACCTGTTATAGTAAAGGGGCAGCAGCTTGGTCAGATAAAGACCGGAGACCCCGTCGCTCTTGGTGTAGCGTTTTGGAGCGCTATACAGGGAATAGCACAGAGTTTATGTCAGAGAAGCGACATTCCACTGCCTGAAAGCAGATGGATTGTAGACATCTTAAGAGTTTGACACAATTAAGGCTTTTACAGTAAAATCAGAAATGGCAGGCCTGAGGTATCACCCTGTAAACTGGGTTCTGTTAACGGAGACAATAATATGCTGAAAGAAGATCGCCAAAAACAAATTTTAAGTATGCTAAGAGCTAACGGTCATGTAATAATTGAGGAGCTCTGTCAGCTATTTCAAGTATCAAATATGACAATAAGACGCGACCTTGATGAAATGGAGCTCCATCAGCTGCTGGTGCGTTCCCACGGAGGAGCGCTGCTGCCTGATACTGATGTGCTCATTGAAAACCCCTTCTATCTCCGGCTGGACAGAAACAAGGAAAAAAAGCAGGAAATAGCCGCAGCAGCTTCAGCTATAATTTCCGGCGGACAGAAAATATTTATTGGTTCAGGAACCTCAACCCACTATCTTGTTCAGAAAATAGACAATTCAAAAAAGTTACTTATTGTAACAGACGCATTAAATATATCGCAAGAGCTTGGTAGTCGGTCAGCCCTCTCGGTGTTGCAGGTGGGCGGAGATATTATAGGAAACACCCTCTCAGCTACAGGTATTTTTGCTGAGAATATGCTTATGCAGTTCAGATTCAAATATGCCTTTATGGGCGTTACAGGAATAGGCTCTGATGGTCAGCTATATGTGGGGAGTGTCGCTCAGCTAGGTAACTATCAGGCAGTACTTAATTCCTCTGATCACATAATTATCCTGGCAGACAGTTCAAAAATATTAAAGCACGATTTTGTCTCCGTTGGAAGGCTGTGTGAAAAGTTTACGTTAGTAACTAATAAGGATGCCGATGAGAGTGCCATAAAAGCATTTAGTACATTAGGAGCCGAGATAGTTCTTGTATAAAAAGGAGTGATGAAAATCTTTATTTTCATCACTCCTTCTTGTTAATGAGAAACTATACTATCTCAGCTTAACAGCCTGAAGCTGTGCTTTTACACAAAGTTCAGCCGCCTTGAAGGCATGTTCCTGTGTCATGGCATTTTCAGTTCTATTTATACAGTCCAGTATCAGCTGTCCAAAGTATGGATACCCCACCTTACCGCGGATATCATAAGCCTTTTCTTCTTTACCGTTTACGAGGAAGACAGTACCGCCGTCCTTATTAACAGTAACATTTACATATTTCCTTAGCTCGATATAGCCTTCGGTTCCAAGAATAAAGGTTCTTCCGTCCCCCCAGGTGGACAATCCATCCGGCGTGAACCAGTCAACCCTGAAATAGCCTGACGCTCCATTGTCGGCTACAAGAGTCGCATCACCGAAATCATCAAGTTCAGGGTACTCAGGGTGAGCGTAATTTGCTATCTGACTGTTTACTACCCTGGCATCCTTTGCGCCTGTATAATACAAAAATTGTTCAATCTGATGACTTCCAATATCGCACAGAATACCTCCGTACTTTTCCTTTAGGAAAAACCATTCGGGTCTCATTTTTGCACTCAGTCTATGTGGCCCCATTCCTATTGTCTGAATAACCTTTCCGATAGCTCCCTGTTCAATGAGCTGCCCTGCGAAAACAGCGTCCTCAACATGTATACGCTCGCTGTAATATACTGCGTATTTTCTACCTGTGTCCCTTACTTTGGCCTTTGCTGCTTCCAGTTGTTCTAAAGTAGTAAGAGGAGCCTTGTCAGTAAAATAATCCTTTCCGGCATCCATTACCCGAAGACCTAAGGAACACCTTTCGGAAGTAATTGCCGCACCGGCCACCATTTTTACCTCCGGGTCACATAACACTTCCTCCTCACTTCTGGCCCGCTTTGCTTGAGGATACATGCTGATATACCTTTCCAGTTTGTCTGGGTCCGGATCATAAATCCACTTTAAAGTACCGCCGGCTTCTATCAATCCGTTACACATACCACCTATATGAGCATGATCAAGACCTACCGCTGCAAACATAAACTCACCTGGTTTTACAACCGGGTCGGGTTTTCCCTTTGGCATATAGTTCATTCCTTCAACTCTCTCCATTCCATGCACCTCCGTGTTTTATAACAATTGAGTAGGTTGGTTTAAGGATGTCGCTGTTACCCTCCTACTTCCATCAACTTTGTCTTAAAAAAATTATTTACTTTTATAATCGCTTCCGACAGTTATATCCTGTCCCTCTCCCAGGTTTACAACAGAAGCCTTCTTTTCGTAAAAATGTGTAGCATTCTTCTGTATTCCCTTTACGGTATAATACGGATCATCCTTTTGAATTGGAAGCTCCACCGTTTTCCTCTCAAAACCCGCTTTGTATATAGCTGTAATTATTTCAATGGTCAGTCTCCCGCTTTCTCCCGTAATGAGCGGCCTTCCTCCTGTCTCTATAGCTGTAAGCAAATTATCTATCTGACCTTTATGATCGGTATACTCTAAGCTTGGAAGGCTGGCGTAATATTCATTAAGCTCCTTCTCAAGTTCAGTATTATCCTCGGGAAAACCATTGCTTTTAGATGCCATTGCACGCGCCTTCCAAGGTGCTGATATTCGCGCTTTTTCTCCCTGAAAAACAACCTGTTGCTCTTCCCCATGATGAATAACCGAGCTTGTAATCTGAGCAACCGCTCCTCCCGGATACTGCAGCGCAGCTATGGAAATATCCTCGACCTCCGCGTTATCATGTGACGCGTTGCTCAGAAGGGCCTGAACCGTAAGAGGTTTACCCATCATCCACGCAAGCATGTCAATGTGGTGAACAGCGTGATTAAGTGTACAGCCTCCACCTTCTTTTTCCCAGGTCCCCCTCCACCAGAGGTCGTAATAGCAATGCCCCCTCCACCAGTGGGAATCAATCTGGGCGTGAAGTATTCTTCCGATTTTTCCGCTGCCCAGAACTTTCTTCAGATTCATAATCGGGTCTTTAAACCTGTTCTGAGCCACCACAGCAAGAATGGTTTTAGTTTTCTCAGCAGCGGCTATCATTCTGTCACATTCTTCAAGGGAAGCCGCCATTGGTTTTTCAACTATAACGTGTTTACCGTCATTTAAGAAATCCTCTGCTATTTCAGCATGACAGAAGGGAGGCGTGCAAATACTTACCAAATCGATATCATTTCTTCCAATCAGTTCTTTGTACGAATCAAAGATTTCAACATCAAGTCCGTATTTTTTTACCAGCTCGATTGACTTGTCGCGATATATATCTGCAAATGCAACAATTTTACACCTTTGAGGAAACTCAAGGTAGGATTCAATGTGCTGTTTAGATATGTTTCCAGTACCTATGATTGCAACTCTTATCATTTAAATCACCTCATTATCAATATGATATAATTCTATTATTTTTTATGCCATTAGCTCCATAGGTTAAACTTAATTTATTTATACAAATTAAAGATTTTTTCAAAATATAATTTATTGACACCATTAATACAAAGTGATATATTTGCGCTAAAATGTGGTTAGTGGGTGATGTTTATGAATAACGTTATTTATCCTACAATGATTTATTTTGTGGAAAAGGAATGTACGTCTTCTTGGAAAATCTCATTGCAGAAGATAGCTTTTTACGATCTGGTCTTTGTACTTGACGGAAGTGCAGATTATACTATCGATGGGGTCAATTACCATATAGTAAAGGGTGATATCCTTTTCATAAAGTGCGGAAGTACTCGCATAGCTTCTACTGAAGGTATGAAATGTGTAGCAATTGATTTTGTCCTGAGTAACGGAGAACGTGTATCTATCCCTACAATCACAAAGGTTAATGATTTTACTGAATTCTATCACCTGTTCAGGGATCTTAAATATGAATGGCTTCAGCAGTCAGAGGGTTACCAGCTTAAGTGTCAGGCTATTTTTGCACTAATTCTTCATAAGCTGCTTTACTTTAATAGAAATGACAGCGGCAATCGCCATGTGCGGTCTATAAAACGTTATATAATTGAACATTATACGGAGGATATCACTGTATCACAATTGGCGGACAAATTGAATCTGAACAATGTTTATTGTGGCGCACTTTTCAAAAAATCTGAAGGCATGACAATACACACTTTTCTAATGAAGGTCAGAATAAACAAAGCTGCTATTCTGCTACAAAGCGGTGAATACAGTGTAAGTGAAGTAGCTGAGCTTACGGGATTTAACGATGTATATTATTTCAGCAATACCTTCCGAAAGGTAATGCAGCTCTCCCCTTCGGAATACAGAAAGCTGACGTGATGTGCAGTAGTTAGTAGTTAAGAGCTAGGAGTTAGGAGCTAGGGGCTAGGGGCTAAGAACTTCTATACCACGGTAGTGTATATAATTTTGTGCTTTCTGGTTTTCCAGGTTAATGTAAAATATCAGACTTTAATTTTTGAAAGCACAAGGTAACAATATTTCAAATTAACTTATGGTAATCCATTCTCCTAAAAAAGCACGTACTTGATCATTTGGTATTGCGATCCCAGATACAAACTGGTGAAATAAATTCTCATTACCACCTAAATGTATGCCTACAATATCCAAGTCTTCATTAAGTAAAGCACTGCCGCTGCTTCCTTCAAATGTTACAGCTGAATGTCTTATAATAGAATATTTGACTTTCTCAGATTCATCTTCATAGTCCCAAAATTTCTTGCTTCCTATTTTTCCTGCGGTGACAATGTTTCTTTTACCATGTCTATTTGATGTGACACAGCCTTTCTACTCATTATTTTTAGGCTGTCAATACTGAATTGGCAGCCTTTGATTATGGTATGGGATTATTCTACATCCAAAAGCGATATTCTGTCGTCAAAATAGATTATTAGCTGTTCCAGAATCCTTGTCAGTCTCTTGGCCTGCCTGGAAGTTTGGCTGTATTAATTTCACTGTCTTGTCCAAAAGGGCTTTAATAAAAAGGTTGTGTGGAATCTTTGAGCGTTAAGTCTGTACTTTTCAATTAATTCCGGTCCGCAGCTGTTGGAACCGATACCGCTTTGCGCATAATCAATACAAAGCACGGTGCTTCCGCTCTTCTCCAGCTCAAAATTATGCATTTTGTTGGTCAGTTCCTCTTGAGTATAGGAGGATGCATTAAATCCGAAGGGTTCATCATTAAGCAACAGCAATCCCAGCCCTGAATCGGAGTTAACCTTAACATAATGGCAGCCCCAATGGCTTCCGTTCTCCTGAGGTTTTATATAATCTTCATGAAGGTCCTCTACTTTAGCTTTGAATTTTCCCATGTATGAGGCCCTTCTCTTATCAGCATAGCTTTCGTATGGTCCAAACCCAAAATATTCTACATTATTGATTTGCTGTGGCAAAAACATTCTAAGTCCGAATCTTGGAAGGTAAGGTGTTTCCATGTTCTTTTCCACCTGGAGATTCACTGATACGGTGCCATCATCTGCAATATTCCATTCAGCGCTTATATCCAGAATTCTCTGTATATGAACAGCAGTAACCGTCAGCTCTGTGATTATTCTGATATTGCTATCCTCTTTTGAAACATGGGTTGTAAACCCTCTGGACATTGCCCTGTTATACCCGTATTTTTCCCACTTGTCCCTGACATTTCGGTCATTGTCGGTAGGAGCTCTCCAGATATTATAATTCATTGGTTTTTCCAAAAGCACCTCATTATCATATACCATTCTGTCAAAGGCTCCGGTGAATTTATTAAAGGTATATTTGAAATTTACGCCTTTGACGACTATATATCTGTCCGATTCTTCAAAGGTCATCTCTCCTTTAATTGCATCAAAGGCACCCAATATGCTCTTTATTCTGTCTTCTGTCAACCCAGTGCTGTCTGAAGCCAGCTTAACCTGGTCAAATCCAAGCAAATGCCCCCGTTTTGTAAAAGGGAGTTCAACCTTCTGAATATAATCAAATTTAATATAACACTCGTCCTTTATAATGTTATCCAGGTTGAGGTAGATTACCTTCTCCTGATGGGGTTTTATATTCAGTACACTTTCATCCTCTATGATTCCCTGGGCAATTGTATCGCCATTCTTTGTCACTTGGTAAGAGATGTACAGGTAATCTTTGATGTTAATGAAATCCAGCATATTTCTGAAGGTATACTTACCATCTCCCGGATTTTCCTTTACCAATCTTAATGGACGGAGTATATTTTTGTATTCCAGGAGTCCGGTGTGCACTCTTCTATCGGGGTAAACCAGTCCATCCAGGCAGAAATTACCGTCATGAGGGAATTCTCCGAAATCTCCTCCATAAAAATACTTATCCTTGCCGTCGGCCGTTCTCCCCATATAGACTGCATGGTCACACCACTCCCATACAAAGCCTCCGCAGAAGCCGTCATACTTTTGTATAAGGTCGTGATAATCCTCAATATCTCCCGGGCCGTTACCCATTGCATGCACATATTCGCATTGAATAAAAGGCTTGTCCCAGTGTTTTTCTTCAAAGTAGTTCTTAATATAGCCGACAGAAGCATACATACAGCTGAATAAATCCAGATTGCTGAAGTCAGCTTCATAACCTTTCGGGACGTAGTGCGCACTTTCATAATGTGTCAGCCTGCCGGTATCGTAGCATTTAATCCACCTGAGTGCATTCTCAAAGTTTCTTCCGTAGCCTGACTCGTTTCCCAAGGACCAGATAACTACGCAAGGATGGTTCTTGTCTCTGATTACATTCTTTTTTACACGATCCAGAATTGTTGTCTCATAATCAGGGTCATTTGCTAACAGAGAAAAGTTTTCTCCATAGCGGTCTCCCCCATAAATCATTGTTGTTCCGTGAGTTTCAATATCGGCTTCAGAAATAACATAAAAGCCATATTTGTCACATAGCTCTGTAAACACTGGAGAATTCGGATAGTGGCTGGTCCGGATTGCATTGATATTATGCTGTTTCATGAGTTCAAGGTCTTTTAGCATATCTGCTTCGTTAACTGCAGGTCCCTTAACTGGATGGCTGTCATGCCTGTTAACACCCTTGAATTTAATTTTCTGACCATTTAAATATACAACCCTGTCAACTATCTTTATTTCTCTCAGTCCAACTTTTACTGCGATAGTTTCATCTTCAGTTTTTAATATTAATGTGTATAAATTTGGTTGCTCAGCATTCCACAACGTTGGATTTTTGAGGTTTATCCTAATGCTTGTACCGCTTACACTTCCAGTTATCTCTTGGATTTTTCCGTCGGTATTAAGCAGTATATAGTCTGTTTTAACAGGAATATCCTTCAGATATTCCAAGTCAACGGTTATACCGGCTTGCTTGTATTCGTTGGTAAGGTCAGTTTTTATAAAGAAATCCCGGATGTGCTGTTCAGGACGGTATAAAAGGTAAACATCCCTGAATATTCCGGACATCCTAAACTTGTCCTGATCCTCGAAGTAACTGCCATCACACCATTTTAGAACCAGCACGGCTATTGAATTTGTACCTTCTTTAACGAAGTCGGTAATATCAAATTCGCTTGTGGAATGTGAAACCTGACTGTAGCCGATAAAGTGTCCATTTATCCATAAGTAAAAACAGGAGTCTACACCTTCAAAGTTGATGTATTTTCTCATACTCTGATTGCCTGCAGCCATTTCAAACTGCCTAACGTAGGCACCGCAGGGATTATCCACCGGCACATGAGGTGGATTATACGGGAAAGGGTATTTTATATTTGTGTACTGGTGCCTGTCGTAGCCATGATTCTGCCAGGCTGCAGGTACTGGAATACTGTCCCAACGGGCAATATCAAAGCCTGGATTATAGAATTCCTCGGTAACATCATATATGCTGTTGAAATATTTGAAATTCCATTGCCCGTTGAGCAACTGGAAACGTGCCGACGAATTTCTATCCTCAGACATTGCTTCCGTTTGTCCGGGGTATGGAATATAATATGCTCTGTCCTCCATAGTTCCAACATGAAGGGTTTTAGGGTCTTCAAAAAAATTCTTTACCAGCATAATGTCTCCTATCTGCCTACAAAAGTGACTATCAATTTTATTATACAATTTAGTATTTGCCAAATCTATTGATAAATTACATCTTAATACAAAAAAGGCTGCCATACCCGACAGCGACCCCTTTTATATTTTTTGATTTTTATCATAGTACAGTACTTCCATACAACTTAAATTAATGGCTTGCACCCAAAGCAGGTGCAGCATTTCAAACGGCTCTTATCAGGCATTTAAGCCGTCGCACAACAAGACACTTCCTGTGTCTCTTATGCTCAAAGCGGCGTCCTGCCGCTTTGCCGGCTATAATTACTGATCTTCGCCTTGAAATGCTGTACCTGCTTTTAACCGTGCTTCCCATTAATTTAAGTCGTACTCGCGTACCGTACTATTGCTTATATTAATACCTAAAAAGGGGAGCTTGCAGGCTCCCACTTTAGTTATAGTTTTGATTTGTATTTAGTATTAATATATCTTCCTTCCCTGCTCATCAGGTATACCTGTTTTTCTGAAGAAATAGGTGTTTATAACATCTCTCCACTCTTTTGAATGCGCAGCCTGACCTTCAAGTCTACTTAGTACGTGGTTGAATACATCCTCCTCAACCAAGTCCTTCAGGCTCTCCCATTTCACTATTAATTCTTCAACTTCCTCAGCACCCTTGAAATGGGTGTTGTATATGTGTTGAATTAAGGTCTCACCGGTCTTAAGTTTATAGTCGTATTTTATATGGTGGAAGAACAGCAGCAGCTCTTCGGGGCATTTCTCAAAGTCCTCATACCTTTCAGCCACTTCCTTATGATACTGACCCGCATAGCCCGTGCCGTTCTTAACTGTTCTGTCAACGCCTATTCCCTTAAGGTCTGCTCTATGATAAGTTCCCCATCTGTCATATTCATAACCGTCTACATTAGGTCCGTAATGGTGGTTGGGATTTACCATCCAACCAATACCCAACGGTGAAGTATAATTCTCGTAGGTTCTCCAGGAGCACATGAGCATTTCTTTAACAGTGGACACAACCTTTTCATTATTTGAATAGGTAAGCCTGATCCAGGTTTCTGCAATTTCCTCTGCAGAAACCTCAGGGTTCCAGGCGAGCAGTGCATACCCGAAGGTATTGGCTTGAGCCATCTGATGACCTGTCCAGTTCATGTCATCCCCGATGTTTGTTACTGCGGCGAAACCGCCGAACTTGTTATTAAACACTTCTCTGCTTATTATTTTCTTTATGGTTGTGCCTTCACCCTTGGCATAGGTATCAAAATCAAGTATTTCTCTCCAGTAAGGCACCAGATAGCATAGATGCTTTTGCTGTCCTGTATATTCCTGAGTGATCTGGAGTTCAAGAACCTGGTTTGTCTTTGTAAGACCTCCTATCAGCGGTGAGACCGGTTCTCTAACCTGGAAGTCCATCGGACCATGCTTTATCTGCAGCATAACATTGTCAGCGAAGGCTCCGTCCAGAGGCATGAAGTGGTCATAAGCTGCTCTGGCTCTGTCAACCGAATGATCTCTCCAATCCTGCTGACAGTTGTAAACAAAACATCTCCAGATAACTAGCCCTCCATAAGGCTTTAAGGCCTCAGCCAGCATATTAGCACCATCTGCATGAGTTCTGCCGTAAGTAAACGGCCCAGGTCTGCCTTCAGAGTCAGCCTTTACGAGAAAACCTCCGAAATCAGGTATGTGGGAATAAACGTATTCAACCTTCTTTTTCCACCATTCACGAACTGCAATATCCAGAGGATCTGCAGTAGCCAGGTCACCGACTGACAGGGGACTTGCAAAATTTATGCTGAGAAACAGCTTTATTCCGTAATTCCGGAATATTTCATTGAGCTTTACAACATCCTTTATATATTTTTCTGATATAAGGAGAGTTTCAAATTTATGCACGTTAACATTGTTTATTGCTATTGAGTTTATACCTACCGATGCCAGCAGCCTTGCATAATCTTTAATTCTTGCGAGGTTACGAGTAATTTTATTGTTATCATAAAATATGGATCTCCCTGCATAGCCTCTTTCAATGCTGCCGTCAATATTGTCCCAATGATTTATAATTCTCATTTGGTTGACAGGGTTCTCAAGTCTTGGAAGTGCTGATATTTCGGTCCCTGTCTGTATTAGTCTGAGAAGGTTGAAAACACCATACATCAGTCCTTTATCAGTTTTACCTGCAACTACGAGCCTACGCTGGCCGGTTGCCTCAACAAGGCTGATGGCGAAGCCTTCCTCCCCGAGCTTGTTCTTATCAGAACCCAGAAGTGCTGCAACCTCTTTATTTCCGTCTACAGTTCCCAGCAGAAGGCAAGCAGACTTTGATGGAGTCTCCGATATGATCGGCTTAACCCCAAGAATTGCTGTCAAACCCAGTTTTAATTCGTTTATTGCATTCACGATAATAGGTGTATTCTCAGTTGCTACAATTTCCTTAAGCAGTTCTTTATATGCACTGATAAGCTTTTTGTTCTCAAGTCTGTAATATTTCAGCCAGCACTTGTACATTGATGTACTCTTGGGGCTCCCTGTAACTACAAAATTGCTCATTTGCTTCCTCCCGGACTTAATTTATAGATTTTCCGTATTATTGTTGCTTTCTTTATTATCCCTCCATGAGGGTTACTTCTTATATTCTTACTTTATTTTATCTGCAATTTTTTCATTTTCGTTATAGCTTCCCACAAGCCGTTGAGGTAAGTAATTCCAAGAGCTCTGTCATACAGACCGTAACCGGGTCTTGCCTTTTCTCCCCATATCATTCTTCCATGGTCAGGGCGGATATAGCCTTTAAAGTCAATATCGTGGTATGCCTTCATTATTTCAAACAAATCAAGTGAACCATCTGAAGATAAATGTGATGACTCATGAAATACTCTTTCAGATATAAACTTAACATTTCTGACATGACCAAAATGTATTCTTCCCATGCTTCCAAAATGTCTTATTATTTCGGGTATATTATTGGCAGGATTGGCTCCAAGAGAACCGCTGCACAGTGTCAAGCCATTGTAGGGACTATCAACCAGCTTAACAAGCCTCTCAAGATTTTCTTTATTTGTTACTATCCTTGGAAGGCCAAACAATGACCATGGCGGATCATCCGGATGTATTGCCATTTTGACATCGGCTTCTTCACAAACCGGAATAATATTCTCCAGGAAATACTTCAGGTTATCAAAGAGCTTATCCTCATCAATGCTTCTATATTGTTCAAGAGTTGACTTAAGCAGAGCCAGTCTTTCCGGCTCCCATCCCGGAAGAGTGAAACCGTTTGAGTTTGTTGCCATGTCTTCAACCAGCTTTACAGGATCAATATCCTTAACCACATTATGATCATAGAATAAAGCATTGGAGCCATCCGGCAGCGTATGTGCCAGTTCAGACCTGAGCCAGTCAAATACAGGCATGAAATTATAACAAATAACCTTAACCCCTGCCTTACCCAGATTCCTTATGCATTGCTTATAGTTTTCTATATACTGATCTCTTGAAGGAAGGCCCAGCTTTATATCTTCATGGATATTTACACTTTCAATGACCTCCAGCTCCAGCCCTGACTTTTCTACTGTACTTTTAAGAGCCAGGATTTTGTCCATGGGCCATACCTCACCTACAGATACATCATATAATGCACCAACTACGCCGGTCACAGCAGGTATTTGCTTTATCTGTTCAAGCGTTATGCTGTCATCTTTTTCTCCGAACCACCTGAATGTAATTTTCAAACTATCATCTCCCCAATCCTTGATTTATTTTAACCTACGTACTTTTCAAGCACTTTCCGTACTGCATTGGTACCGGTTAGCATTTCCCCGAAGTAGCCCTCAATCTTGGCACCAAGTCCAGCTTTATACAAATCCATCCCAAATATTCTTTCGTTTGACAACAACGGCTTCAGGGAATCCCCCACAGATTCAGGGCTTCCGAACTTTATATCCTGAATGTAGGCTCTTACTTCATTAAGCAAAGGATCAGGACTTAACTGCATATCGTTGCCCAAATCATCAATTCCCATCAGATACCTGCACCAGCCCGCAATTACCAGAGGTATGAAGGTTAGTGTCTTTACATCCAGCCTTGGGTGGTTATAGTAGGTTTTAATTGTTTCCCCAAAGCGGACCGGAATTTTTTGTGAGGTATCGCAGGCTATTCTTTGTGGTGTGTCAGGAATGTAGGGATTTGGAAGTCTTTTATTAATAACTTCATCTATAAAAACAACAGGATTTATTATCCCGGGATTAACCACTACAGGCATACCTTCAGCATAACCGATTTTAACTACCAATCCCCTGAGCTGCGAATCCTTCATTTCATCAGCAATAAGTTTATAGCCCAACAGACAGCCGAAAATTGCCAGAGCTGTATGTAACGGATTCAGGCAGGTGGTAACTTTCATTTTTTCAACCTTGTCTACCGTTTCCTTGTCGGTAAAATATACTCCTGCCAGTTCCAGAGGTGGGCGGCCATTCGGGAATTTATCCTCCACCACCAGGTACTGAGGTTTTTCAGCGTTAACAAACTGGGACAGGTAGGAATTCTTTGAAGTACAAATTATTTTTGTATCCTCAAGACCAAGTTCCTGAAGATTTTTCTCAACAAGCTCTGAAGGCCTTGGAGTTATTTTGTCTATCATTGTACATGGAAAAGCCACCTTACCGGCATCATTTATATAATCCAGGTAGCTCTCTTCTGCAAACCCTCTTCTTATCCATTGTTCAACTATAGCAGTAACGGATTTTTTTAATATATCTCCATTGTGAGAACAATTATCCATGCTTACCAAAGCTATGGGCAGCCCTCCGGCTTTATATCTGGAATACAGCAGTGCAGTTATTTTCGCCATCAGACTTTTGGGCTTTTCAGGCCCATTCTCAATATCCTCCTGTACCTCAGTGAGGAATCCTCCTGATATATCTGTCAGACTATAACCCTTTTCGGTAACTGTAAAGCTTACTATCTGAAGTGATGGCTTTGTAAATATCTCCTCAAGTCTTTTCCAGTCCTCGGTGGAGTCCGGATTTGCAACCAGGCTTTCAGAAACACTCCCTATAACTTTTTTCTCAAGACTTCCATCAGGCAGCAAATGTACAAGAATTGTAAGGTTGTCCGAAGGCTTGTATATTTCATCGATTATGATGCTATCATTAGGAGCTACTGCAATTATTCCGCTTTTGGTTTTTCCACTTTCCAGCAATTGCTGCTGCAATGCTGAAATAAAGCCTCTGAAAATATTCCCCGCACCAAAATGGACCCATTGAGGTGCTACATATGTCTTTTCAAGCATCTGTTCCAGTTCAAAACGCGGTAGCTCAAAACCTGTTTTCTCCCAGAAGCTGTCCTTCAGACTTTCTCTGTTTAGTCTCATATTATCCCCCATTCTGCTGCTTTAAAGTAATCTAAGCTAATTAATATAACCTGTCTGTTCTAAATGGAGAGGCTGGCAACCCTTCTGCATTAATAAGGTTTGCAGACTCAGGGTTATATGCCCAGGCATATCGTACCGCTTTGGGCTCTGGAACCTCTTCGCTCCAGACTTCAACGGTATCGCCAACAATCTCTGCCTTTGCCCAAACAAATTTTTTATCTTTTCCGGCAACAGCAAAATGCTTCAATTCCTTGCCGTCTCGTGTTTTAAGTCCGTTGCCTGTACTTGTAAAATTGATAATTATTCTATTGCCTTTAATCATTATGCCTTTATAAATAGGCCCAGAGGCAACGATATTCTCTCCGTATGCAACCTTCTGCGCAGCTAATGCAAGCCGCTCCCCGACTTCCTTTTTACGAAGGGGATGTAAGTCATTCCATTCTCCCAAATCTATAGTAACAACCAGGCCTGTGTCAGGAATGGACATTGAATCCAGCTGGGCCTCTCTCAGTTGGGCCCAATCACTTTCTCCGGGCTGCTCGTCAGCAATCCCATAGTTGGGAAGCTGTACGGCTATAACCGGGAATTTTTCCTGATTCCATTTTTTACGCCAGTCGCTGATCATGGTTTTCATAAGGCTGAAGTATTCATTAGCTCGTAAGGTACTAGCCTCACCCTGGTACCATAGAGCGCCCTTTACGGTATACTTTGTTACCGGCGCCAACATTCCGTTATACAGTCCGACAGGTTCCCATTGAACAAAGGTAGTTTCCGGCTGAGGACCGCAAACTGCCCCCACCTTGTATTTCCATTCACCTCTGAGATCAAGGGTGCAGTCCTTTGTAAACAGCTTATAGGGCTTATCGTCAATAAACTCCCCTGTCCCATTGTTACTGGTTACTCTTACTGCAACTATATTTTTCCCCTTACGTAAAAGTCCTTGGGGTATATCATACTTTCTCGGGGGATACTGATAAGTTATTTCCCCTACAAACTGTCCATTAACATAAGCTTTATCGCTGTCAACTATCCTTCCCAACCACAGTCTTGCCGGTTTATTAAGCATTTCCTCCGGCACATCTATTTCCTTCCTGAACCAAACAACTCCGTTAAAGTTATTCAAGCCTTCCTTCTCAAAATTCGCAGGCAGCTTCATTACCTGCCAGTCGTCTGTATTAAGTTTCTCAGAATACCAGGGAGCACTTTCTGAAGTAAGTCCCAGATCAGCCTTGTTCAGGTTTCCGTACCATGTATTCATGTTTTTTTCATTTTCAGCCAGAACTTTATTTACATAACTGTCATCCTTATATGGAGCCAACTTCTCTAATATGTGAGGGTAAGTTCTAAGGGCTTCTTCACTTATCCAGGCTTCAATAGGTGAGCCTCCTATGGCTGCCTTGATAAACCCGACAGGTATACCGTACTTTTTGTGAATAGCCTTCGCGAAAAAGTAACCTACTGCTGAAAAATTTCTTATTGTTTCAGGTCTGGCTGCTTCCCAACCGCCTTGCGAAAAGTCTTCATAAGGTTTATTAAAATCATATCTTAGGATGGCACTAAAATGTCTGATTTCAGGATAATCGCAATTAACCATGTCCTCAGGATATTGATCCTTGACTCTCTCCATCTGAAGCTCAATATTGGATTGTCCGGAACAAACCCAGACCTCACCGACAAGAATATCCTTGAGAGTTATTGAGGTCGAAGCCTTTATTTCCATCTGGTAGGGGCCCCCTGCCTTCAAATTGTCAAGGTAAGTTTCCCAATTTCCGTGCCGATCAGCCAGGGTCTTATATTGCTTCCCGAGAAAGCTGATCGTTACCTCTTCCCCAGGTGATGCCCATCCCCACATCCTCACCGCAGCATCTCTTTGAAGAACCATTCCGTCACTGACAAGTCGAGGCAGCTTGAGCTGTCCTTCTTCATTTCTTAATTTCGATGAATTCTCCATTTGTTTCTCCTCAATTAATACTGTTTATCCAGAACTGTTTATCTACAATATAGAACATTTTTAAAATAATTTCTACAAATGAGCATTTTTTACGATATCATCCTAGCCGATATTCTCAGCAATATAGTGAAAGGCCATTCGGAATATATTACCTTAGTGCCTAATATCTCCACAATATATATATTAAGCATTATACCAATACCCGATAGTAACTAATATGCTTTTATTGCCGTTTGACTTGCAATTATTGCTATGATAGAATGACCATGTCGTTATCAAGAAGCCCGTTCAATGTAAAGCATTTACAGAGGTGAAAAATGAAAAAAAGGCATCACTCTTACCAAACCCGTCAGGAAATGCACGCCAAGGACTATGAGATATTCTACTATTCAGACGTGAAGCTTGATAAAGTCTCACTTCATCACCACGACTTTTATGAGTGTTTTTTACTTATTTCAGGCAACGTAAGCTATTATATCGAAGGAAGGACTTATGATTTAAAACCGGGAGATATCGTACTTGTTAATACCACGGAGCTTCACCAGTTGGTTGTAAAGGACCACAGCATACCTTATGAACGTATAGTTTTATGGGTGGATAAAAACTTTATCAATAGCCTGTCCACTGAAATAACTGATTTGTCGGCATGTTTTTATACTAAAAAGGACAGCGTAATAAGATTAAATCTCGATTTGCAGCAGAATATAAGGACAATTCTGCACAAGCTGATTTCAATAGAGAACTATAATGGTATCGGAAGTGATATTTTATTCAAGGCCTACTTTATCGAACTATTTGTTCAGCTCAACCTGGCCTTACAGCACAATAGCATAAGGCACGATGCCGATGTAAAAAAGAGTCTGATGATAACCGAAATTATTGATTACATTAACAACCATATTGACGAGGAGTTGACTATAGACAGCCTCTCGGAACATGTTTTTCTCAGTAAGTACCATCTTCTGAGAGAATTCAAAAAACATTCCGGAACTACCATTCATAAATATATTATCCAGAAAAAATTAATTTTATCTAAAGAGCTGATTTTAAAGGGCATTCCAATTACTGATGTTTTTAAGCAATGTGGGTTCGGGGATTACTCTAATTTCTTCAGGGCCTTCAAAAAAGAGTACGGCGTCACTCCAAAAAATTTTTATTCATCTTATACCCAGGATATATAAGGAAAAACACCAGTCGGTTCGTTACCGGCTGGTGTTTTTATATATCATATAAAAATTATCTACGTGCTACTCCAGTCTTTCTAGCTGCCTCAGCAACTGCTGCTGCAACTTCCTTAGCTACTCTAGGATCAAATGGAGCTGGGATTACATATTCTGCATTTCTTTCTGCATCGCCAACAAGACCAGCTATTGCATAAGCAGCAGCAATCTTCATTTCATCATTTATTTCACGAGCGCCTACATCAAAAGTACCTCTGAAGATACCTGGGAATGCAAGTACGTTATTAACCTGGTTTGGATAGTCTGAACGGCCTGTTCCAACAACAGCAGCACCAGCTTCAAGAGCATCTTCAGGCATAATTTCAGGTGTTGGGTTAGCTTGAGCAAAGATTATTGGATCTTTTGCCATTGACTTAACCATTTCCTTAGTAACCTGGTTAGCTGCTGAAACTCCTATGAATACGTCAGCTCCAACCATAACATCCTTTAATGAACCTCTCTTGCCTTCGAGGTTTGTAATCTTAGCCATTTCAGCCTTTATTGGGTTGAGGTTGTCTCTGCCTTCATAGATAACACCCTTGGTATCGCAGAGAACTACTTTTCTGAGACCCATTGAGAAGAGAAGCTTTGTAATAGCTATAGCGGCAGCACCTGCACCATTAACAACTATTGAGATATCTTCCATCTTCTTGTTAACAACCTTTAATGCGTTGATAAGACCGGCTGCGGTTACAATTGCAGTACCGTGCTGGTCATCATGGAATATTGGAATATTAGTTTCCTTCTTCAATCTTTCTTCTATTTCGAAGCATCTTGGAGCAGCTATATCTTCGAGGTTTACACCACCAAAGCTGCCTTCGAGCAACTTAACAGTTTCAACTATTGTATCAACGTCCTTTGATTTGATACAAAGTGGGAATGCATCAACATCGCCGAAAGTTTTGAACAAACAGCACTTACCTTCCATAACAGGCATACCTGCTTCAGGTCCGATATCACCTAAACCAAGAACAGCTGTACCGTCAGTTATAACAGCTACCATGTTGTGTCTTCTGGTGTACTTGTATGAATTCTCAACATCCTTCTGTATTTCGAGACAAGGTTGAGCAACTCCAGGTGAATAAGCTAATGAAAGATCTCTCTTATCCTTTAATGGAGCCTTGCAGATTACTTCTATTTTTCCTGCCCACTCTTCGTGTGCCTTAAGTGAATCTTCATAAATAGTTCCCATTTTCTAATCCTCCAAACGTTTATTTTTTATTCTTGTGTTTCTAACTTCTTTAAATCCTTATACGGTACTTGATTTACATCAGAATACAGTTAAAGATTTTTAAAGAACGGAACGTTCTTTATTATGCTTTATAAGGAACAAACAAATAATACTTAGGGGTATCATTTATCTGTTCCTTATTAGTTCTAAATTAATTCTACACTATTGTGAAAACTTTCACAACTCATTTTTTTATATTTCAGTGAAAATTTTACCGCTTATCTAAAAACTGTTTCTATAAACAGCCTATTAGATGTCTTTAACTTCGTTGATAACAGCTCTTACTTGTTCAGCTGAATGCTTGAGAAGTTCAAGTTCTTTATCAGTGATCTTTAATTCAAGAACTTTTTCAGCACCGTTTGCTCCAACTATTGTTGGAATATTTACAAGCACATCCTTAAGTCCATACTGTCCGTCAAGAACTGTACCAACCGGCATGATTGTATTGAAATCCTTAAGTATTGATTCAACTATTCTGTTTATTGAAAGAGCTATACCGTAGTAAGTTGCTCCCTTATTCTTGATAATAGTTGCACCTGCTTGTTTAACTTCAGCGAATAAAGCATCTTTATCAATATTTAAGCCGTTTGCCTGAATATATTCATCGAACTGTGTTCCAGCTATGTGAGTTGCACTCCATAAAGGAAGCTGTGAATCACCGTGTTCACCGATGATATAACCATGTACGTTTGCTATGTCAACGTTCAATGCTTGGCTGATATGTGTTCTGAATCTTGCACTGTCAAGAACAGTACCTGATCCAATAACTTTGTTTGCAGGCAGACCTGACCACTTCTGAGTCATATATGCCAAAACGTCAACTGGGTTTGATACACTTACTATTGTTCCTCTGTTATAGTGCTTCATAACTTCAGTAACAATGCTCTTCATGATTGAAGCGTTTTTCTTAGCAAGATCAAGTCTTGTCTCGCCTGGTTTTCTTGCAGCTCCTGCTGTTATAACAATTACATCGCTGTCCTTAATATCAGAATATTCTCCTGAATAAACCTTCATATGACCTGCAAAAGATAAGCCGTGACTAATGTCAAGAGCTTCTCCGTAAGCCTTTTCCTTGTTTACATCAATTAAAACCAACTCAGATACCAAATTGTTAATAGACATCGCATATGCTGCTGATGCACCAACGAATCCCGCGCCAATTATAGCTACTTTATATGCCATACAAAATTCCCTCCATTTTTTTCGCAATTGCTATTAGCGTAACACAACTTGTATTAAGTTACAAACATAAATAATTTGATTTTAATTTATTTTATTAGCAAAATTCGCTAATTTTTTAAATTACATTTAGTATTGTAGCTTAATCTTTAATTATTATGCATTTTTAATCAGTTTGTATACAATGTTTTCTTCCAGAGCCAAAGTTATGCAACCCATGCAGGTTTGCGATTAGATTGAGTATTTTTTAACAAGATGAATAAATATAACTTTGTTAAAAAAAAATCGTAAAACAAAAAAGATGGTCTCCCATCTTTTCATAATGTCTATAAGATTATAAAATATATGCTTGCTTTTACTTGAACTCTAATCAAGTTAATTCTTATTTCTTTCATAAACTATTCTAATGCCTTCAAGCGTTAAGGTAGGATTTACATGATTAATCGTCCTTGATTCCTCAGCAATAAACCTGGCAAGGCCGCCTGTTGCTATAACCTTTACGCTGTCCTCCTGCATTTCCTGTTTAATCCGTTTAACTATATAATCCACCTGACCGATATATCCGTAAAATATCCCGGACTGCATGCTGGACTCGGAGTTCTTACCTATTACACTATCGGGCTTTACTAGGTCTATTCTTGGTAGTTTGGCGGCCTTTTGGAACAACGCCTCCAAACTGATTTTTATCCCTGGACAGATTACGCCTCCAAGATATTCTCCTTTTGGCGAGACAGCGCAAAAAGTTGTGGCGGTTCCAAGATCTACTATTACCAATGGACCTCCATACAGTTCATAGCCGGCAACAGCATTAACTATTTTATCTGCACCCACTTCCTTTGGATTCTGGTAGCGGATATTTATACCTGTTTTTGTTCCAGGACCAATTATCATAGGTTCCAGCTTAAAGTATTTTCTTATAGCGTGTTCTAATGTATACATAATGGGCGGTACGACAGACGCAACAACAACTGCTTCGAGTTTATGGGGTGTCAATCCTGCATGCTCAAATAAACTGCGCAGGAACATACCGAGCTCATCAGCTGTTCTCTCTTTGTCTGTGCTAAGTCTCCAGTTGGCAAGAAGTTCATTTTTTTCATAAACGCCTAATACAATATGTGTATTACCAACATCTATTACTAATATCATTTCTTTCCTCCGCCGTGGCTATACTCCAAGCCTCATGCTTCTAATCTCTTTCAATTCCAATTCAATTTCCTTCTCAATTCGAGATATATCAGCAACTATATCCTCAACTGTTTCCTCGGCACGGGGCTTTATAGGAGGTCTTTGGAAGTGCTGTCTTGAGGGTTCCCTGTTTTCGCGGGCCGCTTCCCTGTTTTGGTTATCTCTGTTGTCTCTGTAATCTCTGTTGTCTCTATGGTAATTTCTCTGAAAGTTTTCCTTATGTGAGTTCTGGTTGTTTTCTCTTGTTGAATTATCCCTGCCCTGATTGTCACGGTTTTCTCTTCTCTGCATATCCCTTTGCTGATTATCTCTAGGAGGTCTGTTGTTTCTTATATGGTTTTCCCTGTGAGATCCATCGGGAGAATCCTTCTGAAAGGATTTCGGCTGATTGTTTTGACCAGGAGTCTCGCCAGACTGAACTCCATCCTTTGAAAAATTCTTTCTTGGGTAATCATTTTTCTTAACCACTTATTATTCCTCCTAAGCTTTCTTACAGCTGAATATATTTTTATACTCTACTTTTGATATCATAGCACATGTTCATACATTTGAACAATATATTTGAACCGAATCCTCAGGTATATCCCAGAAGACCACGTACCTGAACCTCTCCCGCCGACACCTCTGTAATCGTTCCATCTTTACATTTTACAATAAGTTTCCCGTCGGAAGCAACGGCTTGAGCAGTTCCAATATATTCTTCCTCCCTGCCTACTATCTTTACTTCCCTGCCAAGGGTAACGGAATACCTGCTCCACCTTTCCAATATCTCAGCTGTATTCCCAGCCAGCATCAGCTTGTATATTTCCTCAAAACTGCTAAGGATACTTCCCAAGAGCTTCACTCTTGACACCTTGTGACCTGTATACATTTTCAAAGAAGTGGCTTTTGTCTGAATCTCCTGGTCAAATTCGAACTGCGTCTGATTTACGTTTATACCTATCCCCACCACCACATAATTTACATGGCCTGGTTCTGCACTCAGTTCAGTAAGAATTCCTCCAAGCTTGCAATTACTCAATATAATATCATTGGGCCATTTTATTCCGCAGGGGCTTCCGGTTGAGGAGTATATTCCTTCAATTACCGCAACCGATGCCGCTAATGTTACCATCTGAACCTTTTCAGGTTCAAGCTCAGGTCTAAGCACTATAGAAAACCATAAGCCCTGATTACTATCAGACTGCCACGCCCTCCCAACACGCCCTCTGCCGAGGGTCTGTTTTTCCGCAGCAATAACTGTTCCATGAGGGCAGCCTTCATTCCCTATCTGTTTAGCATAATTGTTAGTTGAATCTATTTCATCAAAATGAATGAAATGTCTTCCAATTTGCTGTTCTTCAGGTATATACAACTCCCTCTCGTCTATACTGTCGGGAAATCCTTTAATTCGGTAACCCTTTTTGGAAGAGGACTCTATTACATAGCCCTCCTTCCTCAACTCATTTATATGTTTCCACACGGCAGTACGAGAAACACCCAAAATACGGCTTAATTCTTCGCCGGATATGTATTCCTCTTTCTCTTTTAATTTATGTAATATAATATCTTTCAATAGCTCCACCTGCTTATTTATTTCGTTACTTTAAGTTGCTAATCAACCATATCCAATAAATTATTAACCAAGGGCTTCTTTATACAGTAAGTTTTGCCGCCGGTAGTTTTAAACACCGCAGTTTCATTTTTCGAACCCGCAAATTTTTCCACAAGGCCTTCTTCAGCTATTCTGTCAAAAAAGTAATAAAGAAGGAAATCGTCAGATTCTGCAAGTCGTTCTCTTAAATCCTGCAAAATATTGTTTATGTATAGTTCTTCCGAATTTGTATAAATAACCGGTGAATCCATTCTTTTGTCCAAAACCGCAGCTTCCCCTGGAAGAATTGTTGTAGTTATCAGACATTCCGGAAGTCTGTAATTACCAAATATGTACTTGTCTATGGGCACTATGGAATTATTATAAAGTTCCATATCAGCTGCAGCCCTTCCCAAAGCATTTTCATACAAAAATCTATCAGCTATATAGCACTTTTCATTACTGACTTGAAGCTTAAGACAAGTATACTCGGAGGATCTATATAGTCCGGGATTATCCTTTGGATTTAAAAGCCCTGAAAAGCACATCTTCTTTTCTCCGGCTATTTCAACTTCCCTGTCATACCAAGCAGACAGTTTTAATCCACAATCCAATATATTAGCTAAACTTTCACTTTTTACATAATAATAGACCTCTGCCATGACACTCTCCACAATAATTCAGATAAATGTTTATAATAAGAAATGATTAGACGGTAATAGTCTTATATTACCATCTAACCACTTATCTTTTATTATATTATATTTCTTTAAAATTCGCCATATCCGGCGTAATTGTTATCCTCTTCAACAAAGCCGGTTCAACTTGGATGGTATCAATACTGTTTTGAATAACTAAATTTACTTCTTCCTGTTCTTTCTTAAATTTGGTAATCAGCTGAACAGCGGGATCAAACTCCTCATAAAACAGTGCGATTAAATCTCCCGGTTGGGCATCCAGCATTGCCTTTTCGAGTGCTCCTGTTTCGCTTAATATTACCTCAATATTTTCTTTTTTATATCCCGTACCCAATATGCTGCTCTTAAAGATTTCAGCAACTTCTCCGATCTTCCTCCCTCTTAAATCCTTATCTTCCTTAATATATATCTTATCAAAAGACCCGGCGCAAAGTTCACCCACCTCTTTCATATTTGAATCCATTCTATCGCCGGGCATTCCGATGATTCCAATAAGCCTTTTGGCTTTCATTTTCTGCATAAACTTAATTACAGCAGAATAGCCGGCTATGTTATGGCTATAATCAATCATAACCCGAAATGAGCCCATATCAAAGATATTGAACCTGCCTGGATTAAGTTCAACGGTCGGCCTGAAGGAACTCATTCCACACTTTATGGCTTCCATCGGCACATCTAGTCCTATCAATGCAGATATTGCAGCCAGTGAGTTTTCTATATTGCAGTCTACAAGACCCCCATAGGTTATTGGGATGTCCTCAAGACTTATAATCGGCTCTTTTTTCCCGTTTTTAAATACCCAGACATAATTTTCTTTAACATATACAGCTATATTTTCAGGGTTTTTGCAGTGCTTTCTTACCAGCGGATTAGAAAGTGTTCTTCCAAATAATATAACTTTGCTTTTAACCCTGTTTAGTACAAAGGGCGTCATTCCGTCATCCGCATTAAGGACTGCATATCCCTCCGGTTTTACTGCTTCAATTACCAGTGACTTGGTCTTAGCAAGGTCTTCAAGAGTGTTGATTCCATCAATCCCAAGATGATCATCACTTATATTTACAAGGACTGCAACATCGGCCAGATCATAACCCAAACCTTTCCTGATAATTCCCCCTCGTGCAGTTTCCAATACTGCAGCTTCGACCTTTTTATTTGTAAGAACAACATTAGCACTTACAGGGCCTGTATTATCGCCCTTCTGTATGCATTCCTTTCCCACATAAATACCGCTGGTGCAGGTCATTCCCACGTTCAGCCCCATAAGGGAAAGTGTGTGGCGGATGAGTCTTGTAGTCGTTGTTTTACCGTTTGTTCCTGTGATTGCTACAACAGGTATAGACCAGCTCTTGTCAGGGTAGAGCATGTCTATGATATCCCCCGCTACATTAACAGGCTCACCCTCGGTGGGGTGCAAATGCATTCTTAGTCCGGGTGCCGCATTTACTTCTATGATAGCTCCTCCATTTAAATCAATTGGAACGGATATATCGTCTGTTGAAAAGTCAATCCCTGCAATATCAAGACCAACCGCACGGGCAGCAGCTACAGCATAAGCGGCATTCCTGGGGTGAATATCCTCAGTACAGTTCCGAGCTGTACCACCTGTGCTTATATTTCCATTCTGTCTCAGTATTACAAGCTGACCTTCTTGAGGAATGCTTTTTTCAGTAAGTCCTTGTGCCCGAAGGCATCTTGCTGATATATCATCAAGCTTTATAAAGGTCAGAGGCTTTTCATGATCCTCGCCACGAAGCGGATTGTTGTTCTCAAACTGTACCAGCTCTAAAATAGTACTTTTTCCATCCCCCACAATCCGAGGAGGCCTTCGCTCAGCCACTGCGCTTACGCGGTCTCCAACTACAAGTACTCTGTAGTCCTTTCCCTCTACATATCTTTCAACTATAACCTTTCTTGAATACTTCTTAGCCTCTGCATAAGCCTCTGATATTTGTTCGGTAGAGGTTATATTAACCGTAACACCCTTTCCCTGATTTGAGTCCAGCGGTTTTAGCACCAGCGGAAAGCCGACCTTCTGACAGGCTTCCGACGCCTCTTCTGAGCTCTCGGCCACAACACCGTAGGGAACCGGTATATTATTATCCATTAAAATGCGTTTTGTAAGCTGCTTGTCAGATACTATATCTACTGCGATACAGCTTGAGTTATCAGAGAGTGATGCCTGTATTGTTCGAATACCTTTTCCATAACCCAACCGCAGCAAACTGCTGCTCCCAAGCCTTACAACAGGTATACCTCTTTTTATGGCCTCGTTATAAATGGCTTTTGTGCTTGGTCCCATGTCAGTCTCAGCAGATAACTTTTTGAGATTGTCCAAAATGCCTTTAATATTAATTTCCTTGTCCTCGGCAAACGCTTTGAGGATATCTATTGCCCTCTTGCCACATTCAACTGCAAGAGCTTCATTAATATATTCATAAATAATATAGTACTTTGAGGTTGTACCAATTTGTCTTGTTTTTCCATGGTTCACATTGTAGCCAAGCTTGTTCTGGAGCTCGATTATCAAGTGTTCGGCTACATGTCCAATATAGGTTCCCTCTATCAGCCTTTCGCCAAAACCACCCGGATATCCTACTCCGCATGTATGCTCGGCCAATTCGGGGAAACTTTCCAGAAGTCTTTTATTAAATCCGGGTATATCCTTTGTTGGTCCTGCTTCAAATATTCCTATATCAACAATCATTCTTACTACAGGTTTATGACTATATATATTTCTGCCTTGAAAGCAATAAATGCTTTGAATATGCACCGTAAAACCCTCCTAGTGTTTTACTAACAATAAGGATAATGTTAAATTTATATTGTTAGCGGTATTATGAATTAGTCTTTTTTACACATCTTTGTCCAAGATCAAAACCATAGCCGTTTGGTAGTACATGAATGGTAACATTTGACAACGCTATTATATCTTCAGGATTTAATTCCGAAACATTCGAATTTTGTATGGTTCTTCCGTCAATTACAGTAACACAGTTAGTTCCTACAACCTCAAAGGAAGCGTTGTCCGATACCTTAATTGCCGTGTCTTCATCAATGCCTATTCCGAGTACAGACGGATTCTGAGCGACTCCTACCAGAAGCCGCCCCAAGCGTCCTCTTTGTTCAAAGTGCTGGTCTATTATTACCTGTTCAAGCAAACCAAGACCCGGTGACATTCCAAGGGTACACTTTCTGGCTGCGGAGTTACTGTTTCCGTCAACAATCATAACACTGCTCATTGCAGATGCGCCTGCACTGGTTCCGATAATAGGAACTCCTTTTTTATATAACTCCAATAAAACGCTAAAGGTCTTGGTTCCTCCAAGAATACTGGTTATTCTAAGCTGGTCGCCTCCTGTAAAAAAAACTCCTGCCGCACCTGATATTCTTTGTGCTACAGAGTTGTCATTGGCATCACTTCTATTATCAATGTTTAATATGTCAATATTTTGTACTCCAAGTCTGGAAAAAACAGCTCTGTATTCTTCCCCGACCTCTTGCGGTTTTTGAGTTGCCGTTGTCAAAACACTTATTTTCGAATCGGGCCCGCCACACATATCAATAGCATGTTTAAGAACACTGCTCTGACCCCACTTATCTTCTGCCCCCCCAATAATCAATAAGTTTCCGTTTACAAGCTCACTCATTATATTCCTCCATTTAACGAGAATAAATTCAATACTTTAATCTACCGCCTCGCTATATATTTAATACATCCCTTGCCAGGGCAACCAGCACTTTGCTAAATGCAAGGCCGAAGCCCATCATCACAATGGAACTGACAACAAGCAAAACGCCTATTCTGCTTTTATTGTTTTTAGTTGCAAGAATCCCTGAAATAACACCTATCATTCCAAATACAAAGGGGTAAAAAAATAAGGATAGAATAGCAGAAAGCCAGCCCATAAAAAGGAATACTACTCTTTTTAAGCTTTCATAATGATTTGAAATTCCTTGAACATTGTCCATAATAAACTCCTCATAAAACCTAAAACGTCTTTTGTACTTCTGTTTCATAGCGTATTATTTACAGTTTATACAGTTAATATTCACATTAAAATTGGTAGAAAATCAGGGATTTTGCAAGTGAAAATACGAAAAAATGCAAGAATTAATTTATTGTGTAAATTATTTATTATTGCTTGATATACTTCTTGTGATGTGAGAAAATTATAGCTTACAGACAACAGGGTGGGGATTTTTTATGAAAATAGATAGAAATTTAAAGGTTTTTTCTTATTTAGCAATTATAGTAACAGTTATTTTCTGGGGCTACTCCTTTGTAAGCACTAAAATCTTACTGGATGTCCTTCCCCCTGTTACAATAGCATTTTTTCGGCAGATAATTGCCGCTGCAACACTTTTTACTTTATTGTTTATTAAAAGAATGTTTGTCAGGATGCCTATCCGTGACGTTCTACTGCTATTTGCAGCTTCCTTTTTTGGAATTGTTCTATACTTTGTTTTTGAAAATACAGGATTAAAATTCACTACTGCCTCAAATGGTTCAATCATTGTAGCTGCAGTTCCCATATTTACTCTTATTACTGAATTTCTGTTCTATAAATTTAAAATTACCTCCAGAGTCATCCTCTGTGTTTTTATGTCGGTTATAGGTGTGTTTCTGGTAATTTTTGAAAAGGGTGTCAATTTTTCATCCGGCTATACCAAGGGTAACCTGCTTATGGTTGGAGCAATGGTTGCCTGGGTAATATACACCATAATATGCAAAACCTTAACTGAAAAGTACAGCGGTATAATCATAACCGCCTATCAGATGGCAGCTGCCTCAATACTGTTTATTCCTTTTGTTATTCCTGAAATAAAAAGCTGGCAACCTATAGCAGGTTACGAATTGGCAAATCTGCTTTATCTGGCTCTCTTTTGTTCGGCTCTTGCTTATTACTTGTTTAACTTTGCGGTAAGAGGACTAGGGGCTACAGTTTCCTCAATGTTTTTAAACCTTATTCCGGTGGTTTCAATAATTGGTGGTGTACTTGTGCTAAACGAAAGTATTTCCGTCATACAAATCGGTGGTATGCTTTTAATTATGCTCAGTCTGGTATTCATTAAAGGAAAAGAAAAGCATAAAAATTAATAAAATTCATTTAATCTCCATATATTAGTAGTAAGCCTGTTCTAACCATCTTCGGATGTTGAAGAGGTCACTGCTTTTATACGGAGGCTAAAGCTTTGAAAAAGATAATATACATAATTGTTTGCAGTCTAGTATTTACATGCTGTAATTCTTTTTTCCAACCAACATGTATAGACCCGGAGGTCCTGCCCCTGTCAGGACAGAGAGAACAAGCAACCCTGGCCCAGGCTCTGACTCAGGCTCAAGTTTCGGCTCTGACTCAGGCTCAATCTCCTGCTCAGGCTAAATCAAAATCCGGCACCACAACTAATCCTTCTGACTCCCAATATAAAGAACTCTACAAAACATTATTCAGTGACGGTAATACCCTGAATATCTATCTTAAAGATAAAGTGCTTTGTTTAACTTCGTCTAAATTTGCGGACATATATACAGCATCCATGAAGGAAATTAAAATTGGCTCTGAAAGTAGCTCAAAATTACTGGTCAACAGAGAAAACACTCTCCCTAGTAATTATTCGCCAAAAGTGTTAACCAAAATAAGTTCAAAGGAAGTAAAATTGGAATATTCTGATCTCAAACTGACCCCCACAGCATTAAAAGCCTTTTATGAAATGCTTAAGGCAGCTAGAAAAGACGGTACTAAAGGGTTTATAGTTAATAGTGCATATCGTAGCGTCTCCTCTCAGCAGCAAATTTTTGACTTTAATCTTAACAGTTTTCGAAAAAACTCTAAAACTGAGGTTGAGGCCTTCGCTAAAACGAGACAGCTGGTGGCGCTTCCCGGCAATTCAGAACACCATACAGGGCTAGCCTTGGACTTGTTCAGTATCAATGGCAGGCACAGATCAGATTTTGAAGGAACCAAGGAACAGGTATGGCTTAATAATAACCTTGCCGACTATGGCTTTATAATAAGGTATCCAAAGGATAAAACAGAAATCACAGAATGTGTTTACGAGCCTTGGCATATCCGGTATGTCGGCAAGCAACTCAGTCTTTATATTATGGAAAATAATCTCTGCCTTGAGGAATTCTATGATAAAATTTTTAGAGGTGAGGTTTTACGAGATGACAAGAGTATCTTCCTTTTAATACCCAAAGAGAAAACTGTTTTTTGTGATAAAGCGCTCTTATCAAAGGCGGTAATCGAAAAAATCAATGAAAACAACTCTCTGCTGACCATTGACCTATTCTGACCGGTTAACCATCGTTCTTTTAATTAATTGAAATGTTTAAGAATTAAACTTATGTACACACATAAAAAAGTTTACCGATGCTTGTCTGTAGCTTCATTTCGGTAAACTTTATATAAGTCAATTAATATTTTATTTAATTATTTTGAATTATTTTATTCAGTGTAATTTCCTTATTTTTTGATAAATCTGCGATTACAGCTCTGCTCTTATTATTCTTCCCATTTCCTTTGTGCCCACAACAGTTGTTCCTGCTGAAGCAATATCACCTGTTCTATAACCTTTATCAAGTACTTTTATAACTGCACTTTCAATTGCAGCTGCCTCAACCGGTAAGTCAAGGGAATACCTTAATAGCATTGCCACTGAGAGAATAGTGGCTATGGGATTGGCTTTGTCCTGACCTGCAATATCCGGTGCTGAGCCATGTATCGGTTCATATAATCCCAGCTTTGAAGAACCAAGGCTGGCAGATGGAAGCATTCCTATGGAGCCGGTTATCATAGAGGCTTCGTCAGATAATATATCACCGAATATGTTGCTGGTAAGTATAACGTCAAACTGAGCAGGATTTCTGACCAGCTGCATTGCTGCATTATCAACATACATATGACTTAAAGTCACTTCAGGATAATCCTTGGCAACCTCCTCAACCACCTGTCTCCATAGTCTGGAGCTTTCCAGAACGTTTGCCTTGTCTACCGACATAAGTTTCTTTCCGCATTTCATAGCAGTTTCAAAGCCAACCTTTGCAATGCGGACAATTTCTGCCCTGCTGTACATTTCAGTATCATAAGCAGCTTCTCCGCCTTCTGTTTCAATTCTTCCTCTTTTTCCGAAGTAAATACCACCTGTAAGTTCGCGGATAACCATAATATCTATACCGTTGCTGATTATCTCTGACTTTAGAGGTGATGCTTCCTTTAGTGCATTATATATTATTGCTGGTCTGAGGTTTGCATACAAGCCGAGGGCGGCTCTAATTCCAAGAAGTCCTGCTTCCGGTCTCAAATGTCCCGGCAGCGTATCCCATTTGGGGCCGCCTACTGCACCAAGCATTACAGCATCACTGCTTTTGCAGGCATCAATTGTTGCTTGGGGAAGCGGTACTCCGTGTTTGTCTATTGCGACTCCGCCCATATCTGCCTCAGATAACTCAAAGTTATGACCAAATTTTTGCCCGATCAGCTTCAACACCTGCAATGCTTCGTCAACTATATCGGGACCTATTCCGTCACCCGGTAACACAGTTATTTTATAATTCATAATACCTCCGTTCTACTTAGCCAATGATTTTTTTATATACTCAACAAGTCCATTGGCTGCAATCAATTCCTGCATAAACTCAGGAAAAGGCTGACCCTGATAATTCTTCCCCGTAGTCAGGTTCTTTATCAAGCCCTTATCAAAATCGATTTCAACCTCATCACCGTCTTTTATGTCCTGAGCTGCCTCCGGGCATTCAATAATTGGCAAACCGATATTTATTGAATTTCTGTAGAATATTCTTGCAAAGGTTTCGGCTATAACACAGGATATTCCTGAGGCTTTTATCGCAATAGGTGCATGTTCTCTTGAAGAGCCGCAGCCGAAATTCTTGCCGGCTACCATTACATCCCCTTTCTGAACCCGGGAGGTGAACTTTTCGTCAAGGTCCTCCATACAATGGCTGGCAAGCTCTGCCGGGTCTGTTGTATTTAAATACCTTGCAGGTATTATTACATCTGTATCAACGTTGTTTCCATACTTAATGACTTTACCTTTAGCGTTCATAAATATATCTCCCTTCACATTTTTATTATATTTCATCAGGTCCGGCAATTTTTCCGGCAACAGCAGAGGCTGCTGCAATTGCAGGTCCTGCCAGATAAACCTCACTCTCAGGGTGACCCATACGACCTACAAAATTTCTGTTGGTAGTTGCCACAGCCCTTTCTCCTTTTGCGAGTATTCCCATGTGCCCCCCGAGGCATGGTCCGCAGGTCGGAGTACTTACAGCTGCTCCTGCTTCAATGAAAATATCAAACAGACCTTCATTCATTGCCTGCTTCCAGATTTTTTGTGTTGCAGGAATAATGATGCATCGCACATTTTCATGCACCTTTTTACCCTTTAATACTTCAGCTGCAACTCTCATATCTTCAATTCGGCCGTTTGTACAGGAACCGATAACCACCTGGTCAATTGTAACCTCTCCAACATTATCAATTGTCCGGGCATTTTCCGGTAAGTGAGGAAAAGCAACTGTAGGCTTGATCGAAGACAAATCTATCTCATAAACTTCAGAATACACTGCATCCTCATCAGCCTTGAATACCTCATAGGTTCTGAGAGAGTGTTCCTTCACATATTCCACGGTTTTTTCATCCACTTCAAATATTCCGTTCTTTCCTCCGGCTTCAATAGCCATATTGGCCATTGCAAACCTGTCATCCATGGAAAGAGCACTTACTCCGTCACCTGTAAACTCCATGGATTTATAAAGGGCTCCATCCACGCCAATCATTCCTATTATGTGGAGGATAACATCCTTACCTCCCACCCATTTCCTGGGCTTTCCCTTAAGTACGAACTTGATTGCCTCAGGCACCTTGAACCAGGCTTCTCCGGTTACCATACCCGCTGCCATGTCAGTACTTCCGATTCCTGTGGAAAACGCACCCAGCGCACCATAGGTACAAGTGTGGGAGTCGGCTCCGATTACCACATCTCCGGGGACTACCAGGCCCTTTTCAGGTAATAGTGCATGTTCTACACCCATCTGTCCTACTTCAAAGAAATTTACTATACCCATTTTCTTTGAAAATTCACGGCAGACTTTAACCTGCTCTGCAGATTTAATGTCCTTGTTCGGAGTGAAGTGATCGGGCACAATTGCTATTTTGTTTTTATCAAATACTTTATCTACCCCGACTTTTTCAAACTCTTTAATGGCAACCGGTGAAGTTATATCGTTTCCCAGAACCATATCAAGTTTTGCTTTTATAAGCTGTCCGGCAGTTACAGATTGTAAGCCTGCATGAGCAGCCAATATTTTTTGAGTCATTGTCATTCCCATTTTTGTTACCTCCTCATATTCATAAATGCCTAAAAAAATTAAATTAAATTGATTATCAGGTTAATAATTTGTTTCTCTTTTGATAACGTTTCTAAATATTTATCTATTAAAATATAAAAAAATAAAAAGAACACCTTTTGTTTTTAGCTTAGCATCATTATACAATAAGCTTAAAAAGTGTTCTTCATGTTATTTACCGTTATTTTTACTAATTATGAATGTTTTTTGACGAATTGCGGTATTGCATGGGGGTTACGTTCGTTTGCTTCTTAAACATGTCGTTAAAGCGCTGCTGATTGGAAAATCCAACACTATGGGCTATATCTCCAACCTTCATGTCGGTCTCATTCAGGAGTTCACAGGCCCGCTTTATTCTGACGTTTAAAAGGTACTGCATTGGACTTAGTCCGGTATCTTCCTTAAAAGCCCTTGTAAAATAGCTGGGACTCAGGAAGACGTATTTTGCTATATCTGTAATTGATATTTCCCTCTCAAAATTGTTATGAACAAACTGAATTGCCGCCTGCATCAATTCTTTTATCTTCGGAGACTTATTTTTTATACTGTTTTCCCATTCAGCCTTCAGTGCTCTCGATATCAGTACAAACAGCTCCATCAGCATAAGGTAATCGAGCAATTCGCTACCCAGCTGATCACTGGCTTTTTCTTTTAATATCCTGTTCAGAAGTATTATAATGTCATTCTTCTGGCTCACTTTTAGCTTTATGAAAGCGCCCGAATCCCTACCGCTTACGAAATTTATAAAGTCTTCCAGTGAAGTCTCGGACATAGTCAGATTGGACTGATTCATAAATTTAAAATACAGCACTATAAAATCGCAACCGCCGTCAGAAGTCACTTCCAGCTTATGATGCTGGTGGGGCTTTATTATGACTATGTCATTTGACCCCACTGTAACTACCTGATCACCTATTTCAAAACGGCCTTCACCAGACTTGATGTAAACCATTTCGAAGGTCTCATGAATACTTAAGCCCTTTGACCATTCGGCATTACGATATCTCTCTATAGCCTTTATACTTGTAACAGGTATAAAGGTTGCTGCTCCTAAAACACCTTCCCAGGCTTTCGGAATTGATGTTGACTGCATATATCCCAGCCCCCTTACTTACATTATTACTCACAACTTTCCCACAGAATTTTAGTTAAACCTTTATGCCTTCTATATTTATAATACTCTCGTGCAACTTTAAATTAAAAATATACGATAACATTAATGAGTTTAGTCTCTAGTTAATACAAATCCTTTGCACCACTTCAATTGGGAAAGTTGTGTCAAAAATATTCTTTCCGGTTTGGGCTTTATTTGCCTCTCTTAGGACCGGACTGCGGTTTGCGATCCCAAGGTTTTAAATTCTTTGGCGGCTTACCTACAAATTTGATTTTGCCTGGCTTAAACTCGTTTTCTGAATCAGACCTGTTGTCTTTTCCAAAGCCCTTTTTATCGCTGCCAAACTTTCCGCCTGCTTTACTGCCATCCTTCTTATATCTTGAGTCAGGTTTACCGTCGCGACTGAACTTTTGGGCCGGCTTGTCTCCGTCCCTCTTAAACTTTCCGTCAGGCTTGCCGTCGCGACTGAATTTTGAGGCCGGCTTATCTCCGTCTCTCTTAAACCTTCCATCGGGTTTGCTGTCGCGATTGAACTTTTGGGCCGGCTTATCTCCGTCTCTCTTAAACCTTCCATCAGGCTTGCCGTCTCGACTGAATTTTGAGTCCGGCTTGTCTCCGTCTCTCTTAAATCTTCCATCAGGTTTGCCGTCTCGACTGAACTTTTGGGTCGGCTTATCTCCGTCTCTCTTAAACC
>JAEWOH010000040.1 GCA_023460955.1 Bacillota bacterium | reverse complement strand
GTTTACATTTATCAAGAATATGTGTCATTTTGGCTGTAATACGTCAAAATCCGTCCGTTGATTACTAAATCGAATTTTGTCAATTAAAAAGAGAAGATACCCTAAAACCAAAAATCCAAAGGTCAAGATTCCTGCATTTTTAATTACTTTAAGCCAACCAAGCAGATCCACATCTATAAAGAAATAAGGGTAGGGGCTGCTTACTATTTCAATTATTCCTCCAACCTTGGCACGAATTAATATAAATATAAAGTATCCTACCGGGATAAAAAGCCAAATTATGGGGTCATACCAACGAAAATTAAGCTTTTTGTCAAATAACAGCCAATCAAATATAACTACTAAAGGAACAAAGTAATGTACGAGAATGTTCTGCCAGCTAAGAATGTTGTAGCCGGCTTTTAGTGTAGATAAATACTGCGGAACTAACACAAAATTATATATTAAAAAAGTTATAGCAATTGCCATAGTTACTGCACCTTTGAAATGAGGCAGAAAAACAGTTGTGCCCCTGATACCTTTGTTTTTTAAGTCAATGAAAGTCCTGATAACAAGAAGTAGAAAGAAAATAAAACATAAGACATTACTCTGGATTGTATAAAAAATCAGCATGTAAGGAGCAGGCTTTCCGCTTGGAAGTCCGGAGTTGAGGTAAAGTCCTGTACCACATCCAATTAAAAACAGAATTCTAAAAATTAATGCTAGCAGGCGATTTCGAATACACATGGCATAAACCTCCGCGTAGGGCTAATTTTTTATACAAAGATTCTGATATATTAAGTTATTTAGTTTCTACACCAATTATAACATTTATGTATTTATTTTAAAACAATATAACTGTATGTATACAATGTTTTTATATATTAATATGGACGGTTGTATATATATGGTATATTATTATTATTAGGTAATGAACTGTAAATATTTTTCTTATCACATCTATTGGAAAATATAATAATTTTTTACTTCCTCTTTTGTTAATTCTTTTAATTGAATAATCTTATAAAATATATTATTATAAATACATTAATAAAAGACATTTATAAAACTGGGTGATAATATGGCTGCTGGTAGAGTAAATAGCATTGAAGTTAAAAAGATAAATCGAAATGCCATCTATAATTTTTTGTATATGAGGGATCCTATTTCGATTCAGGAGATTGCCTACAAATTGAACATGAGTCTTCCCACAGTCACTCAAAATATCAAGGAGTTAAATGAGCGCGGCTTGGTAATAGAGGCAGGACAGTTTGAGTCTACAGGTGGACGTAAGGCAAAAGCAATTACCTATAATAGCACAGCAAAGTATGCTATTGGACTTGATATTACAAAAAACCATGTGGGTATTGTCATAATAGATCTTAGTGCCAAAGTAATTAAAACACTGAGAAGTCAATTTCCTTTTCAAAATTCAAAGGAGTACTTTAAAGGTGTCGGTGATTTGGTAAGCAATTTCGTCTCAGAAAGCAAAATTGATTCCAAAAGTATTCTGGGAGTAGGTATTGCACTGCCGGCGATTCTATCGGATGACGACCGTAGTGTGAGTTACGCCCAGGTTATAGATTTTGAGAGGGGTAATATAGAGTCCTTTCAAGAGTTTATCCCGTATAAATGTACCTTCAGTAACGATGCTAATGCAGCGGGTTTTGCCGAAATGTGGGGGTATAATACAAATGAGAGCGTTGTTTATTTGTCTCTCAACAATTCGGTTGGAGGATCAATAATAATCGGAAAGAATATATACAATGGGCAAAATCAGAGAGGCGGAGAGTTTGGTCACATGACAATTGTTCCTGGGGGGAAAACTTGTTACTGCGGGCAAAAAGGATGTGTTGATGCATACTGTTCTGCTAAGATATTATCAGATAGTACAAATGGAAATATAGCCGAATTCTTTAAACTCTTAAAACAAGGTAAAGAACTTCAACAGAGTATTTGGGAAGAGTACGTTTCGCATCTTGTTGTTGCCATCAACAATCTTAGAATGCTTTTTGATTGCAAGGTTATCCTTGGTGGTTATGCAGGCGCGTATATGGATGAATACCTTGAGGAACTGAGGGAAAGGGTTTCTAAAATTAATACTTTCGAACCCAACGGGGCATATCTGGACGTATGTAAATATAAGTTAGAGACAACAGCAGTAGGTGCAGCACTTCTTCATATAGAAGAATTCATTAAAAACATATAGAGTAAACATAAAGATAACTGTTGTTAAAATTTAGTAATTAGTGTAAGCAGCTTATAAATTATCAAAACAGTTAAAAAATAAGAGTATATAACCTGAATTATTATTTGGGATTATATGCTCTTTTTTGTTTTAAACACTATAGGAATAGGAGCTGAAGTTCTTGATACTCATGAACTCCGCAACATTTACTTAAAAATGGAAGATTACGGCTATAAAGAGTTACTAAAAATCCTGTTTTTTTTTCAAAATTTTTATTGACTTTGCATAAAAACGTTGTATAATCTTATTAAAAGTAATTTATAAAAGTCTTATATAAATATATTCAATTAATGTGTTTTAAAAAACATACAATTAAAAGTATATATTTGTATAAGATACCAAACATTAATCTATTCATACAAATCTATTCAGGGTATTTTACAGGGAGAAGGATATGAACCAGAACATTAAGCTTAGAGTATCTCAAATTGAAAAATCCTTTCCAGGGGTAAAGGCGCTTGATAAAATCGATTTTACTGTAAAAAAAGGGTCTGTCCACGTATTATGCGGAGAGAACGGTGCGGGAAAATCCACATTAATGAAAATCATTAACGGAGTTTATCAACCTGATGGAGGGCAAATATTCATCGACGAAAAACCGGTAAAGATATCTAATCCTATACAAGCCAGGAGTCTAGGGATATCTATGATATTTCAGGAAATGAACTATGTACCTGAGATGACTGTAGAGGAAAATATCTTTTTAGGTAACTTACCTATCGGTAAATTCGGAAATGTTGATTGGAAAGAGGTAAGGAAGCGAACAATCGAACTTTTAAAGAAAGAAAACCTGCCTTATTCTCCGACAACGCTTCTGAAAGACCTGACTGTTTCGGATATACAGATGCTGGAGATAATTAAAGCCGTATCTTATAATTCGGAAATCATTATTATGGATGAGCCCACATCAGCAATAACCCTTAAGGAAGTAGAAAAGCTCTTCAAGAAAATTCGTGAATTAAAAAGCAGAGGCGTAAGTATTATTTATATTTCTCACAAGCTGGATGAAATCTTCCAGATAGCTGATGAAATAACTGTCTTCAGAGATGGGACAGTCGTTGAAAGCCATCCAAAGGAAGAGCTGGACATTGAAGCAGTAATTGCTCTTATGGTCGGACGAAAGCTTACAAACACCTATCCTAAAGAGGACGTGAAAATAGGAGAAGACCTTCTTAAGGTTGAAAACCTGAACAACGCAAATGTTTATCACGATGTTAATTTCCATGTCAAGAAAGGTGAAATAATCGGTTTTGCCGGACTAATGGGAGCAGGAAGAACTGAAGTAATGCGTTCTCTGTTTGGTTTGGATCCCATAACCGAGGGAAAAGTGACAATCAAAGGTAAGGAAGTAAGAATAAAAAATGTCAGACAAAGTATAGATAACGGGCTGGTTATGTTATCGGAAGACCGAAGAAGATACGGAATCATTCCGGTAAGGTCAGTTAAAGAAAACACAACGCTTTCATTTTTACAAAAAGTTTTCTACAGATTCAGACTGCATCATAAAACTGAGAAGAGTATAGTGTCGGAGATGTTTACTAAAATGAAGGTAAAAACTCCTACATTGGATACAACTATTCAGTCCCTTAGCGGTGGCAATCAGCAAAAGGTAGTGCTGGCAAAATGGATGATAAGAAATCCAGACATACTAATACTTGATGAACCAACAAGAGGTATTGATGTCGGGGCTAAGTTTGAAATCTACAAGCTTATGACTAATTTAGCCAAAGAAGGTAAGGCAGTCATAATGGTATCTTCAGAGTTGCCTGAATTGATCGGTATGTGCGACAGAATTTATGTTATGTGCAAAGGAACAATAACAGGTGAAATTGAGAGGAAAGATTTTTCACAGGAATTAATCATGAAGTATGCTACCGGAACTTTAATATCTAACGAGGTGAACTAAAATGGACTTAAAAAATGTTTGGGGTACGGCTAAAAAGAAATATAGTATTTTTATGGTACTGTTCGTACTGTTCTTAATCTGTTCATTAATAAATGAAAACTTTTTAACACCAAATAACCTGACCAACATATCAAGACAGTTGGCTGTTACAACTATACTGGCATTTGGACAAACAATGCTGATTATATCAGGAATGCTTGACTTATCACAGGGATCTGTACTCGCACTTTCAGGAGTATTCGCTGTATCAGCTTACAAGTCAACAGGATCTCTTGTAATAGCAGTACTTGTGGGAATTGTAACCGGTGTGGTTTGTAATATAGTAAATGCAATAATGGTAAGTACTTTTAAAGCACCACCGTTTATTGCAACGTTGGCAATGCTTACTATGGCAAGAGGTGTGGCGCTATTATTCACAAAGGGTCAGAACTTATTACAGCTTGGTGATTTTGTAATCTTTGGACAAGGCTCGGCAGGAATAATTCCTATACCAATAATATTCCTTATAGTAATTGCGATATTTACCTGGTATATACTGAAACACACAAGATTCGGAAGATCTCTTTATGCGGTGGGTGGTAATGAAGAAGCTTCAATTGCTTCAGGTATCAATGTTCACAAAGTAAAATATACTGCATTTATTATTAATGGTATTTTTGTAGGCTTGGCAGGTGTACTCTTCATGTCCCGTGTAAATGCCGGTCTTCCTAACGGTGCAGTAGGCTATGAGTTTACAGCGTTAACAGCAGCAATCATCGGAGGAACCAGTTTCTCAGGAGGTGTTGGAACAGCTGCAGGTACTCTTGCCGGTGCGTTTATAGTAGGATTCTTGGATAACATCATGAACCTTGCTAGTGTGGATTCCTACATGCAGCAAATTGTAAGAGGTGCAATTATAGCTCTGGCTGTTATTTACGATATCCGTTCAAAGAATAAGAGAACAAAAAGTGCTATGGGCAGAATAGAAGACAAGGAAAAACCAAAAGCTGTCAAAGCAAATTAATCGTGCAGTAAAGCAATACAAATTATTTAATCGTATTAAACAGCAATAGCTGTTTAAAAATAAAAAACTTTTAGCGAAAAGGATGGTCAACAATGAAGAAGAGACTAATTACCGTACTTTCTATGTTACTTGCAATTGTCCTACTAGCAGCATGTGGCAAGACCGCAACTCAAAATCCCGCTAATACTACAGCAGGGGCAGAGACCGGAAATGGTCAAGCAAAAACTAATTTCAAAGTAGCTTATATCGCCCGTGCACAGTCTGATTCCTTTGCAGCTTGGCTTGCAAATGCTGTAAAAGAAGAAGCAAAGAAATATCCAAACATAACTCTTGATGTGTTTGACGGCGAAGCAAATGATGAAAAAGAAAACTCAATGATCGAAAATGCTATCACTAACAAGTATGACTTAGTTATAGTTCAGCCAAACAATGGTGAAGCTCAGAGACCTTATGTTGAAAAGGTTGTAAAAGCCGGTATTTTTGCAATAACAACAAATGCACGTATTTCCGGTATTGAAGGAGCATCTTCAGTAGACGCGAATCCTTATGAACAGGCAGCTGTTAATGCTCGTGCGGCATTAGAACAGATACCACAAAACGCGAAAGTAGTTGTATTAAAAGGACCTTCAGGTAACTTCCACGCTGACGAAAGACGTTCAAGCTGGCAGAAGGAATTCTTCGACAAACGTCCTGACGTTAAGATAGTTGGAGAACAGATTGCTAACTGGAACAAAGACGAAGCTATGAAATACATGGAAGACTGGGTTCAGGCTAATGATAAAATCGATGCTGTTATTTCAATGAATGACAACATGGCAGCCGGTGCTATCGAAGTAGTAAAAGACAATGCTAAATTCAAGGATATGCTCGTTTACGGTGTTGACGGAACAGCTGAAGCTCTTCTCTTAATCCAGGAAGGTAAAATGACTTCCACAACAATGCAGAGTGCTTATGACCTTGCTACAAAATTACTTGAAACAAGTAATAAGCTCTTAACAGGTACAGAAAAGCAGATTGATACTGATATCGGAAACCCATTGGTAAACAAAGAAAATGTACAGCAGTATATAGATGTATTGAAGAAATCAGGAGCAATAAAGTAATAAATTTATGTAACATTTAGTTAAAGAATTATACACCTGGAGATGCGTGAACAATCTTCACGCATCTCCAGGATTGTATTTAAAGAAGGTTTCTTAGCCCTCAAACATACAGGAGCGATAATTTAAATTAAATATATATGAAAACATACCAATAAAACTTTTATAAAACTGTATAATAAAACTATTTACTAGAAGTGAAAAAGGACATAAAATTAAATTGACAATAATTTTCTATAAATTATGGATTTATATGAAAAATTTATAATAGATTAAATTTATATAACATGGAGGGGTAATTATGAAAAACAGAGCAGCATACATGACAGGGATTAATAAAATGGAAATCAGAGATATTGAAGTCCCTAAGCTGAGAGAGAAAGATGTACTTGTAAAGCTTGAATATGTTGGTATTTGCGGTTCGGATGTGCATTATCTGGAACATGGTAAAATTGGTGATTTTGTTGTAAATGGTGACTTTATTCTGGGACATGAATGTGCAGGTACCGTAGTTGAAATAGGAACCGGTGTACAGAACCTCAAAGTTGGTGATAAAGTTGCTCTGGAACCCGGTATTACCTGCGGACAGTGTGAGTTTTGCAAATCAGGTAGATACAATCTCTGCCCGGATGTAGAATTTTTAGCCACTCCTCCCTACCATGGTTCATTGATGAATTATATAGCTTTCCCGGAAAATATGTGTTTTAAACTTCCTGACAATATAACAACAAAAGAAGGGGCGCTTGTAGAACCTTTAGCAGTAGGTATGCATGCAGCAATTCAAGGAAATGTGAAGCTGGGAGATACAGTTGTAATACTTGGAGCAGGTACTATAGGTCTTGTTACCTTATTAGCCTGCAAGGCATACGGTGCAACGGATATTACTATAGTAGACGTAATACCGAAAAGGCTTGAATATGCTAAAAAGCTTGGTGCTACAGCAACAATAAATGCTATGGAGACCGATGTTTTCGCCGAGATTGACAAGATGACTGGTAAAAAGGGTGTAGACATTGTAATCGAAACCGCAGGCTCTGCCAGAACAATTTCTCAGACTCCTTACCTTGTTAAAAATGGTGGTACTATTGTTCTTGTAGGTCTTGCTCCTCAGGACATTATAGAATTTAACTTTGCTAAAATAATGGCGAAGGAAGCACAAATTAAATCAGTATTCCGTTACAGAAATATTTATCCAACAGCAATAAAGGCTATTGCCAAGGGAATAATCGATATTTCGGGAATTGTAACACACGAATTTGATTTTGACGATGTGGCAAAGGCTTTTGATTATGTTATCAATAACAAGCAGGATGTTGTTAAAGCTGTAATTAAAATCTAAATTAACAAAAATCTCCTTAAAAATATATCCTCTATTAACCGCGGCAGGACTTGACCAGTTTTGCTGCGGTTTTTTTTATAAGCAGGCTATCTCCTTTTTTCAATTGTTAAAACACACCCATAGATAAGCAAAAAAGGGAACACCAACGGCAAAATATGGTGTTCCAAAAAAGGTGTTACTATTATAAACAGGGCAGGTATGCTGTTTATACAGAGGTTGCTGCATTGCGACCTCCGCCGGCAGCATCTAAACTGCTCTGAGTATACCTGGGTTTTTAACACTGACAGAGCTTTTTAATAATAGAAACCTGCACTCGATGCTTGTCAAGGTCCTTAATAATATAGTTCAGATTCTTTTTAGGAAGAATGACCTCGAACCATGGAGGTATATGGCTGCAGACTACATCCAGTCTGTAAAAGGGGTTTGTTTCTATAAAGGACTGTAAAGCTTTCTTTGAGGAGAGCTCAGGATATTTTTCCTGAAGCTCAATCAGATCAAGGAAGAACACTCCGGGTTCGGAAGTGCTGATCGGAGCAGTAGGAATAGCCGCTGCTTCCTTCGTAGTAATACCTGTCTCGGCAGCCAGGTCACTTTGAATCTCTTCCAGCAAAGCACTGGACAATGCTTCAGCTTCAAAAATTTCAAACCCCATTCTTTCAAATATGTTATAGGATAATCCGGTTATAGTTTTTCCTACAACTATTTTACAGTCCTCTAGCTGTAAAATAAGTGCTCTGATATTATCACGAATTTCAGATATTTTTGTAGTTATATCTATCTTGTATGAGATTTCCTTTACCTTCTGCCAGCTGTGGTCTTGCTTATTGAAGAGTATTAAGGTAGTTCCGGTTTCCAAAGAGGTCAGCTTATTGTTTTGATTAATTATTACTGCAATTTTTCCTGACATATTAATTCCTCCTTTTGTAGAGCTCTGAGTATTAAAAGTAACCTGCTTATAATAAAAAAAGCGAATTGAGTAAAAACCCAATACGCTTCTTTGCAGTTCATTTATTCATTTAATTAAATTATAAGGAGAAATGAATGTATAAGCAATATAATTTACTTACAAAGACAATAAATAAGGGATATTTGTAAGTATTTCACAAAAAACCGGAGGTAATTAGTGTTGATTATGTACATCTGCGTGTATTGAGAATACAATCTTTAACCCGTATACTTTTAGTAAGCCAGTTGAATACAAATTGACGACGAAGTCTCAACTTCCTTTAAGGAGTTTGGGACTTTTTGTTTTTATTAAATAGTTGACGAAGAGGTCTTAACCCAAGTGCTCAATGCTCTTGTATTAAGGCCTTTTTTTTTATAATTTGCTGACATAACAAGTTGGCAGCTGTACACAATTTTTGCAATACATTATTAGTTGTTGCGTGACATACACGCAGATTGGAGGTCAAAATGAGACAGGTAGCTATTTATGGTAAAGGTGGAATAGGTAAATCAACAACTACGCAGAACTTGACTGCCGGGTTGGGTGAAATGGGGAAAAAGATCATGATAGTGGGTTGTGACCCTAAAGCTGATTCAACAAGACTCATTCTTGGAGGGCTTGCTCAACAGACGGTTCTGGATACTTTAAGAGAGGAAGGGGAAGACATCGATCTTGATTTAGTTATGAAAGATGGCTTTGCCGGTATCAAGTGTGTTGAATCAGGCGGGCCGGAGCCCGGAGTAGGCTGTGCGGGCAGAGGAATTATCACTTCGATAGGTCTGCTTGAAAGATTGGGAGCTTACGAGGATAGTCTGGACTATGTATTCTACGATGTTCTCGGTGACGTTGTATGTGGTGGTTTTGCAATGCCTATCCGTGAAGGAAAAGCTCAGGAAATATATATTGTTGCAAGCGGCGAAATGATGGCCTTGTACGCTGCTAACAACATCTCCAAAGGTATTCAGAAATACGCAAAAACCGGAGGCGTCAGACTTGGAGGAATTATCTGCAACAGCAGAAAGGTTGACGGAGAAGCAGCCTTGGTGGATGCCTTCGCAAAGGAACTGGGTTCTCAAATGATTCATTTTGTTCCAAGAGACAATATGGTTCAGAGGGCTGAGATAAACAAGAAGACAGTTATTGACTATGATGCTGGTTGTAATCAGGCTGACGAATATAGAGCTTTGGCAAAAAAGATAGATGAAAACAAGATGTTTGTCATTCCCAAGCCTTTAAAGCAGGAAAGACTTGAAGAACTCCTTATGGAGCACGGAATTATGGATCTATAGTACAAACAAAATTAAAAGGAAAGGTTGTTGATATTATGTTGTTAATAAGAGCTATTATCAGACCGGAAAAAACCGGAATAGTTTTATCAGAGTTACTTTCAGCGGGATTTCCGGCTGTTACAAAGATGGATGTTTTCGGAAGAGGCAAACAGAAGGGCATAGTTATAGGGGATGTTCAATATGATGAGATACCCAAAGAAATGCTTCTAATCGTAGTAAATGATGAAGACAAGGATGATGTTGTAAAGGTGATTATGAGAAACGCTCGTACCGGAGAAAAAGGAAACTTCGGTGACGGAAGAATATTCATAAGCCAGGTTCAGGAGGCATACACCATCAGCACAGCCAAGCAGGGGCTCTAATCAACTAAGCAATAGAACGGAGGTTTATCTTATGAAGGAAATTATGGCCTTTATACGCACCAACAAAGTAAACAGGACGAAAGAAGCCCTGGCAAATGCCGGTTTCCCTGCCTTTTCATGCAGACCCTGTCTGGGAAGAGGGAAAAAGAGCCTTGATGTTACGGTGCTAAATTATATTATGGAAACAGGTGGTTTGCCTGTATCTCAGGTAGGGGAAGCCTTTACCGAGAGCGGAAGACTTATTCCGAAGAGATTCTTTACTATCGTTATAGAAGATGAGCAAGTGGATTTGGCTGTTAAGACCATTATTAATGCTAATCAGACCGGAAATCCGGGGGACGGAAAAATATTTATTCTTCCAATTGATGAAACCTATAAGGTTAGAACAGGCGAAACCGTACTTTGATAAATGGGAGGTGAGATTAATGAATGCAAGAAATATTGTACTGGATAAATATAGTTCTAAAGTCTACAAAAATAGAAAAGAACACATTATGGAAGTAACAGAGGAAACAAAAAAGCAGCCTATTTCTGCAAACACCAGAACTGTTCCGGGGATTATCACAAACAGGGGCTGCTGCTATGCAGGTTGTAAGGGCGTTGTTCTCGGCCCCTTAAAGGATGTATTGGTTTTAACACATGGTCCCATCGGCTGCGGTTTTTATTCCTGGGGTACTAGAAGAAATAAGGCAAAAACCGAGGACGGAAGGAACTTTATTGAATATTGTTTCTCAACCGATCTTCAGGAGCCCGACATAGTTTTCGGGGGTGAAAAAAAACTGAAACAGGCTATTAAGGAAGCGGTTGAGATATTTAACCCGAAGTGCATTATGATATGTTCAACCTGTCCTGTGGGCCTGATAGGAGATGATATTCACGCTATTGCCGCCCAGGCTGAAATAGAATATGGAATATCCTGCATGGCATTCAGCTGTGAAGGTTATAAAGGTGTCAGCCAGAGCGGAGGTCATCATATAGCCAATAATACTGTTATGAGGAAGATTATTGGTACAGGAGATGCTCCACCTGTAAAAAAGTACTCTGTGAATTTACTGGGTGAATATAATATTGGTGGTGACGGCTGGGAGACAGAAAGGATTCTTAAGAGAATAGGCTATGAGGTGGTAGCGGTATTTACCGGAGACGGGAGTTTTGAAGCCCTTAAAAAGTCACATACTGCAAATCTGAATCTCGTACAGTGCCACCGTTCTATAAACTACATTGCCGAAATGATGAAAACAAAATATGGAGTTGACTGGTTAAAAGTTAATTTCGTGGGACTAGAAGCCACGATACAATCACTCAGGGACATGGCAGAATACTTTGGTGATCCGGAACTTAAAGCCAGAACAGAAGCTGTTATTACAGATGAAATGGCAGAAATAGCTGAAGAAAAAGATTATTATTTTTCAAAGCTTAAAGGAAAAACAGCTGCCTTATTCGTCGGTGGCTCAAGAGCACACCATTACCAGAAGCTTCTTGCAGATTTCGGAGTCAAAACCGTTCTGGCCGGATATGAATTTGCTCACAGAGATGATTATGAGGGCAGAGAAGTAATTCCTACAATTAAAGAAGATGCTGACAGTAAAAATATTGAACATATTGAAGTTGAAAGAGATCCTGATAAATATAAGGCATTTCTTACCGAGGAACAATTCAATACCCTTAAGAACAAAATTCAGCTAGAAAATTATTATGGTATGATTCCTGAAATGGAAAATGGTAGTATCGTTGTTGACGATTTAAACCAATTTGAGACAGATGAATTCATGCGGCTGCTGAAGCCTGATATATTCTTTTCGGGTATTAAAGACAAATATCAAATTCAAAAAGCCGGAGTAGTATCAAGACAGCTCCATTCTTATGACTACAGCGGCCCTTATGCAGGCTTTACAGGAGCAATAAATTTCGCACGTGATGTAACGATGGGACTTTATACTCCGGCTTGGGGCTTTGTTACCGCTCCGTGGAAAAACAAGTCTGTACTTAAAGCAAAATTAGTAGGAGGTGAGGCATAATGCTGAAAATGACACCGAAAGAAGTAACTGAAAGAAGTGCATTAAGGGTTAATCCCTGTAAAACCTGCCAACCGGTTGGGGCTATATATGCAGCATTGGGAGTTCATAACTGTATGCCCCACAGCCACGGCTCACAGGGGTGTGCTTCCTATCACAGGACTTTCCTTAGCCGACATTTCAAGGAGCCGGCAATAGCCTCCACAAGTTCCTTTACAGAAGGTGCTTCAGTTTTCGGAGGGGGCAGTAATCTCAAGACTGGCGTAAAAAATGTTTTTGAAATATATAATCCTGATATTATAGCCGTGCATACCACCTGTTTGAGTGAAACCATTGGAGACGATCTCAATGCCTTTATCCAGGATATGGACTTTCCGGAAGGAAAGATTGTTGTTCATACAAACACTCCAAGTTATGTGGGTTCACATATCAATGGCTTCTATAATATGATGTCCGGTTTTATTACCTACCTGGCTAAGCATACCGGTAAAAGCAACGGAAAGACAGCCATTTTCCCCGGCTTTGTTAACCCGGGAGATATCAGAGAGATGAAGAAGATTGCAAAGTTGATGCAGATACCCTTTACGATGTTTCCTGACCAAAGTGGTGTAATGGATTCACCAATGACCGGGGATTATGCAATGTTTCCCAAAGGGGGTACCACAATTCCTGAAATTGAAGGTCTGGGTGACTGCAAAAAGGTACTGGCTTTAGGTGAGTTAACCAGTGAGGAACCGGCAAGTATTCTCGAAAGAAAATGCAAGGTTCCCTATGAACTGCTGCCGCTTCCAATAGGAATAGAGGCCACCGACAAGTATGTTATGGCTCTGTCTGAAATCTACAACACAGAGATTCCATATGAATTGGAGGAGGAGAGAGGACAGCTTATTGATCTTATGCTGGATGCCCACTTCTATTTCTATAACAAAACTGTTGCTATTTTCGGAGATCCTGACACTGTATTAGGACTTACAAGAATGGTTCTTGAAATGGGAATGATTCCAAAATTCGTTCTGACCGGCACGCCGGGTGAAAACTTCGTGAAGCTTGCCGAAGCACTTTTTGCTCAATACGGAGTAGAAAACTGTATAGCCAAAGCCTCCGGCGACCTTTTTGAGCTGCATCAGTGGGTTAAAAATGAGAAGGTGGATTTACTTGTAGGCTCCTCCTATGGAAAGCAAATTGCAAAGGCTGAGGATATTCCCTTTGTACGTGCAGGTTTCCCGGTGCTCGACAGATACGCCCATTCAAATTCTCCAATTGTGGGCTATAAAGGCGCAATGAGATTAGTGGAAGCAATTGCAAACGCATTGATGGACAGACAGGACAGAGACGCCAGTGATGAGGAATTCGAAATTGTAATGTAATTTATTTAAAGGGGGGTAAGCGTAATGGAAGCAACAATTTTGGATGAAAGAAAAGAATTCATAGGCTATGGGAAAGCCTCCGGGACGATAAAGTGTGAAAGCGACAGTCTTTCAGGTTCAGTAAGCCAGCGTGCCTGTGTATACTGCGGTGCCAGAGTTGTACTAAATCCCATTACAGATGCCTTCCATATCGTACATGGTCCCATCGGCTGTGCAAGCTACACCTGGGATATAAGGGGTAGCTTGTCCAGCGGCAGCCAGCTTTACAGAAACAGCTTTTCTACTGACCTGAGCGAACAGGATATTGTTTTTGGAGGCGAAAAGAAGCTGGCGGCGGCAATTGATGAAATTGTTGAAAAGCACAGCCCGAAGCTGATATTTGTATATTCCACCTGCATAGTGGGGGTTATAGGTGATGACGTGGAAGCAGTATGCAGGTTGGCTGAAAAAAAGCATGGAAAGAGGATAATACCTGTAAAGTCTCCCGGGTTCTCGGGTAGTAAGGCACACGGATACAAGATGGCCTGTAATGCCATTATGACACTGCTTGAGCCGTATAAGGGCATACCAAGAAACAAAGGAATAAACATACTTGGAGATTTTAACCTGGCAGGCGAGATGTGGCTGATAAAAAACTATCTCAGTGAAATAGGAATAGGAGTTGTATCAACTATCACAGGAGATGCAAGCCATGACAATCTGATAAAGGCTCCTTCTGCTCAGCTGAATATTGTTCAGTGTGCAGGATCCATGACCTATCTTGCAAAGAGAATGGAAAAAGAAATGGATATTCCCTATATAAAGATTAGCTTTTTCGGAGTGGAAGACACAACGCAAGCTTTGATCCGGATAGCTGAAGCAGTTGGGGATGAAAATACTCTTGAGAGAGCTAGACGGTTTACAAAAACAGAATCAGACAAAGTAAAAGACTTTACCGACAAATACAGAAAAAACCTTGAAGGCAGGAAGGCTGCAATTTATGTAGGCGGAGGGTTTAAAGCCATATCACTTATAAGACAATTTAATGAGCTTGGAATTGAAACCGTGGTTGTTGGTACACAGACAGGCAAAGCTGAGGATTATGAAATGATAGCAAGCCTTGTAGGAGAAAACACAGTTATACTGGATGATGCAAATCCCGCCGAACTTGAGACCTTTATGAAAGAAAAGGGTGCGGACATACTTGTTGGCGGTGTAAAGGAAAGACCTCTGGCATATAAACTGGGCATTGCCTTCTGTGACCACAATCATGAAAGAAAGCACGCATTGGCAGGCTATGACGGAATTATAAACTTTATAAGGGAAATAAATTTATCTCTGAACAGCCCTGTATGGGATTATGTAAGAAATGACCAGGACTAAAAAAGGGTAAAAGTAATTGGCAGAAGTCAAGGACTGATGTATTAAAGTTAATCACACAGGCGAATCAGCATATTGTTTAGCGTGCATAAGCACGCGGAGGGGGGCAGCAATGAGCAAAAACTTAGTAAATTTAACAGTTAATCCATGTAAAATGTGTATGCCCATGGGAAGTGTCAGTGCTTTTTACGGCATCAGAAAATGTATGACAATTCTTCATGGCTCTCAGGGCTGCAGCACTTATATACGCCGCCATATGGCAACCCATTACAACGAGCCTGTTGATATTGCTTCGTCATCCCTGACTGAGGAAGGGACAGTGTTCGGCGGCGAGCACAACCTGATAAAGGGGATGGAAAACATGCTGGAGCTTTATAATCCTGAGGTAATCGGTGTTGCTACCACTTGTCTAGCAGAAACTATCGGTGAAGATATACCAAGGATTATAAATTTGTTCTACGAGACCCATCCCCATGCAAAGGTGAAAATTATCCCGGTAGCTTCGGCAGGTTATTCCGGAACCCAGTATGAAGGATTTTTCAGGGCGTTGAGAGCAATCGTAGAAAATGTTGAGATGTGTCCGGAAAAGAATAATAAAGTAAATATTATAACCGGAATGATTTCACCGGCTGATACAAGATATCTGAAAAGTCTGTTGAAAGAATTGAATATTGACTATATATTGCTTCCCGACATTTCAGATAATCTTGACGGTGAACATTCACAGCAGTATTTCAGACTACCCGAAGGGGGCACTTCACTTGAAGAAATCTCATTAATGGCAGGTGCTAAGCTTACTATAGAAATCTCTTCCTTTATTAAAGATGAATATTCGCCTGCGTTGTACCTTTATGAGACTTACGGGGTTCAGTATGTAAGGTGCAATATGCCGGTGGGTCTAAGAGATACTGACAACTTCATAGAAGTGCTGGAAAGGGCAGGAGGAAGGAAAACAGACGTAATTAAAAAGGAACGGGGCAGATACCTGGATGCAATGATTGATTCACATAAATATAACGGCGAGGGTCGAGCAGTCATATTCGGAGAACCTGACTTTGTTTATTCGGTTACAAGGCTTTGCGCTGAAAACGGTGTTATGCCTGTATTGGCTGCAACCGGTGCAAGATGCAGTGGCTTTAATAATTTATTAGGGAAAGAAATCAAAAAAGTGGCGGATTTTCTTTTTATAGATAATTATAAAATAATGGATAATACCGACTTTGATAATATAGAAAAATACGCGTTGGAACTTAACTCAAATGTGATGCTGGGTAGTTCTGACGGACGAAGAATAGAAGAAAAGCATCACATACCTCTTATAAGGTGTGCTTTTCCCGTACACGATCATGTTGGAGGTCAGCGCAACAGAATGTGGGGCTACGAAGGTTCACTGATGCTCCTTGACAGGATAACAAATACCCTGCTGGGACAAAAGGAACACAAATTCAGGAATGAGCTTTACAGCAAGTATTATAAAGCAGATTCCCCAGAAATAACCGGTGATTATTCAACCAGTGTCGTCTCAAATTTAGCACCGGTGAGCAAAAATCCAAATGCTGTAATTTCGCAAAAAACAGAAACGCACCCATGCTTTAGCGGTGGTGGCAGCAAATACGCCAGAATCCATTTACCTGTAGCACCCAAATGCAATATTCAATGTAACTATTGTGTCAGGAAATTTGATTGTCCCAATGAAAGCAGACCGGGGGTAACCACTGAGGTGCTTTCACCTGAAACAGCCTGCAAAAAGTACCTTATGGTAAAGGAAAAGCTACCAAACCTCAAGGTGGTGGGTATTGCCGGCCCGGGAGATTCACTTGCTGATTTTGATAATACTGCTAAAACTTTATCCCTGATCAGGGAAGTTGATCCTGAAGTAACCTTTTGTCTGTCAACCAATGGACTGCTTCTGCCACTATACGCAGACGAGCTTGTGGAACTGGGTGTTTCCCATGTTACAGTGACGATCAATGCTGTGAATGCCACAATCGGAGCCAAGATATATAAACATGTGGATTATATGGGAAACAGGTACTTCGGTGAGGTTGGAGCAGCAATACTTATGGCAAATCAGCTGGTGGGAATCAAAAGACTTACTTCGCTTGGGGTGATTTGCAAGGTTAATATCGTTATGCTCAAAGGCATTAATGAATATCATATACCTTTAGTGGTAGCCAAGGCAAAAGAACTGGGCTGCGAAATAACAAATATCATGCAGATGATTCCTGTTGCAGGAAGTGCTTTTGAAAATATGCCGCTCACCAGTAACAAAGAGATTATGGAAATGCGTAAGAAATGCGAAATGACAATGAAACAGATGTACCATTGCCGTCAATGCAGAGCAGATGCCATCGGTACTCTCGACAATGACCAGTCCATAAATTTCAGAGGTTGTACAGGTAATTGCTCTGATAAAACTTCAGCAGCTGAAAAAGAGACCATGTTAATAGCCGTTTCCTCAAAGAGCGGAATACTTGTAGACCAGCATTTCGGTCATGCTTCGGACTTCTATATATATGAAAATAAAGATAACAACATCAAGTTCAGGGAAAAAAGAAGCGTTTCCAGGTATTGTGAAGGAGAGGACAGCTGTGACGGTATGGGCGGGGGGAATAAAGAGAGTAAAATTGATGCTATCATTGAAACAATAAAGGACTGTAAAGTGGTTTTGGCTATGCGTATAGGAGAAGCACCCAGACAGAAGCTTAAGGAACATTCTATTGAAACCATAACCACCTATAACAGAATTGAAGATGCGGTAAAAGAAGCTGTAGAAAAACTTGTTGTTCAGGTTTAGTACTGAGCACAATTCAGACACATAGGTAAACAGCTGCCGTTTTAAGAAATTTAAGAAAGCGAGGAATAGTTATGATAAGTCCCAAATATCATTTGTTTGTATGTGCAAGCTGTAGAATCAACGGAACCCAGAAGGGTTACTGTCACTCAAAGGGAGCAGTGGATCTAATACAAAAATTTATGGAAGAGATTGATGACAGAGACCTGACAGGTGATGTTATTGTTACAAATACAGGCTGCTTTGGAATATGTGACAAAGGTCCCATAGTTGTAATTTACCCTGAAGGAACCTGGTATGGAAATGTAACGGAGGACGATGTTGAAGAAATAGTTGAGTCCCATCTTGAGGGCGGACAGAAGGTAAAAAGGCTGTTAATATAAATACCCGTTGTCTAGCACGAATTGGTGGTAAAAGAGGCAAACTACCGACTTGGGGGGTGTGATTTATGATAAGAATTACTGACTTAACTCTTACGACTATAGATTTTAAGGATGTTCCTGCGGAGGGGCTTGTGAAATTATATAGCCTTCTACTTCAAACAGGTATTAATTATGTTGAAATAACAATACCTGTCAGGGAAATGCTTGGAAACTGTGTGGATTTAAGCAGAACAATTCTGAGAGTCACATACCCGTCTGAAATAATTGAGTATTCCGGTTTTGTCAGGTATACGACCAGACATAGTGGTTTCGAGTTTCCCGCAGGTACTATTTCGGAATTTCAGATTAATGATTTCAGAGAGATTAATCTTCTGGAAAGAAATTCAGATTACCAGAACATACGTATTGTGGGTATGGATGATTTGCTGCAGTATGACTATGTAAATGTTTTCAGGAAACTCAGAAGAATAATGGGCACTCAGCTTGAGTTTTGTCCTCAAAATAATTATTTTTGTGCAACGGCCCTTGCTGTTGAATGGATTTTAAGTGGGGGAGAAAACCTTGCAGTCAGTTTTTCCGGCTGCGGATACTTTGCAGCTCTGGAAGAAGTAATAATGGCACTCCGAATAATCAAGCGTCATAAACCAAATCTGGATTTATCTCTGTTAAGAGAGGCCAAAAGTCTATATCAGCAGCTTGCATTAACCACTATATCAGACAAAAAGCCAATTATTGGAGATAAAATATTTGAGGTTGAATCAGGCATACATGTGGACGGGATATTAAAGAACGGCTCCAATTACGAGCCCTTCGAACCCTCTGTTGTAGGCATGGAAAGAAGAATAATTGCCGGAAAGCACTCCGGAAGGGCTGCCATTGAAATAAAGCTGAAGGAATTGGGTTTATTTTTATCCCGGGAAAGTATATCTGAGCTTTTGAATGAGGTACAGCATTTGAGCATATCGTTGGGAAGAAGCATAACTGATCAGGAATTTGCCAAGCTTGCAGACAATTTAACAGAATAGCATTAATTTGTGTGTTAATATCTGGTAAAATCTTGGTATAATTCTAAGTATATTCTTGGTACCTACTAAAGGGGGCTCAATTGTGAAACCAAAGAGATATATTATAGATACGACGCTTCGGGACGGGGAACAAAGTCCAGGCTTTGCCTTCAACTCTCAGTTGAAATTAAAGCTGGCAATGCTGCTTGATCAGGCAGGGATTTACCAGATTGAAGCAGGTATTCCTGCAATGGGTAAATACGAAAAGGATTCCATTTGCAGCATTATTGAGAATAAATGCAATGCCAGGATTTCTACCTGGAACAGAATGAGTAAGCAGGATATACAGAATTCCTTTGATTGTCAGCCGGACATTATCCATATAAGTGCTCCGGTATCCTATGTTCATATTTATTCAAAACTCAAAAAAAATAAATTATGGCTGCAAAATAATCTTCAGGAGTGCGTGGCATACGCTAAAGAAAAAGGGTACGAGGTTACAGTGGGCTTTGAAGATGCCTCAAGGGCAGATATAACCTTTATTATCGGTCTTTCTGCAATGCTTAAGGAAATGGGGGTGCTAAGCATCCGGTTTGCCGATACGGTCGGTATTCTAACCCCCTCAAGAACTTATCAGGCAATTAATGAAATCATCAGCAATACCGGGATTACTGTTGGGATACATGCTCATAATGATCTGGGAATGGCAGTTGCGAATTCCTTTGAGGCTGCAAAGGCAGGAGCAAAGTTTATAGATACTACACTTTTCGGAATAGGCGAAAGAGCCGGTAATTGTGACCTTAACCAGTTTATTTTGGCTGCAGAACATACTTTTGATATCAGACCTACTCATACCGATGTATCTATACTTAATAAGAAATGCAGGGAATTAATTTATATGAATAAGTCAGGGAATTAATTTATATGTATAAGTCTTAGTTTTTAAATTTACCTGACGGGTTTCTGAGTAACCGGAGGTTAGCGCTTACACGATAGAGGTGATGTAAATGGATTTGTCGCCGCTGTATATTTCTATGAAGGTTGCCTTTACGGCGACTATTATATCATTTATTCTAGGGCTTTCAGCAGCAAGATTTGTTCTAAAAATCAATAAATTAAAAGGTCTGATTGATGGAATATTAACACTTCCTATGATATTACCTCCTACGGTTGTCGGATTTCTGCTTCTTCAGCTGTTTGGTAAAAACAGCGGAGTGGGAAAACTGCTCAGCGTATTTAATATAAGTATAGTTTTTACCTGGGGTGGTGCTGTGATAGCATCTACGGTTGTTGCCTTTCCTCTGATGTACAGGACTGTAAGGGGAGCGTTTGAACAATTTGACATAAACATTGTTTACGCTGCCAGAACGCTGGGATTATCAGAAAATAAAATCTTTTATTCCGTTGTACTTCCAAATGTTATTCCCAGCCTGATGGCAGGCACCATCCTTACCTTTGCAAGAGCTCTGGGTGAATTTGGTGCAACGATGATGCTGGCGGGGAATATTCCCGGAAAGACCAGAACAATGGCTGTTGCTGTTTATACGGCAGTACAGTCGGGGGATATTTCTGGCGCCTATGGCTGGGTTACAATAGTTTGCTTTATGTCTTTTACAGCAATTATTCTTATGAATTTATGGAACGGAAGGCAAGAAAAAAGTAAGCTGAAAAGAGGTGGCTTTTGATGTCGCTTTCAGTTGAAATAAGCAAAAAAGTAAACGGCTTTACGCTTGAGGCCACATTTACTGCCGGAAATGAGAACCTTGGGTTGCTGGGGGCTTCAGGCTGTGGAAAGAGTATGACTCTTAAATGCATTGCCGGAATAGAAACTCCTGATGAAGGAAGAATTGTTCTGGATGACAGAGTATTGTTTGATTCCGACCAAAAAATCAATATTCCTCCTCAGCAGAGGAAAGTGGGATATCTGTTTCAGAATTATGCTCTTTTTCCAAATATGACAGTAGCAGAGAATATTGGGGCTGGAGTAAAAGGAAACACCGACGCTAAAAGAATTCTGATTAAAGAAAATATCCGAAGATTTTTTCTGGAGGGACTTGAGAATAAAAGACCGCATCAGCTTTCAGGCGGACAGCAGCAGAGAGTTGCACTGGCAAGGATTCTTGCTTCTGAGCCGGATATACTAATGCTGGATGAGCCTTTTTCGGCATTGGACAGTAATTTGAAGTGGAATTTGGAACAGGAATTAATGGAACTTCTGTCGACCTTTTCCGGAACAACTATACTTGTTTCTCATAACAGAAATGAAATTTACAGATTTTGTGATAAGGTTGCAGTGCTAAATAATGGGAAAATCGATACGTTGAGTAAGAAGCAGGAGCTCTTTAATAACCCTGAAACGGTTTCGGCAGCATTGCTTACAGGCTGTAAGAATATCTCCCGTGCAGCAAAAATTTCGGAATATTCAGTTAATGCTTCAGACTGGGGTATTATTTTGCACTCCTCAAGGCCAATACCGGATTCCTTGACCCATGTTGGTATTAGGGCTCATTACTTAAAATATTGTGAAAATGATATCAGTGAACATTACACAAGTGACTTTAACACCAATGACTATAACACCAATGACTATAACACCAATGAACATAACTCAAATGAGTATAACATCAAGAAAAATAATTACTGTATTAATACTATGACCTGTTCAGTTATAAAGGTAATCGAGAACCCCTTTTCGTATATTATATTGCTCAAAAACTCAGCTCACCTCCAAAGTGCTTACAGCATCAGATGGGAAGTAGACAAGGCGGTTTGGGAGAAGATTTGCCGGAAAAGTGAACCTCTAAGGCTTGAAATCGATCCTGAAAATTTAATGCTTTTATCGTGAGTTAAATAATTGCGAAAACTGTTGAAAATATGTTATATTTTCATTAGAAAAAATGTGGGGGCAAAAGTATGAGTGGAGCAGGTGTGTATTTAATATTTATCGGTATTGGTATTGTTATAACCCTTCTGACTATACGGTCCGCTATTGACAACTCAAGGACGGCAGAAGAAATTGCAGAAATCAGAAGACTTCTTAAGATACTTGTAGATAATTCTGAGAAATTAAAGTTACAATCAGATAACAGTGAAGAAGCTCAGCAAAACTATGAAATTCTTGATACTCCAATTGATATCTGTCCGGCTTGTGGAATAAGAATTGCCGAGGCTGATAAAAAATGCCCTTCATGTGGGATTACATTGGAGTAGTAAGAATTGCAATATAATCAGTGCTGTAATCAGTATTATAATCAGTTGTATATAGACAATATCTGTATAAAATATTAAGATATTATTTAAAGCGATCATAAAGGTCGCTTTTACTCATTGTATCAAAATTACGCTCTATTAACCGGAGGCATTTATGAACGTTGCACAATTTACAGAAATAGAGATAATCTCAAGGCAGATATTAATTTTAGCCTTACTTGGAATCACAGGCTTTATAGCCGGTAAGAAAAAAATACTGCCGGAAAATACTCATAAATATATCTCGGCAATTATACTTAAAATAACCATGCCTTTTCTTGTGTTCACTACTATGGGAAACTACTCATTTACAGGACAAACTCTGAAAAACGGCTTTTTTATATTTGTCATGGGAGTGGTTTTTATTCTTTTTGGAGGTTTTATTTCACTTGGACCCTGCAAGCTTATGGGTATCCGTGAGAAAACCCGGAACATTTATATCGCACAATCAATGTTCGGAAATGTTATTTTCATGGCGTATCCACTTCTAAAGGCAATGTATGGGGATGAGGGTATAGTGTATGCAATTTTCTATAATATAGCCAATGATGCTATTCTTTGGACCCTTGGAGTTTATCTTTTTAACAGGCACAATACAAAAAACTGGAAAGAAAACCTGTCCCACCTTATTAATCCAAACACTCTGGCTTTCATAGGTGGCTTTATTATGATTGTTTTAAAAGGTGTGTTTAAATTTGAAGAGACTGAAGTTTATAAATCGGTTTGGGACATTTTTTACTCAACATTCTATAATCTGGGGCACATTACAATCTACTTATCAATGCTATTTATAGGTCTTATTTTATCAACAGTTAAAATTGAAGGGATCAAGGATCTTGTTTTAAGAGCAAGGTACCTTGTCTATTCGCTGTTTAAACTTATATTAATTCCTGTTCTGGCTATCTTGCTTTTTAAAGCCACAGGAAATTTCTTTAATATTTTTGTAAAGAGAATTGTAGTTTTGCAGCTTGCAATGCCTGCTTCAACAATAGTTTCGGCGCTTGCACTAGAATATGGTTCGGATTATAATGCGGCAACAGAGGGAATATTTATATCAACAATACTTTCCATATTGACATTGCCGCTGATAGTGTATTTGTTGACGCTGTAGCTGGGAACCAATTAACATTGAAGATATTTACTAATACTATTTGCCAAAACATTAATTAATAGAATATGATAATCCTGAAAATAACCCGAATATTTAAAGCGGACAATTAAAAATTGTTCGCTTTTTTAATTGACAATGGTCTTTAGTGTCTGATAATATTAATGTATCAGAAACCGAATGATTTTTTAAAAAAACATAAAAATGTTCACAATAAATCAAATTTATATAATTAGATGGCGTAGGCGCTGATAAGTGATTCGATATTTCTTAATGTGTTTCAGCTAATGTTTTCACTGTTACGCATCCACGCAGATGGGGGAGAATATGTGTATTTCAAAAGATGCCAAAGTTGCAGTAATTATGGGAAGCGATTCAGACCTTTCAGTTATGAAAAGTTGTATTAAAATTCTGAAGGATTTTGAAATTCAGTGTGAAGTAATGGTTTGCTCGGCCCACAGAACACCCGATAAAGCATCACAATTTGCTAAAAATGCAGTTGAAAACGGAATAGATGTTATAATTGCTGCTGCTGGAAAGGCTGCTCATCTTCCCGGAGTATTGGCTGCGTATACACCGATTCCTGTAATAGGTGTTCCAGTTAAATCTTCTACTCTTGACGGTTTGGATTCACTTCTTTCCATTGTTCAAATGCCTGCAGGCATACCCGTAGCAACTGTTGCGGTGGATGGAGCTGAAAATGCCGCACTTCTTGCAGTTCAGATATTGTCTGTTGGATACCACGAATTAAGAGACAAAATGCTTGCCTATAAAAAATCCCTTGCTGATAAAGTTGAAAAAAAGAATAGTGAACTTCAGAAGAAACTTGAGGAAATATAGTAAAGAAGCTGCAACCATATTCAGAACGGGAAATTAATATAATAAACCAAAAGCAATAAAAAGGAGTTACTCATGTGTGAATTAGGGCAATGCTTACAATGCGAAAACCTGGACTGCTTTGATGACAGAATGGACAAAATGCACGAAGAATGCGGAGTATTCGGGATATATTCTACTGATAACAGTGATTTGGACGTGGCAGAAATGACTTACTACGGACTGTATTCACTTCAGCACAGGGGACAGGAAAGCGCCGGTATTGCAGTAAGTGACAAGGAAACTATCGTATTCCATAAGGATATGGGTCTGGTTCCGGAGATTTTTGACAAGGTACTTTTAACACATCTTCACGGTACAATGGCTGTGGGACATGTAAGATATTCCACCACCGGCGCCAGCAGGAGGGAAAACGCTCAGCCTATAGTTGTCAGGTCGAGAAACGGGCAGATTGCCCTTGCACATAACGGTAATATAGTAAACGCATCTATTCTTAGAGAACAGATGGAGGATAGCGGTACAATTTTTCAAACCACAAATGATACCGAAGTATTGGTTAATCTTATAACAAAGCATAGTATCACTTCTGAAACTATTGAAGAAGCAATTGAAAAAATGATGAAGGATGTAAAAGGTTCCTATGGGCTGATTGTGATGACGGGCAACAAAATGTTGGCTGTAAGAGATCCCTATGGTATAAGGCCTTTATGTATCGGAAAGACTTCATCGGCTTATGTGATTGCTTCCGAATCATGTGCACTTGATGCAGTCAATGCTGATTTTATCAGAGATATTGAACCCGGCGAAATCGTAACAATTGAAAATAATGAAATAAAATCTATTCAAGTTATCAATGAAAAGGATACAAAGCTTTGTATTTTTGAATTTGTTTATTTTGCAAGACCTGATAGCGTAATAGACGGCGCAAGCGTTCAGCAGTCAAGATATGAAGCGGGAAAACGTCTTGCAATTGAGCACCCGGTAGAGGCAGATGTTGTTATTGGTGTACCTGACTCAGGTATTTCTGCTGCCATCGGCTTTTCAAAGCAGACCGGAATCCCATATGGTGAAGGCATAGTAAAGAACAGATATGTTGGAAGAACATTTATTCAGCCTAGCCAGGGTATGAGAGAAGTGGCGGTAAGAATTAAACACAATGCCATTAAAAAGACCATTGAAGGTAAAAGAGTAGTAATTATAGATGATTCAATTGTAAGGGGCACAACAACCAGAAGAATAGTCAAAATACTAAAAAAAGCAGGAGCTAAGGAAGTTCATATGAGAGTAAGCTCACCTCCGCTTAAGTTCCCATGCTATTTCGGTATTGACATATCTTCCAGAAAAGAACTGGTTGCAGATAAACTTTCAGTAGAAGAAATCAGGGAGATGATTTGTGCCGATTCTCTGGGATACTTAAGTCTTGAAGGTTTGGTACAGACTCCTGTAGGCTCAAAAAGAGATTTTTGTGTTGCCTGTCTGACAGGAAATTACCCAATAGAGGTACCGGCCGAAGGAGATAAGTTCAGCTGTGGTTGTTAATGAAAAGCAAGAATAATTTAAGCATTATATTTATCTGATTGAATAGTAGAAATTACGTTAGAAGTCTTTGGATATATATGAATAAGATAATAACGCTGTAAAGCAGCGGGATGGAGGGCGAAATGACCACTTACAGAGATGCAGGTGTAGATGTTGAAGCAGGTTATGAAGCGGTAAAACTTATGAAAAACCATGTAAAGAGAACATTCAGACCTGAGGTTATGACTGAACTGGGAGGCTTTGGAGGATTATTCAGCCTTGATAAATCAAAATATGAAGAACCTGTGCTGGTATCCGGAACTGATGGAGTAGGTACAAAGCTTAAAATGGCCTTTTTACTAAATAAGCATGATACTGTAGGCATTGACTGTGTAGCTATGTGTGTTAATGATATTGTCTGCAGCGGAGCTGAACCTCTATTCTTTCTTGATTATGTTGCTGTTGGCAAGAATTATCCGGAAAAAGTTGCTGAAATAGTAAAAGGAGTCGCAGAGGGTTGCGTAATGTCCGGATGCTCACTAATAGGCGGGGAAACAGCCGAAATGCCTGGCTTCTACCCTGTTGATGAATATGATTTGGCCGGCTTTACGGTAGGTATAGTTGACAAGAAAAAGATAATCGACGGAAAGAAGATTAAAGCAGGAGACAAGCTTATAGGACTTCCTTCATCAGGTATCCACAGTAACGGATACTCTTTGGTTAGAAAATTAATCAATCCGACAGAAAAGAACTTAAATGAATATGTTCAGAAGTTAGGCTGCACACTTGGAGAAGAGCTGCTCAAGCCTACAAGGATTTACGTTAAGACTGCACTGGATTTAATTCAGAAATATGAAATAAAGGGAATTTCTCATATTACCGGCGGGGGCTTCATTGAAAATATTCCAAGAATGGTGCCCGAAGGTTTAAAAGTTAATATTCAAAAGGGGACCTGGCCTGTTCTTCCGATATTTGAACTCCTTAGAGAATTAGGTAATATGCAGGATGGAGATATCTATAATACTTTTAATATGGGAATCGGTCTGGTAATGGCAGTTGACAGTGAAAAGGCAGAGGAGATTGTCGAATACCTTAAGTCCCAAGGTGAAGCGGCATATATTATGGGATATATATCAGAAGGTGATGCAGGTGTGGATATCCTGTAAGCTTATTTGTCTTGAATTGTTATAATTACAAAACAATCATACTATTAGATTGTGTTTTGGAGGCATAAATGCTTAGAATTGGTGTTTTGGTATCTGGAGGAGGTTCTAATCTCCAAGCCATTATTGATAAAATAGACAGCGGTTACATTAAACAAGCTGAAATAGTGACAGTTGTATCCAGCAAGCCTGAAGTTTTTGCACTGGAAAGGGCAAAAAAGCATGGAATTAACGGAACTGTTATCTCAAGAAAGGCGTTTGAGAATATTGACCAGTACGACGAAGCACTTATAGCTCACTTCAAAGAGTATAGGGTTGACCTGGTAGTAATGGCGGGTTTTTTGTCTATATTAGGAGATAGCTTCAACAGAGCTTATGCAAACAGAGTAATCAATATTCACCCGTCCTTGATTCCTGCATTTTGTGGAAAGGGTTTTTATGGTATAATTCCGCACCGTAGTGTTCTCGACAGTGGAGTTAAGGTCACTGGAGCCACAGTACATTTTGTTGAGCTTGAGACTGATGCCGGCCCGATTATTCTACAAAAAGCAGTTGAAGTTGAAGAAGATGATACTCCTGAAACACTTCAAAAAAGAGTAATGGAACAGGCGGAATGGGAGATTCTGCCGGAGGCAATAAAACTCTATGCAGAAAATCGCCTTGTTATTGAGGGAAAGAAAGTAAAGATAATTCAGCCTCAGTAAAGGTTAGACCTGTAAAATGTAATCTTAATTTTGTGAGTTAATTTTAATTTTTTATATATTGATTGGAGGATAGTTTTATGATTAAGCGTGCATTAATCAGCGTATCAGATAAGACAGGTATTGTGGAATTTGCTTCTGCATTGGCAGCAAAGGGTGTGGAGATAATCTCCACCGGTGGAACTTACAAAACATTATCTGACGCCGGATTAAAGGTTATCAACATATCGGATGTTACTGGTTTTCCTGAATGTCTGGACGGAAGAGTAAAAACACTTCATCCAAAGGTTCATGCCGGACTGCTTGCTATAAGAAGCAATGAGGAGCACATGAAGCAAATCAAAGAGCTTGGAGTAGAGACTATAGATATAGTTGTTATTAATCTTTACCCCTTTAAGCAGACTATTCTCAAGGGTAATGTTGAGCTGGAGGAGGCCATAGAAAATATTGATATCGGTGGTCCGACAATGCTCAGAGCGGCTGCAAAAAACTATCAGGATGTTGCTGTTGTAGTAGATCCTTCTGACTATCAAAAAGTACTTTCCGAATTAGATGAAACCGGTGATGTAAGTGTAAAGACAAAATTTAGACTTGCTTACAAGGTTTTTGAACACACAAGTCACTATGATACCTTAATTGCAAAATACCTTAGAGATACTCTCGGAGATATTGATTTTCCTGAAACTCTGTCACTTACCTTCGAAAAGGTTCAAGATATGCGGTATGGTGAGAATCCTCACCAAAAGGCAGTTTTCTATAAGGAAGTCGGAGCAAACAGAGGCGTTCTGCCAAGCGCAGTACAGCTCCACGGTAAGGAATTATCCTATAATAATATAAATGATACAAACGGTGCAATCGAGCTGGTAAAAGAATTTGATGAACCGACAGTAGTCGCTGTTAAGCATACGAACCCATGCGGTGTAGGCAGTGCGGCAACTATACATGAAGCATACCTGAGAGCCTATGAATCAGACCCTGTTTCTATTTTCGGTGGAATCATTGCAGCTAACAGAGAAATTGATGCAAAAACCGCTGAAGAAATAAACAAGATATTTGTTGAAATAGTTGTTGCTCCTGCCTTCTCTGATGAAGCTTTTGCAATACTTTCTCAAAAGAAGAACATCAGACTTTTAAAGCTCGAAGGAATTGAAGAAAAAGTGCCTTCAGACACTCTTGAGATGAAGAAGGTTGTTGGAGGGCTTCTTGTTCAAAAGCATAACAGTAGGCTGTTTAATGAGGAAGACCTCAAGTGTGTTACAGATGTAAAACCTACAGAAGAGCAAATGAAGGATTTAGTATTTGCAATGAAGGTTGTTAAGCATACAAAATCAAATGCAATAGCTCTAGCTAAAGGTAGTCAGACAATTGGTGTAGGACCAGGTCAAACTAACAGGATCGTAGCTACAAGAATAGCTATTGACTATGCAGGAGAAAGATCTCAGGGTTCAGTTATGGCTTCGGATGCATTCTTTCCTTTTGAAGATTGTGTTGAAACAGCTGCGGCAGCAGGAATCAGGGCAATTATACAGCCGGGCGGCTCGGTGAACGACCAGAAGTCAATTGACGCCTGCAACAAGCATGGAATAGCTATGGTGTTCACAGGAATGAGACATTTCAAGCACTAAAATAACTGGGAGGCTCTTATGAGCCTCCAAAGTTTGTCTGATATAAATTAAAAGTCTCTTGTGGAGGTACTTTATGAAAGTTTTAGTAGTTGGAGGGGGAGGCAGAGAGCATGCTATAATATGGAAGCTCAAACAAAACCCTGAAATAGATGAGCTGTTTTGTGCCCCCGGAAACGGTGGTATATCCAAGCTGGCAACCTGTGTTCCCATTAAGGCTACAGATATTGAAGGTGTAGTTAATTTTTCAAAGGAACATAAAATAGATTTTGTAATGGTAGCTCCCGATGATCCATTGGTAGCCGGAATGGTGGATGCACTTGAGACTGCAGGTATCCGTGCCTTCGGACCTGCCAAGGCCGCAGCAATAATTGAAGGCAGTAAAGCCTTTTCTAAGGATTTGATGAAGAAATACAACATTCCTACAGCAGGCTATGCAGTGTTTGAAGCCAGTGACGAAGCTCTCAGGTACCTTGATACCTGCAGCGCACCTATTGTGGTTAAGGCTGATGGCCTTGCTCTTGGAAAAGGTGTTATAATCGCCCAATCCATAGCTGAAGCGAAAGCTGCCGTAAAGGATATTATGACCGATAAAGTATTCGGAGCAGCTGGAAACAGAGTAGTCATTGAAGAATTCATCGAAGGTCCTGAAGTATCCATATTGGCGTTTACCGATGGAAAGACAGTTGTACCTATGGTTTCCTCGCAGGATCACAAGCGTGTATTTGACCGCGATCAGGGGCCAAACACAGGTGGCATGGGGACCTTCTCACCAAGCAAGCTATATGACAGCAAGCTTGCCGAACAGTGCATGAAAGATATTTACATACCTACTATTGAGGCAATGAATAAGGAAGGCCGCAAATTTAAAGGAATATTATACTTTGGCCTTATGCTCACAAAGGATGGGCCGAAGGTGCTAGAGTACAACGCTCGTTTTGGAGATCCTGAAACTCAGGTCGTGCTTCCAAGGCTCAAAACTGATTTATTAGATATCTTTAATGCCATCATTGATGAGAAGCTTGCTGACATCAAGATTGAGTGGAACGACAACGCGGCTGTATGTGTTATAGCAGCCTCGGGAGGGTATCCCGGAAAGTATCCTACCGGCGTTGAAATCAGCGGTTTGGAAGCTGCAGAAGCAGATGAAAACACAATTATATTCCATGCAGGAACCTCTTACAAGGACGGTAAGTTCTATACAGCCGGCGGAAGAGTCCTGGGCGTTACAGCAGTTGAAGAGAATATGGAAAAAGCCATTGCAAAAGCTTATGCAGGTATTGAGAAAGTTAACTTTGAAGGTATGCATTACAGAAAAGACATTGGAAGAAAGTAAATCAAATAAAATTATAGCGGGTGAAACTTGCTTAAATTAAACCTGACTGTTAACCCAGTCGGGTTTTTATTAATACATCAACTTTCGCAATAATTTAAATAAATATGTTGTGTCAATTATAACTATACGTTTGTTATTATTATAGATTTTTAATACAGTACTCCCGTACAAACTATAATTAATGGTTTGCACCCAAAGCAGATGCAGAATTCCATATGGCTCATATCAGGTATTCAGCAGTCGCATAACAAGACACTTCCTGTGTCTCTTATGCTCAAAGCGGCGTCCTGCCGCTTTGCCTGCTAAATTACCTGATCTTCACCTTGAAATTCAGCACCTGCTTTTAACCGTACTACCCATTAATTATAGTTGTACTCACGTACTGTATTACTTCTACATATATTTCTAAAAAATTTGCACTATAAGCTAGCTAATAAAAACTAATATTTTGTAGTGGCGAAAGTTGATTAATATACTGGCAACATGCATTAACAGAGATTTTCTTTAAGCAAGTTTCCTTCCGATATCCACATCTCGCAATATATTCAAAAAATTTACAACTGAGATTTTGCAATAATTAATGGATAGTTAATATTTTTATGCTATAATATCACTTGTATTTAATAAAAATGAACACTGTCAACTATTAATAATTAAGGAAATACAAATGAGTCAGACTGGGCAATTAAGTCAAAAAATCGGTATATGTGGTGGGACTTTTGATCCGGTTCACACAGGGCATCTTACTGTTGCTGAATTGGTGAGAAGTGAGTTTCATTTGGATAAGGTTCTTTTTGTACCATCAGGGATGCCACCACATAAAAAGAATGAATATGTTACTGCACCAATGCACAGGCTTAACATGGTTAAAGCTGCTGTAAGGTCAAACGCGAATTTTGAAGCAGTTTCTATAGAAGTTGAAAGATCCGGTTACACTTATACCGTTGATACGCTTAAACAATTGCGCCTGATTTATCCTTCAGGAACGGAATTCTTCTATATTATTGGTGCGGATGTGGTAATGGACCTGCTTACCTGGAGAAATGTAGGTGAAGTGTTTACTTTGACAAATTTTATTTCGTTAATGAGACCGGGTTTTAAAAAGGAAGACTATGACGAGCAAATCAAAAACCTTAAGCAAACATATAATGCAAAAATAAGTAGTTTTGAAATACCTCTGATTGAGATATCCTCCACATTTATAAGAGAGAGGGTAAGGGCAGGAAAATCTATTAAGTATTTGGTTAAAGAAGAGGTTGAAAAATATATTTATGACAATGGCCTTTACCTGAGATAAAGGCAAGGTTTGAAACTATCTACATGCAGCTTATAAAGGAAAAAGGTTAAATTATATGAAGTTGGAGCAGATGGATTATTTATTAAAGCAGTCATTAAAATCCGCAAGGTATATACACTCGGTTAATACTATGAGAGAGGCTGTTTTACTTGCAGAACATTATGGTGTGGACAGGGAAAAAGCTGCTGTGGCAGGACTTATACATGATTGTGCAAAAGAACTCAGTGATATTGAAACTCTTGAATACTGCAAAATTCATGTGATTGAACTGAATGAAATAGAAAAAAGGCATGTTTTTCTGATGCATGGTGAAGTTGGTGCCATATTGGCCAGGGAAAAATATGAGGTTCGCGATGAATCTATTTTAAAGGCTATTAGATACCATACTACAGGCCGATCTGGGATGAGTATGTTGGATAAGATTATATTTTTGGCAGATTACATAGAGCCGGGCAGAAAACACTCTGAGGTCGATAACGTAAGGAAACTGGCCTATGTGGATATTGACAGGGCTTTAGTGAGCGCTTTTGACAGTATTATAAAGTATGTCATTGATCAGAAGGGGTTAATTCACCCCGATACTATTGGAGCAAGAAATACACTTTATATGCTGCTGTCTGATAATAAAACTGATTTGTAAGGGGATAAAAGAATAGAGCATGAGTAAATTTATTAAAATTGCATTCTATGCAGTTGGAACTTTTTTATTGCTGTTTTCATCAATTATAGTAGGAGCCAATTTTACCAGAGACTCAGGTGTATTTGACAAAGAAATTGTTGAGGTAAAAAAACAGCCTCAAAAGGAGCAGGCTGCAGAGAGCAGCACTCCAAAAAAAATTATTGTTGATACCGAACCTGTCACAAAGGAACCTGCAAAAGAGACTGCTGCCCAATCAACGGTAAACAATAAAAAATTAGTTATAGAGGTTATTAATTGTACAGATAAAAGCGGTTTGGCAGAAGACACGAGGGAAATGCTGGAAGCCCGTGGTTTTACAGTCAGTGCCGGAACAAACAGTGATAAACAAGGAACTTCACAGATTATTATCAGAAAGAAGGGCGTTAACACTGAAGTCATAAAAAATACATTAAAGATTTCAGTAGTCAAAGAAGAACTTCAGCCGGAATCAAGATTTGATGTAACAATAATATTAGGAAGTGATTTTAATCCGTAGTAATCGTTCAAGAAAAAATATAGCTTAGGATGAGGTGCATATATTGGAATCAAAAAAATTAGTAGAAAAGATTGTAGCTTTAATGGAAGAAAAAAAAGCTAGGGATATAAGTATAATTAATATCGAAAATATAACAGAGATTGCAGACTATTTTGTAATTTGCAGCGGAACCTCAACAACTCACATAAAATCAATAGCCGACGAAGTGGAATTTAAACTGGGTGAAATTGGACTACAGGCTTATCATAAGGAAGGCTATGAAACTGCAAGATGGATTTTGCTGGATTATGCTGACGTGGTTGTTCATGTTTTCCATCAGGAAGACCGTGGTTTCTATAATTTAGAAAGGCTTTGGTCGGATGGAGTAATGACTAATATAAGATAAAATGATAGTAGACGAAAATAATATAACCGGAAGTATATTTAAGGTAGCTGTTCCAGCTGTTTTGGAACAGCTACTAATTATGATTGTCGGAGTTGTTTCGCTGGCATTTGTGGGTCACCTTAGTAATGAGGCGGTAACTGCCGTAGGCTTTATTAATTCACTATTTGGCTTTATTCAGGTTTTTTTTGTTGCATTATCTACGGGCTGTACAGTAATAATTGCCAGACTTATTGGTGAGGGTAATATTAGTAAAGTAAAGGCAGCCATAAAGGAATGTGTTATCATAGGCTTTGGGGCTGCTGCATTACTTGCAGGGTTATTGATTATAACAGCAAGACCTGTTATATCAACTTTTTTTAATGGAGCTGAAAATAATGTTATATCAATGGCCACGGGCTATTTCAAAATTACCCTGATAACATTGCCCTTAATGTTCCTGAATATTATAGTAAGCGGCTCATTGAGAGGTTCAGGGGATACCAAAACTCCGATGTTTATTGCGAATGTGGTAAATATATTGAACATTGTTCTGAGTTATGTTTTAATATATGGGGTTAGTATTGGCGATTTGACAATTGAAAAGAAAGGTATAACAGGTGCCGCAATAGCGGTATGTATTTCAAGGGGTGTAGGAGGACTTCTGAGCCTTTTTGTAGTACTCAACAAAAATATGCCTCTTTCTTTTAGTCTGAAAGGTAAATGGAGTTTTGATTTTGAACTGCTGAAAAGAATCCTGCACGTGGGCATTCCTGCTTCAATGGAGCAGCTTATCATGCAGGGAGGTTTCCTACTTCTGCAGGTTGTTATATCGCAAATGGGCACAAATGCGTCAACAGTTTATCAGATTGTAATGTCAATAAATTCAATATGCTTTGTTCCGATATTTGGGTTCGGTCTATCTGCTACGACAATGGTAGGGCAGAGTTTGGGTGCAAAAAGAATTGATTTGGCAAAAAAGGCAGGCTGGAAGACAATAAAAATATGCCTGGTAATAACTGTAGTACTATCGAGTCTATTGTTTATTTTTGCTGGTAGCCTGATAAGGATTTACACTAAGGATCCTTCAATTATAGCCATAGGTACTGGTGCAATTAGAATTTTCAGCTTTTCACAACCCTTTGTATCAATTGTGACGGTTGTTTCAAATGCTCTTAGAGGAGCGGGGGACATAATTTACGTTATGATAACAAGTTTTGTGGGAATATGGTGCTTTAGAGTATTTTTAACGTTTATTTTAGGACTAAAATTTAATACAGGAATAACTGCTGCATGGATTGCCCTGGTTTGTGATTTTTCAATAAGATCTTTTATGTATCTTGTAAGATTCAAGCGAGGAAAGTGGGCTAATATTTCAATTTAAATATTATATATATGGAGGTAAATGACTGGTAAATGACTAAACCAGTCCGAAAAAGAAAAAATGATTAGTGCAAACGGTGTTTCCCTTAGATATGGGGGAAGAGCTTTATTCGAAAATGTTAATATTAAATTCACAAAGGGCAATTGTTACGGCTTAATAGGCGCTAACGGTTCAGGCAAATCAACCTTTCTGAAAATTCTGTCCGGTGAAATCGAGCCCAATAAGGGTGACGTAAGTATTACGACGGGAGAAAGACTTGCAGTTCTCAAACAGAACCATTACGAATATGATGAGTTCGAGGTCCTTAAAACTGTTATTATGGGTCATAAAAGACTTGTAGAAATAATGGAAGAGAAGGAAAAGCTTTATGCAAAATCTGATTTCACAGAAGAAGAGGGAATGAAACTATCTGAACTTGAAGCAGAGTTTGCAGAGATGAACGGGTGGGAGGCAGAATCAGATGCTGCTACACTGCTCAATGGCTTAAACATCGGAGAAGAATACCATTATAAGCTGATGAAAGACCTGGACGGTAATGAGAAAATAAGAGTTTTACTTGCCCAGGCGCTATTTGGTAATCCTGATATTCTCCTCATGGACGAACCTACAAACCACTTGGATATTGCTTCAATAACCTGGCTGGAAAATTTCCTTGCCAACTTTGAAAACATAGTTATTGTTGTATCCCATGACAGACACTTTTTAAACCAGGTATGTACTCATATTGCAGATATTGATTTTGGTAAGATTCAGCTTTATATGGGTAACTATGACTTCTGGTATCAGTCAAGTCAGCTGGCACTTCAGCAGATGAAGGATGCAAACAAGAAAACAGAAGCCCGAATCAAGGAGCTTCAGGAATTTATTCAGAGGTTTAGTGCCAACGCCTCCAAATCCAAGCAGGCAACCTCCCGTAAGAAGTTGTTGGATAAATTGACCTTGGAGGACATCAGACCGTCTTCAAGAAAATATCCTTTTGTGGATTTTAAACCTGACAGAGAAGCCGGAAATGATCTTCTGATGATCAATGGAGTTTCGAAGGAAATAGAAGGCGAGCAGTTATTAAAGGACGCTAATATTATTGTTAACAAAGGCGATAAGATTGCTTTTGTGGGAACCTACGGAAATGCAAAAACAGCATTGTTTAAAATTCTTATGGGCGAAGTGGAACCTGACAGCGGTGACTTTAAATGGGGTGTAACCACTTCTCAGGCTTATTTCCCAAGGGATAATTCGGAATATTTTGATGGTATCGATTTTAACCTTGTTGACTGGTTAAGACAGTATTCAAAGGATCAGACAGAAACCTTCCTCAGAGGCTGGCTTGGAAGAATGTTATTCTCAGGAGAAGAAGCACTTAAAAAGGCTTCTGTACTCTCAGGAGGAGAGAAGGTACGCTGTATGCTTGCCAAAATGATGCTTTCAGGAGCAAATGTGCTTATACTGGACGAACCAACAAACCATCTTGATTTGGAATCCATAACCGCACTTAATAATGGACTAATCAACTATAAAGGAACTTTGCTGTTCTCATCACATGACCATGAGTTTGTGCAGACAATAGCAAACAGAATAATTGAGTTGACTCCAAAGGGAATCATAGACAGACAAATGTCTTATGACGAATATCTTGAGAATGAAGATATCCAGGCTTTAAGGAAAGAAATGTGGTCGTAAAGTTAGGTTGAAATAGATTTGACCTATAAGCTTTTTAGTAATTTATTATACGTTCTCCCGTACAAACTTTAATTAATGGGTTGTACACAAAGAGCTTACCTGAAATTGTAAGGCTCATAACAAACTTATAAGACGTCGCAGCAACTTGACCATCCTGGTCTCGGGTGCTGCTCAAATTTACATCGTGTAAATTTGCCGTCTTATCGTTTGTTCTTCACCAACAATTTCACGTCAGTTACTATTGGTTAGATCATGAATCGGCGGAATGCGAGTGCTCTTAGCGTCGTAACTGACTTAGGTAAGCCCTTTTACCGTGCTTACCATTAATTAAAGTTGAACTTGAGAACATAACAATAAAATCTATCAAACAAAAAAGGTGCAGAACTATTTCTGCACCTTAAATTTTATTATTTAATTTCTATTTGTTTGTCTCGAGTCATCTTTAGCCTATATTCTCAACATATCTCTTGATTTTCTTTGTGGTCGTCTTCACAAACTCCTCTTCGCGGATTGTAAAGTCCTTGATACGCTTGTACATAGGCATTAATTTATTAATCTCTCTGACTTCACTCTGAATCAGCTTGTAAATCTCATCCTTGGAAATAATATTAAGACCCAGCTTTTCTTTTATCTCATCAATATCAACCACAATCTGTGCATTGACCTCAGTTTCTCCCGTATCTTCATCAAAGCGTCCCCATACAAGACTTTCCTTGACAAATTGGCTTTTAGCAAGATAGGTTTCAACCTCTTCAGGGAATATATTTTTTCCGTTCTTTGTTACAATAACATTCTTCTTTCTTCCGGTTATATAAATGTAACCTTCTTCATCAATATAGCCCAAATCTCCTGTATAAAGACGGCCATTTCTGAGAACCTTGCTTGTAGCTACAGGATTTTCGTAGTAACCCAGCATTACATTATCACCTGTTACAACAAATTCACCAATACCGTCCTCACCAATGTTTTCTACTTCTACATTAACTCCTGCAAGAACTTTACCGGCAGAATCATGTCTGTAACCACGGTCGTTATTTACAGAAACTATCGGAGAACATTCAGTAAGCCCATAGCCCTGAACGATTCTTACTCCCATAGCGCACAGGTCGTTTGAGACATCGGGGTTTACTGCGGCGGCCCCTGAAATAATTAATCTTACCCTTCCGCCGAATATTTTGTGAACTTGATTAAATATTTTCTTACGGATATCAATTTTTAAAATATTATATAGAAAACTGCTTACTTCCAGAGCAACATTTAATTTTATATTGCTCACCAAACTCTTTGAAGCCTGCTTGATAATTTTCTTATGCATATTTTCCAGAATCAAGGGTACCAACATTAAAATAGTAGGTCTAGTTTCTTGAAGATTCTGAACTATATATTTTAAACCTTCATTAAAGGAAAAGCAGCAGCCGTTATACATCATAACAAGAAAGTTTGCCGTACACTCATAGGTATGGTGCAGAGGTAGTATGGACAAAGAACTGTCGGTTTCATCCAGATACAGCATCGAGCATACTGACATAACATCCGCGACTATATTTTTACTTGAGAGCATAACACCTTTTGCAAGATCTGTTGTACCGGATGTGAATATAAGTGCTGCCATTTTGTCTGGATCTATGACAGCATCAATATAACTTCTATCACCGCTGGATACCAGAGTTTTTCCTTTTTCAATCAAACTTTTGAGTGATATAAAATTATTTTCATCGTCTTCTTCCAAATCCATATCGATAAAAAACTCAATCTCGGAAGACTGTGAAAGCTTAACCATGTCTTTTCTATGCTTGGATGAAAAAACTACGGCACTAACTCCGGCTCTTGATATAAGGTTTTCTATTTCATTAAATGGAAGCTCCCTGTCAAGAGGAACCACAATTCCGACTCCGCCGGTAACAGTGAGATATGTTGTACACCATTCAGCTCTATTTTGAGACAAAATGGCTATTTTCTTGCCTTTTAACCCCAAATCTATAAGGGCTGTGCCCAGAGCGTCAATTTCACTTTTTAACTCAGTATATGTTTTTGAGTAATACTCTCCATTTTTGCCTTTGATTAAAAATGCATTTCTTGATCCAAACAAATTTGCACTTTGAACCATCATATCTTTGAGATCATAGATTTTCCTGACTTGGTAAATCGGTTCGGCTCTCATTGATTACACCCCTTTTAATAAGCAAATAATGCTGTTTTTTGACCTCGTTTTCTGTTTTGAACCATCTGTTTAATATAGGATATTGCTGTTCTCAGTCATTAATGGCTCACTTGTGCAGTTATCTTTCAAACATATACTATAATATAAGTATATTGAAATTAAATCAATATAGAAGATTAAAAATTATTTATATTTACCATTTATGTTTTTCCTTAATTCTGTATATTCTTCTTCTCGAAATACGTCTCAACGTTCTCCTAAGAATAAAGAAAAAAATCAGAACACAAACCACCGTAACGGAATACCTGAAAACAGGTGAGTCAGTTATTTTACTAACATATAGCTTTGTCTTAACTTTTAAACTTTGATCAATGGTCCTGGAAGATACGATATCAACCTTACCAATTTTTGCGCCATCCAGAGTATAGGTTATATTTCCTAAAACTGTACCTTTGGTAATAGGTGCTTTGATATCTTGATTTATACTTACTTTCTTATCTAGTTTCCATAAGTTTTTGTCATTGGGAAGGATAGCTTCAACCTTTCCGTTTGTTACAAGATCCAAATGACCATCATCAGCCGCATCCTTTACCACAACTTTCTGAATAATTTCATTTCTGTCTATTATCAACTTACTGGAATAGTTTTCATAACCGGCCCTAAGCAGGGTTTCAGTAAAATCAAATACAGTTCTGCCCGGCTTATTGTTGACACCCAGAATTACAGAAATAAGCTCAAGCCCATCTTTATTAACGGCTGAGGAAATAAAGTTGGCGCCAGCTCTCATGGTTGAACCGGTTTTTAAACCCGTTATGGTGAACTGATTCCGGTCATCTCCTGTGTCAGGGCCATAATTAAAAGACTTTCCCAGCATTTTATTGGTATTGTTTAACACATTCCATTTATCATGTTTATTTGTAGGACCAAGCATGTCTAGCTGCTTTTGATTTATTATATCCTTAAAAACAGGGTAGGTTAGGCATTCTTTTGCTATCAGTGCCAAATCTCTGGCTGTTGAAAAGTGATTGGCATCCTTCTCATACTCGTCAATCCCGCAGGGGTTTGTAAACGTTGAATTATTAGCTCCTGCGGCTGCTGCGGTTTTATTCATTTCTTCAATAAATTTCTCTCTGTCAGAAAACAGATTTTCAGCAATAATATTTGCAGTTTCATTTGCCGAAACTATAAGTAAAGCATGTAACAGATCATCCAGAGTCATTTGTTCTCCGGCCATTATACCAATATTCATTCCACCTACGCCTATATCCGAAACGGCTTCCTGGCTGGCGGTCATTACCTGACTGAGTTCTCCGTATTTCAGTGCTACAAGGGCTGTGGCAATTTTAGTGGTACTCGCAGGTCTAAGTCGCTCATCAGCATTATGCTCATATAAGACATTTCCAGTTTTTGCGTCCATCAATATGTAAGCAGCTGCATCAATATCAAGGTCCTTACAAAAAGCAGGCGATATCTGAAATGTTAATATAATGGCAAGTATAAATGTGGCGAGTGCTTTCTTCATAATTCCTCCTTAGTAAAATGCATCTCATATTAGTATAAAGCAAAAACAGAAAATTTGAAACCTTTCGACAATATTTGTTATTTATATAGCAATATGTAAATAAATGTATTATAATTATATTGTCATTTGAGTTTTATAAATTCTAATTATCAAATCTCTGTTAATATCCCTTGATTAAGTTTTGAACACTGACATATAATTATTGAACAATTTTATAGCATCATTTTATGTCAACTACAAAATGCCTGTAATAGAATAATATGCTGAAAATTGCCGTCTGGTGCAATTTATATTATGTAATCTTATATATCCCTTTGGTTTCATAAATTTATAAATATTAATAGTTCGGAGGTATTTATGGAAATTACTCTTTTTGGAAAGCAATATTTCATTAATAAGGCTCTCATAATAGGATTTTGTTTACTCCTTATCATTGGGTCCGGCATACTGGGTTATTTCTTGAACAAAATTTATCAGCCTCTCAGAGAGCCGGTTATTGAAAATCCTTTACCCGACAGCACATATTCTGCCGGTTTAAATGACAATTTTAATGATACTGATAAAAATCAGGATAGAGAGCCTGCAAAGATTAAGGTTTATGTTGTGGGTTGTGTTAATAAGCCGGGTGTCGTAACTCTAGACCGGGGAGCTGTTATTGAGGATGCAATAGAAGAGGCCGGGGGTCCCTCAAAGGATGCTGATCTTGAAAATATAAACCTGGCTTTTGAACTTGACAAGAACACTATGCTTAGGATAAAAGCAAAACCATCAGTTTTACAGGGAAAAAATGCAAATGCTTCTCCTGTAAATGAAGGTTCAGCTCAAAAAAATAACTCTGGCCCTAAATCGAGTCAAAAGACCCCACAGAAGCAAACTGAGAATGTTGAACAGCAGGCCGGCACAAAACTTGGTCCGTCAGCAGGTTCAGGAGCGGCAGGAGCAAGTGAAAAATTGAACAGTGGTGTAGAAATTATCAGCGACAGCCTGGGTGCAGTAATAAGTGATAAACAACCAGATTCCGGAGAAGATAAAAAAAGCAGCCTTGTGAATATAAATACCGCCCCCCAGGCTGAGCTGGAGGAACTGCCGAATGTTGGGCCTGCTACTGCAAAAGCAATTATTGAATATCGTGAAAAGAACGGTAAATTCTCAAAGGTAACAGATATTATGAAAATTACTGGAATAAAGCAAAAAACCTTTGAGAAAATAAAAGATTATATTTGTGTTTAGCTGGAAATAAATAAAAACCGGCTTTGGGAGCCGGTTTTGAAAATAATTTAAAGGAGGAAAATATAATTTAATTTCATACTAATATTATAGTAGCAGAGAAACGTAATTCAAATAGCATTAATAAACGATTTTATCTTATTAATAAAGACAAATAGTATGCAACATTAACAATCACTTTAATATTGACGGCAGAACGAGAACTTCAATGAATACATAAGCCGTCAGAATTGAAACGGAAGGGATTATAACGCCAATTAAAATGAATTTGAATAATTTTTTTTGTCTGTATTTTTTGTAACGTTTAAGTCTTGAATTTCTCAACATTACCCTCCGAAAATGTTATTGGTCCTTAAGGTGACATAATCTAGTCAAACTTAATTATCATTTATTAGAATAATTATTTCCAGGTTCCATATGCATTAGTCATAAATTGAGTCCAGTACACATGTTTTAGCGCATTGCGGGTACAATTTTGCTGTGGTATAATTTCATCAGAATACTGTTATATGGAGGGTTATCGGTGTTATTGCCGGTATGAAAATATGAAATTTATTAGATTTTTATCTGAAGGTATAGAAAGATACGGTGTCTTGAATGGTAATGAGATTACCGAATTAGATGGTAGTTTTCTTGATAAACCATCAATAACTGATAAGAAATACGATATTAGGGATGTAAAACTTATGGCACCATGTAAACCTGGAAAAGTTGTTGCTGTAGGTTTAAATTATGTGGACCATGTAAAAGAGTTTTCCGGAAGGGATATCCCCGAGAGCCCTGTAATTTTTATCAAGCTTCCTCATACTGTTATAGGACCAGGCGACACAATAGTTTTACCCCAAATATCAAAGAGGGTTGATTATGAGGCGGAGTTCGCAGTCGTTATAGGCAAGTACTGCAAAAATATAGAACCTGAGCAGGCTAAAGAATATATTTTTGGAGCAACCTGTCTTAATGATGTAACAGCAAGGGATATTCAGAGAGCAGACGGACAATGGATTAGGGGGAAAAACTACGAGACCTTCTGTCCAATAGGACCGTATATAGTGACCGACCTTGATTATTCCAAGCTTGATGTGAAATTACTGTTAAACGGTGAAGTGAAACAGCATGGGGACACCTCGATGCATATATTTAAGACAGATTTTCTTATTAGTTTTATTTCTAAAGTTATTCCTTTGGAACCAGGTGATATTGTTACTACCGGCACTCCGGAAGGAGTAGGACCTATGAAGCATGGTGACCTTGTGGAGGTAGAAATCGAAGGAATAGGTAAGTTATCCAACCCTGTAATTAACCTTCAGGACTAGAAGGGTAATTTAGAACAGTAATATTATCTGGTAAAACATTATACGTACAGTAGTATTGACACTTAATTTTTGTAAGAATATAATAAATTATAAATAATTGAGTATGGTATTATTTATAAGAACAAATGCATTAGTATATTATATATTGACAAAGGCGTTGATGAGAAGAGTAGGTAAAAAATGTGGTTACAGAGACCGGTTACAACAGCTGTGAGTAAACGGACCGACAATTTACTGAAAACCACCTCTGAGCCTTATCGGTGATTACGTTATAATCTGCGTGTTAAAATGATACGCAATGAGCATCAAGTAGGGTGGAACCACGGGATAAACTCTCGTCCTTATAAAGTCTTGTAAACAAGACTTTGGGACGGGAGTTTTTTATGTCTATAAATTACAAAAAATATATTATTACATGAATGTATGTATATACAGTCAAGGAAGTTAATGGAGGTTGGGTATGATAAAAGTAATTTTAAAAGGCGGAACTATTAAGGAATTTCCAAACGGAGTTACCATCCGGGAAGTTGCTGAAAGCATTAGTGCGGGATTGGCGAGAGCATCCCTTGCTGGTGAAGTGGATGGTAAGGTAAAAGATCTGAACTATAGTCTTAAAAAAGATTGTACATTAAATTTGTTGACCTTCGAGGATGAGGGAGGGAAAAATGCATACAGGCACACTGCATCTCATGTTTTAGCTCAAGCTGCAAAACGGGTTTTTCCTTCAGTAAAGCTTGCAATAGGGCCGGCAATTCAAAATGGCTTCTATTATGACTTTGAAGTCATAAAGGCTTTTACTCCTGAAGATTTGGCTATACTTGAGAAGGAAATTGAAAAAATCATCAAAGAAGATTTACCTCTGGAAAGATTTACACTTCCGAGAGATCAAGCTATAAAATTCATGGAGGAGAGGGAAGAGCCGTATAAGGTTGAATTAATCAGGGAACTTCCGGAAAATGAAGAGATATCCTTCTATAAGCAGGGCGAATTTGTTGATTTATGCGCCGGGCCCCATCTGTCATCTACAGGAAAGCTTAAGGCCGTTAAACTCCTAAACTCCGCAGGTGCTTATTGGAGAGGTAATGAAAATAACAGGATGCTACAAAGAATCTATGGAACAGCTTTTCCAAAGAAAAGCGAATTGGATGAATATATAACAAGGCTGGAAGAAGCTAAAAAACGTGATCACAGAAAGCTTGGAAAAGAGCTGGAGCTTTTTGATATTCTGGATGAAGGTCCCGGTTTCCCGTTCTTTATGCCTAAGGGTATGGTACTGCGCAATCTGCTGGAGGATTTCTGGAGGTCAGAACATAAAAATGCAGGATATCAGGAAATAAAGACTCCAATTATTCTCAACAAGGAATTATGGCTCAGGTCAGGACACTGGGATACTTATAAGGAAAATATGTATACCGTGCAAATAGATGAACAGGACTTTGCAATCAAGCCTATGAACTGTCCGGGAGGAATACTGGTCTTTAAGAGGAAACTCCATTCCTACCGTGATCTTCCTCAGAGAATGGGTGAATTAGGTCTGGTGCACAGGCATGAATTATCAGGTGCACTTCATGGCTTAATGAGAGTAAGATGTTTTACTCAGGATGATGCACATATATTCATGACACCTGAGCAAATAAAGGATGAAATTATTGGAGTTATTGATCTTATTGATAATTTTTACAGGGTATTCGGCTTTAAATATAATGTAGAACTATCAACTAGGCCTGAAAAATCAATAGGTTCAGACGAAATGTGGGAACTGTCTACCACAGCTTTAAAGGAAGCCTTGGATTCAAAGGGAATGACCTATAAAATAAATGAAGGGGACGGAGCATTTTATGGGCCCAAAATAGATTTCCATCTGGAAGATTCAATAGGGCGCACCTGGCAGTGCGGAACTATCCAACTTGATATGAATCTTCCTGAAAGATTTGATTTAACTTATGTTGGCCCTGATGGAGAAAAACACAGACCCGTAATGATTCACAGAGTAGTTTTTGGAAGCATTGAGAGGTTTATTGCGATTCTGACTGAGCATTTCGCGGGAGCTTTCCCGACCTGGCTAAGTCCCGTTCAGGTAAAAATACTGCCGTTGGTGCAAAAACATCACGATTATGCCTATAAAATAAAGAGTATACTTGAACAGAATGACATCAGGGTTGAGGTAGACACAAGAAATGAGAAAATAGGCTATAAAATCAGGGAAGCACAGATGGATAAAAACCCATATATGCTTGTTATCGGGGATAAGGAAATGGAAGCCGGCACAGTAGCAGTGAGATCTAGAAAAGATGGTGATTTGGGGAGTATGGATGTAGAAGCTTTTAGAGCTAAGATTACTACTGAAGTCAAAAATAAAGATAAGTAAACATTTTACACTATAAAAAAGGAGATTATACATGATTAAAGTTACACTAAAAGATGGAAGTGTACAAGAATACCAAGAGGGTATTTCAATTCTGGAGGTCGCTGAAAGTATTAGCGCAGGCCTTGCAAGAGCCGCACTGGCAGGTGAGGTTGACGGAAAGGTTAAGGATTTAAGCTTTAAACTGGATAAAGACTGCTCCTTAAGTCTTCTTACCTTTAATGATGAAGGCGGTAGATTCGCGTACAGACACACTGCATCACATGTACTTGCACAAGCAGTTAAAAGGCTTTTCCCGGCTGTAAAGCTAGCAATAGGTCCAGCCATTGATAATGGTTTTTATTATGACTTTGACGTAGAAAAAAACTTTTCACCTGAAGATTTATCCAAGCTGGAAAAGGAAATGGAGAAAATTATTAAAGAAGACCTATCCATGGAGAGGTTTACCCTTCCTAGGGAAGAGGCAATTAAGTTCATGGAAGAAAAAGGTGAGCCTTATAAGATGGAATTGATTAAGGACCTGCCCGAAGGAGAAGAAATTTCCTTCTATAAACAGGGTGACTTTGTAGATCTGTGTGCAGGCCCTCATCTGCCTTGGACAGGCAAACTCAAAGCTGTAAAGCTTATGAGTGCAGCCGGTGCCTACTGGAGAGGTAATGAAAAGAACAAAATGCTCCAGAGGGTTTATGGTACTGCGTTCCCTAAGAAGAGCGAACTGGAGGATTATGTAACAAGACTTGAGGAAGCAAAAAAACGTGATCACAACAAGCTGGGAAGGGAACTGGAACTCTTCACGACAGTTGAAGAAATCGGACAGGGCTTGCCTTTGCTGATGCCTAAGGGCGCGAAGATTGTACAGACTCTTCAGAGATTTGTTGAGGATGAAGAGGAAAGAAGAGGCTATGTACTCACAAAAACTCCATTAATGGCAAAGAGCGATCTTTACAAGCTGTCGGGCCACTGGCAGCACTATAAGGAAGGCATGTTCGTACTCGGAGATGAGGAAAAGGATGATGAGGTGATGGCGTTAAGACCAATGACCTGTCCTTTCCAGTTTATGATATATAAATCAAAACTTCACAGCTACCGTGACCTTCCCATAAGATACGGCGAGACTTCAACTCTGTTCAGAAATGAAGCTTCCGGTGAAATGCACGGTCTCATTCGTGTCCGTCAGTTTACTATTTCTGAAGGTCACCTGGTATGTACACCTGAACAGTTGGAAGAGGAATTTAAGGGTGTTGTTGACCTTATCAAATTTATGATGGAGACACTTGGGATTCAGGATGATGTAACCTACAGATTCTCCAAATGGGATCCGAATAATAAAGAAAAATATATAGGTAATGCTGAAGATTGGGAAGATGTTCAGGGTAAGATGAGAACTATTCTTGATCATTTGAAGATAGATTATAAGGAAGCAGAAGGCGAGGCAGCCTTCTATGGACCTAAACTGGATATTCAGTTTAAGAACGTTCACGGCAAGGAAGATACAATAATTACAGTACAGGTTGATTTTGCGTTGGCTGAACGTCTGGATATGGTTTATATTGATAAGAACAATGAGAAGAAGCATCCTTATGTAATACACAGAACTTCAATAGGCTGCTACGAAAGAACACTGGCAATGCTTATAGAAAAGTATGCAGGAGCTTTCCCAACCTGGCTGTGTCCCGTACAGGCAAAAATATTGCCATTAGTTGACAAACATCATGATTTTGCTCAAAAAGTGGGACAAATGTTAAAAGATAAAGGCGTAAGAGTTGAAGTTGATTACAGAAATGAAAAGATTGGCTATAAGATCAGAGAGGCTCAGATGGAAAAGATACCATATATGCTTGTCATAGGTGACAAGGAAATGGAAAACGATGCTGTGGCCGTAAGATCAAGAAAAGACGGAGATCTCGGAACCATGTCTGCCGACCAGTTTGTTGACAAGATAGTTGAAGAAATAAGAACAAGGGCAAGATAGTTTTAACCAAATAATCTAAGCTAACAATTAGAAGAATAAGAGGCGTCATACAAGATGCCTCTTATTTTTTAATTAATATTCTGTATTACAAACAGCCGGAATTGACAATAATCTCTATTGAATTAAAACTATAAATAAAGCTTACGTAAATAGATGGTTGCTTCAATAGGTTTACTGGGTTTTCACGCTGTGTTATAATATCTTTTGGTGTTTCGTTGGTTTTATTTGGAATTACTAGTTTTTATGAAAATTTATTGTTAAGCTTAAGAGCTTATGGAGGAAGGCTATGTCAAAAAAGCTGCTGTCAGTTGTAGTACCTGTTTATAATGAACAAGAGGTAATTGATGAAACTTTCAGGCGTTTATCCGAAGTATTCAAAGATTATTTTATGGAGGTTGAGTACATTTTTATCAATGACGGAAGTAGGGATAATACGTACTCAAAGTTGAAGGATATAGCTGCCCGGAACAATCAGGTCCGTGTTATAAACTTCGCCAGGAATTTCGGACACCAGATAGCCATTACTGCCGGAATGGATTATGCCAAGGGAGATGCTATTGTTATAATTGACGCAGATTTACAAGATCCTCCAGAAATTATTCTTAAAATGGTGGACAAATGGATGGAAGGTTATCAGGTCGTCTATGGAAGAAGATTGCACAGAGACGGAGAAACCATCTTTAAGAAACTCACAGCTAAAATTTTCTACCGCTTCCTTGACAGCATGACTGACGTTAAGCTCCCTGTGGATGTGGGAGATTTCAGACTTATAGATAGAAAAGTATGTGATGCGATGAAATGTCTGCCCGAGAGATCCAGGTATGTGAGAGGACTTGTAAGTTGGGTTGGCTTCAAGCAAACCAGCGTAGATTATCATAGAGAAAAAAGATTTGCTGGAGAAACAAAATATCCGTTAAAGAAAATGCTTAAGCTCGCAGGCGACGGAATATTCTCTTTTTCATATAAACCCTTAAAGCTTGCAACCTTTATCGGAATGCTGGTATCGGCCCTAAGCTTTATATACCTTATTATTGTACTTGTTCAGAAATTCATAAAAAATGATGTGGTTTCAGGGTGGGCATCCTCAATAGCAGTAACCCTTTTCCTCAACGGCGTAATGCTTATAGTCTTAGGTATTATGGGTGAATATGTGGGGAGAATATACGAAGAGGTAAAAGCGAGACCTCTCTATATTGTTGGTGAATTGACAGGGTTTGAAGAGGACAAAAAAGAGAAGCTGCATGAATAATTAAGAGGTAATTGATGGAAACAATAAGACCTTCGTCATCATTTTACAAGATTATAGTTTTGGTTACAGCCATATTCTCAATCTATATAGCCATTATTAATATAGGGGTTTCGGTGTATTTAAACTCGTGGCTGTATGCTCTTCTAATAATTCCTGTATTTGCTGTTATTTTATTTGTCTCTGCAAAACTTGATATAATGCCAGCTGCCTTCGCCATTATGGTTTTTATAATGGCGTTTTTAGTTAAAGGAACTTTTGCATATTTTATGAATACAAAACCTGTTTCAGATTTTGGACTGTTCTACAATTATGCTGTGGATTTAGTTAACGGAAAGATAGGGCTTGAACGTTACTCCTATTTTAAAACCTGGGCTTATCAAACCGGTCCTGTCATTTATTATGCTGGAATTATGAAGCTTTTCGGTACTGGTCTGCTTTCTCTTAAACTTGTAAACTGCTTTTTTATGGCAGGTTCCAATGTGCTGATTTATCTTATTTCGAGAAAGGTATCAAATGATTTAACTGCCAGATTTGTAGCTCTTTTGTATTTATTCTATCCTGCTCCGTATTTCCTGACTTCAGTTTTGACAAACCAACACTTTGCAGCTTTTATGTTCTTAGTGGCAATTTATGTTTTACTAAATGAAAATATAGGCCTCTTATTCAGGAGCGTTACAGCTGGAATACTTATAGCTGTGGGAAATGCTGTGAGACCATTGGGCGTAGTTATAATAGCATCAATAGTAGTATGGACGGTGCTTGAAATAAAGAATAAAAGGGGTAAAGGGAAGGTTATATTCTCTGCATTACTTATTGCAGTTTATATTGTTGTCGGCTTTGGGTTGTCTGCAGCTGTAAGGGGCACAGGAGTTAACACTGAAGGTCTGAAAAACAATATGCCTCTGTGGAAATTTGTTGTGGGCTTGAATCAAAAATCAATGGGGCAGTTTTCCTATGAAGATGAGAATAAAATATTCACTATAAAGAATATATCGGAGAGAAATGACAAGGCACTGGACACAGTAAAGGAAAGGCTTCAGATAGAACCTTACAGAATGCTTGCCTTCATGGGAATTAAAATTGGTGTAATGTGGGCTCAGCCTGACACCCTAATGTGGAGTAATTATGAGGAAAGAGATGGAAAGCTGGTAGCTCCTGAGAAAATAAAAAAAGTTGAACCGGTAGTAATGGGAATAGAAAAAATGTATTATGTAGGAATATTTATCTTATTGGCTATCGGTCTGGTGCGTATGTTTGGCAACCCAAGGTTTAACTCTGTAGCACTTCTGCTTATAATTATTCTGCTGTTTTATTTCGGTATACATATGCTGATTGAGATTCAGGTAAGGTACAGATATTTTGCTATGCTCATTGTGTTTATATTGGCGTCCACCGGGACTGAGGTATTATTCAAACCTCTTAAAAACTATAATAAAAGCTTAAAAAACAAGTGGAAGTAATATTTTAAGACAAGGCGAGCTTTATTATTAGTTATTGGGAATTTTGAAATTTGTGTTTAAATTTAAAATATGAAATAATATACAGGACAGGTTTTAAAAAATTTGTTTTGGGGGATTGAATAATGAAACAATATCTTGATTTGTGTGATCACATATTAAAGAATGGTATAAAAAAGGAAGACAGAACAGGTACAGGAACAATAAGTACTTTTGGATATCAAATGAGATTTAATTTACAGGAAGGCTTTCCATTACTGACAACAAAAAAACTCCACTTGAAATCAATTATTCATGAATTACTTTGGTTCATAAAAGGAGAGACAAATATAAAATATCTAAAGGATAACGGGGTTTCTATCTGGGATGAATGGGCTGATGAAAACGGTGAGTTAGGCCCTGTTTACGGACATCAGTGGAGATCGTGGGGGACTTCAGATGGAAGGCAGATTGATCAGTTAGGTGACGTTATTTCTCAGATTAAGAACAATCCTGATTCCAGAAGACTGATAGTCTGCTCCTGGAATGTTGGAGAAATAGATAAGATGGCACTGCCGCCCTGCCACTGCTTCTATCAGTTCTACGTCGTAAACGGCACGCTGTCCTGTATGCTCTATCAGAGAAGCGCAGATGTATTTATTGGCGTACCGTTTAATATCGCTTCATACGCCCTGTTTACAATGATGGTTGCACAGGCATGCGGCTTAAAGCCGGGCGAATTTGTCCACACTCTGGGCGACGCACATATATACCTTAACCACCTGGAACAGGTTAAACTCCAGCTTTCAAGAGAGCCCAGAGCGCTGCCAAAAATGAATATAAACCCTGATGTAAAGGATTTGTTCTCCTTTAAATTTGAGGACTTCACACTTACGGATTATGATCCTCATCCACACATAAAGGGAGCTGTTGCTATATGATCTCAATGATTTGGGCAATGGGGAAGAATAACGAGCTGGGCTGCAAAAACAGAATGCCCTGGTATCTTCCTTCGGATTTTGCATACTTTAAGAAGGTAACACTCGGGAAACCTGTTATAATGGGCAGAAAAACCTTTGAATCCATAGGAAAACCTTTAGCCGGACGTACAAACATAGTCATTACAAGAGATACAGGCTATCGGCCGGAGGGCTGTATAACAGTTGATTCAATTGAGAAAGCGAAGACTTGTATATCTGAAAAGGAAGCATTTATTATTGGAGGGGCTGAAATATATAAAGCCTTTCTGCCGCTTGCTGACAGGTTATATATTACAGAGATAGACAGTGAATTTGAGGCAGATGCTTTTTTTCCAAAGATAGATTACTCACAGTGGAAACTGATTTCAGCTGAGCCGGGAATTAGGGATGAAAAAAATCCTTTTGATTATAAATTTCTGGTATATGAACGTATTAAATGATAAATATTACACAGTACGTAAGTACTTATAAACATTTTACACTTTAAAATAAAATTTCAATTGACAAGTAAATCATATTTTGTTATCATATTTATGCAAAACAAGAAGAAGTTTTCCACTTCTCACCCAGCGGACTATTGATTTGCAGGGTTAATATCGGTTATTAAAGTGCGGTTTTCGTACTGACTGAGATTATTGTGGATACTTTTTCTATCCACTTTTTTTATTGTTTTTTATTTTAGTGAGGACTTGAAGTAAATCTTCTGCCTATTATATTTCGGAGGTGTCAACTATTAGCAAAAATGAATTAATGATCAATGAGGAAATCAGGGATAAAGAAGTCAGACTTATCGATTCTGATGGTAATATGCTTGGTATCATGGCAGTTAAAGATGCCCAAAAGCTTGCCAATTCAAAGAATCTTGACCTGGTTAAGATTGCTCCGCAGGGAGTTCCACCTGTTTGCAAGATAATGGATTATGGTAAATACATGTTCGAGCTTGCCAAGAAGGAGAAGGAAGCAAGAAAGAATCAAAAGATCATAAGCATAAAAGAAGTCAGAGTATCTCCCTCAATTGAGGATCATGACTTTGAATTCAAGGTAAAGAACGCATATAAGTTCTTGAAGGATGGAGACAAAGTTAAGGTGTCAGTTAAATTCAGAGGAAGAGAAATGCATTACACCTCTATAGGCAATGAAATTCTGGACAAGTTTGCTGAAGAAGTAAAAGACGTTGGAGTGGTTGAAAAGAAACCTAAACTTGAAGGCAAAAGTATGATAATGATACTTAATCCAAAGCAGTAGGATGGGAGGAGAATAAATATGCCAAAGTTAAAGACTCACAGTGCATCAAAAAAGAGATTCAGAGTAACAGCTACAGGAAAGATCAAAAGAAGTCAGGCTTGGAGAAGCCATAGACTCGTTTCCAAGGCGACAAAGGCAAAGAAGCACCACAGATTAGGTGCATACGTTTCAGCTGCTAACGAAGCTGCTATTAGAAAACTTATTCCATATAAATAAGAGGGAGGACGAAGGACTATGGCAAGAGTTAAAGGTGCGATGAGAACTCGCGCAAGACATAAAAAAATATTGAAGCTTGCAAAAGGATATTTTGGAGCAAAGAGCAAGCTCTTTAGAATGGCTAACCAAGCCGTAATGAAATCTTTAAACTATGCTTTCGGTGATAGAAGAGCAAAGAAGAGAGACTTCAGAAAGCTCTGGATAGCTAGAATAAATGCTGCTGCAAGAATAAACGGTTTATCCTACAGCAGATTCATAAGTGGATTAAAGAAATCAGGAATCGAACTTAACAGAAAAGTTCTCGCTGATATGGCAGTGAACGATGCAGCTGGATTTGCACAGCTTGCTGAGATGGCTAAATCCGCTAAATAAGACATAATAAAATGAAGGGGCTGCTTTTTAGCAGCCCCTTTGTAGTTTTTGTAGTTTTAATGAGACGAAGGCAAATATACCAGAAAAGTCTAAGCACAATTTGGATTCGTCTCAACAGTGATTTGGAGTGAAAATAATGGGAAGAACTGTTTTTCTGGTTGATATGAATGCTTTTTTTATAAGCTGTGAAATGTCAAGAAACCCCCATATTATTGGAAAACCTGCAGCAGTTGCAGGAGATCCAAAAAATAGGTCGGGTATAATTCTTGCTGCCAATTATGAAGCTCGAAAATTTGGAGTTAAAACTACAATGGTAGTCCACCAGGCACTAAAGTTATGTCCCGGAATGCTTCTAATACCACCTGACCACAGTTTTTATGAAGCAAGATCAAGAGAAGTAATGTCACTGCTGGGCAACTATTCACCGGTATTGGAGCAGAATAGCATTGATGAAGCCTGGCTGGACATGACAGGAACTGAAAATCTGTTTGGTACGCCCGGTGAGGCTGCCAGAAGAATCATGGCGGACATTAATGAAAACCTTGGCTTATGGTGCTCTATAGGCATATCGGAAAATAAGCTGCTGGCTAAGATTGCATCTGAAATGAAGAAGCCAATGGGAATTACCGAATTATGGCTCAAGGATGTTAAGGAAAAGCTTTGGCCCTTAAAGGTAACAGAAATGTACGGGGTGGGCAGACAAACAGGTATCAAGCTGAATAATTTAGGTATTATGACAATCGGAGATCTTGCTGAATATAATATAAAAGAACTGGAAAAATGTCTTGGAAAGCTAGGGTACGAACTACAGGCCTATGCTAACGGTCTGGATTGCTCACCCGTAACTCCTCATACATTGGGCGAGATGAAATCAATTGGCCGTTCTACTACACTCTCAGAGGACGTAACAGATCTTCAGGCCATAAGAGCTATATTTTTCGAACTTTGTGAAGAGGTGGGGTTTGATGCCAGAAAATATAATAAAAAAGCTGGAACTATTCAAATCTCAATAAAATATTCCGATTTTCAAAGTATAACCAGACAGGTAAGTATAAAACCTACTTACCTGACAAAAGAAATCTTTGAAACGGGGTATACGCTTATGAAAAAGAATTGGAACAGTTCACGACCTGTAAGATTGGTAGGAATAAGTATAACCAGCTTCGAAAAAGAAAACCGGCCTAAGCAGCTTATGCTGTTTGAGGAAAGCGATGAATACAAACAGTCTGATAAAGAGGAAAAGCTTGAAAAAACCATTGACAATATACGTATAAGGCATGGTGCCTCCTCTATAACCCGGGCAGTACAAATAAAGAAAAGCTAAACTCTTATTTGAGTTTAGCTTGCATTGTATTTTTTAAAATTTGTCTTTGCTTTTCAAAAATATAGCGAGTAAGAATATCAGAATCTCTAGGGGAGATTTTTATATAGTGTAGACCTATCTCATATTTTTTTGCTTTTTCAACTGAGGTTCTTATGACTTGGGCTAATACCCTTATTGTGGCTGAACCTTCAAGGTTGACACTTATATCTAGTACAGCTCCTGAATCAATTTTTTCATCCAGAACCAGACAAAATCCGCTACCGCTTATATTTTTGGTGTAAGCAGACTTTAACTCAGACGGATTAATGTTCTGAAATTCCAGTTTATCTGTACTGATTAATTGTTGGTCTACTACCTTATAAAGACTGCTTAACACAACGTCAAGTCTATAGAAGCGTCTTCTCTGAATCTTGTTAAACTCGCTGACAATAGAGATGTCAAATATATCAAGAGCCCCGCTTTTTCTATGACCTTTAACAAGCCCTTTAAAGTATAAAAGCTCCTGTCTCTCATTTAAATAATATATAAATAGTTCAGAGTCTCTTGACAAAAATTTCATTCTTCCTTCGCTCATAGGAGAAACAATACTAATTGTTTTCTCATCAATAACATCTGCCAGTTGGCTTATGTAACTGGGAGTTGATTCTTCCTTATTCCTGCTGCTTTTATAATCAGGTATTTCAACCTCTAATTTAGTTCCCATTTTAATGTCTTTTGCATTCATTAGAAATCTCCATATCAATAATTTAGTATTAGTCGATTAAATAGTTTGTTCCTTAACTACATTATATTCTAAAAGCCGTCATTTTTCAGTATAATTATTAAAATATTTATAAAAACATATCGGTAAATTTTCCGTTGGTTTTTACATATATTATTAGTGAATATGGATAAATCTCATTAATAACTGTGACTGTAGACATGGAATAAAATGTAGGATATAATAATCCCTAGCGTTTTAGAATTTCTGGAAAAATCAATTAAACGGATGTGAATTTTAATGTTAAAACCATTTTTTAATTCTGATAAATATGAGACACAGGGAAACAGAAGAAATTTTTTTGATAAGCTATTTTTGAGCACCAGGTGGTACTTTGTTTACGGTTACGGTAAAGAAGTTGTAAAGGGCAGCCGGTTGGCAGTTAAAAATAAATACGATACTGAGGAATGGGCTCATTCCAGCTACAGAATTTTTGAGAATATTGAAAAAAGCGGTGGTAGATTATTTATTGACGGAATTGAAAATATTTCAAAAGTTGAAGGACCAGTAGTTTTTGTTAGTAATCACATGAGTACACTGGAAACCTTTGTTTTTCCTTGTATAATTGCCCCATTAAAAGAAGTTACCTATGTTGTAAAGGACAGTCTGGTGTCTATGCCACTGTTTGGCAATATTATGAGAAGCCGTAATCCCATTGTTGTATCCAGAAAGAATTCAAGACAGGATCTCATTAATGTTTTAAATAAGGGTAAGGAAACGATAGCAAAAGGCACTTCAATTGTATTATTTCCCGAGGGCACCCGTCAGGAAAATTTTGATCCGGAAAAGTTTAATACTTTAGGTGTAAAGCTGGCAAAAGAAGCTGGAGTCCCTGTTATCCCGATCGCTATAAAAACAGATTTCTGGGGAAATGGAAAGCTTGTAAAAGATATCGGGCCAATACGCAGGAAGCAACCGGTTTGTATTTCCTTCGGAGAACCTATGAACATAACGGGAAATGGGAAGGCTGAACATAAACAGATTATCGAATTTATATCCGGTAAAATTGAAGAATTCAAGAAGATACAGGTATAAAAGACCAGGCTGCTTTGGTAAAACTTTTATCAACTTTTAGTCTTGTCAAAATCTTTTGTTAGTACTAAAATATATTAGTGTAATGTTTCGGGAATTAGCGCAGTTTGGTAGCGCGCTTGGTTCGGGACCAAGAGGCCGCGAGTTCGACTCTCGCATTTCCGACCAGAGAAGACTCACTGTATTCGGTGAGTCTTTTTTTTAAAACTAAACTTGTATAAAAGAGTATACAAGTAATGATACTATTAAACAGACATTTGGAGGCTTTATACGCTAATCTGTATGTGTTAATGCTTGACATAAGTTTAAAAAAAGTTGATAATTACTTACGTGTGAGATATATTATCAGAATGCTCTGATTTTGCTATAATAGATTTTGGTAACAATATATTTGTAAGGAGAAAAAAGAATTCAATTCTTTTTTTTTGGGCTTTTTGAAGCGGAAATGGAGATAAAATGGGTATTAAACTATCGGATTCATTACTGAAAAGTGTTGAAAAACCATCAAGATATACAGGCAACGAGTGGAATAGCGTTATTAAGGACCCTAAAAACGTCAATATACGGTTTGCATTTTGCTTTCCCGATACCTATGAAATAGGAATGTCGCATCTGGGAATGAAAATTTTATATCATTTACTGAATGAAAGAGAAGATTGTTATTGTGAGAGGGTTTTTGCACCCTGGACCGACATGGAGGGAAAGATGAGGGAAAATAATATTCCTCTATACGCTCTTGAAAGTAAGGACCCTATAAAGAACTTTGATTTTGTGGGTTTTACCCTCCAGTATGAAATGAGTTTTACAAATATAGTTAATATGCTTGACCTTGCAGGAATTCCTATAATGTCTGCAGAGAGAAACGGTGAGACACCTTTTGTGTGCGCAGGAGGCCCCTGTGCCTATAATCCTGAACCCTTGGCAGAAATAGTTGACTTCTTTATGATGGGTGAGGGTGAAGAAATAATAAATGAAGTTATGGACGTGTACGGACGTTGGAAGGGAACAGGAAGGTCCAGGCAGGATTTCCTTGAGGAAATTGTTAAAATTGAGGGTATCTACGTCCCTTCTTTCTATGAATTTACCTATAATGAGGATGGAACTATCAAAGAGTTTATTCCTCTTAAGGCACAGTATCCCTCAAAAATAAGAAAACGCATTATTAAAGATATGGACAAAGTATATTTCCCTGAGAAAATTATTGTCCCATACACGGATATTGTTCATGACAGAATTATGCTTGAAATCTTCAGAGGTTGTACCAGAGGCTGTCGTTTCTGTCAGGCAGGCTTTATTTATAGGCCTGTACGGGAAAAGAGCCCTGAGAGACTGCTGGAACTGGCTGAAAAGCTGGAGGAAAGCACCGGTTATGAGGAAATTTCGTTAACTTCACTCAGCACTAGTGATTATACTGGTCTGGAGCCGCTGACAACAGGCTTGCTCGAAGATATGGAAGAGAGGAAGGTTAATCTTTCACTTCCATCTCTTAGAATTGACTCGTTTTCACTGGATTTAATGGAAAAAGCTCAGAAAGTAAGAAAAAGTGGTCTGACTTTCGCGCCTGAGGCAGGAACACAGAGGCTGCGCGATGTAATAAACAAGGGAGTAACAGAAGAAGACCTGCTCAAAGCTGTTACACTTGCTTTTAATGGAGGTTGGAGCGGCGTTAAACTGTACTTCATGCTTGGCCTGCCTACAGAGACACTGGAAGATGTAGGAGGCATAGCCGACCTTGCTTTAAAAGTAGTTGATGTCTACAGAAATGTTCCCAGAGAAAAGAGGGGAAAGAATCTGAATGTGACAGTCAGCACTGCTACCTTTGTCCCTAAAGCCTTTACTCCTTTCCAATGGGAACCCCAGGACAGCATTGAGAATGTCCACCAAAAGCAAATGCATTTAAAGGACAAGATTCGATCAAAGCAAATAACCTATAATTATCATGAAAATAAGCTCAGTTTTATGGAGGCTGTTTTTGCCCGTGGGGACAGAAGAGTTTGCAAGGTATTGATTAAAGCCTGGCAGCTGGGCTGCAAATTTGACGGTTGGGGAGAACATTTCAAGTATGAAAACTGGATGAAGGCTTTTGAAGAATGTGGAGTTGATCCATACTTCTATGTGACCCGCAGAAGAGCTTATGAGGAGATACTACCCTGGGATCATGTGGATATAGGGGTATCAAAAAAATATCTTATCAGTGAAAGCAAAAAGTCTTTGGAGGGTGTGGTAACACCAAACTGCAAAGAGGATTGCGGCGGCTGTGGAGCTGCGGGCTTTAAAAGCGGTATTTGCGGAGATTATTGAAAATAACTTACATGCCCGGCATGTAGTTTGGGAGGTATAAATTGGTTAATATTCGTGTAAAATTCAGGCGTGGTGATGAAGTCAAATTCATATCGCATTTGGACCTGATGAAGGTATTTGAGCGTGCAATAAGAAGGGCGAGACTCCCTATAGCTTACTCACAGGGCTTTAACCCTCATCCCGGCATGGTATTCGGCCTGCCTTTGAGCGTAGGAGTAACAAGTGAAGCAGAATATGGAGACTTTGAGCTTACAGACGACGGACTGTCCATGGACGAATTTATGGAAAGACTCAATTCTCAACTTCCACTTGGTCTTGAGATACTTTCTGCAAAGCCCAGGCAGACGAAAAAGAATATAATGGCAACAATATCAGCTTCTGAATATATTGTTGTGGTGGGAACAGAACTAAATATTGATGAAAAGGCTTTTCAAGCAGAACTAAAAAAGTTTCTTTCACAAAAAGAAATTATTGTTAAAAAGAAAACTAAAAGCGGTATCAAAGATACCGATATTCGCAGCATGATTTTTGATGTTGATTTTCAGCTTCAGCCAATGGGCACATTTAACATCATTAAGTTTACAATGCTGCTCAGCGCCGGCAGTAAAGCCAATCTAAAACCTGAACTGCTTGTTGAAACGCTCTTTGGCATTTTGGGCGCCCAGTTTGAAATTGATAGAATTCACAGATCCAAGCTGTATGTAAAAGATCAGGAAGAATTGTTAGACCCGATGGACAGTAAAATTTTATAATTGAGCAGGGTATGAATTAGGAAACAACATATACGCAGAAAGTAGCACTTTCCTGCGATGGAATTGGAGAATTCGCATGATTAACGAGATAATTGTGGACGTTAATGTCGGTGAAATCAGAGTGGGAATCCTTGAGGATAAAGAACTTGCTGAAATCCATATTGAACGCACGAATCATCAGGGGCTTGTCGGAAATATATACAGAGGTAAAGTGAGCAGTGTTTTGCCCGGTATGCAGGCCGCATTTATCGATATAGGTTATGAGAAAAATGCATTTCTTTATGTTGGGGATGCAATTCCTCAGAAAGAATACAACGATGACGAGATAGAAATATTCCGTGATTATACCGGCTATAACATTTCAGATATACTCAAGGTGGGACAGGAAATTACAGTTCAGGTAATAAAGGAACCTATAGGAACTAAAGGTCCAAGGGTTTCAACACATATTACCTTACCTGGACGAAACCTGGTGCTCCTGCCTAACGCCGACTATGTAGGAATCTCGCGGAGAATTGAAAACGATAGCGAGAGACAGAAACTAAAAAGAATAGCTGAAAAACTAAAACCCGAAAATATGGGACTTATTGTACGTACTGTTTCGGAAGGTAAGGACGAGGCTGATTTTATTACAGATGTGTCATTTCTGACAAAACTATGGGCTAAAATAAAGCAGTCGGAAACCAGTGGTCCCGTTCCAAGGTGTATTCATAGGGACATCAATCTTATCTACCGGTCAGTAAGAGACTTGTTTACATGGAATGTTGACAAATTTATAATAAATGACGAGAAGGAATACTTTAAGGTATTGGAATTGGTGGAGATGATTTCGCCATTACTCAAGAACAGGGTAGAACTTTTCAGGAAAGATTATGCTATATTTGATTATTATCAGATAGAGACAAAAATTGAAAGGGCTCTTGCCAGAAAAGTATGGTTAAAGTGCGGTGGCTATATTATTATTGATAAGACTGAAGCGCTTACGGTTATAGATGTCAATACCGGAAAGTTTGTGGGGGATAACAACCTTGAAGACACTGTGCTCAAAACAAATATTGAAGCAACAAAGGAAATTGCAAAACAGCTGAGACTCAGAGATATAGGCGGAATCGTAATTATCGATTTTATAGATATGAATGATACAGAGCACCAGCAGATGGTATTGGATTCTCTTAAGCAGAGCCTCAAGAACGACAGAACTAAAACAATAGTTCTAGGAATGACAGCACTTGGACTTGTTGAAATGACCAGGAAGAAGATGCGTCAGGAGCTTTCCACAGTCATGAACTGCGACTGCCCTTGCTGTGACGGGGCCGGAAAGGTTTATACTGTTGATACCCATGCCATGAATATTCTTAAGGAAATCAGAGAATATCTTAAGACATCAACTTCCAAAGCTATAAAACTTGAGGTACATACCTCTGTTGCACAAATAATAGAAAGTCATACTGATAAGCTTATTCGGGAGTATTCGGATCAAAGCCGTATTAATATAAGTGTCTGTCCTGTAAGTGACTTAAAAGCCGGAGGGCTTAGAATTAAACAGGTTGACAATGATTCCTTGCTGTGCTAAAATATATCGGTAGCCGCTCGGCCAAGGCTCATCAAACATAATCCCTTAATTAATAAGAGATTATTGCCTGTGATGGACATATTCATAGATATGTATTACGTCATTGGGGTCGGCGAGACTGTTAGTAGGAGGTGTATCATGTACGCTATAATAATGACTGGTGGAAAACAGTATAAAGTTCAGGAAGGCGATGTAGTTTTCGTAGAAAAGCTCGCTGCTGAAGAAGGTTCAGCTGTTACTTTTGATAAGGTTCTTGCTGTATCAAAGGACGGCAAAGTTAACTTTGGAGCTCCTGTATTGGACGCTGCTACTGTTAGCGGTAAGGTTCTCAGCCATGGTAAAGGTGAAAAGATTATAATTTTCAAATACAAGGCAAAGAAGAACGAAAGAAAGAAGCAAGGTCACAGACAGCCTTACACAAAAGTTCAGATCGAAAAGATTAATGCGTAAGGGTTATACGATTAAATGGTTAATGTAAATATATGCAGGGATAAAGCAGGAAATATAAAAAAGTTTGTTGTCAAGGGACATGCAGGTTATGCTAAAGCCGGCAGGGATATTGTATGTGCGGCAGTTTCTGCTGTAGCCTATACTGCTGCGGGTGCTCTGGATGAACTTATAGGGATAAAGGACTTTTTCGAAGAGAGAGATGGCTTTATGCTATGCTCCATTGATGTTGATATTTCGCCTGAACAGCAGCATGATGCCAAGATAATAATGGCAGCTGCACAGGTTGGCTTCAAACAAATAGAGCTTGCTTACCCCAAACATGTAAAGGTAATGGATGAGGAGGTGTAATCTCATGTTAAAGATTAATTTACAACTTTTTGCTCATAAAAAAGGTGTTGGTAGTTCAAGAAACGGTCGTGACAGTGCAGCTAAGAGACTTGGTGTCAAAAGAGCTGACGGTCAGTTCGTATTAGCCGGTAACATTCTTGTTCGTCAAAGAGGTACAAAGATTCATCCTGGCGTAAACGTAGGAATAGGTTCTGATGATACCTTGTTTGCACTGAAGGATGGAAAGGTTAAGTTTGCAAGACTTGGCAGAGATAAGAAGCAGGTTATGATCGTTGCTGAGTAAAAAATTTATCGCATTGTAATTATTAAAGTAGGAAATGTGATATGCATTTTCTACTTTTTTAATGTGCTTTTTCGACCATGCGCTAATGGTATTTTCATAATTTAAAACGACGTTATACAACTTTAATTAATTTAGCATGGTAAGAAGTGTTTACTGTGTTAAATTAATTAAAGTTTATACGGATGTAAAAGGTTCTTCCTTTATCAGATTAGTTTCTATTTTAATTATTGGGATTCTTGGGTATAATAAACCTAGTTAATCATGAACACGTTAATATTAGGTTGTTTGCTGAAATTGAATTTTTTTGATGCCAAAATTATTTTGAGATGCGGAAATGGAGTAAAAGATGTTTATAGATAGTGCTAAAATATATGTTAAAGCTGGTAATGGCGGTAATGGAATGGTTTCCTTCCACCGAGAAAAATACATAGCAGCCGGGGGTCCCGATGGCGGTGACGGCGGAAAGGGTGGAGATGTTATATTTCTGGTTGATGAAGGCTTAAACACCTTGATTGATTTCAGATATAAGAAACAGTATAAAGCAGAACCCGGTCAGGACGGAGGTCCATCCAACTGCTCAGGAAAGAATGGAGAGAATTTGATTATTAAAGTACCTCTGGGAACAATGGTCAAGGATGAAACCACAGGAATGATTCTGGCGGATTTGGTAAAGCCCGATCAAACATATATAGTAGCAAAAGGCGGTAAAGGCGGAAAAGGAAATCAACATTTTGCAACTCCTACAAGACAGGTGCCTAACTTCGCAAAAAGCGGTGACCTGGGAGATGAGCGAAACATTATTCTCGAGATGAAAATGATAGCTGATGTTGGTTTACTAGGCTTCCCTAATGTAGGAAAATCCACAATTTTATCCATGGTATCGGCAGCTAAGCCCAAAATTGCAAACTATCATTTTACAACTCTGGTTCCCAATCTTGGTGTAGTTCAGATTGAGCAAGGAAAAAGCTTTGTAATAGCTGACATACCAGGACTTATCGAGGGAGCACATGAAGGAGTCGGACTTGGACATGAGTTTTTAAGACATGTGGAAAGAACGAAGCTATTGGTTCATGTTGTTGATGTATCAGGTGTGGAAGGCCGCGATGCCGTTGAGGATTTCGATACAATTAATCAGGAGCTTGAAAAGTATAATGCGACTCTTGCTTCCAGACCTCAGATTGTTGCAGCAAACAAAATGGACATTCCGGGTTCGGAAGAAAATTTTGAAAAATTAAAAGCAGAGCTCGAAAACAGGGGCTATAAGGTTTTCGGTATATCAGCTGCTACAAATAAGGGTCTTAAGGAACTAATGTATTACGTTTCAGATACATTAAAATCGCTACCTGAAACAATACTGCTTGACGAAAGCAGGGAGGAAACGGTTGTATATACTGCGGAAGAAGAAAAACCCTTTGACATTCATATTGAAGACGGTGTTTATGTGGTTGAAGGTAGTTGGGTCCGCAAGGTACTCGGTTCTACAAATATAACAAATTATGAATCTCTGCAATATTTTCAGCGAGCCTTGAGAAGGAAGGGTGTTATTCAGGCTCTTGAGTCAATGGGAATCGAAGAGGGAGATACAGTAAGAATTTTGGATACGGAATTTGATTATACAAGATAAAATAGAAACATCGCTGTTTAGCTTGATATATGTGTACGCCTATGTGCGTAGATGGAGGATAGCGTGAAAAATACATTCGGTTGGTCATCGTGCTTTTCACGCAACGAAAAGCCACTATGTGTCTTTTCATTACTATTTGTGTACGCGCTATGCGCGTAGATGGAGGATAATATGTTAACAGGAAAACAAAGAAGCTATCTCAGATCTTTGGCGAACAATCTGCAGCCCATCTTTCAAGTGGGAAAAGGCGGAATAAATGAAAATATGATAAAGCAGTTTTCTGATGCACTGGAAGCCAGGGAACTGATTAAGGCTACAGTTCTCCGTAATGCAGAGTGTGACACACGCATAGTAGCTGAAGAAATTGCTGAATCTACCGAAGCTGAACTGGTTCAGGTGATTGGTAGTAAATTTGTTCTGTACAGGGAGTCTGAAAAAAGCCCTGTTATTGAATTACCATAATAACTTGTTATTTATGGAGCAAATTTGATTATACTTACATATTCTGGGAATGAAACACTTATTTAACGAATATAATATAAGTATTTCCATAAGTACTATTTCCGGAGGTAAGTTATGCAAGAAAAAGTTGATTTGAATGATTATGAATATGAATATCTGGATAACGAAGATATAAAGAAAATTTGTGATAAGACTCTACTCCAAAGAGTAGAGAAGACCTACGAATTTTTGAAGCTTTGCGAAGTATACCTTGATGATGTTAAGGATGACTATGGTAAAAAGAAGATAGCAAGTCTCAGAGTGGACATTATTAACTATCAACTGGAACTTTTGATTAGGGAATGTTTTGCCAGAGGATTAAAACATGGCTTAAAGCTGTCATGAAGTTTACAATAGGCTTACATGAAGCGTTTTTTAGGTGTTTGACAATTGTACTTTTATTGAATGAAAAAAGCAATTCTCGCAACTTTGAGAATTGCTTTTTTATATAGTTCCTAAATAATTACCCCTGTTCTTCAGTTATGCTTTCCATTATTTTTTTATAAAGCTTTTCAGAATTAGAGGACCAATTGTTGCATATTTTCCTTGCATCATTTCTGCTTCCAACTGTCAATTTTAAATCAATATAAGTGAAGCTTCCTTCACAGATTTTCAAATTTAGAATGTATTCATTTTCATTTACAGCAACAAAATCTGCTATAACACTAGTTTCATTCTTTTTGAGCTTTTTATAGTCAAAGAGTGCTTCATCTATTCTGGACTTGGTACCGGCGGGTATTAGTGATATAAAATAATCCAGACCCTGCTTTCCGGCTGATGAAATTCTATAGGAGATTTTATCGTCCAAATCAATTTTTTCGAGAAATTTGCCGTCACAAAGCTCATCAAGATACTGCTGCAAAAAAATATAGTTCATTAACTTATTTTCAAGAATTATTTTTGTTATAAGCAGATTTGATACAGGTGCTTCAACGTTATTAATAATATACAGTAAAATAAGTTTGTTTTCAGCAAGTTCTCTGTTGCTTTCCGCTGAGTTCATAATACCTCCTGTATAATTTGAAGAATTAGTAAATATATCGCATTTTACTTTTATGCTATAATACTATTTATAGAAGTAAAAATATTTTATTATTATAGCATAGTAAAGCATACACCGCAACCTATTGCCGAATACATCAAATGTTCAAGCAGAATACAGTATATGGTCAAGCAGAATGCGGCAAATAATAAAGAAACATTCAACTATTAGTGAAAAATATCGGAGGCAATTAATGAATATAAATGCAGTTAAGCAAATAAGTGATATTATAAGTAATATGGGAGGAAGCTTTCATGGGTTTTCCAACATAGGGCAGTATTTACCCCAACAATTGCAAAAGTATCCCTATGCCATAACCTTTGGAATAAGATTGTCAGATGCAATAATAGACGAAATTCATGACAAGCCCACATTTACTTACTTTAATCATTACAGGTCGGTAAACGCACTGATTGATCAAATATCACTGAGGTTGGTATTGGGTTTGGTGCAGAACGGCTGCAAGGGATATTCAATAGCAGCCTCACAGAGTATTCCGACGGCGCCTGTTCCGTTCAGCGGTGTTATTCCGCACAAAACCGGGGCTGTTCATGCGGGCTTGGGCTGGATTGGAAAAAACGGATTATTTATTCACAGAGATTATGGCCCAAGAGTAAGGTTGGGAACAGTTCTTACAGATCTTGAGCTTCCCTGTGAGGCCGTACCCATGCAGAGCCGGTGTTCGGCTTGTAATAAATGTGTTCAGGCCTGCCCGGCAATGGCCATTACAGGGAATGAATGGACTATGGGAGCAGAAAGAGAACACTTGGTGGATGCCAAGGCCTGCTCCGAATATATGAACCAGAAATTTAAAAACATCGGCAGGGGATCGGTCTGTGGGATATGTGTAAAGGTTTGCAGATTTGGGGCTGGAAACAGGTAAGCTGGCAAGAAAGAATCGGTATAAAATAATGATTAACGATAATGATTAATAAAGAAAACAGGCGTGAGAAATTGAAAGGCAGGAAATTAAATATGAATAAAAAAGGACTTGTCCATATATATACTGGTGACGGAAAAGGGAAAACCACAGCAGCTATCGGACTAGGTGTAAGAGCTTGCGGAAGCGGCATGAAGGTACTTCTGGTGCAGTTCCTTAAAAGTATGGATACGGCAGAACTCAAGAGCCTTAAGAAGCTGGAGCCTGATTTCACCGTTATGCGTGGCTTCAACTGCAAAAAGTTTGCCTGGCAGATGACACAGGAGGAACTGCACAATGCTGCCCAGGAAGCCGCTGATATATTTGGGAGCGTAAAAAATACCGTACTGTCCGGCACCTATGATTTGGTAATACTGGACGAACTGCTTGGGGTAATATCGCTTAATTTTTTAGAGTCAGAAGCAGTTTTAGAGCTTATAAATACAAAACCGGAATGTTTAGAACTTGTCATTACCGGAAGGAACGCGCCCCATTCCATAATATCGGCTGCAGACTATGTCTCTGAAATCAAAGCAGTTAAACATCCGTTTGAACAGGGGATCCCGGCAAGAAAAGGTATCGAATTTTGATGTGTTTACCCGGCAGTAAAAATGCTTATTATCCCTGAAGGCTGACTGTATTCAGCAATACTCTTATACCAGATGTCAGTATTGTTGTGCTGAACACGTATATAGTTATCGTATATTCGTATTGTTGCTACTTCGCCGTGATTATAACATTTCAGAATATCTATAAGTTTACCGGCTTTATCTTTAGAAGCCGGTACAGCTTTAAAAAATGATGAAATATAGTTAATAACATTTTTCGTCCTGTCTGTTGCCACACAACTGTTGCTCCAGCTGACTATTTTACTGTTATATATTAAATTAAATGCATTATCTGTTTTTAACCAATCATAAGAAACGGGTATGAAGGAATCGTATAAATCAAATAGATTGCTTTCACTGTAATAAAATTTATCTTGATACTTGAATATATGTTCTTTAAATATTTCTAATTGATAACTTTTTTTACCCTGTACAAATTCGTAAATGCAGACACCTTTATCCATGGCCTCCGGCTGCCAATCTTCTCTTATAGAAACAACTAATGAATACGGGGCTATTTTGACAGATGAAATTTCTTTTTCAGATTTACCGGAGTTATATTGGATTTTTATAGTGTCCCAATCGGAATTGTATATCCAGCTAAAAATAGGATCGTTATTAAGATTCTTCAGATATTGCTGTGAATGTTCAAGTTCACTGTTTTTCTTTTGCAGCTCGTAATTGTCACTTTTAAGAGTTGTATTTTCGGTGTCCAGTTGGATATTCTTGTCTTTAAGCGTGTTAATCTCACTTTCCAAAGTCTTTATTTTGCTTAAGTACGCAGTATTTGAATCCATTAACTTCTGAGTTTCTGTTGAATTGTTCTGAGTACAAGAGCAGAGTAAAAGGAATATTAACAAAATATATATTATTTTTATACGCATAAAAAACTCCTTCCAAAATATATACAAATATACTCTGTACCAGAGTTTATCATGCATGTCATAAACTGTAAATAAGCAAATCAAATGGGCTTGCCTCGGCAAGCCCACATAACGCATTTCTACTGACTACTTACTACTTACTACTTACTAGTAACTCCTATTTATTCATCGTCTCCAGATACATTTTCATATATTCTTTTGCTGATTTATCCCAGCTGAAATCAGCTCTCATACCTCTTTCAACAATAAGCCTCCACACTTCCTTACGGTTATTATAGAAGTCTACTGCTCTTCTGATGGTGTGGAGCATGTCATGGGCATTATAGTTCGCAAAGGTAAATCCATTTCCGGCTCCGGTCTCATCATTATAGGATAAAACCGTGTCGTTAAGTCCGCCTGTTTCGCGGACTATTGGGACCGAACCATATCTGAAGCTGAATATCTGACCCAGACCGCAGGGTTCAAACAGTGAAGGCATCAGGAACATATCTGAGCCGGCATAAATGTGTTGGGCAAGGGTATCACTGAAAGTGATATTTGCCGATACCTTATCCTTATGACGATAGGCTGCATTTTCAAAAATGAACTTATAGTGTTCGTCTCCCTTGCCCAGAAGCACCAGTTGAACATCCATCTGAAGAATTTCTTCAAGAACACATTCAATTAAATCAAATCCTTTTTGAGAGGTAAGTCGTGAAATAATGCCTATTACCGGAACATCGGGTCTTAATGGTAATCCAAGCTCTTCCTGCAGCTTTTTTTTGTTTTCATATTTCATGGCAATATTATCAGCAGAGTAATTTGCATATAATCTTTTGTCGTTTTTAGGATCATTTTTTTCATAATCAATACCGTTCAGAATACCGTATAGATCTTGAGAACGCCTTATAAGTACGTCCTTTAGGCCCTCACCATAAAAATCGGTTTTTATCTCCTGTGCATATGTCGGGCTGACAGTACTTATTGAATTTGAATATACAAGTCCGGCTTTCATATAGTTTACACAGTCGTTGTACTCAATGCCGTCCGGACTAAAATACTGCCAGTCTACATTCATCAGGTCTGACAATACTTCTTTGGGGAATATACCTTGATATTTTAAGTTGTGAATTGTAAAAACAGTTTTAACTCGACTGTAATAAGCTTGTTGCTTGTAATTAGCTTTGAGAAGAAGGCTTACTATACCTGTCTGCCAGTCATTACAATGGATAATATCAGGCTTAAAGCCTATTAGCGGAAGCATTTCTATTAACGCCTTGCTAAAAAAGGTAAACTGTTCGGCTTCATCAAATGAACCATACAGTTCATTACGATTAAAATAGTATTCATTGTCGAGAAAATAATAGGTTACCCCATCATGAGTTAACTTTAAAATACCACAGTACTGATGTCTCCAGGACAAATCCACAAATATATAGCCTATATACTCCATAGCTTCTTTAAACTGCTGTGGAATACTTTTATAATTTGGCATAACTACCCTTATGTCAGCACCGAGCTTGGAAACGGCTTTGGGAAGAGAACCCGCAACATCACCAAGACCACCGGTTTTAGCGAAAGGGAATACCTCAGAAGAAGCAAATAAAACATTTATCTTATTCATATCAGACCTCCGGGGCATAAGGTTAAAAAATACCTCAGCCGCAATATAGCATTAGTTTAGCAGAATTGCGGAATAGGTACAATAACCTTGAAAATAATTGCCAAATGTAAAATATTTATTGGAATTCTACTAATTAAGCAAATACATCATCATAATTCTTTGTAATAAATGTTACCATAAATGTTACGATATTGTAATACTACTTCCAAATTCAGGATGGTATAATATAACAGTAAATCGACCGCTTTATTTACTTGCGGTTGTAACAAAAGATTATATTCAAAGGTTAATCGTAGTAAAATAACAGCTAAGGGGGACATTATGTTATTTAAGAAATTTAAAGTAATTGCAGCCGTATCAATAAGTATATGTCTGCTTGCGTCACAAACGGCTATGGCATCAACAACTCAAAGTATATCTGTACCGGCTACCATGCAGACTACAACAGTAGATCAAAAAGCAGAGCAAGCCGGAACTGATACCAAGAAGGAAGTTAAGACGAAAATTAGTCTTGAAGATGCAAAAAAGATAGTAAAAACCTTCAAATTTGCGGAGGGGTTTGAATTTTCAAGTGCTTATCTGGAAAATGACAACGGAATGAGCCAACCAATTTGGAGGCTTGACTTAATCGGTGCCGATGTAAACTCAAATATTTCTGTCAGCATTTCAGCTAATAGCGGTGAACTAGTTAATTTTAACAGCTGGCAGGGCGGTAATAATAAAAGGCATATTGTTTCTATGACAAGAAAACAGGCGAAGGAACTGGCTGATAAGTTTATTAAGGATTACGTTGAAGTTAACGGTAAAACTCTCGAATTATTACCTGAACAGAGAATGTCTTATGAGAAGTCAAACGGCTTGTACGACATGCCTCAATATGACTTTAATTATGCTTTAAAAATTAACGGAGTCCTGGTCAGTGATTTTACATATTATGTATCTGTAAATGCTTCGTCGGGACAAATAGCTAATTATTCCTCTCCACTTGCCTATCAGACTGAAACAAAGTACCCTTCTGCAGATGGTATAAAGGATACTGCAAGTCTCAGAACCAAGTATGCTGAATTAATGAAAATGAAGCTACAGTATATTTATAATTATGATAATAACAACCCAAAGGTAAATCTGATTTACTATCCTTCACTGCCGGGCATGTTAAATGCAAAAACAATGGATATTGTAAAAGAGACCTTTTACAGTGTAGATGCTGTTAATGATAAACCAATTGAAGCTGATTTTAAACTGGTCAATAAGCAGATATCAGACGAAGAGGCTGATAAGGCTGCAGCTAATATTAAAGCATACATTGAAAAACTTACAGGTATAACACTCAGTGATAGTTCCACAAGATATATACAAATAAGCTCTGCTAATAAAGAAAAAGCAAGAAATTATTATTATTCATCGGTGGTTGATAATAAAAATTATGGACTGCAAATTACCATTAATACCTTAACAGGTAATATAACAAACCTGTCCTATTATTCGTATGATATGGTTGCTAAAGTCCAAGATAAGGTTAAGGAGAAGGTCACTTTCGATAGTGCTCATAAGACAAGTAATGACATAATCAAGAACCTTTTTTCAAGACAGTATGGAGTATTCACTGATAGCAGTGAAGAACTTCAGAAGGTTTTAGCAGATCAGAAGGATCAACCGGATCATCAATTCTCTTATATGAGATTTGAAAATGGTATAAGTACAAATGACAACATAAGTGTAAATATTAATAAGGAGACCGGTAAACCGTCGCAGATATACATTAATTGGAATGACGTTGAATATCCCAAGCCCGTTAATTTAATCTCAGCTGATAAAGCTAAAGAGGTATACCTAAAGGATGTGCAATTTGAATTAGCTTACTATACACCTTACATTAATAAGAACGGAGCTTCCGTAAAAGCAGAAGAAAGTGTAATAGTATACAGGACTTCTAATATGTCAGCAGGTAAGCTGGTTGATGCACAAACAGGAACGGTTGTGGATTACAGCGGAAAGGCATATCAGCAGAAATCGGTCAATGAAAGTCATTGGGCGGCAGTCAATATTGAAATGCTGGAAGCGCAGGGAGTAGTTCTAAATAATATATCTAATTATGATGATAAGCTTACTCGCCAGGACGCAGTAAAAATGATGTCTATCATAATGGGAGTACAGTATTTCAATGCTGAAAAAGTGAAGGGCAGCTACCCTGATGTAACCTCTGATAACGAGTATTTCAGATATGTTGAATCAGCAGTGCTGAACAGTATAATAGAGCCTTCCGGTAAGAACTTTGACGGAAAACAGCTGATTACAAAGCAGGAATTTATTACAATGCTGTTCAATGTGCTGGGATATCAGGATTTGTTAAAGCATCCTGAACTTTTTGCAAAAACTGATAAAGACCTTAAGACCGAAATATTCAAGGCCTTGGACATACTACCTGTCAAGCCTGGTGAAGCCTTTAACGTTAACGACAATATAACTTACGCAGAAGCCTCCTATTCACTTCAAAAGGCACTTAAGTATATTAGATAATGAAAATTTAACCAAAACCAGTCATGTCCAGACAAAAATGGACATGATTGGTTTTTTTTGTTTCAGTGATATTCTTAAAAAATTATTATAATATGAAAAAATTCTCCTCTGAATTATATCAATTTGCATTCATCTGTCGTATAATAATTTGTATAGGTAATCTGTGGTAATTATTATTATACAGATATATTTGTACACTATTTTGTTAGGAGGTCAGATAAATGGACTTAAAAGATTTATTAAAGAAGAAAAAGAGATCAACTAAAAAGCAGACTGCAAAGAACGTAGCAATAGGTGCAGGTATTGGTACTGCTGTTGGTGTTGCTGCAGGAGTATTGCTGGCTCCCAAGGCAGGAAAGGAAACCAGAGAAGATATAGCCAGAACAACTAAGGAAACTCTTGAAACAGTTAAAGACGGATTGAATGTTGCAAAAGAAAAGATTGAGGAATTTGTTAAAAAGGAAAAAGCTGTTTTCTCCGGTGAGGAAAAGGAAACCGAGACAGAAGAAGCTGTTAAGTAAGCTGGTTTATCAGCTATAAATACGAAAGGATGTTGCATATGTCTGTTACCGTTGACCTTAGTGTTGTGGCGTGGTTTATATTATTCTGTATCGCCGTAGTTATTGGAGTTTTTTTAATAATGCTCCTCAAAAATTGTCTGAAGGTAGTAGACAGAGTCAACAATATACTTGATAGTAATTCCGAAAGTATTGGAAAAACTCTAGAAGCTCTACCGTCAACTGTAAAAAGTATTGATGAACTTGCCGTTAGTGCCAGAGGTACTTTAGATAAGGCGACATCAGTTGTTTCTACAGTTGAAGATACAGTTACTGAAACCATAGATTCGTTCTCTTTCAATGCTGAAAATGTATTAAGTATAATAAATATAGCTAGTTCAGTAGTAAAATCTATTATAAGCGCGTTCTCCGCAAAGAAATAATTAATTTATTTATAAAAAACGAAAGAATTTTTTCTTTCGTTTTTTATTTTGTCCGAACCATTCAATTATTGTAATCCAGTAGCTTGTATGGTATGATTTAGGTACAAGTCCTGCCAACAAAAGACAAATTTTTTACAAGGAATTGCATTAACGTGCTTCCATAAAAAACAAAATACGATATGGGGTGAAATACTGTGGATGGTAATGTGCGATTGAGTGCTACAGTAATAAACTGTAAAGGTAATGACTCAGAACAGGATGACTTCTATTTCAACGGGAATTTCTCAAATAATTACGCAACACAGAGTATTCAGTGTTCCTTTGAGAAAGCTGCAAATAACTATGTCTTTGCAATTTCGGATTCCATGGGAATGGAAACCAATGACTTCAATGGAATTTCAGCTATAAGAGAAATAAAAAAATATCATGAGAGTGCTAAACTTCATCAATTTTCTCTTGAAACAATTTCTGAAAAAATATATGAAGCTGTCCAGCTTTCAAGCAACTTGATATATAGCAAATCTGTAATAGCCAGCCAGAGTTCTTCAAGACTGACAGGCTTTTCTTCACTTATCATTGACAATAACAGAGCAGCAATAATGAATCTGGGCAATAACGGAGCTTTTTTATTCAGACAGGGAGAGCAAAAAGATATTTTTTCCAGAAATAACGGGCGAAAATCCGAAAAGCTAAAAAGTTTGGGAATTACACCTCCGGCTCCTGACATATATAATGATACCGAAAAGATTTTGAGACTGGCTGAAGAAGAATCCAAAACAAAGATTAAATTATCTCCAAGCTTTGAACTTGAAGAGGACGATATAATTGTACTTTGCAGCGATGGTCTTTTAAACGGAATTACAAGAAGTAGACTGGAGGCTATTGTCAATTCAGGCTTAGAGCCGTCCAAAATAGCTAGTGTACTCTATCAGGAGGCGTTAAAAGTCGGAGTTGACGATGGAATTACTGTTATGGTAATTCAGGTAGAAGAAATAAGAAGTCTTGCTTTTGGCTACGGAAACAGGAAATCAAATTATACGGACTTTGAAAATGAGCAGGAAAACGAAGAAGACGAAGAGAAACGTTCAGAAAACAATATTGTAACTTACATATTGGGATTTATATGTGTGCTAGTTATATCAGGTGTTCTGTTTATGGGATACCTTATTTTTACAAATAGTGGGATATGGGCTTCAAATAAGGATAAAAATATTGCTCAGCAAAGTAATGCTACAAGCAGCATTTCAGACAGCACTTCTTCCGGGGTTAGCAATGATACAGCTTCAGATGCCTCATCCTCCTCTACTGGTACATCTCAGAATGACAACCAGGGAAGCAGCAACGATAACAGTCAGGAGGACGGGTCTGCAGATCAGAATTCTCCACAAAAGGATACATCGCCTGAAAATCAGCAGCAGGGCGGTTCTGGAAATCAGGGCGGTACAAATAGTGAAACTGATAGTAATCAAAACCCTAATGATGAATATGATATATATGTAGTCAAATCAGGAGATACCTTTAGCTCCATTAGCAATAAGTATTATGGTGATCCAAACAAATACAGTGTTATCATGAAATATAATAATATTAAACTGGATAACAGCTTGAAAGAAGGTCAGGAGCTTAAGATACCAAAGATAAAATAGCAATGCTACATATTAAAAATACAAATTTAAACTTATACCAACAATTGAAACAGCTTTTATGAGCTGTTTTTCTTTTTTAATTATGGAACAAATACCAGATTAACATCGTCTAAAGATTATGTTGGCAAGATTTACAAACTTAAACCAAATTAATAAACGAGAGGTGATTTTCTTTGAAAAAATTTGTTTCGCTGATTTTAGTCGTAGCACTACTTATAACATTTATGTCGCCGGTAATGGCAAGCAATTCTGTTTCGGCGGATAAGGGGCTCGAAAATGCAATAAAGGCTGTAAAAGGAAAAATCAATATTCCTGCAGATCTGACCAAGTTTACTTACAATATCTACAACCAGGATGGCAATGCAATATGGAACTTAAGCTGGAACAACGAAGAACGCCAAAAGTATGTAAGTGTAACTATTGATGATAGCGGATTTATCTCGAGCTACTCCTCGTACAACTATTCTTATTCATATGACAAGAAAATTCCAAAGTACTCGAGAAGTCAGGGTAAAAAGATAGCTGAAGATTTTATTAATAAAGTTAACCCGAAGCTGTTATCAGAATTCAAGGAGGTTGTAAATAATAATTTGTCTCAGGACAGAGAATATTATTTTAACTATGTGAGACAGGTTAACGGTATTAATTATTCAGGTAACACAATTTCAATAAGTGTTAATAATTATACAGGAGAAGTTTCAAATTTTAACTGCAGCTATACAAAAAATACTAAATTTGAGCCTGCTGATAAGACTATAAGCCTTGATAAAGCTAAAGAGGCTTTTATGGATAAGCTTGGCTTAAAGCTTGTTTATAATTTAAAATCAGATAAGGATATAATTTCAACCTATCTGGCATATGTTCCTAAGGATTCTGGCAAATACATAGACGCTATTACAGGAGAAGCTGAAAAAACTCCGAATACTGTTGGCGTATATTATACAGGTGCTATGATGGAAAAAATGGCTTATTCTGATGCCGGTGCCGCAATTGTACTCACACCGGATGAGATGGATGCCGTAAAAGGTATGGCGGGTCTGCTTACAAAGGAAGAAGTAGATAAGAAAATCAGAACCATTTCACAATTCAAGCTGGATAATGAATTCACACTGACGAGTTCTGAATTGAGAAAAAACTGGAGAAACAAAGATTCACTAATCTGGTACCTGCGTTATACGAAAGTCCTTATAAAGGACACCAACCTGACCAGAGAAGTTTCTGTGTCTGTAGATGCCAAGACTGGCGATATTATGGATTTCTGGACTAATTATATTTCTCCGGAAGGAACAAAGCCTCAGAAGACAAAGGAAGAAGCAAAAAGAATATGCGATGAAGCGTTACAGGGCATTATTCCCTCCTATTACTCAAAGGTAAAGTATGATGATACCTTCTCCACTTATGATGAAACACAAAATCAACAATTTGCATTCAGATATGTGAGGATTGAAAATGGTCTGGAATGCCCAAGTGATTATATAACCATTTCCTACGACAACCTGAGTTCAAATGTGATAAGTGTTTATACAAACTGGACAAAGGATATTAAGTTTGATGACCCAGCCAAGGCTATATCAATTGATAAGGCTTATGATGTTTTGTTTAATAAGATTGGCTACGGCATTGAGTATGTCAGCGATAATAGTAATCAGAAATATATATCAGTTCCTCAACCTGGAGTAGATCAAGCTGTACTTGGTTATTTTATAAATAATTCAAAGCCATGTATTATAAGTGCTGAAACAGGAGAAGTTCTCAATTATAACGGAATCACCTATAAAGATAATACTATTTCAGATTACACAGATATAAAAGGGTTAAATGCAGAAAATGAAGTGAAGATTCTTACACAGCTGTCAATAAAGTACGAAGAAAGTGAATTGAAAGCAAATGATCAGCTGCTTCAGAAGGATTATTTTATCTTACTCTGCAAACTCAATGACATTTACTATTTTGATTCAGGAGCAGATAGTAATACCAATATTGAAAGGATGTATTCAAATCTGATTAATTCAGGGATTATTACTAAAGCCGAAAAGGCTCCGATGGCTAAATTAACTAGGGAGGAAGCAGCAAAATTCTTTGTCAAATTCCTTAAATTAAGCCAGGTGGCTGAGATAAAGGGCATATATAAATCAAATTTTAAAGATGAGAATAAGATAAATCCTGATTTATTGGGATATGTTTGTATCGCTTCAGGCATTAAGGCTATGAATGGAGACAAGGGCTACTTCAATCCAAAGGGCAAAATGACAAGATTGGATGGACTTCTGGCTATTTATGCGTACTTAAGTAATAAGTAAACTACAAAAAGTTTATGGAATTAAAAAAAGAGGGGACTGACCTTGGTCAGTCCCTTAAATAATAGGGATTTATCAAAAAATAGATATAAGCAATATTAAATGAATTATTACACATATTTGATGTATAATTATACGTTTAATTATACGATAAGAATACTAAATTTTCAATAATTATTTTAACAATTTAGCATAATAAATTATTAAAATAATTATTATTGGATTTTTGTGTTTGACTATTTCTCATAATAAAGGTTAAAATTAAATAGACAATAAACTATTTGGAGGATAGATCGATGTTTACACATGTAGTATTTTTTAAACTAAAGGATAAAAGTAAAGGAACCCTTGATAAAGTAAAAAGTGATCTTCTGGCATTAAAAGATAAGATTCCTCAGATTAAAGAAATAGAGGTAGGAATTGATATTTTGCAAACAGAAAGATCTTATGATATTGTTTTATATTCAAAATTCGATTCTCTGGACGATATGAAAGCATATCAGGTGCATCCTGAGCATGTTAAATTCTCTGAATACATCAGCACTGTTAAAGAAGCCATTAACTCAGTAGATTTTGAAAGCTGATTATGCTACGCTCAGTGATTGAATGTTAAAACAGGCTTGTTGTAAAACGAATAATTTATACAAAAGAAAAGAAAACACTTTGGAGATGGGACTATGAAAAAATTATTTACAGTATTGCTTGCATTATCTGTTTCTTTATCTGTTATTACAGGATGTTCAAGTAATCTTTATACAAACAAGGTTACTAGCGAAAATTCTGTTAGTACGCAAACCCAGATACCCGACGGTCAGACTTCGGAATCGACAAAAATTACCGAACCGTCAAACTCATCTGATACAGGTACATTAGGTTCAGTATCAGATAATTCAGATGTTGCAGAAAACTCTCAAACCAAGGAAATAGACATTATCGATTATTCAAAGATCAAACCAAATGAAAGTGGTCAGGTAATGGTGGTAATGTTCCATAATTTTGTGGAGACATATCCAAAAGGCGATAACTCCTACACAACGACCTTTAATGAATTCGAGAAACTACTTCCGGAATTGTATGAGAAGAAATACAGGCTTATAAGTCTGACCGATTTGTTGGAAAATAACATTAATGTTCCTGCAGGCTGTATACCGATGGTATTTACCTTTGATGACGGTACAGCAGGACAGTTTAATATGATCGAGAAAGATGGGAAACTAGCTGTTAACCCAAGATCTGCAGTTGGAATTATGGAAGCCTTTAACAAGGAACATCCTGATTTTGGTCTACAGGGGACTTTCTATGTAAACCTCGGAGTGCAAACCTTTACAGGTGCCGGAAATATGGCAGACAGATTAAGTTATCTGATTGGAAAGGGTTTTGAAATAGGGAATCATACTAAGACCCATGTTTCTTTACCAAAGGTTACGACAGCCCAACAAATGCTTGAAGAGGTTGGAGGCAATCAGGTGCTAATGAATGAATTGGTGCCGGGTTATTCCTTTAATTCTTTTTCATTACCTTTTGGAAATGCATCTAAAAATCTTAAAGACTATGTAATAAAAGGAAACTATCAAGGGTTAGCTTACAAGCATTCGGCAATAATGTTAGTTGGGGCAAATCCGTCACCCTCGCCGGTTTCAACAAAGTTCGATCCGCTGGCGCTTCCAAGGGTTAGGTCTACAGGACAAAAACCTGTAGAGTGTGACCTTAAATGGTGGGTAGACACTCTTGAAAAAGGTAGTTCACAATACATTAGTGATGGCAATCCTGATACTGTAACGGTTCCAAAGGAAAAGCAAAAAAATGTTGACATGTCAAAACTAAATGGAAAGCAGCTCATTACTTACTAAAACATAAAATATTTAGCCGTGAAACTCGCAGTTTAACTGCAAGCTTCACGGTTTTTTAATATAACCGTATTATTATTTCAAAAGGTTACTTTTTAATTTCAGGTATATTTACGGGTGTGAATGTTTACAATAAGCATGGGAATATTATATAATTAATGTAAATATTTGGATATATTGTAAAGTATCTGTCCATATCCATATGTTATAGCATTTGTACAGTTTGTATTAAAAAATAAATAGAAAGGAAATTATTGTATGAGTCAGGGACAAATCAAAAAAATGCAAACCGATACTGATGTAAAGAGAAAAGCTATTAAACAGGTAGTTGCTCATATAAGGAAAAAGATTACCTCTGAATATGTTGGCAGTGAACATCTAAAAGAGTGGCTTGCCGATATTGAAAACATAATGTCTAAAGACGAGTTTAATATTAAAGATTATATTCATGCAAGAAAGAGTCTTAATGACATAATAGAACGTACTCTTGATGAAGAGATGAGGTTTAAATTAAGAGATTCATGGTACAGTCTAGGGAAGGCATTGGAGAAAAAGGCCAAGATCAATTAACGCTGGGGGAAAAAAGATGTTTTGGTGGCAAAAGAAAAAAGCTGAAAAGAATAAACAGGGAGATTTACTTAAGAAAATAAGGGATGAATTAGAAGCTCAATTAGAGAACAGAGGTGTGGCGGTAAGAGGTATTAACATGCAAATTAACTCAGATGAAATATCTTTGAGTATTTATATTTGAAATTAACATTATAAAAAATCCCCGATTAAAAGAAACGGGGATTTTTCGTATAAAAGGATATATTATTTGATATTAATTATCTCACAGAAGAAAGGAAAGCCTGAGCATTTTGAATGGCTTTTTTTACTGTCTCTTCGGCAGGTCCGCCTGGCAGATTTCTTCCTGAAACACATTTTTCAAGACTTATTTCAACATAAACATCTTCCTGAATTTTGTCTGAAAAGCTTATGAATTCCTCCATGCTCATTTCATCTATGGCTTTATTATTATCTATACAGTATAGAACCATTTTACCTATAATTTCATGAGCACTTCTGAAAGGAATGCCTTTTTTAACAAGATAGTCTGCAATATCGGTGGCATTAGTAAAGCCACCCTGTGCAGCCTTATACATGTTTGCTTTACGGAGTTTCATTGTTGCCAGCATATTTGAGAAGACCGGAAGGCACATTTTGACAGTATCAACGGCATTAAAAATGGCTTCCTTATCTTCCTGCATATCTTTATTATAAGCTAATGGCAGTGACTTCATTACGGTGAGTAAGGTCATAAGACTTCCATACACACGTCCTGTCTTACCTCGGGCAAGTTCAGCAACGTCGGGGTTTTTCTTCTGCGGCATAATACTGCTGCCGGTGCTGTACGCATCGTCCAGTTCAACAAAACCAAATTCGTGGGAGGACCAGAGAATAATTTCTTCACTGAGTCTTGAAATGTGCATCATAATGATTGACAGGCAGGAGGCAAGCTCTATTGCAAAGTCCCTGTCACTTACGCCATCCAGGCTGTTTTGAGTGATATCACTGAAACCAAGCTCATTGGCTACCATATATCGGTCCAAAGGGTAAGTAGTTCCTGCCAGAGCTCCTGAACCCAAAGGGAGAACATTCATTCTGGAGTAGCAATCTCTTAAGCGCATATAGTCACGTTTGAACATCTCGAAGTAGGCCATCATGTGATGGGAAAAGGTAATGGGCTGTGCTCTTTGCAAATGAGTGTATCCGGGAAGAATAGTGCCGGTATTTTCCTGTGAAATCTTTATTAAGGTGTCTTCTAGGTTTAAAAGCATTTCACTTATGACTGTTATTTCATCCTTCAAATACATCCTTATGTCAAGTGCAACCTGGTCGTTTCGGCTTCTTCCGGTATGCAGTTTTTTTCCTGTATCTCCTATTCTGGATATAAGAATTTTTTCGATATTCATGTGAATATCTTCTGCATCTACCTCAAACTCGATTTTTCCGGCTTCTATATCGTTGAGAATGTCCTTCAGGGTATTTTGTATAAGATTACTTTCCTCAATTGAGATAATTCCGCATTTTCCAAGCATGTTGGAATGGGCTATACTTCCGAGAATGTCCTGCTTGTACATTCTGCAGTCGAATCTTATGGAGGAGTTGAAGTCATCCACAAGCTTATCAGTTCCTTTTTCAAATCTACCGCCCCAAAGTTTCATAAAATCTCCTATCTACGCGTATAGCGTGCTAATTACCTCATATATTAATAAATTCATATTTTACCTGATAAGGGGACAGTCCATTCCGGATTGTCCCCAATAAAATAATTATCAATTGAGCTTTACAACTTACTTCTGTTCCTTGTTCTGATGGTTTTGCAGCATCTGAGCTCTAACCTTTAAAGGCAGACCAAACAGGTTTATAAAGCCTTCCGCATCCTTTTGGTTGTAAACTTCATCCTTGCTGAAGGTAGCTATTGCTTCGTTATACAAGGAGTATTCTGATTTAGCACCTGCAGGCATGCAATTACCTTTGTAAAGCTTCATTCTTACAGTACCTGTAACAGTTTTCTGAGTTTTATCAACAAAGGCTGACAAGGATTCGCGCAGAGGAGTGAACCACTGACCGAAGTATACTAACTCAGCAAATCTCTGTGCAATTATGTCTTTGTAGTGTAAGGTATCTCTATCGAGACAGAGCAGTTCCAGCTCTCTGTGTGCAGCGTATAAAACTGTTCCGGCCGGAGTCTCATAAACACCTCTGGATTTCATTCCAACCAGTCTGTTTTCTACCATATCAACAATACCAACACCATTGGCACCTGCGATTTTATTTAGCACGTCCATCAATTCAATGGGGCTGTATTCAACACCGTTAACTTTCTTAGGTATACCTTCTTCAAAATATATTTCAACATAGGTAGGAACATCAGGAGCTTTTTCAGGTGAAACCATGAGCTTAAGTATTTTGTCATACTGTGGCTCGTTCCATGGATCTTCAAGATCAGAACCTTCATGGCTCAAGTGCCAGAGGTTTCTATCCATACTGTAATTATCCTTCTTTGTTACAGGGATAGGAATATTCCTTGCTTCAGCATAGTCTATTGCATCTTCTCTGGATTTAATGTCCCATATTCTCCAGGGTGCAATTATTTTAAGGTGTGGAGCCAGTGCTTTAACTGTAAGTTCAAATCTAACCTGATCATTTCCCTTACCTGTTGCTCCGTGGCAGATCGCAGTACAGCCTTCCTTAAGAGCTATTTCAACCATTCTTTTTGCTATGATAGGCCTCGCAAAGGAAGTTCCCAGAAGATATTTTCCTTCATAAATAGCATTTGCCTTCAAAGTCGGATATATAAAATCTGTTATAAATTCTTCCTTCAAATCCTCTATGTAAAGTTTGGAAGCACCAGTTTTCATAGCTTTTTCATGTAAAGGTTCAAGTTCTTCACCTTGTCCAACGTCACCGGCCATTGCAATTACTTCATAGCCGTAGTTTTCCTTTAACCATGGAATAATTATTGAAGTGTCAAGTCCGCCAGAGTATGCCAATAAAACTTTTTCTTTCTGATTACTCATTTTATCCACCCTTTCCGCTGCTGTGCAGCCACACAAATAAATTAAAAGACGCTTAAATATAGAAATAAAAAAACAACTCATTAAAATTATGCTAAAATATATTATAAATATCATCAGCAGTGATAGCAATACCCTGCTGTGGATATACATACCGGCGAAGTAATAAATTTATAAAAGCAGAAGCTGCTTCCTACTTATATGAATCGCAAGTAATAGCTGTATTATACAACATTGTGCATAAATATGCAATACGTTATATATTTATACATAACAAACTTTTGTATTATTAACAAGAAAACTTTAAGGATCGAATTGCAGAAAGAATTATTAACTTATTAATAATTAATTTATTAATTAATTCGGAAAGGCTGTGTTTTATGATAATAATGGGAATAGACCCCGGATTTGCAATTACCGGCTATGGTGTTGTAAAATATGAAGGGAACAAATTTTCGGTTTTAGATTATGGTGCTGTTACTACCGAAGCATCAATGAAGCTGTCTCAGAGGCTTTTAGTACTTCATGACAGACTTGAGGAATTGATAAATAAGCACAAGCCTGAGGCTATTTCAATTGAGGAACTGTTTTTTAATAAAAATATTAAAACTGCACTGACTGTTGGACATGGGAGAGGAGTTGCAGTACTTGCAGCTGCCCAATCAGGTGTAGATATTTTTGAATATACGCCTCTCCAGGTAAAACAATCCGTGGTTGGTTACGGAAGAGCTGAAAAGGCTCAGATTCAGCAAATGGTTAAAGCAATCCTTAATTTAAGCGCTATTCCAAAGCCCGATGACGTGGCTGATGCACTTGCAGTAGCAATATGTCATGGTAATTCGTACCGCATGGGCGCTGTACTTGGGAATAAAGCGTACTAGAAGCAGGTGCTCAGGGGTTAAGAAGCCAAGGAAATTAGGAGTTAAGTAGATCATAAGACTCAGGAGCAAAAAGAACACAAAAAACAGTAGTAAAGTTGATATTCGTGATTCACAAGCGTTGTTGACAGTAGCTTAGTAATGATGGGAGTGGCGACTTAAACTACACAGTGGATTAGAACAAAAAGTGAATGCACTGAATTAGATATTTCACTTGACTCCGGCAGGAGGCATGTTATCATTGCCCTGGCTACTGGCTACTGGCTACTGGCTACTGGCTACTGGCTACTGGCTACTG
>JAEWOH010000039.1 GCA_023460955.1 Bacillota bacterium | reverse complement strand
CTTGCAGCAGAATTAAAGAAGAAAGGGGTAAGCTTGTCACAGTTTGTACCACTTACAAACTTTTATATGGATTACAGCGTTATATTTCGTCCTGATAGCATAAACAATTTTATTATTCAAGAAATGGCAGGAACGTTTTATCCTCTTGACCCAGTCAAAATGGGATTGCAAATGATTATGTATGGCCTTTCTATCATGGGGAAAGCTGGTCATACAAGTTGTGAAAAGGCGTGGGAGCTACTAGAAAGCAAAAAAGATAGTGAAGGCAGATATATTCTTGAGAAAGCATTATCTAAACCGTATTTTAAGATCGGGAAGCCGGGTAAGCCCAATAAATGGGTAACTTTATATGTTTTACTAGCTAAGAAATATCTTATGAAGTAAGCAAGCTACCGTTTTCATTATACTGTGGCTACTATTCGGGAATGTGTCAGGAGAAGATTTGAGACTGATAAAAAAATCTTATCACTACATGGACAATTAATGGATATCCTGACGGGTGTCCTTTTTTGTGAGCAAACAGCACTTGTCCAACCTCCTGCGTGGGTCGCAGTTTTATAAATTACTCTTTATACAAAAGCTTCCACCCATTGTACATATTATCAGTCAAGAAATCCCCTGTTCAAAGATGGTGGTATGGTATTTAATTCTACATTTCAGGTCGGAAAATTAACACTTCAGGACGATAACGGTTTTTATCGTTTGTCTGTGATAAACTTTATGTAACTATATATAACACCCTTCCAATCTAAATGAACTTTTTATAGGGCATTTAATAAAGTTATTTCGCCGATAACGGATATTGGGAGGCATTCACTTCATTATCATTTTACCCGTTATTCGGCTCAAGGAGGCTAATATGAGAAAAATATTATCAAAAGCTATGACAATTGCTTTAAATTTGGCAATTCTTGTAAGTGCTGCTATGTTTGTACCCCAACCGGCTTCTGCAAATGTGTATGGACCAGACCGTATTATCAACATCAAAACGCAGCATTCCATACTAAAGGATTATAAGAAGGCTTATGCCAGGAATAAAGAGCTGTGGGATGCTCAAAGAACCGATAGTGACGCAATTGAAAAGAATAAAATAGGTACTGATGATAAAGATATCATAGCATTGGCAAAAAAGATCACTGCTTCATCCAAGAATGATTATTCAAAAATGAAAGCAATTCATGATTGGGTGGCTACCAACATTCACTATGACTATCCTGCCTACAGAGGAGAGGTTACTAAGACTGGAGATGTGGCATCTCCTCAATCTCCAGCCGTTGTATTGGATCGTAAACGTGCAGTTTGTGGAGGCTATGCGGCAACTACTGTTGCTTTGCTCCGGGCTGTAGGTATTCCAGCTAAAACCGTTAGTGGAGTTGTTTCATCTGATAGCAATGTAGGTCATGCGTGGTCACAAGCTTGGCTAAGCAGCGAAAAGAGATGGGTTATAATGGACACAACCTGGGATTCAGGGAATAAATATGATAACGGTAAGTATTCTAAAGGGAGTATGAGAAATAAGTATTTTGATATATCTCTTGCAGAGTTGTCTAAAAGTCATTTATTAACTAATACATCAGAGGTATGGAATAAAATTATGTGGTACCGTAATAACGAAGGTGAGCCCAATACATATATTACGGTGCCATATATGTCAGGTCTGACTTGGAAGGACCCGGGTAAACGTCCAGGTTATAAATTTGCAGGCTGGTTTAAGGATCCGGATTTTAAAGCAGCTTGGGATTTTAATAAGGATAAAGCAGCAACAGATGTAAATCTATATGCTAAATGGAATCCTGAAACCTATACCGTAAAGTTTGATTCAAATGGCGGCAGTGCGGTCGCAAGCGTGAAGACTACATATAACACAAGGCTCACAAAGCCAAAGGATCCAACAAGAGCGGGATACATATTTGGCGGCTGGACCTATAAAAAGAACGGAACAGAGTTCTGGAATTTTATCAGAGAGCCAAACATATCTACCGTAAAAGGTAATATAACCCTATACGCTTCATGGCAAAAGCCCTTTACCATTACGTTTGATAGTTGCGGCGGAACTCCCGTTTCAAGCCTGAAAACAGGTTATAATGGCAAAGTGCCACAGCCAAAATCACCAACGAGAGAAGGATATACCTTTGCAGGCTGGTATTATAAGAAAAATGCAAAAGATGCAGATAGGCCTGTTTACTTTGGCGAAGCTACAGTAAAGAAAGACACTACGCTTTATGCCAGGTGGAAGCCGGGTGGTTCTAAATCAGGTTCAACGACAACAAAACCTGCAGAAACACCAACACCAACACCAACACCAGCACCGACACCAACACCGGCACCGACGCCAACACCAACACCGGCACCGGAGAAGTCACTTGTACCATCAAAGGCTGAGTCCATTACCCGCGCAACAGACACAAATAAAAATACAATTAAAGAGGGTTGGTATTACTTAGTTTGTCAGAACAATTATATCCGCGTGAATAATACGGAGGCCATATTAACTAAAGAAGACTATGCAAATCAATTCTATATAAGGCATTTGGGTGGCACACTTTATTCCATAAGAAGCGTGTTTGGTACGTATCTATCCACTGAAAGTGTCAGACCAAAAAGCGGAGACAAGGTACCTGCAAAGCTAATCCAGGAAGATAGCTCTACTATTGATGGTTGGTACATAAATATAGACACAAAAACCAATGTTTGTACTATTAGTCCAGTGAGTAATAAGAACCTGGTAATCAGTGGCAGCGGTAGTAAGGTGGTTCTATCAGATGCAACCAAGGCAAAGGATGCTGGTAAAATCACACTTGTCCCTGTAAAGGAGAAGTAAGTACTGAAAAGAAAATAAGTTTACAATAAAATACAACTCCCTGTATTGGCAAAGAGTCGAATATAAAGGCTCAAAGCCAGTTTACTAAACTAATACAGGAAGTTGTATTTTTGCAGTTATAGCGAATTATACCTAATATGTATATAATTGAAGTGCAAGACCTTTGGAGGTGAACTCAAATTGAGGCTAAAGCTCGGTAAATACTCAGTACAGTTGATATAATCTGTTAGCAGATTGTACTGAGGTTAATAATTGTAATTTACTAGCAGTTTCAGCTGAACTGAGTAGTCAGATTATTTTTTGAAAGATTTCTATTCATTTATGTGTCTAATTTCTGAGAGGAGGTTAAGGAATGAATTATATTTCGATACCTAAGCAAAAACCTATGCCTGATATGAATAAGCTTGTAATAGAATATGGGGACTCGCTTCTCAGAATGTGTTTTCTTTACCTTAAAGACATTCATCTTGCGGAAGATGCAGTGCAGGATACCTTTTACAAGGTCTATAAAAACTACATAAGTTTTAAGGGCGATTGTCAAGAAAAGACATGGGTAATGAGAATAGCCATAAATGTTTGTAAGAATTACTTGCGTTCCTCTTGGTGGAAGCGTATCGACGAAGCAGTTGTTTTAGAAAATATTTCTGTGAGCAACGATGCTGACACCATGCAGGGCCACGATCTTCTCTTGGAAATTATGAAGCTATCTCCGAAATATAAGGAAGTGATTCTTCTGTTTTATTATCAGAATATGAAAATTCGTGAAATAGCACAAACGTTGAGTATTCCCGAAGATACTATATCAGTCAGGCTTATGAGGGCCAGAGAGAGATTAAAAAAAGAACTGAAAGGATGGTATTATGATGAGTAAAACAATTAAAAATTCAATAGATACAAGACTTGCTCATCTTAAAATCAGCAATGAGCTTAAAAATAAAATTATAGATACTTCCAAAAAGAAAAGAGTAATAAGCAAAAGACGATATACTATAGGAATAGCTGCAGCTTTGTGTGTTTTGTTATCTATTTCTGTCATGGCATCTGCTGTTCCGAACTTTGAAAAGCTTTTGTCTATGGTAGGTCCTAAGATAGCACAAAATCTTAAGCCAATAAGACTTACCTCAGAAGATAATGGAATAAAAATGGAGGTTCTTGCTGCCATGAGTGATAGTGATACTGCAGTTGTATATATATCAATGCATGATCTGAATGCTGATAGAGTAGATGATAGTATTGACCTGTATAATTATAGCATCACAGGGCTGAATTTGCTTACGAGCGAAGTAATATCATATGATAGAGCCTCAAAGACTGCTATCATAAGGATACTTGCTAATGGAGGTAAGAAGCTGAACGGCAAAAAGGTTACTCTTAACATAGAGTCGTTTCTAAGTGATAAAAAGGTTTATGGCTTATTTGATACTGGCATAGATTTGAAAAAAGCGACAAGGGCCTATGATAAAAACACTATCACCCTTAATATGCAGAATGTTTCCGGTGGCAGTGGCAGCTTTTTTGAGAAGTTTAAAGAGGAAGGAACTATCAGCATACTAAAACCTGACAAATTGAAAATTGACTTACCCAATATAAATTTTGCACATATATCAAACATTGGAATGATTGATGGGCTGCTTCATATACAGACAAAATGGACTGGTGACGGTATTGATGACCATGGCACTTTAGTATTAATTGACAATTCGGGTAATAGAATAAACCCAAGCAATATCTACTTTGGCATTGATGAATACGGAAATACTAAATATGGCAGGGAATATGTTGAGTATGTTTTTCAAGTAAATGACACAGTGGTGAAAAAATACAAAATCAATGGAGATAGTTTTACCACAGCTGGACAATATACAGAGGGCAAGTGGCAGAATACCTTTAAAATTGAGGCTGTGGAAAAAGGGACAGAAGTTAACTGTGATTTGAATATGAATGGAATAATAATAAATAAGGTTTCTGTTTCTCCACTCGGAGTTTCACTAATAGGCACAGGAAGCAAAACCGATAATACTAATGATATTAATGTATCGGTCAGAACGAAGAACGGAAGTGTTCTGGACTTAGAGTCTGCAGTAAAACAAAATGAGGACGGTAAGTTTGTCTGCAAATATATGCCATTAGAGCCTATTAAGGTTACAGATATCAAAGAGGTATACATTAACGGAATAGCCGTGGAGATAAACTGAAGTTAAAAGATAGATAGTCATGTGCAGTGTAATTGTTAAAAATAGCAAGTGAAATCAAGCAACGCAATTTCCATTACACTATAATGACTATAGAGTGGTTAAAACGGGGTGAACGACGAATGTATGAGTGGCATAAGCAAATCAGAATAATCGTTGATGAAATTGACAAGTGCATCAAAAATCGTAATGGTGAAGCAATAACGCTACGATTTCTTTCTCGCAAGCTAGGGTATTCCGAATTCCATACTACGAGGAAATTTAAGGAAATATCGGGTATGCAATTTAGAGATTATTTGCGGAATAGAAAATTAGCCTTTGCACTAAAAGATATTCGGGATAGTGAAAAAAGCATTTTGGATATTGCTTTTGATTATGGTTTTTCATCACATGAAGCTTTTACCAGAGCCTTCAAGGGAACATACGGTGTGACTCCAAGTGAATACCGGAGAAGGCATATGCCTGTCGCCCTTCGTACAAAGATAAAACCTTTCGACCGCTACTTTTTCGGATTTGGAGAGATTGGTATGATTAAGTCTACAGATGAAATCAAAATTTATTTTGTAACCATTCCCGCACACAAATTTTTGCACATTAAAAACTATGAGAGTAATGGGTATTGGGATTTTTGGCAAAAGCAAAGTCTTATTCCGGGACAGGACTGCGAAACAATTTGCGGCTTACTCGATAGTATCAAGGGTAAATTGGATGACGATGGTGGAAGTGAAGCTGACAGCGGCAGTGGTCAGATTATGGCGTATATTAGTGACCCGGATGGCAGACTCTGCGATTGGGGTATACCGCGTACAGAGTGTTATGGCGTAAGGCTTCCTTCTGATTATGTTGGCGAAGTACCACCACAGATGCTTATGATTGATGTTCCAGAAGCTGAGAATATTGTTTTTGAACATGGACCCTTCGATTATGAACAGGAAAATTGCAGTGTCGAGGAAAAAATTGAAAAGGCAATGGCAAATTTTGATTATTCAGGCACAGGTTACTGCTTTGATAGTTCTCCCGGTAGAATAATTTACTTTTATCATAATCCGGAACGGTATTTTAAGTATATCAGACCAGTTAGAAAGTCATAGTCAATATAAAGCTCCTGCCCATAAATACAACCTTTATTCACTAAACTGATTTTGAGGGTTGTATTTTTTTAGCTTTAAACAAGACTCTTATAGAGACTTTCACGTTCCTGCCTGTGCTGACTTAACTTGTATTGGCTGGGTTGCATTTCCAATGGATGTGTGTTAATATTTATCTGTAAATTTATTAATTTTATCGTTAAGTCGGTATGAAGTAAGTTATAGAGGGTAGGTAATCACCAGCTCTCTTTTTATTTGCCTTAAAAGGAAGCTAAATAGCATTAATTAATATTATTGGAGGGAACTGCTTAGTGACAACAAATGATATGTCAAATTATGAATCAATAAATCAAAGTTGGAAGAAAAAAATAATACTTTTTCTTGTAAGCCAGACTATTTCACTATTTGGGTCAGCACTTGTTCAGTATGCCATAAGCTGGTACATAACCCTAAAAACCCAATCAGGAGTAATGCTGACAATATCAATAGTCTGCGGGTTTTTACCCACATTTTTTCTATCACCTTTTGCGGGAGTATGGGCAGACCGGTTTAACAGGAAAGTGCTTATTATTTTAGCAGATTCTATAATAGCAATTTCCACTCTTATAATAGCTGTTTTCTTTTTAACAGGTCATAAAGAGTTTTGGCTATTATTTGTGGTTTCGGCTGTCAGGGCTCTTGGTACAGCCGTTCAGACACCTGCAGTTGGTGCGTTAATCCCACAGATTGTCCCTGAAGACAAACTTACCAGAATAAACGCAACAAACGGCAGTATTCAATCTGTAATAATGTTGGTATCCCCGATGATAAGTGGTGCATTATTGACAGTGGCAAGCATTGAAACCATATTCTTTATTGACGTTGTAACTGCTGCAATAGCCGTATTGACTCTGCTTTTCTTTTTACGTATTCCTGTTCATGCAAAGGCTTTAGAAAAAAAGACCAAAAGTTATTTCAGTGATATGCTGGAGGGGTACATTTATATTAAAAACCATGGGTTTATTAAAAAAATCTTTGCCTTTTGTGCAGTATTCTTTATAGCGGCAGCTCCTGTTACTTTTTTAACGCCTTTGCAGGTAACACGCAGCTTTGGGAATGATGTTTGGAGATTAACAGCCATAGAGGTAGTATTTTCAATTGGTATGATGGCAGGCGGAATAATAATGGCCACCTGGGGAGGATTTAAAAATAAGATTCATTCAATGGTGTTAGCGACAGTTATTGTGGGACTTGGAACCTTTGCACTAGGGTTTACTCCTGTTTTTTGGACTTATTTGATCTTCATGGCGATCATCGGAATATCAATACCTTTCTTTAATACACCATTTACAGTTCTGCTTCAGCAGAAAGTTGAGGGAGATTTCCTAGGAAGAGTTTTTGGTGTAATGGGAATGATATCAAGTGTTATGATGCCGTTGGGAATGCTGATATTCGGTCCTGTTTCAGACTTTGTAAAGATAGAATTGCTGCTGGTTGGAACCGGGGTAGTTATGCTGGTCCAGGCATTTTTAATGCTTGGAAGCAAAGTTCTGATAGAAGCCGGAAAAGAACAATAAAAATTAGAGAGGTATAACTATAGGTTACGTTCCTTATTTATATGTAAACATTTACATCCTGTGGTAATAATGGTAAAATATTTTTTGTAATGGTTTGATTATGAAAGGTGGAATTTGGTCCGTCAAGCTTAGTGCAGTATAATCATAGAGCATAAGCATGCATGGAGAAGAATGTAAAATCATAATTTGATATGTTGGTGAACCTGTCTTTTATATTGACAGTTTTTTCTGTTACCAATTTATAAGTTTTGATTTTATGTTTACTCTATGTGTATATTTGCTTTGTAGAAAGTAAAGTCGTAGAGTAAATCTGCGGCTTTTTTATTTTGTGTTAATCATTCCATTACAATTAATAAAATAGAAGGGATAAATCGACATGATATTAGATTTACTTAAAAATCGAAAAAGTACCAGAAAGTTTGCTGAAAAAGAAGTTCCACACGAAATAATGAATTACATCCTTGAGGCAGGGAGATTATCACCCTCTGGTGGCAACGAGCAACCATGGAAATTTGGGCTGATAACAGATAAAGAATTGATTAATGAAATTTCTAATATCGCGTATAACCAAAAATGGATAAAAACGGCTAGTTTCCTAGTTGTTCTGTGCACTCGTAATGTTGAAAAAACACGTGGGGGAAGAGATGTTCAAAAAGCGCGGTTTCCAAAATATTCAAAAATATTTAATGATATGGAGGATGATATCTATATAAGATTACATATGGAAGAACATCAAACAAAAATTCCCGGTACGCAAATGGTTATAGCTGCTTTGGAACATGGCTTGGGTTCCACTTGGATTTCTTATTTCAACGTGGATGAACTTACGCATATTTTAAATTTACCTGAACAGTGTATTGCTTCAGAAATCCTTGCTTTCGGCTATCCTGTAAGTAATGGAAATGTTACAGCTAAAAAGAGCCTTAGTGAGATCGTATTCTACAACAAATTTAAATGAAATATAGAAAGTAAACAATAACAAAAGAGATTAGTTTAATGCAAAAAGATTGGCACCATCTCTTCCTTATCACTGGACGGGTTGGTGCCAATCTGTAAGAGTCTTAAAATAATAATAAACATACTAAATAATAAAAATAATTGTAAAAAAGAACTTTAATTCCTCTCTCCACTATAATTATATCATATAAAAAAATGTAATTACAGACTATTTATTCAAATTTGCCGGTGCTATAATGCAATAACAATTGAAAATTCAGGATTATTTCATTTTCAAGAAGGATAATAAGAAAGATTATTAGGTTTCAGCTTATTTATTATCAGTAATGAGGGAATATTCAAAAGGAGGAAGCAATGAGTTCTTATATTTTTAACTTTCAGGACATAGACAAAACAAAACTCATGGTCGTAGGAGGTAAAGGCGCTAATCTAGGGGAAATGTTCAAAATTAAAGAAATTTCAGTACCTGATGGCTTTTGTATATCAACTGGGGCCTTTAAGAGAATTGTTGAGACAACGGCTGGAATTAATGAATTACTTCAGCAGTTATCAGTTCTTAAAGTTGAAGATAGAGATAATATTGGAAGAATTAGCGCAGAGCTTCGTTCACTGCTTGAAGGAATAGACATCCCTCAGGACATCAATGAAGAGATTAACCGTTTCCTCTCAAGGTATGATGAGAAAACCGCTTACGCTATACGCTCCAGTGCAACCTCAGAGGATTTACCAAATTCCTCCTTTGCGGGTCAGCAGGATTCCTATTTGAACATTGTCGGAAAGGCAGAAATCCTGAAGAATATAAGTAAGTGCTGGGCATCGCTTTTTACAGAGAGAGCAATAATCTACCGCCTCCAGAATGGATTTGACCACCGTAAAGTTTACATGGCAGTGGTTATACAGAAGATGGTTATCCCTCAGGCGGCGGGAATTATGTTTACAGCCGACCCGGTCACTTCTAACAGGAAATTATCTTCCATCGATGCCGGTTTCGGATTGGGTGAGGCCTTGGTGTCTGGGCTTGTAAATGCGGATATCTATAAAGTAGGGGATGGAAAAATTATAGAAAAGAAGATAGCCTCTAAGAAACTGGCTATTTATGCCTTGAAAGCAGGCGGTACCAAAGAACAGGAGCTTGAACCCGGCCGTCAGGATATTCAGGTGCTTACCGATGAGCTAATTTTAAAGCTTGAGAAGATAGGAAGGCAGATTGAAAAACACTTCGATTGTCCCCAGGATATAGAATGGTGTCTTGTCGATGGCACATTTTATATTGTACAAAGCCGCCCGATCACTACCTTATATCCAGTCCCCGAAGTAAAAGATCAGGAAAACCACGTTTACGTGTCGGTGGGGCATCAACAAATGATGACCGACCCTCTGAAACCGCTGGGCTTGTCTATAAGGCAGCTGACATCGGCCGGAACAATGTATACAGCCGGTGGGAGACAGTTTGTTGATGTTGCCGGTATGCTGGCTTCACCAGAGAGTAGAGATATGTTAATAAATTCTATGGGACAACACGATCCCCTCATAAAAGATGCACTTATGACTGTCATTGAGCGAAATTTTATAAAATCAATACAGAACGAAAAGAAAGAACTGAGCCTCGGTAAAAACAGTAATGTTGTGACGACCGAGCATTTTCAGGCGCAGATTGAAAACGATCCGGAAATTGTTTCGGGTCTAATTAATAAAAGTCAAACCTCCATGGATGAGTTGAAACATAACATCCGGACAAAATCCGGGTCAGAGTTATTTGATTTCCTTCTGGAAGATTTCAAGGAGTTAAAGAGAATTACTTTCGAACAACAAAGTATGGCGGTGATTATGACTGCTATTAATGCTGCATCATGGATCAATGAAAAAATGGACAAATGGCTAGGTGAAAAGAATGCGGCAGATACGCTGGCTCAATCAGTACCCGACAATATTACATCTGAAATGGGTCTGGACCTATTGGATGTGGCTGATGCAATTCGTCCCTATCCGGAAGTAATAGATTATTTGCAAAATATAAAAGATGATAACTTTTTGGATGAACTGGTCAAGTATGAGGGTGGACAGGAGGCCAGAGCAGCTATAAGTTCTTATCTGGATAAATACGGTATGAGGTGTGCGGGGGAAATAGATATTACTAAAGCTCGTTGGAGCGAAAAACCAACGACACTTGTACCTTTGCTTCTCGGTAATATCAAAAACTTTGAACCCCATGCCGGAAAGAAGAAATTTGAGCAGGGGCTCCAGGAGGTCGGGAACAAAGAACAAGAACTGTTAGTTCGCTTAAAACAATTACCGGATGGAGAACAAAAAGCTGAAGAAACCAAAAGAGTAATCGACCTGCTCCGGAATTTCAGCGGTTATAGAGAATATCCAAAGTACTTTATTGTAAACCGTTATTTTATTTATAAACAGGCTTTATTAAAGGAAGCAGAACGACTTATGAGGACCGGCGTTATTGCTGAAAAAGAAGATATATACTATCTGACTTTCGAAGAACTTCAAGAAGTCGTACGTACAAATGAACTGGACTATACAATTATAACAAGCCGGAAGGATGAGCATAAATTTTATGAGAAACTAACTCCCCCACGTGTTATCACATCTGATGGTGAAATAATTACCGGCCAGTATAAACGAGAAAATCTCCCGGTTGGTGGCATTGCGGGTCTGCCTGTTTCTTCCGGTGTTATAGAAGGCAGGGCACGTGTAATTTTAAGTCTGGAAGATGCTGATCTTACAGAGGGAGATATTCTAGTAACTACGTTCACCGACCCTAGCTGGACTCCGTTATTTGTGTCGATAAAAGGCCTTATTACCGAAGTTGGCGGACTAAATACCCACGGAGCAGTAATCGCACGTGAATATGGCCTGCCGGCAGTTGTTGGAGTAGAAAATGCCACCAAGCTTATAAAAGATGGACAGCGAATTAGAGTAAACGGAACAGATGGATATGTAGAAATCCTGTAATGAGTAGCTGCTTTGAGGAGGGATTTAATGATTTTAGACAAGGAAACCAGGGATAATGAAAAAGCTTATCTTGAAAGAGTTGTAAAAGAAGTGAGGCTTCAGCTTGATAATGGTATAAATGCTGTTGAAAATTTCAAAAAACAAGCAGTTGAGCTGCAAAAAGAAATGTGGGAAGAGGTTAAATGCACTCCCACGAGTTTATTTGACCTGGAAGATCCGACCACGATTTGGCAATATCAGTCCGAGCTCTCCAATCAGGCTAGGAAATATAAGTTTTCTTATGAAAAGGTAAACCGTCTTGAAAGGATGCTGAAAAGCCCTTATTTTGGAAGAATTGATTTTGGGGAAGAGGGTGAAAACAACCCTGAAAATATTTATATTGGAATACACAATTTAAGTACTAAAAATATGGAGATTCTGGTTTATGACTGGAGAGCTCCAATATCAGGCTTGTTTTACGATTTTGAACCCGGTCCCTGCGGATATGAATGTCCCGCAGGTTTAATATCCGGGCAGATGCTGCTTAAAAGACAATTCAAAATTGAAGATTCTAATATCGTTTACATGTTTGACAGCAGTTTAAATATAAACGATGAAAT
>JAEWOH010000038.1 GCA_023460955.1 Bacillota bacterium | reverse complement strand
TTGAATCTCGGTCAACTGTTATTTTGTCAGGGAGTAAGGGATAGAGAGCAAGAACCCTGCCGCTTCTATCACGGACTATCTGTGCATAGGCATTTCCCCATAATAAAAGATGACTCATCAGTGTTTCTCGGAACACGAATGAAGTCATCTCAGGGTTTGGCTCGTCATGGAGCAGATAGTATATTTGATGGTCTGTTGCTTTTTCCTTGCCGCTATCGGTGTGTTTATATGTGTGGAGCGGAAGGCTTGCCAGTGTTTCAGCGAGAATTCTGACACAGGCATATACCGCCGTTGTCTGCATCGCCGTTCTCTCATTCACTGCTTTACCACTACTGGTACTGCCAAAGAAAAAGCTGTATGCTGAACCCAATATGCTGTTCTTTGGTTTGTCTCTGGCTTTAAAAATTTTGTCGAATAAAGGCATTTGCATTTAGTCACCTCCCTAAAATTGGGCATGAAAAAAGCACCTGTGATTAGCAGATGCTCATATTGCAATAATTTTGTTCTTAATCATTAAATTCAATCGTTCCGGATAAAATTGCATGGTCAGGATATCCAATAGGTGATTTTGATTTTGATTCCGATTCCATACAATCCTTTGAGTATTCTAAATTATTCACATTTTTTACCCCTTTGCAGATAATGTGGTCATTTTTAATATACCCTCCCCAAGAAAATTCTTCTCCTTCAGGTGTATACATAGTAAAAGCTTTTTCTTTAAATGCGTCCTTAATTATGTGATAATTATAATGTTCAGTCAATTTTCCCACATATTCTTTTTTTACAGTTTCATCATAATCAGCAGTTTGTTCTCCACATATTCTTGAATTGTTGAAATCACCAGCAATAATTACAATGTTCTCATTATCTTGTAATGATAAATGTTCTATTAGTGAGTCCAACTGTTTTTTTCTATCCTTATAGTCTTTTTCATTATACTGTCCTACAATTATTCGAATCCCAATTACATAAACTATTTTTTCACTAATCTTTAATTCAACTTGCAAAAAATCTGGTTTTTCAGTTGATTTAGATTTTATTTCGGTAGTGATTTTATTTTGTTCATACTTTTTAATACCGTCTAGATCTAAACCATCTATATTCTTATTAATGGCAATCAGAATACCATTTTGAGAAGTTGTGTGAGTCATAAACCAAACGTAACCATATTCTTCAAGTTTTAATTGAAAATAATCCCACCCTTTTGAAATTACAAATTCATTTATAATCACAATATCTGCTTCTTCAGACATTATTCTGTCAACAACAAATTTTTTTATTTCATATTTATTGTTCCATCCCATTGATGCTGAACCACGGATATTCCACTCAAGTATTTTCAATTCACTTATACAATCTGGCATCTGATTAACCTCCAAATAATTTACTTTCAGTATATCACAGATTTTTGTTTATAAAATTAAAATTCCTCTCTCATCATACACGCTGCCGCTGTATCCTCCGTGCCTAATTGCCCTGTCCAGTGCCATGATTGTTGCTACCGCACCGTCAATTTTTTCGGTTGATTTCTCCTTGTCCGGCTTTATATTCCCTGCCGGGTCAGTCCGTACAAAGATATTGTCCATCATCCACCTGAGAACAGGATGACCTCCGTGAGCCAGTTTTCCTTCAAGGGTCAGTTTCATAAGTTCCTTTGTAGGCGGAGACATGTCCTTGAACCCTTGTCCGAATGGTACTACAGTGAACCCCAAACCTTCCAGATTCTGCACCATCTGCACTGCTCCCCAGCGGTCAAATGCAATTTCCCTTATGTTATACTTTGTTCCAAGTTCCTCAATGAAATTTTCAATAAAGCCATAGTGAACCACATTACCCTCGGTGGTTTTCATATGTCCCTGCCGCTCCCACACATCATAGGGAACATGATCCCGCCTTACCCTCAAATCAATATTATCCTCTGGAATCCAGAAGAAAGGCAGTATTACATATTTACCATCATCATCAACCGGAGGGAATATAAGCACAAAAGCCGTAATGTCGGTTGTGCTTGAAAGGTCAAGACCGCCATAGCACTCCCTGCCGAGAAGTTCATTTGGGTCAACCCTGAAATCGCATTTGTCCCATTTCTCCATCGGCATCCATCTGACCGATTGCTTCACCCACTGGTTGAGCCGAAGCTGCCTGAACAGATTTTCCTCCGCTGGATTCTGTTTTGCATTTTCACAGGCAATCCTAACCTTCTCTATGTCAACAGTAATGCCAATGGACGGGTTGGCTTTTGCCCATACCTTTGGATCTGTCCAGTCATCATTTTCATCTGCCCCGTAAATTACAGGGTAGAATGTAGGGTCAATCTTTCTACCGGCCAATATATCCTCAGCCTTTTGGTGTACCTCCCAGCAGATTGAGTGCCGATCTGTCCCGGCAGTGGTTATCAGAAAATACAAAGGTTGCTTTCTTGCATCCCCTGAACCATGTAGCATAACATCATAAAGATTTCGGTTGGGCTGTGCATGCAGTTCATCAAAAACAACTCCGTGAACATTCAAACCGTGCTTGGTGTAAGCTTCGGCTGAAAGCACCTGATAGAAGCTTCCCAAAGGTTTATAAACCAATCTTTTCTGAGATAAAACAGGCTTTATTCTCGCCTTTAGTGCAGGGCATTGCTCCACCATGTCCACAGCCACGTCAAAAACAATGGATGCCTGCTGTCTGTCCGAAGCACAGCCGTAAACCTCGCCGCCATGCTCATAGTCCCCGCAGGTCAATAAAAGAGCAACCGCGGCAGCCAGTTCAGACTTGCCTTGCTTCTTGGCAATTTCAATATAAGCAGTATTGAACTGCCTGTAGCCGTTTGGTTTCATCACACCAAAGAGGTCACGAATTATCTGTTCTTGCCAGTCAATAAGTTCAAAAGGCTGTCCGTGCCATTCCCCTTTGGTATGCTTAAGACAATTTATAAATGCAACAGCATTATCTGCTGAATCTTTTTTATATACCGAGCCATCCGCTTTGAAGATGGTCGGCTTGTATTTTTTCAGTTTTCGTATAACCATCCTCCTCCTTCAAAGAGATGAAAAAAAAAGAACCCAGCTTGGAGTTCTTGAAAACATTTTTTTACTTTAATTTTTACAATGCCTGTTTTGCCGACTTCCTGACTGCATCATCAAGTAAGGCACTGTCAAAGCCTGCAGAATTGTAACCCTGCAAGATGGTGTTATAATAATATCTGCTTGGAGACCCAAGCGGTCTGCCATCATTCATGATATACACCATGACCTTGACCCATTGCTTTCCCATCCTGACCTTGACCCATTCCTTCCTGTAGAAATGTGGCCAACCTTCATATCGGTCAAGAGCCGCTTCATCCGATGGCTCCAGTTCCCAAACCAGCACTGGAACTGAACTGTCCTTTTTCTTTTCAACCGTGGCAACCGCTCCGCCATTTCCGCCCCTGAAAATAAGCTCGTATCCATTCAGTTTTGCATTCCCGATAACCTTTGCAGTGGGGCAGCGGTAAGCCATTTGCTCTAAATTTAGGTTACTGCCGTAAGCTATATATTTAATCTTTTCCATAATCACTTCACCCTTTCCGTTGCCCTGTGGTGGCTTTGTGCCAAGGGCATCTTCCAAACCCTATACTTTCCCAAGCAGGAATTGCTTCTGCCAACAGAGGCGGTTTGTGCGCCCCTGTCGGCAAGGATTCATCTACGCTGCGGTGCGAAATCGCCAAGCGGCTGATCCGCTGAGTGCCTTGCAAAGATGCTCTCTGCAGTTTTTGAACTCGTCTCCGATAAGTCCGATGCGGTTTAAATAAGTCCTCATAGCAAACTTTTCGTTTTCGGTCTGGTTTTTCTTAGCAGAGGCACTTTTTTGGGTCAATGCCTGATTGTTCAAGGCAAGGGCAAGGATTATGTAACTTCTCACCTTTCCTGCATGCAGGGTGCTGTTGAATCCCCTGAGTTCGACCGTATGGTTAGCGGTGAAAAAGCTGTGGAGGTTCAAAAAGTGGTACCGGCTTGAATGGTAGTGTCTATCCTTACTTTCGTTGTAACCGCTGTACCAAATCTTCTCAATGGCATCCATGGTCTTTGGTTTTTTGCGGTTTATAGTGTTTACAAGGCTTTCATCCATCTTCTTGCAAAAGCGCATTCTTTCGGCTTCAATCTCAAGTGCTTTGTAAAAAAGGTCATTCTTGCTTGCGATAATGTTTATAAAGTTTTTGATGCTCCTTGGGTTATGGTTTCCGCCGTCAAGGTGTATGTGAATTCCGCAGGTGCTGTTTGTGAAGGCCCCTGTTTTTCTAAGCTGTCTGACCATCTCCTGCAGGGTTTGAATGTCGCCTTCGTAGGTAAGGATGGGGCTGACCAGTTCAACCTTGTAGGTGTCGCCTGCTGATTGCGTCCTGCCGTTTTCCTTTGTCTCAGGTCTTACGCTTGCATCGCTCATCACCTGCCAAACCCTGCCATCCGGTGCTGTAATTTTTCTGCAATCGTAGCTGTTGTTTGTGCATTGAATGGTTCCGTTTAAGAATTTGCTTACTGCCTCTGCAGCCTTCGCCCTTGTAATTCCTGTGAATTCAATTTCGATTCCGAACCTTATGTTTTTCATAACCTTGCCACCTTTCAAAGTGTGTTTTTCCCCTTCGGGTATATACATATATCACTCTAAAAGGACTATATAGCAAGGCAATAAGGCATAATAAAACACACTTTATTTTGCCTAAAACCCTTGACTTTACTGTGTTTCCAACACTCTGCAACTGTCCTCCCCGTACACAATTCCGAGGCTTGAACCCAAATCCCAGCTCACGTGAATGGTACCGATATCATCCACTGAAACCACTGTTCCAGTTGCCCCACTTGATAGTTTGGAATATTGGTCATTCATTTTTATCAGTTCAACCCTAGTTCCCGGAGGATACTTTTTTCGCAAATGCAAAAGTTGTTCTTTTGAGATTCTGTTCATTCTTCAACAACCTCCTCTGTTGGCTTGCTTCTGCGGAAAGCACTGTTTCCTTCAAGGGATTTAAGCATTGCTTTTCTTGCAGCCTTATACTCTACACCTACAAAACCAAGTCGTATAAGCCATGTCCTCATGGTGAATTTGATATTGTCATCGGCTGAAGGTTTGAAGGATGCATATTTTTGCTCCTTGGCACTTTTACTCAAAAGAGCCACCAGCTTTGTTACTGCATCAACCTTGTCTGAATCTTCAACACCAATGTTGAATTTGAAAGTAATAGTGTTTTCATCAAAGTTAAAGTCAATACCCGGACTATTTTCTACTCCAACCCTTAGCATAGCTTGCTTGAAATGTTCCAGTGTCTTGACTTCCTCGTCATTGACCGCTTCGACAAATTCCAGACTCACAATGTCTCTTTCAATGTTTAGAGCCTTTTTCAGATGCACCTGCTTGCTGAAAACCATGTTTACAAGGTTTCTCAGTGTTGCCTCAGTATGACCTTCCATTGGAACAGCAATATTGACTTCATCTCCTGTTCGCAATTCGGCTGTTGGTATGTATTCCTCGGGTTTACCTTCTGATGTCGATTGTAGGACGCTTTCAAAATCCACTTCATTTCCAGCTTCATCTCTCATTATGCAGTCCTTTCCAATTGTATAAGTTTCTCCATGAATTCCGATTTGATAATCAAAACTGGGTACTCCCATGTATTTTGCCTTTGCTCCGCTGTGTGCTTCAAGGAGCCTGATCATTTCCTTTCGATCCATATGCAATCCCTCCTGTTTTTTTGTTATTACATATATCACTCTAAACTGCAGGAATTGCAAGGGTTTTATTAGACTCATAGATTGCTCTTATACATATACACTACAAACCAGGCTCAAAGGATTATGCCCCCAACTTCAAAATACTATAATCCTTAAAGTCAAAATAATGGTTATGAAGGCCCTTTATTAGTATTCAACCCCAATATAGTCCATTACTTTTCCCCATCCGAGTGTATTAATTAAGAAATCATATTTTCTAGGATCCTCTTCATTTATCCTATCAAACCGATGCGGCCTTTCTTCTAAATGCAATCCAAAACCGCAAATAGGACAACCGGAGCGTTTTGCTCTTGTTGTTGTATAGGTTCCATCACTATTCTGTATAATGCTGCCATATTCTTCACCGGGTTCAACTCCAAGTTCTAAAGCCATACGAAGAACATCAGATTTAGTAAATATTGCGAAAGGCCAACTTCTCGCTCCTCTTTTTTTAAATGAATTGCACCCGGTTCTGATGTATGACCCCCGTCTTCTAAAACTTTCATCTGCCAATATACCCATAAATGGTCTTCTTCCTGACTCCTTACTGTATCTATTTAGAGGCTCTTCCTTCATATAGTAGCAACACATTGGTGATGTTTCGAATGGTGCATCTACCAATTTCAATGCAAATTTACTTAACTTCATATATTTCGAGAATGTCCCATCTGACTTAATTCCAGTCAAATAGGCATTTCTTGTTCCAGCATTCTTTACAGTAGGGTGCCTCAGCCTTGAAACTGCAAGGGCAATATCCTTGCTTCCAACAGGAAATCCATATTCCCTAATAACTTCAACCTGAGACTTTATTGGTATTACTGGAATAAGGTTTTCTATATCACTGATCAACCTTTGATTAGATTTACATTCAATGCTTAAAACACTTACCGCCGGGATATTTTTATCTATATTTTTTCTCAGAAACGCTAATAATGTACGACTATCAATTCCACCTACGGAGCAATATGTCATTCCATCAAAGTAATCATGAAACTCCATTGCTACTTTAAACGCATGCTCTTTTTTCGCCTCATACGGTAGTGACAACCTTTGTTGCAACTGCCATCCTTCCATATTGACCTCCATTTCTGTATATCAATCCAATATTCCATCAATAAATCATCCAAGAGTCCGTTTAACCTGGAACCATCTCATAATATGGTGTCTTAACTCCACCCCTCAAAAGGAATACGTCATTATCTGAACCCTGCTGTTCAATAAACCTCTTCACAATTACATCCGCATATTTTTCATCTAACTCAATGGTGAAGCATATCCGTTCTGTTTGCTCACAGGCAATCAGGGTTGAACCGCTGCCGCCAAAAGGATCGAGAACAATACTGTTGGTAAGGCTTGAGTTCATTATTGGGTATGCCATCAGGGCAATAGGCTTCATTGTCGGATGGTGCTTTGATTTGGTCGGCCTGTCAAAATTCCATGTGGTGCGCTGTTTCCTGTCTCCGTAGAATTTATGTCCTGCAGTTGGTTTCCAGCCGACAAGCACAGGCTCATGGTTGTATTGGTAATCGCATCGCCCTAAAACAGGAGAATTCTTAATCCATATACATGTCTGATGACAGAAGAAACCTGCATCACGGAATGCAGTCCTGAAATTTACTGTCTCCCTGTCTGCATGGAAAACATAAATCGAGCCTCCGTCTGCAAGACTTTCATACATGCCTTTGTAGGCAGATAGCAGAAAATCATAAAACTTCTTATCATCCATGTTGTCATTCTGGATTGTTCCGGCAGTGCCTTCATAAGCCACATTATACGGCGGGTCGGTTACAACAAGGTTTGCTTTTTTACCATCCATCAAAGCTTTATAGGTTTCAGCCTTTGTGCTGTCACCACAGATAAGGCGATGCCTTCCAAGTAGCCAGATGTCTCCCTGTTTGGTGATAGGGTTTTCCGGAAGTGGCTCATCAAAGCCGTCCTCCTTGATTTTGTCATTTATCTTGTCTTTGAAAAGTTCATCAATTTCGGCAGCATCAAAACCGGTCAATGAAATATCAAAGGCACTGTCATTCAAATCTGAAATGAGCAGTGCCAGTTTTTCGTTGTCCCATTCTCCACTTATTTTATTAAGAGCGATATTTAATGCCTTTTCCTTTTGTTCATCCAGCTCCACCACCACGCAGTCGATTTCCTCGAAACCCATCTGGTGAAGGATTTTCAATCTCTGATGTCCTCCCACCACATTGCCTGTGGTCTTGTTCCAGATGACCGGCTCCACATATCCGAATTCCTCTATTGATCGCTTCAGCTTATCATATTCCGCATCGCCCTGTTTCAGGTCTTTCCTTGGATTATAGTCTGCAGGAAGTAACGACCCTGATTTTATTTTTTGTATGTTCATCTATTTTCCTCCTGTTTCCAATCATAATAAAAACACACAAATCTTGTGTGTCTTTCATAAAATAATCTTATCTTCTTTTTGAAAGCAGGGCTTCCATTATGTCATCGTTTGGATTTCCATACTTGTAGTCTGACTTGCTGTTTTCAGCTACTATCTGCCAGATTTTTGTCCAAGTTGAATCAGCAGCCTTCAGGTACTGCAAGCTCATAGCAACATATGGTGACTGCATTGGTTGCCCTGTGGTAGGATGCTTTGCCAGTAGCCCCACCTTGGAGTTCATTGTCTCACAATAAAAAAACCTTGCCTTTAGGAGTGCGTATTCAGTTATATGCTCTGTAGATATTAAAGGCAGACAGCCTGTCTTATCTAGCCATTTCGTTACTCCCTCAAAAATCTCCTGTGCCGTAGGCCATTTGCCCATGTCTTTTGTAGCTTCAACCAAAAACTCCGGAGGAGCGGGCAGAGCCTCTGGGTCAGGCAATTCCGGAAATTCAAGCACTGTTATATTCTTCTTTCCCTCAAGGACTTTATCATTAAGTGGTGTTTTTCTTCTGCCTCCGGTTCCTGTCTGTGGACCTCTTTTTCCCATGGCTTGCCACCTCTTTCCTCATTAGCCTTTTTCTATCCATGCTTTTTTTCTACATGAAGGTGAGCAGTATTTTCGGACCCTTCCACCATTTAGTACTTCAATAGGCTTATTGCAGAAGACACATTTGCTTTTTGCAACGACTGTTCTTCTAAGATTTATTGTTATATCTTCCTTGCCTACTCCTCCACCATAACCGGCAATACCACGAAGCTTGCAGAAATGTTTTACTGCATCAACTGATATACCAAGTAATGCAGCAACTCTCCTGTAGCCAGTTCCGGTTGAGCGGAGACTTATGATTTTTGATTTTATTTTTTCGTCCAGATACAACACCTCTTTTATAGAACGATTAAAAATCCCCCTATACCCCTGAAACTTATTGTCTTTTTCGTGTGAAGGGGGCCGACCGTTGCCCGGTGTAAAGGGAACAGGGATTTTAACCGCCCCTACCCCCATCTGCCGTCTTCCTTCGCAGTGATGGTGCTGTGACAACTACTGCATAAAGACATTAAGTTCTCATCACTGCTGTCACCGCCTTTGGATAGGGGTTTGATGTGATGCACCTCGTTTGCAGGGGTTGTCTTCTTGTTCTTCATACACTCCTCACAGAGTGGGTGAGCCTTGATGTACCTGTCTCTGATACGTTTCCACGCTCTGCCGTACCGCCTTTTCATAAGGGGCTGACGTTCTTTGTTGTACTGCCTATCAATTTCCTTTTGATGCTTCTCGCAGTACCTGCCATTGGTAAGTTCAGGACAGCCATTTATACTGCATGGCCTTTTAGGTTTTAAAGGCAACACTTTCACCACCTTTTCGGGCATAGAAAAAGCCACCGCAGATTTCTCCGAGATGGCTTCCGTATTTTTTATGTTTTGCCTATTATAATTAAAGCACAGTTTCAGACTCTCATTCTATCACATTTACTCTCATCATTTGGTAGAACTATATCCTTAAGCGCTTTATCATGAATTCTGAAAATATGCTGCAAGCTGTAACCCATTTCAACAGCGATCTGCTCCCAAGTCTTAAAGCAGAGGTATCTGAGTTCCAAAAGAGTTTGGTACTCTGGGTTGTTTATCTTTTTTATGATTGTCACAAATACTCTCTTCAAATCCACAAGGGTGTCAATGTCTTGATTGATTTCATTTTCCAAATCAATCATTTTTGTAATGATGCCTTCCATGGAGTGTATATTGCGTGTTCCGCTTGATGGCATGTCACTCAGTGTTGAGGTAGCCTTTGTAGCCAGTTCCCGCAGGGAGACTATCTGTTCCAGTTTGCTGTTGATTCTCTGGTCGATTCGGTATGCCTGTCCAAGATATGCTTTAGCATCCATGGGCGTCACCCTCTTCCAACCAAGGGTACCTGCCCTTGTAATAAATATCTGCTATATATTTTTGAGCCGTTTTGTCCAATGATGCAATCCGTGCATTTGCTTTTTTTATTCGCTCCTTCTGCTCCTGCGAGGTTCTGAAGAAAGAGCAATTGTCACCTGTGCATTTTCCCACCGTGAGGATTCTGCACTGATTGCCTTTGTTTGCAAAACAGATTCTATCCATTGTGGTTTTCCCCCTCTCTGAAAAGATTGGCTTTTACCGCCTCAATCAAGGCTGCCTGTGTATTTTCCTTGCTGCTCAAGGCTTTCATTACATCCATGTCTATAGTGTCTTTGGTTATAATGTGGTGGATGACAACCGTGTTTCTCTGTCCCTGCCTCCACAGCCTTGCATTTGTCTGTTGATATAGCTCAAGGCTCCATGTGAGTCCGAACCATATCAAGGTTGAGCCCCCCACTTGCAAATTGAGTCCGTGTCCTGCGGAAGCAGGGTGAATAACTGCAATAGGGATTTCTCCTGCATTCCACTTTGCAATATCAGCTGAAGTATCCAGCTTCACCGCCGGAAACCTCTCACAGATGCGTTGCAGGTCATGTTTGAACCAGTAAGCAATCAGTACAGGTTTTCCGTTTGCTGCTTCAATCAAATCCTCAAGTGCCTCAAGCTTTCTGTTATGAATGTTTTTTGCACTTCCAGTCTCATCGTAGACCGCACCGTTTGCCATCTGCAAAAGTTTGTTTGAAAGGCCCACACTGCTTTTTGCATCAATATCTCCATCCTGTAAAGGCAGGATCAAATCTTTTTTAAGTCTTTCATACAAGGCAGTTTCATCTGGAGACATTGTCACCTTGACATTGTTGAATACACACTCCGGCATTTTTAGGTAATCCATGCTTTTCATACTGATGCAGATGTCCGAGATTTTTTCATAGATGGCTTCCTCCGCACCTTCACGGGGTTTGTAGGAAAAGATTGTAGTCTGGTTACGCTTGTCCGGCAGGAAGTACCTTTCACGGTAGCCACCAATAAATCTGCCAAGGCGCTGTCCCATATCAAGAATTCCGATCTCCGCCCATAAGTCCATGAGTCCGTTTGGTGTCGGAGTACCGGTAAGACCCACAATGCGCTTTACATTTGGCCTTACTTTCCGGAGTACCTTGAACCTTTGTGAGCCGTGGTCTTTGAAGGATGACAACTCATCAATGACTACCATGTCGAAATCGAAGCCAAAGTTTTCCACCAGCCACTTTACATTTTCACGATTAATGAGATACATGTCTGCACCTACCATCAATGCCTCCCGGCGCTGTTTCTCCGTGCCGATTACCACTGACGCCCTGATGTTTTTAAGATGCTCCCACTTTGCAAGTTCGGAAGTCCATGTGTCTCTTGCAACACGTAGAGGTGCGATGACAAGCACCTTAACAATTTCAAAGCTGTCAAACAGGAGGTCATTTATTGCTGTCAGTGTAATAACGCTCTTCCCTAGACCCATCTCCAACAAAATTGCCACGATGGGATTGTTAAGTATGAAATTGGTTGCATATGTCTGGTATTCATGTGGCTTGTATTTCATCAAGGACACCTCCGATCTTTTCTATGCTGTCAATGCAGTAAACCAAAAAGCCGAGTGATTCCAATTGCCTTTTTCGCTTTACCTGGAGCGGTCTTAATTTTTCACCGGGTCTTTTCAGTTCTACAAAGGCTATAATTCCTTTTGGAAAGAGAACCAGTCTGTCAGGAATACCGTCAAAGCCAGGCGATACAAACTTTAATGCAAGACCCCCATTTTTTCTGACTTCCGCCGCCAGCTGTCTTTCTATTGTTTTTTCTCTCATGGTTTTTCTCCTTATGCGGTGTTCCCCAAATCCAAAAAAGTCCTATGCGCGCGTATATGTGTGTACACGCATCTTTTATATATAAAAAATATATTTTTATTTTTAACTGTAATTATTGGAACAAGAGAACAACGGTAGTTATTTGCTTTGCTACTACAAAGGCTGCCGCCTGTTCCGATGAGATGCGCCAATTAGGACATTTTGACTCATCGGAACCATAAAAGCGGTGTTCCAAAGCAATAGACGCTCCAAAAAGATTTACCTTGGATTACCTTTCGGAACATAAAGCCACTGGGAACCATAAATGGGGATGCGCTCTTTTTTTACAAGACCGGTCCATCCACCGACTTTGGCCATAATAGCGGATATTTCATTGCTGTCAACTCGTTTTAAATTGGTTCGCTCCTTGCCGAAACACTCACACCAGATTTCAATATTGGAAACACTGGTGCGTTTTACATTGCCGACAAGCTTGCTCTCTTCAAATTCGCAGCCGCTTAAGAAGCTGCGTCTTTCAAACAGGCTCATTTTTTCCCAGTTTTCCGGGAGCAGCGTATCGAGGTAATCTCTCACCAGACCTTCACGCTCATCGCTTTCCAAAGCTTCGCGCTGCTCTTCTTTTGCAAAGGTCTCAAGCCTTGGTTCAAGGTATAGCTGCTCTCCTGCTTTGGTGTAGACCAGGACTTCCGCCCATATCTGCAGGATTTCCTCTCGTGTAAGCTGCCATGACATCCTTTTGCACCCTCCCGGAGTTTTCACAGGCCAGAACCTTCGGTTTCCGGTAGTGTCACGGAGGTATCCTTTTTCAGCATTGGTAGTTCCGAAGAACACACACTGCCTCAAATGGGGAGTGGCTCTTTTGCCGAAGCTTGCCCGGTAGATGTCATTCTGTCTTGATAAGAAGCTTCTCAAGGTTTCAACCTCTGCCTTTTTAAGCCCGGCAAGTTCACCTATTTCAAGTATCCAGTAGCCTTGCAATTTTTCGGCAGCTGTCTTGTCCTTTGTATCATTAAGGCTTAAACTGTCTGAAAACCACTCACCGCCAAGCTTTGCAATAAGTGTGCTTTTACCGACACCTTGGGGGCCATTTAATACAAGCATTGAGTCAAACTTGCATCCCGGCTCCAGGATGCGGACTATGGCAGCGCACAGGATCTTTCTTGTAACCGCACGGACATATTCGTTGTCCGTTGCTCCGAGGTAGTCAACCAGCAGGGTATCAACCCTTTCAATCCCATCCCATTCCGGAAGGCTTGCAATAAACTCACGGATAGGGTGGTAGGAGCGGTCATCTGTAACTTTTGCCACGGCGATGTCATAGTTTCGTGCCGTGAAGGAACCGTAGCGGCTGTCGATATAACTGATCAACTGTGCGTCATCAGCATCCCTCCAGAACTTTGAAGGATGATGCCAGGGAACCTCTCCCTTGATCTCCATGCCGTCACTTAACTGGTTGAACACAATGGATTTAAGATTTTCATCGTTCTCCAAAATAAGGATCAGGTTGCGAAGCGTATTCTTCACCTCACCCTGTTTGTCCAATTCAAGCCTTGTCTGCCAGTCAGGATCAGATTCATCATCCGCAAACTCCTCTGCAGCCTGAGCCGCTCTTTCCTCGGCAAGCAGCCGCTTCACCATGTCATCCTTTACTGCAAATTCCTGCATGGCTTTAAAGGATGGTAGCTTTGATGGAGGGGTGTCCTCGCTGACAGAATCATCAAGGTTCCTGAATTTATGAAACCTTACAAGGTCGAAGGCATTTAACAGCCTTCCGCATGCCGGGTCTGTGGCATGATGGGAGTAGGCAAACTTGCCGTCATACAACACAACCCCTGCGGTGGAGTCAGCCGGAACGTAATCATATCTTCCTTCCATCACACTCGGCTCGTAAATCCCCTGAAGAAAAATATCAATAGCATCCTCTATGGGGTAGGCTCTGCAGAAAGCACCAACAGCGCCTTCCTTTGTCAGAGGGTCTGCCTGTTTTTCCATGCTGCGTCTGACTACTTCAGACTGTCTCGAGGAAACCGGCCACTGGGTGGTATCCCGCCAGTCCTTATACCGTTTAAGGTATTCATCCGGATTCAACAGTTCTCCATCTTTCTGTTCAAACACAAACTCCCCGTCCGATGAAGTGGAAGGCCAGAACATGAGCCTTGCCGGTTCATAGGTGGTGTCATCGAAGTAATCAAGTCCGATATCCTTTGCCACCATTCGTCCTACTGCGGGGTATTCATCCTCCGAAATCTCCCTGGAAAAAGGAATGATAAGCCTGAGCCTTGGACTTTCCGGTGTGTGTTTATGTGTAGAATAAATACAGCATCTGTAATCAGTAAACATGCGGATTTCATCCCATACACCCTGTGGAGCATAGTCCATATCGAGTGTAAGCATGGAGCGGCACAGGACACTGCCGTTTTTTCTCCTGCCATCCTTAAGCTGTCCTCCGACAAATCCGCCTACATCCTTGAGGTCATCCTGTTTTGACTTTGACATTTTCTTATATTCAGCCACCGTTTCCGTGGTTCGAATTGCTGTGCTTACCCTTTGGAGAAATTCCTCCCATGTAAGGTCTTTATTTTTCCACCTTTTGTCCATACGGCTGTTGCCTATAGCTATCTTCATCTGGAATCAACCTCCTCGCACCGCTCGTTAAAATATCTGATTGGTATTTTCCTTTGACTGGCTTTTTCAATCTCAATAGCCATTCCTTTAGAAATTTTGTTACAAACACTGAACACCCACATTTCATGACACTTGGCTAAAAAAACCATTCCAAAGAACAATCCGAGTTCACGTTGAGACCTGTCCTCGTCATCCAGAAACTGAGGAAACAGCAGATGTGGAGCAAATGGTATACAGTTCCTGCTTACAGCGAACCGGCTGTATCCCTGCGCCCTTCGGATGTTCTTTTCTGTATCTCCAGCAAAAGGGGAGCAGATGAACACAATAGGTCTGTACGGCTGCTTCTTCGCTTCTGCTTCAATTCTCGTCAAAGCCTCATAGGCTGTTGGATCAAAGTAACCCTCTGCGTTAAATTTATTCACACCCATGGTCATCCTCCTTATGCAATCAGCAACTTTTGTTTCAGCCTTGCACAGTACCATTCCAAAGTCTGCTTCCTCTTCTGGAAGTCAGGCTCTGTAAGCACAAGGCCAATGTCCGTTTTCTGAAGCATTCCTATAAGATAAAGCTGTTCAGCTGTCAGATATGGACGGATTGATGGAACATCTCCAATACCTTTGGCTTCCTTATACTGTTTTGCCGTCATCCCAAGAACAATGCGGTTAATCATGTCCATCTCATTTGAAAAGTGGTAGTGCTTTGGTGTTTCATGCACTTCAAGAATTGCCGATGTCAATTCCGGAAACTCAAGCCTTGCAGTATTCAATGCCCTTATGAACTCCGCCATCTGGAAAAATGCCTGTACCAGTGCTTTCTTGAACCTTTTTACCGGTTCGGTATTGTCCAGATACATCATTATGAGGGTGGCCTGCCGCTCATTGAGGTAGTAGACCCTTGTGGGGCGTCCTCTTTTTCCCGATTTCAAATCGGAAAAATCAAAATTGCCGAATGCCTTTATGTCATCAATGTTGTTGCTGATAAGCCTGACTACCGATTCATGTTGTATCTCCGATTTTTCTGCAATCACCGTGCTGCTTGTGTAGATAAAACCCTTCTTTTCGAATACAAGATTACTTTTCATATCTATAAACCTCCCTTAGTCTTTTTTATAAAAGTCACAGACAAAGCCGTCTGCTCTGAGTAATAGTCCGTCTGCCCATTCAGGCACCTGCCCCATAATTTCACACATTCTTCCAAGTTCACCGGGGCTATCAGATTCCACCACCACCTCGTCATGCACATGCATCACAATCCTGAAACCTTCAGTATTGAGCCGCTGCATTGCCTCAGCAAGCAGGTCGCGGGAGATTGCCTGTACAATGTTCTCAACAAATTTGGGGCCGTAGCTTTCAATACGCTGCCATTTCTTCGACTCACCGACACCCTCGTAGGTTACTCCCTCACGGTCATAGCGGTTAATTTCAATCTTTGGCTTCACATAAGATAGCCGCCTGCCTGATGGAAGCCGGATTAAAAGGATTCCGCTTTCATACGTGAACAACAGTCTTCCAAGCTGCACCTGGGTTCGTTCCTTAACTGCTGCAAATGCAGCCTTGTCCACATCCCACCAAAGTTTAACTATATTGGGGTTGGCATTACGCCATGCTTTTACCAGTGGCAGGAGTTCCTCTTCCTGCACTCCCATTGACAATGCCCCCATGGCGGTCAATGCTCCAACTGAGCCGCCATAACCAAGCGCCAGTTCAGCAATCTTGCCTTTTTGCCTCAAAGGACTACCTTTGGTGATTTCCTCAATTGGAACATGGAACATCTGTGATGCAGAGGCTTCATATATTTTGCCGTGGGAGGCAAACACCTGTTGTCTCCAGCTTTCTCCCGCAAGCCATGCAATGACCCGAGCCTCGATTGCTGAAAAGTCCGCAACAAGAAACTTATGTCCATCTTTGGGAATAAAGGCTGTGCGGATAAGTTCTGATAAAACTATTGGTACCGAATCATACAGTAATTCCACTACATCAAACCTACCGTATTTTATAAGCTCTCTAACATCTGCCAGATCCGGCAAATGGTTCTGAGGCAGGTTGTGAACCTGGATCAGCCGGCCTGCATACCTCCCAGTACGGTTTGCTCCATAAAACTGCAGCAGTCCATGTGCTCTTCCATCCCCGCATACAGCCATTTCCATAGCGGTGTACTTTTTCACACTGGATTTTGCGAGTTCCCGTCTTAACTGAAGAGCCTCTTCAACATCCCCGTCAGCAGACTCAAGCAAATCATTTACAGCAGCTTTACTAAGTGAATCAACAATAAGTCCATTGTCTGAAAGCCATTCTTTCAGCTGCTGTGTGGAATTGGGATTCTCAAGACCGGTTAAGTTCCGAGCCTTTTCAATATGTGTATTTCTAAACTGCTCATCACATCTGATGGCCTGTTTTACAAATGGCATATCCAACCGTATGCCGCGGTCATTTATCTGCTGGTCAAGGATGTAATTTGACCACTCTTGCTCAGGCACCGGAAACCTTGCAAGCTTTTCCTTTACGCTTTTTTCAACTTCCACATCCCGAGCGTTATATTGTTTAAAAAGACACCATTTTTCGGGTGCGTGGCATGGCAGGTTCCGTGTGCGGTTACCGTTTGATTTGGTTGGCTTGCAGGGAACACTGAAGTAGCGGATGAGTTCCTTGCCCTCCTTCAACTTCTGCTTTTCCAGACCCATTACTGCACCGACACCTTCAAGTGACAGAGGCAGTCCCATATATGCGGACCACACCATGGTGCATCTCCATGAATCCGGCAGTAGTAGCTTCCCGAAATGCCGTGACAGGCAGATTCGCTCAAACTGGGCGTTGAATGCCCATTTGACAACATTCGGGTCAAATATGGCTGCTATAACGACATTAGGGATTTGTTCTCCGCCTGCCAGATCAACCACATGAATTTCATAATCATCAAATGCGTAGGAAAAGAGTAGTATTTCAAAGTCATCCGCTTCAGTGTAGCGGTACACACCCGACTTCCCAAGGTCGGCGGAAGAATAGGTTTCAATATCAATACTGATGCTTTTCATACAACCTCCTTGGATTTTGAGCGGCAGAGGTATGCTCTGCCACCCATTTTTCAAACACTGGTTTATGCAAGGAAGTCATCGTCCGCATCACTTGCAAAATCATCCTCCGCACTGCTTCTGCCACCCAGGGTTTCACCGTCACGGATTTTTTGAATGTTACCAAGACCGCAGGCTATACCTTTGTTTCCGTTGCTGTTGAAAGCATAGAAGGTGAGTGACACACGGGCATAGCAACCGCTATAGACCTCGGTTTTATCAAGAACCGGATTCAAATCCTTGTCCACAATCTGGGGAGGAGTCTTGGAGTTTGCATTCACAAAATATGCACCCTTGTAAGCCTCGTCATCACGCTCTGCATCACCGTCACGGAGCGGAAGCTTCAGAGAAGCCTTGTTCGGAATTTTACCGCCAAATTTGCCTGCGCCTTCCTTTATGGCAAGGTCTACAGCAGCATTTATTGCATTGATGGTTTTTGTATCTGATTTTGGAATGATTACGCTGACACTGTATTTTTCAGCGCCTCCGTTTATGGACTTTGGCTCCCAGACATTCGCATAGGAAAGCCTTACAATACCTGTGACAACCTTCGTAGTTACATTATTATTCATCTCAAAAATCCTCCTTGAATTCATCATTTACATTTGAAATACTTACTTCCTGACGCTTGTCCGATATGGGAACCAAGGTCAGCTTCCCCGGCGGTTTATGCACGAGTCCACCGAGAACCTCGTTGAATTTTGCTTTGCCCATCAGCTTCTCCATTTCTGTAAGAGTGATAAGGCTTTGTTTGTAAATATCTGTATATCCCGCACCATTTGCGGCTTCAGCCACTGCAGTTTCATCTGTGTACTTTCTGACCGATCTGCCTTCAACCAGTTTAAAGCCATTCCACTGTTTGCCGTTGCTGATGGCAGCATTTGTGGCATAAGCTATAATTCCATTGGCCCATTTGGTCAGGTCATCGAGAGAAGATAATATTTCTTCTATTTCAGCATCCGTAAGCAGTGGTGGCAGTGCGAATTCCATGGTTGCAAGCTTCATCTTCTCTTCTGCTTTGGCACGGCATTTGACGCTTGCTCTGCAGAATGTACACCATTCACCGGGCAGGTACTCCCCTTCGCCGTTGAAGGCCATCATGGCTTTTGGTTTCAGTACGTCTTCGGCCCAGGCTTTAAGTTCTGCAACCTCTATAGTCCAGGTGCTTACATTCTCTCTGCGCGGCTGATATATGGTCATTGCCACCCCCTGGATGTCATACAGACTGTCGAACAATTCCAAAGCTCCGAGAGCATAAAGCTTCATCTGAGGGTTGTCCTCTGCTTCGACAACAATTCCCTGTCCATACTTGAAATCAAAGATATGCAATATTCCATCCCCGACAATCATGGTGTCACAGGTTCCCGAACCTTCCGGCACATAACAGGAAAGATCCAATTTCTGTTCTATAAGAACAATGGGGTCCTTGCATCTCTGCTTTACCTGTGCCAGCACTTCAAGCACAAATGCCACATATCCGTCCGTATATTCATCCATTTCATCGCTGTCAAATTGCGATACCGGCTTTTTAGACCTTATCTTCAGGGCCTTCCGCAGCTTGTGCTCACAAAGGGCATGTGCTGCAGTTCCTTCGGCTGCAACAGAACTTTCCGTTTCATCAAAGGTTAGTTCCAGTCTTGCCGACCTGGTGCAATTGAGCCATCGGTGCGACCCGGAGGCGGAGCAAACAGCATGTCCCATTACAGTTCCTCCGCAGACTTGAGCAGCTCGGGATATGAATCCTGATTTATCTCACTCAGCTTGGTTGCACCGAATTTCCCCAGAAGTTCACGAACATCGGCTGTTTTTCCGGCTTGGCTTTTCTTGGCAAGCACCGAGCGAATTTGCTCAATCGTCACTGTTGGTTTTGGAGGTTCTGCAGGAGTATCAGCTTTTTGATCTGAAAGCTCTTCAACCTGCCCACTCTGTACAACCTCTTTAGAGGAAGCCAAAGCACGGAAAGATTGAGCAACCTTTTCAAATCCTTCTGCAATTTTCAGATAAGTATCATCCATCACTTTTCATCCCTTCGTATTTTTTAGAGGTTGGCCAACTCTCTTGATACAATCTTAATGTGTTTTGAGAGACTTTCCCCGGACATGAAATGTCCATTTTCAAAGCAAAAAGGTTCCCTATGCACCGCAAGTCCAAATTGCGGTTCGCAGGAAACCTATAAATACGCAAAAAAATAACCGGACAAAAAATGTCCGGCTCATAAAATATTATTTTCTACTCTTCTTTACACAAGACCTTGCAGTTATTGGCTCTTAAAATCTCATTGCATTCATATATGGAACATTGATATTTGGTATTCAACAGCCATTGGTAAATAATGTGTTCCTCATCAAATTGTTTGAACGAGTGCCCAGCTTTGGCAACCAGATCTATGCTTAAAACCGGATGGAGTTGCAGACCTATACATACTGCAACTACTGTTTCTAATTTCGGTTTATACTTCATATCATTTCTCATTCGTTGAATGGTTTTTGCAGTAACCAAAGCATTCTCGGCCAATGCTTCTTCAGTATATTTAAGTCTATCCATATGTACTACAAGAGTATCCGCAAAAGTGGATGGAAGCTGTCGATATATACCCGCTACCTGTTTTGCTTCAGCACCGATTTTCTTGAGTTCTTCCGCTCTTTGGTCAATTGTAGCATTATGTGTTGTATTGCTGTATTTGGTCTCAACGACTGTATCAGATTCGGCATCTCTGAAAAGCACACATTCTTTATAATACTTGACACCGTATCTTTCATTTTTACGGGTCTTGATATCAAAAACAAGGCAGCACTCATCGATGTGTTGTCTCGCATAATCTGTAAGATCAGCTTGACCATATTCATTTCTTCGGATGTACTTTGTGTCATTGATACAAAAATGAGCATCAACATACACATATTTTCCGGAATCCAACAGTTTTCTAAAATCTGGATTTGTAGCATATTCAAATAATGAATCCTGAATTCCGATGGTGAAGGTTTGGTTATTCTTGAGAGCAGACCTTTCAAAAGCATAATTTGATATGTAATGGTCATCAATATATGTTAAAACACCAATAGTCTCTGTATAGCCAAGGTCGATCATTCTTATTTTCGCAGCTATTCTTGACACTTCGAAGAACTCAGCCAATTCAAAAACCACAGACTCCATAATGTCGGCAATGTTATCACTCTGAAGAACCCTCTTGTTTTTATCGATAAGCTCCTCTATTTTCTGCCTTGTCTGCTTTGCTGGCATAAGTATCCTTGGAGCTATAGAGTTAGCATGCCACTCCATCCAATCCAGCGGTGTTCGGTGTTTTTCCGGTCTTACTCCTTCTTTGACCTGACAGCTGATTGACCGTGCCTCCCTGTTGTATAGCTTTTCCAGTTCAAAAAAATTCTTATGCAATTCCCAGTGGACGCACTCGTGAATAATGGTATTATTCATAGATCCTATATTGCGCATAAAGTACACATTTGGGTCCACTAGGATTGTTCCCCTTTTTACATGTAAAGGCTTGTATGCCCTGGCGTCACTATCATAATACTGTATCTCGCAGTCAGAAAAATAAACTTGTCCAAAGACAGTGCATGTCTTTGTAATATGTACCTCCTGAATATCGAGACCCATCCGTTCCGCAACAACATTGGGCGTAACTGCCATTGGCTGGGTTAATGCTTCAGGAAAATACTTCTCAAGGAAGGTCTCTGCCACGTCATCAAGCTGCTCCTTGGAGATGATGGGAACTAAATACTCAGATACATTGACTGCTTTAAATGACCGGTAACTATAGACACTTATATCTAATACGGAAAAATCTTTCAGGCCGTCATCCAGCTTCGCAGAGCAAGAAATTTTGAACCACTGTTCCGTGCTATCGGTTTCACGATTTCTCCTGACAGTTTCAGCAATTTCAATTTCTGCGACAACAATAACATCAAACCGAATTTCATTTCCTTGGGATTTTGTTATATCAATCATCCTGATATCGTAACTATCCAATGTGGCCTCATCCGGTCTTTGAACGGTATATGTATTTTTTTCAATTGCAGAAGGGTTTTCTTCCACAAATGCAGTTAATTCATTGAATATTTCATCATAAAACCTATCCTTGATAACATCCCTGAATGAATTGAGTTTTGCCATGAATGCCCCCTCCTACCAGAACTGTATCAAATCACTGATACCTATTAACAATTCTCAATGATTCAGGTACTTTATTTTCATATACCAGATAAACTGTGGATGTTAATGTATTATTAAGTTCCATTTATTAATCCTCCTCTAAAACAGCTCTCACTTTTTTTTAACAGGAAATCTTTTTTCATTTTTCTTCATTTTATCTTCAATTGCTTCGGCTACATCAATCCCCAGTTGATTTGATAAGGATAAGCAGTAAATCAAAACATCTGCCAGCTCCTCCTTCAAATGTGTAAACTTTTCAGAAGAGTTATTTATATTCCAGCCCTCCTCTATCGACACCCACTGAAAAATCTCCATTAATTCGGCTGCTTCTATGGAAATAGACATTGCCAGATTTTTGGGGTTATGGTCTTGCTCCCATCCTCTTTCAAATACAAATTTACGTACCCTCTCCTTGACTTGCTGAATTTTCATATCATTATCATTTATAGAAGTTTGTTTACTTTTTGAGCCTATATCCATTTTAATCACCTCGCAAAATATTTATTTTAATTATACAATGAAACGCCTCATATACCAAATAATTCATCCTATCGACAATGCGTAGGTTTTTTCGTTATTTTTTATCCCTCTATTCCATTTTAATCCAATATAATGTAGAATAAAATAACATGAGTAGTTTCCAAATAACTGAGGAGTGACATCTTATGCAAATAGATGGTTTAAGTAATACTTTGGATAAAATAGCTCTTTCAAGTGAAGAGATAGAAAATCAAATAAAAAGCTATCGGCTTACATTTTCACAAATACGAAGAAATGATGTGGAATGGGGAATGAAGTTTCCTATGTTTGTCCCGCCTTTCTATTCTTACATCCTAAAAATTGGCAGAGTCCCAAATCAAAAAGAATATTGGAATAATTACATCTTTGAAAACAAGCCTTTTTTTAATGCCTCCACTTTGACTAGCGATCAAATGGCAGGCTTAGAAGCAAGAGTCTTCAGAACTTATCCTTCACTTGTTCGAGACTTGCATTTAGGCGTTAAATTAAAGAAATCAGGAGTATTCAATGACGTTTATTATAACGAAGTCATTGACATTCAATATGGCATTGATCTTGTTGTATTAAAAAATGATAAATTACTCGGGCTCAATCTTTTTACAAATACCAGAACTGCCCTTCATGCCAGAGTAAAAAAAGAATATAGGCCAAAGAAGCCTGTAAATTTCAAATGCATTGAAATACCAATTGAATTTAGGGGTAGCAAGGTTTGCGGTGACTTTTTCCTCTATTCCGAAAGAGAAATCGAGATAATAAAAGGGGAGATATTAAATCATGTATGATATAAGAAATTCAGTGTCAGGATGGGCGCAGCAAACTTTTGAAGAAAGTTTATCACAGCTTAATATTTCAGCAACATTACGGACGCATGTGTATGAATGTTTCAATAGTTTAGATCTGCTGAACAAGCGCGTAAACGGTTATGCTTGTGAAAAACTTCCTAAAACCGAGGAAGGACACACCGGAGTTAAAATTACGTATTCCGATGTCTTTCATGAATTGTTTGAAAAGAAAATGTTTTCGCCCGTAGCTTACCTCGTAAGGCTGGTTGAACTGTTTATCGAAACACAAAACTCTTCAGCAAAATTGAATGGTTTTTTAGCACGTGGAATACGAACACTGACTTCATTTTTAAGGGAACCTGATTTTGCGGATGGAATAACAGAATATCTTAAGTCTCATGATCAAAATGTACAGACAAATCTTAATTCAAGGCAAGATTCAGGTGATCACACAGATGTATTGCTCAATTTCAAAGGCCACATCTATCGAATTTGGCTTTTCCAGTATTCTTCCCGTGGCCTGCCACATGATATTGATAGAATTACCGGGAAAAGAGGCAAACTTCCTGATGGTACTCATGTATTGTGTCCTCTTCATACTGAATTTGCCATTGAGTATGATAAATTGCTTAAAATTAAAAAAAATATAGAAAAAAAGTTATTAAAATGCGAAGCAGACTTAAGTTCTTGTTCTGATAAAGCAATTTCAAGACGTAATAAAATTTCCCAGAGCATTCAAAAACATGAAGCAACTTTGAAAGATATTGATGATAGAGTTATTCCTTTTAAAAATACATGTTCCGAAGAGTTGGATATATTGGAAGGTTGGTATTTCTACTCACCTACGCATGTTAAAAGAATTGCCGATATGATTCTTTCATCACATCAACCAGTTGTTTATGAAGAAGTTGTTAAAATATTATCTGCCCCAGAACAATTTCTTTCTATCCCAAAAATATTTATTAAATAGGAGGGATTCAAATGAATTCAGGAGAAAGAGACGAACTTCTTATAAAATTATATTTAGTTACCATGAGAGACAATGCCGCTGCTTTATTCGGTATGAAAATCAACAGTGTTGGATTCGGAGGTATAGAATATCGCTCTATACCATCCGGAGTACCTACTAATTTTAATTATTTAAATGATTCTGATTTAATTAACTTAGCTAATAAAGTCGGTATAGGAAAAGCAGGAGTTTTCGATAAAAGCGATGTTTATATCAATAAAAAAGGATATTCTTTAAAATCATTTTCAGCTGCTCCTCCTGCCTTAGTTAATCACACTGCTCGGCCAGGATTTGAAACGGCTTGCTACTATTCGGGTGTAGATATTGCCGAATTGGATAAATTAATTGACGAATACTGGTCTTTGAGAATGAGAGGTATAATAGCAGAAGATGTCCGAAATTCTGATATAAATAGTCCTTTCAGAAATGCTAAAAACATACTAAAACCCGTACTAGAATATTTCTTATTCAAAGGCTCTGGAAAAGGGTTATCTGATTATCCAGCAGACTATATACTCGATTATACGCAACCCCACAATCCTTCAACTTGGCACATATTAGACCCTGATACTGCTGTAAATATGGTTTGGAATAAACTCATTTTCAGTCTTAGGGCAAAAAAAGGTATGCCTTCAGGCTATGATAAGGAAACATATTCTAAACCAAATGCCAAGAGTATTGCTCGCTGGACCGAATATCATAGCGGAGATTACAGAGGTGCTTTACATATCAGAGCGCACAGCTAATATCGTGAGGTTTTTTATGTATAAAAATATTAACGAAATAAGAAAACACGTACTTGATAATAACGCACAATCCCACTTATGCATATGTAACACGGATCTGTATGAAGACAGTATTTTAAACGGCATATACGGGTTCCCTCACCAAGGTTCCTCAAAAACCAAGTCCTTTTGGCGTGCCGTTGCATCCATGTATAATATCGGCCCCCATGATCTTATTTTCATTTATAGAACAAACGGTGCTGCTGCTGGCTGCAAGGAAATTCATGGCCCCTTCAAAATAAAGTCCCTTGTGGGTATACCCGCTTTATATTACGATCCTGCCTCTGTTGACTACCCCATGAATATTCCCGGTGAAAGCGGAGCGGATTGTAAAGTCAGATTTTTATATGAAAAGGCTTTTGATATCTGTAGATCTTTATCAGATAACTATGAATTGATAAAAAAGTTTGAATCTAAAGAGATTTGGGGATATAGGCATCCTTCCGTTATGAATATAGGCGCTGCCAGAAAGAAGTCCGTAACTTCATTCACCAGCAAGCAAACTCTGCTATTACTCGATTTGTTAGAACGTTTCGGTAAGGACAGACAAAAGATTGAAAATTCAATCCCAACAGATGAGCACTTAGAATACTATACATCACTTAGTAATAAAAAGAGTTTTAAGTTGGATGACGCTTTTCTCACATCCTCCAGTACAAATGATGAAGCATTTTTATATGCTTACATACTGAGGGGCTTAAAAACTAGAAATTCGGTTATAAGCAATTTATTAATCCAAAACTTTACTGACATAAACTCAACATTAATCGATATACCTTTCGACCAAATATCAGTTAACGCAATGCTTGAAGTAATAATCTCCCCCCACTTGCAAGACGAACTAGATATTGTCCTAATGGACAAGAACGATTCCAGAATGCTTTTTATGGAGTTAAAGGAGGGGGTTATAGATCAGAGTGCGTTAAATCAAGCTGTAAGATATCTGGATCTGTTGTCAGCAGTATTCCCCGAAAGAAAAGTATACGCAAACGTAATAGGCTCTGGAAAAGATCCTTTCGCAGAAATACCTTCAGGTTTTTCTGATAGAATATGTGTAATAAGCTTTAATAAAATCAGAAATGGCCATATAGAATTCCAGAAAGTATAGTATGTCAAAATATCTGTAATTTGTTAGTGAGTATTACAATATAGGTGTCTGTAGTGAACTCTCACACAAGCACCTATATTGTACCTCTCCTGCAAAATCCTTTATTTTATATGGCTGCCTTCAAACGCAAAAGAGCTCCTCAGCGCCAACTCAAAAGTAGTTTTTCGACTGTGTATCCTAATTATCAGCCTACCTTTTCTGATATCATACTGATCAGCCTATTGGCAGTTTCTTTGCTCATAGCACGTTTAGTCACAATACCCCATCCATAATTAAATCCCCATTCTTCCATTAGAGTACCAATTATCTCATCATTAAACGGTATCATGTCATTCTCTTTGAGAATACAGTTAAACTTGATTGGAATTCTGTATGGGAAAGTACCATTCCCCCATAGCGGCGTCTCGTCTTTGAATGCCTCACCGGTTACCTCAGCCACAGCGGCAAGCTTTCTGTCAACATTAAAAATCAATTTATCACCAGGGTTCCACTTGCTCAAAGAATTAATTTTTGAACCCCATAGTCCATGTTTTACAGACTCCACAAAATCATTCAGAGATATTTTTGCCATTCGAACGATCATTGTATTCCGCCCTCCTTAACACCTAATCATAAACTAACTATAATAATAATTTATTTCCTTTCACAGAAATAGTTATACCGCAAAAATACCCGTATTGCATAGCTGCTCTCCTATCGCTTTTACGACTGTCGTTGGAACAGAGTTTCCAACCTGTTTAAATTTCATGTCCATATTTCCCGCCAAGTAAAAGTCACGTGGAAATCCCTGAAGTTCGAGACATTCCTCCACAGTTATATACCTGGGCTTTCCATCAACCAAATAGCAGTCCCAGTTAAATTTATTATCAATACCAGATCTTCTTCCACCGATCCTTATAGTGAAAGCATATTCTCTGTTCGTTTTGCCCCCCATAACGTCACTTAACTTTTTTGTACATTCCCTTGGCAATGGAAACTTAAAAGAGACATTCAGGCACTTATCTATACCCACAATAAAGAGCCTCTTTCTGATTTGAGGCAGTCCATAATCTTTAGCCTCAAGAATGTTATACCACACATCATAACCGCATGCATCCAATTCCGATTTTATTGTTGCGAATGTTTGCCCTTTATCGTGGTTAAGCAAACCTTTTACGTTCTCAAGAATGAAAGCTTTAGGCTTTTTATCACTCAGAATTCTGAAAACCTCGAAAATAACGGCTCCTCTGGGATCGTCGAAACCTCCTTTTGTTCCTATATTGCTGAAAGCCTGACACGGGAATCCTCCACACAGCACATCAAAATCTGGTATTGAGTCCGAGGATATTTTATATATATCACCCATTGGCTCAAGATTGAAGTTTCTTTTATAAGATTCACATGCAGTAGGATCTATATCCGACGCCATAACACACTTTCCGCCCGCTTTACTTAATCCATAATGGAATCCACCTATCCCCGAGAACAAATCAATAAATGTAAATTCACTGTTCATGTTACCCCTCACTTGGTAATTTTCAAAAAAACCTCTTCGGGATAACCGAAGAGGTCAAATTATTAATTGTCCATATTTTCATCAGGCACTTTCGGCTTCTTCATCTGTTTTTAAGCATATTTCCTCCGCAAGGCTGTAAGAAATACTTTTTTTTGTTTCACTTTCAAGATATTCCAAACAAGTCTTCATGCACTTTGCCATTTCTTCAATAACAGGTATAGAAACCGAGTTTCCGAACTGTTTGTATTGTTGTCCTTTACTCATTGTTTGTGGAAAAGAGAAATTATCTTTTCCGTTCCCATCAACAAATCCGTAATTTATAAATCCTTGTAATTTACCCCACTCACGCGGAGTCATTACTCTAATACCTTCATTATTTAATGGAGTCTGTTTCCCTTTAGCAATCATGCCCGCAATTCCATCTTGAGGGTCAAATATTAGATTTCTCTCTTTTCCTGATCCTCCAGTAGCCAAAATTGCATTTGAAACTGGATTTTTTATTCCAGGTTCATTCACGACAATGTAACCAAAACCATTACCCTTTCCCTGGTGTCTTTCCCTGTGCTTTTTTAACGTATCTAAATATCCTTGCGCCATATAATACTCAGGATCAGCTTTCAACTCAATCAAATCATTTAAGTCTTTATATATAGGTGTTTCTTCTCTCTTTGCAGGTGTTTCACAAACTGGAAGTGAATCCGCCAATTCACCATACAGCTTTCTGTCAAAGCCCATTATGTACACACGAGGCCTATTCTGTGGTACTCCGAAATTTCTTGAGTTCCTGATAAAATTCCGCGGCTCGTAAACCAAATTCCCTTCACTGTCTTGCTCCACGCCGATTACTTTATAATCAAGTTCCTTTACCAATGTCTCCAAAATAACCCTGAAAGTTCTGCCTTTCTCATGGCTGACAAGATTATCTACGTTTTCGAGCATAAATGCCTTCGGTCTTGTACGGTTTAAAATGTCGGCAACATCAAAAAACAATGTCCCCCTGGTTTGATCAAGAAAACCCTCCTGCTTTCCAGCCCTGCTGAATGCCTGACAGGGGAAACCTGCCAACAGTATCTCATATGGAGTATTCATTACCTTTTGTTTAAACTCCTCTGTCGTAACATCGTTAAACGGATCTTCTCCATATAAGTGCTTATATGTTTCACAAGCACTTTTATCGTTTTCGGCAGATAATACATTCTCAAAACATCCCGCCAGTTCATATCCTCTTCTGATTCCCCCAATACCAGCGAACAAATCAATGGTTCTGTACTTCATCTTTGTTACCTCCGCATTTTTCACGCTTTCTCTTGACCGTGTTTTCAATAACATCCGCACATTGTGCCAGGTTCTTTTTTATGTCCTTACCCCAGAATCTCAGGACGGTCCACCCTTCTTTTTCAAGTGATATATTTACTTCAGCATCTCTTTGCATATTTCGTTCAATTTTCTTTATCCAGAAATCCTCATTGGATTTGAACTCTTTTTTCCGTTCTTCCCCCCAGCCATATCCATGCCAAAATTCACTGTCACAAAATATAGCTATTTTTAATGTAGGAAATACTATATCTGGCTTCCCTAATACCTTACCATAATTCTTTCTATATCTCAAGCCTCTTGCCCATAACTCCCTTCTGAGCAACAGTTCTATTTTTGAATCCTTATTTTTTATTTTACTCATATTATAACTTACTTGTTCAGTTGTTTTCCTCATCCTCATCGCCAAATCTCCAACTTGGTAGATTTGCCCCCCCTATAGCCAAAACACTTAACTATGCCTAGATATATTTCCCACGCAAAACCGCCTCAATCTATTGATGACGAACCTTAAAATGTCTTTTGAGATTTATTTAATCGTATTTAGGAGTCGATTTTAGAAGCCTTGTTTAACATTCCATCTATAATGTTAACAATTTCCCCATAGAGTGCATTCTTCGCTTTTATGAATTTTGTTAATAATAGATTTTCCAACTCTTCTATTTTTCTTCCGTCTCCATAAATTATTTCAGCAGCCATAAACATCCTGGCTTTAGCATTTTCAATTTTTTTTAATGATTCTATTGATCCGTTTTTTGCATCAAATATTTTAAGCAAAGCCCCTACACACTCAGCATCCCATATAATTTCTTCGGGTATATTACCTGGGAGAAAATATACATTTTCAGAAAAATATTTAATATATTTCCTCATTAAATCAATTTTCTGGTCATCTCGTCCACCATTTTTGTCATTACCATCAACATTGAATTTAATCTCTGTTCCTGTAAGTTGTTTGATAATTTCCTCATATTTTTCTGGTATAACAGCATCTCTAATACTTATATCATCAATCTTTGTAATTTCTCCTTTAGGCTTTTGGTCTCCGTCGAAAACTATAAACTTCCGTTTTTCCTCCTCTCTGGAATAAACAGATATGAAGTCTTGTTTGATGACCGATTCCCCTCCTGGGAAATATTCCACTTGAAACAGTGCCTCTTTATCACTACCCAAACTCTCCAATACCTTCTTAATTATTTCACATGCCAGCTTATCTTCGACAAGAAGCATTATTTTATTGGTTATGGGTTCCTCGAGATGCCAAAATGCCTCCATGGGATAACACGAATTTAGTACTTCAAATTTCCCACTATCTGGCACCGAACTGAACACCTTAATAGCATTTGCAGGTAAACATTCAACAAAACTTGGAGAATGAGTAGATACAATTACCTGATGCTTTTTCTCCTTCATTTGATCCAACAAAAAAGACAATAGTCTCTTCTGTGCACCAGGGTGAAGTGAAACTTCGGGTTCATCAAGCAAAACCAAAGAGTAATCTTCAGCCTCAAGAAGACTGGAAACCAGCTTAACAACTGCTATTTCACCACTACCCGCATATGCCTCGGTGTATTTACAAAACTCATTCTGAAGAACTACAGATGTCCCCCATTTATTAAAAAGTTTATGCTCTATGATTTTTCCACCGATGTACTTTTTGCCCAAAATATATGATATGTAAAAAAGCTCCTTGTCATTAAGTTCTCTTGGTGGATCATTTTGTTTTCTTCCCAGAATATTATATAACTGCTTATTCTCAATAATTTTCTTTAATTTCTGGGATTGCTTTCTTAAGTAGTCCTGCTTTGTTTTTGAAGCTAGATTCTTTGATGGTTCATCAAAATAAAAATACTTATCGAATGCACTTAGCTCTCCTCTAAAATCCATATAAATAACCTTTTTAGAGATAGGTGCACTTCTTTCAGTTGAACGCATATTATGCTTTTTAGCTGGCTTACTTGTCTCCCAGCAATCTGGATCTTCAGGTCTGCTTGCACGATGTACTAACACTTCTTTAATATCATTTCCCTCTCTATAACCATAGTAAAAGCAGTGCCTCAAACCATCCGTTCCGACTTCCTTAATTGGATCCACACTGGTTGAAAACCAAAAACCTCCAACAGAATATCCCTTTGGTGCACCATACAGTGCATGTAATGTCGAACTTTTACCAGAACCATTTTTGCCTACAAAAACAGTTAGCGGAAAATCAAATGTGATCTGAGTAAACTCTTTTAAATTTCTGTAATACGGAAAAGTAATATATTCTATATAGTTTTTAAATTGTTTTCCTTGGAATATTTTCTTTATGATTTCAATTTTACTTACCAGTTCTTTATTACTCACTCGCTCCCCACCTAACAATCAATAAAATTATCACGTACAATAATTCTACATTTTTCTTCATAACCCTTCATTTATGTGGCGAAAATGCGAAAAGTAATAGATCATAATCCAGTATGTTTTTTAACAGCAAACACAGTAACCCCTTTAAGGGATCCCTAATACTAGCCTCATAATTCTTGTCTCCAAATCACGATTTAGAGTTAAAAGATAGCTATCTTCCGTAAAATCATTAATTACTCCATGATACGAATTTTTTATTTTTATTGTTATACCAGAATTCCTCAAAACAACTGTGGCAATAACACAGTTTTTCCTTGCTTCCTTTGCTTGGTCAATCTTAATGGTGAATTCCGCTTTACTCTGGTTTGTATATTTTCTCTCTTCAACTATACAATTTACGCTTTTTTGGAATACTGTTATATTTTCAACTATATCAAAAATCTTATCAATATATGGCTGTAGCAATTTAGCATTAAGATATATAGGTGATATCTTTTTAAAATCTTCTATTGAATACTGTGGATTATCTGTTTTTCTCATGATTCACTCCAAACACATATTTTGTTGCACTTAATATTATAACATCTATTCATAGAATCCCAAAGTTCGTAAATATTCAATATCAGACTCAATAGAATCGTTAAGATTAAATGAACATTTTCCTGTAAATTCTATCTGTACATTCTATGGCATCCACGAAAAAACACTATAGAAGTAGGTAAGCTTTACCCTTTCAACAATGTTTTCGATCAAACTGAACTAATTACCCCAATAATCACATAAGCAGAAAGACGTAAAATTCAAATCATATCTATAGAGCCTGCACCTTATCTTGCTTTTTCATATGCTCTCTTTTCGCAAACAGCCTCGCATACCATTTTATACATACTTTCAACACCATCATGAGTAGCCTCAAAATTGTACGCATTCTGTACGCAAATACCTATACTTTCAGCTTCTCTGGCAGCATCAATATTAGCACCAAGAAAAATAAACTCCCAGCTGTATTTTTCCTGTTGATGCGTAATTAATTCCTTAACCTTTTGATATGTAAATTCCCTGCTTGCATTTTCTAATCCATCTGTTGTAATGACAAATATAACTTTTCCCCGTAGTTCATCTTCACTTGTCTTGGAGAGCCTCAGCCCAACATCAATAATCGTCTTACCCACAGCATCCAGTAAAGCTGTAGAACCACGAACAAAATATTCCTTATCAGTAAGTTTCACCTTTTCTGCATCAATACCATTGTACAAAATTTCATATCTGTCATCAAAAAGAACTGCTGTGACAATGGTTTTGCCATCCAGCTTTCTCTGCTTCTCAATGAATGAATTGAACCCTCTAATTGTATCAGTTTCAAGTCCACCCATGCTACCGCTCCTATCAAGCAGAAAAACTATTTCTGTTAAATTCATATTCATTTTTATCATCCTCTCAATTTTTATCATGATATAATAATAAATAAATTGAATATAATTTAGGTCGCTTTCTAAGCGACATTTTGGAGGTTATATAAGCAATGCTCGATGAAAAGCTATTACTTGAATTAAAGATATTTGTTGAAAAACACATAAATGTTCCAGATTTTGCGTTATGTAAATCAGCCAAATTTATGGATCAAAGCGTCTGTGAAGAAATTCAGGTAGTTGATTTGGAAGAGTACATAAATAATAATCGCAAACCTGCTTTCAGCCAGATTCTTTTCAAATTAATTGATAAGAAAGGTGTTCCTGATTCAGAAATATATAAAAAGGCAGGAATCGACCGCAGGCATTTCTCCAAAATCAGATCTAATCCTGAATACAAAATCAGCAAAAATACAGCCATTGCGCTAGCCTTGGCTCTTGAACTCAGTAAAAAGGATACCGATGAACTGCTTGGTGCTGCCGGTTATTATCTTTCCGATAACGAAACCTTGGATTTAGTTATTCAATTCTGCATTAAGAAAAGAATATATGATATCCACTCTGTGAATCAAGCATTGGATTATTTCAGTCTGAAGCCATTGGCAGGAGTTGCAGAGTAAAGTCTTGGTATAAACTGGTTCTGCTAAAAGGTATGCACACCCCTAAAAAAAGTGAACACCTCTTGCACCCTTTTGAACACCCTGGTGCATTATAACCTTATATTTTCATTCGAATAATGAAAATATCAAGAAAAGCAGCTCCGATTTTACCCCTAAAAACAACGAAAGCCACTGAAATCAGTGACTTTGCATTGTATCAAAACTTTGGTTCTTATTTGGTGGAGGCGAGGGGACATATTCTTCCATTGTCTCCAATGGTACTGACTATATCTTGAACTCATATATTTATGAGTCCCCCGGCGTATTATGGAAGCAATTATTTGAAGTATTCCTTCATAGAACTTCCATCCTAGTGCACCTGTCTGGTGTCTATAAGTCGATACAAGGCTGTTGGATTCCTCCACATACCTCTCGGTATTGCCGCCGTCGTCACACGATGCGGTTTCACCGATAAAGCCGGATTTTCACTTGAAGGTCACCCTTCAAGGCGATTCTTTAACGAGTCGAACCCCTGTCCGAAACCATATCCTCAAGAACTTCTACGGGTGTAGCCTGTAATTTGTGCATTGTTCAGTATCCCTTGCGGGACTTGAACCCTGCGCTTCCCTACGGCGGACCCCTACAGGCAGGGTGCCGCTTTCGGTAGCCTTTAAGTTCCGAAATGGCTCAAGGCTACGGCCAAATCAGTGCTAGCATTTAACCTTCCTATGCAAAAGGGCTGACTTGTCGACGCCAGCTACCCCAGGTGCAGCAACCTGGGACTGACGGGCTGCCTAATTAGGCAGCAGCTAAAGCGAAATTATCGTTTTTAGCGTTTAATTTTAGTTTCTCGTTTTTTAAGAGGCCAACGAGAATCCTCTACCCGCTTATCAAGTCTCAACAATCCCGTCGAAACCATTACGCCCCCATGTATAAAGTACGCTAAGCGTACATGGGTTTATAAGCTTAATATATTTTTATTGATTTGTCAAACTTCAGCTTACATAAAATTAATAGTTCAAAGGCGTTATTTCTGCAAATCCTATACAGATTATGGTTTACATAAAGTCAAGCACAAGAGCCCTAACAGGAACCCAAGTATCCTTACCTTTGCTGTTCCTTAAGTCTGCGGTCTATTTCTCGCTTAACATCGCGTGCTGCAATATCTTCCCGCTTGTCATAAAGTTTCTTACCTCTGGCTACCCCAAGCTCTATTTTAACCATGCCATGCTTCAGATATGCCTGAGTGGGGACAAGCGTTAAGCCCTTCTGCTGCGTTAAACCTATCAGCCGGTTAATTTCCGACCTGTGCAGCAAAAGCTTTCTGTCACGCAAAGGGTCCTTGTTAAATATGTTGCCCTGCTCATAAGGACTGATATGCATCCCGCTCAGTATTACCTCACCGTTTGAAATTGAAGCGTAGCTTTCCTTCAGGTTCAGCTTGCCTTGTCTGATAGATTTAACCTCAGTCCCGGACAAAACAATTCCTGCTTCAATTTTTTCCTCAATGAAGTATTCATGATAAGCTTTTTTATTTTGAGCAACTACTTTAAATGCTTCCTTTGCCATGCAAACCACCAATCCAAATGTATGTTTACTTATTCAACATGCTGTGAATGAGCTGTTGTTTAAAACACACGTGAATAAATTCAAACCTTGTTACTTTAATCTGAATTGATTACTTTAATCTGAATTGAATAACCTATTTCATCAGATTAATTTTAGGTAATCAGATCATCAGACAAAAATAACCCTCTCGAGAAAGGGCTTATTATCAAGTATTTATCTGACTGAAACCATTATAGCACCGCAGCGGCTAAAGGTCAAGTTCCAGAAGTTTTAAGCCCTTCTAAGCTTATCCAGCAGCTCATAAGGCACCTCAAGATTACCTCTTCCTTTTCCCAGTTCAATTCGCGGCTTAAAACTTCCATGAAAGTCACTTCCTCCGGTAACAAATAATTCATGCTTGATGGCAAGTCTCAGAAAGTTACCGGTATCTTCTTTAGTGTTTTCACTGTAATAGGCCTCTATACCTGCAAGTCCGTATCCCTTCAATTCAGCCAGAAGCTTATCCAGCTCACCGTAGGTTTTGTGCAGAAATACCGGGTGCGCCAACACAGGCAGGCCACCGGCATTCAGAATTGCTTTGATTCCTGCAGCAGGTTTAAGCTCAAACCTTCTGAAATAAGCCAAGCCTTCCTTGCAAAGATATTTGTCGAAAGCTTCATCATTTGATTTAACATAGCCCTTGTTAACCAGAACCCTCGCAATGTGAGGACGCCCCATAATATCTCCAAGTGCTGCCTGTTTTACTTCTTCCATGGATATGTGTAATCCCAGCTCGTTTAACCTGTTGATGATTTTTTTGTTTCTGACTTCTCTTCCCTGCTTTATTTCATCAAGCTCTTTCCTTATTTCAGTATAGCCGTTTATGTCCGGGAAATAGCCAAGGATATGCATTTCAGGTTTGTAATCAACACTTATCTCTATTCCCGGTATAACCTCGATACCTGAGCGCACTCCCTCGTCCAAAGCTTCCTGAACACCGTCAACAGTATCATGATCAGTTAACGCAATTGCTGACAGTCCATTCTGTCGGGCATACCTTACAAGTTCTGATGGGCTCATGCTTCCATCCGAGGCTATACTATGAGTATGCAAATCAATCAGCTTCTTATTATTTGAGTCGTTCAAGTTTCCCTCCACATTATATTCATAATTGCCAGATACCTGATTAGTTAACTGAAACTACCTATCGTTTAGTTATCATTTGATTTTACCTGCTAGTTAACTGAAATTAGATTGCCCAGTACTTTTCCTCTAAACACACTGCCGGAGGAAATGTTTGATTATAAACACTTTGCAAAATACTATCCATTTTTTTAAGTGAACGGCAAGCCTGTTCCTGGGTAATCAAGCCCTCTTCCAAAGCAATCGCCAGTTCATCGGCATCGAGTACCTTCATGGTTCCATCCGGCATTAATTTCACATCCAGCAATAAATCTATAAGAGTAAACTGATTAATAGCTTTGTCAAATTTCACATCAATTATGTCACAATACCAATATGCAAATTTTTTATCGGCATCATAAAATCTGCTTATCTTTATACCTTCCTTAAGAAATGTATATGAGATTCCACCGGAAATATCAGCGCGAGGTTTAATCGCCTTCCATCTGGTAATCAAAAGGTCTTCGTCAATGTACAATAACTCATCAGTTGATATATCCACTGTCTCAAAGGGAATGTATCTGGTTCTTAAGATTGTTGGCTTATTCATATCTTCTCCTAAAATCGTCAAAATTTGCTTATTGTTATTATACCCTAGAATTATCTGTTTTTGAAGATTTATTGTAAGGTTTGAGCAATTGTAGCTTGAGTATATGAATTAATATTTAACCAAGGGCATTTTGTTATTCAGGTATTTCCCATTTTTTTACTACTGGATTAGGTTTTGTTATAATGGAAGCAAACTTGGGGATAAAAGGTGGTTATTTATGAAGCGTACAAAATGCTGCAATAATTGTGTAAAAGGAACTTCTCTTCACCTCACAAAAGACATTTTGTGTAAATATCACGGAGTAGTCACACCGGATTATATTTGCTTCAGATATAAAAGTTCTGCTGGAGCTGTAGGCGGAGCTGAGCAGCAGCCGGTCTTTAAATGTACTCATTGTGAGTACTTTCTAGTGCAATTGGATTCTCCTGACCAGAATGTGGGGAAGTGCAAGCTTTTCTCTGCCAGGGAGTATAACGGAAATACCCGGAATGCATGCTCCAAGTTTTCAAGAAAAATGCTTATAGAGAGTAATCTATAACAATTTACATAAAAAGCTGTAATTCACTTTCCTTTTATAATATAATACTTATATTATATTAAACGGGGGGGCTGCATGAATTTAGATATAAATTCCATATTCAATCAAAAACTTGCTGAAATAGAGAGCAGGCTGGCCGCAATTAATCCGGGGATAACCACTAAAAATTCGGAAACCGGTGACATTCCTTTTGAAAAATATATGTCTGACGCATATTTATCAGGCTTAGGGGACTCAATTTCAGATAATGATATTGCTTCTCTGATAAATAACGACTCCTGGTCAGATTTGTTAAATCGTACAGATAAAAACGATAATAGCTCTATAAATGTATTAAGAGCCGAGTCAGCACTGACCAAATCCAATGCTTACATACCCAGAGATAATACCGAGCTTATGAATATTATCAATGCTGCTATTGATAATGCTTCAGAACGGTATGGCGTTGATAAGGATTTAATACGGGCCGTGATAAAGCAGGAGTCCTCTTTTAACCCCAGATCAATTTCCTCTGCGGGAGCCCAGGGACTTATGCAATTAATGCCCGGAACAGCAGATGCTCTTAACGTAGCTGATCCTTTTGATATTGTTCAGAATATAAATGGAGGCACACAGTATTTAAAAGACCAGCTTACTCACTTTAACGGGAATATAACATTGGCTCTTGCCGCTTATAATGCCGGCCCCAATGCGGTAGAAAAATATGACGGTGTTCCTCCCTATACTGAAACTCAAAACTATGTACAAAAGGTAACTGATTACTATAATCAATATAAAATGCTCACAAGCCGCTGATGCGGCTTGTTTTTTTGTTGAGACGGTAATTTTTTCGGCTGGACTAAAATAAACGATGTACTTAGTTAGCTATTCTATTTCCTATAAAATAGAACTTGTTTTTATTAACTTATTCACAGTATCCACATATTTATCCACAACTTTAAAATACTTATGGCTGTAATACTTCGGGAAATTTCCACAGAAATGCTTTTTTATTCACAGAAAATTATTCACAATTAATCAACTTAGGGCTCAAAACCAGTATACAACTGCCTTTCAGATATTTTTACATAATGCATCAAAAATATATTACGACCTTAAAACCATTAATATTACAGTAAATCACGTTTTTTGTGTTTTTTTAACACACTGTGGATAACTTTTGTCTTTTTCTTGTATTTCTTTGATTAATAGTATGAATATTGTCATAATATCCTGCGATAACGAATGCTTTTTGGTTAACTGCTATCCTAATCTTAAACCCGGAACAGCATTTAGATCCATACCTGATAATTTTCCGCCAATATATTCAAAATGCGCTGCACACCCTATCATCGCAGCATTATCTGTACATAGTATCAAATCAGGATATAATACCTCTATGCCCTGCTTTCCTGCCTTGCTTTTCATATCTCTTCTCAGCTGAGAATTAGCGGCTACCCCTCCCGCAAGGGCTATTCTATTTACTCCCTTTATTTCAGCAGCCCTAATTGTGTTCTTTACAAGAACATCTACAACTGCCTGCTGGAAGCTTGCTGCAATATCTGGAATGTTAATCTGTTCGCCGGTTTGCTCAATTCTATTCAAATGATTTAATACAGCAGTTTTTAATCCGCTGAAGCTAAAATCTAGAGAGCCATCTTCAAACTGTACCCTTGGAAACTTATAAGCACTGCTGTTTCCCTGCGCGGCATACTTATCAATTAACGGACCTCCGGGATAACCAAGGCCGATAGCTCTTGATATCTTATCAAAAGCCTCTCCTGCTGCATCATCTCTTGTTTGTCCAAGAATCTCAAACTTGTTATAGCTCTCAACCAGAACTATATGACTGTGTCCACCTGAGGCCACAAGACATATAAACGGTGGTTCCAATTCAGGGTATTGCAGATAGTTGGCCGCAATATGTCCCTCAATATGATGAACTCCAACCAGGGGCTTTCCTGCCGTAAAAGCAATTGCTTTCGCTGCAGTAAGTCCAACCAGCAACGCCCCAACAAGTCCGGGGCCATAGGTAACACCAACAGCACTCACATCCTTCAGCTCAACGCCAGCTTCCTCAAGAGCCTGATTTACAACGGGTATTATTAGCTCTACATGCTTTCTGGACGCTATTTCAGGAACTACTCCTCCGTATTTTTTATGCAGATCAACCTGAGAAGATATGACATTCGATAATATATACCTACCATTTTTTATAACTGCTGCAGATGTTTCGTCACAACTGCTTTCTATTCCAAGTATAAGAGTATCCATTTATATTAAACCTCCGTAAATAAATTCACTGCGCCACAGGCAGGCGGAGCAGGCTGTATGTCATCACAAATAAGTTTGCAATACAAATAAGTCTAACATTACAAATAAATAATAGCCTAACAGTGAAATTTTATCAAGGCTGTGAGAATGGGGTTGATTGGTTAAAGTTGTTAGAAAGTATATTAGTCGTTAATAACTTAAAAAAGCTGAGGTAGCACGAGTAGCCGTTTAAAGACAACAAAAAAACATGGAGCCTTGCGGGCCCCATGCCCCTAAAAGGAGAAATGCTAATGTTCAACATTATATTACCAAATAATTCATGTATATGAAAATAGACAATAGCTACCAATCGGGCTAGTCCCATAGTCCCAAATAATAGCAGGCAAGACCGTATACAAAGCAATTTTCTGTTTGGAAACATAACAAACTTCATAAAAATTCTTCTATGCAGCCTTATCCTTTGATTTATATGCAGCTATATATTTTCCTTTACTATCCTTAACAAAAGGTCTTTCCTTTACAGGCAATTTCCAGAAACCTTCTTTTGCATTAATTGCAACGTCTTGAAGCTCTGTGAAATATTCTTTCATGAGGGTATTGGGACTATAAAATACACAGATTGCATAACCGTTTTTAACCATATACGCATTGTAATAGGTTTCGTCCTCAAGAATAACATGTGCAAGCAATCTATCAAATTGATCTTTGGTACCCTTTTCAAATATAAGCTTAACCCTTTTTCCTGAAAGCATTTTACTGGTAAGCTCAGATGCTTCCTTTGAGTAAGGCTGAGGTTTAACTCCTGCCTTAACCGATTCAGGAGTATCAATATCCAGCATTCTTACTTTGTAGTCCTCTTTTTTATATTTAATGTGAAAGGTGTCACCATCAGTAACCTTTGTGACTTCTGCCTCGATATGGCCAAAGGGGACTATTCCTTCCTCACCGACCTCCAACAGATTTTCAGGAAAGTGAAGCTTTGCATCAGGACTTAGGTCTGTCTTGTCCGTCGAACCGGGAAGGGTCTTGTCTTCATTGCTTTGTTGACTTACTGTGTTTGCTGGAGCAGTAATGTTGGTGATATTACCTTCATCCAGATGGGATATAAAACTCCCCGCAAAAATTAGAGCGGCTGTTGCTAGTGTTACAATTGCTGCAGATATGGTCTTTTTTTTCATTAATTTCACCTTTAAATAATTTTTCCGAAATTAATTATAGCACAAAACTGCCCGGATTTCAGCTAAAGAGACTTTAATCAACAGTTAGTAAAACCTAATATTTTTAGTTCATTAAAAAACAGCCTGCTGACATCTATTTGCTCAGCAAAGCTGTTCTTTCATAAGTGTATTGGCCGATATCACTTAAGCTTTATGATATTTTCATGTTCCCTGAGCAGTTAATACAGAAACAGGTACAGTACTGTTTATAACGTGCTCTTCCTTTCTGTCAATAACATCAGCATCAAACACAGCTTTCATAACCTGACCAATGTTATCTACAGGGATTACTTCTATATCCATGTCCTCAAATAATTCCTGATAATTTTCTTTTGGAATGAAAACCTTTTTTATCCCTGCTGCTCTGGCAGCTTCAACCTTTGCTACCACACCGCCCACAGGCTTTACCTTACCTTTTATTGATATTTCTCCCGTCATTGCCATATCACCGCAAACGGGAATATTTTTAATGGCAGAATAAACAGCTGTAGCTATTGTAATTCCTGCTGAAGGACCATCAATTGGAATACCACCCGGAAAGTTAAGATGAATTTCATAATCTCTGAAATCAATATCAAGGTATCTCTTCAGAACCGTCAGAACATTTTCCACAGAGGCTTTGGCAGAACTTGTCCTCTTGAGCTTGTGTCCCCTGCTATCCATTTCCTCTTCCTCAACTATACCTGTTATTTTAATATTGCCTTTACCTGCTGCTACCTGCATTGCCGTAGCCTCTACGTCTATTACCATTCCGGTACTGTCCCCCAATACAGCAAGACCGTTTATACAGCCTATCTGCACCTCTGGATTTACCTTCTTTTCTATACGAGGGCTATAGTGACCAAACTCTATTACCCATTCTATATCCTTAACTTCAATAGTATTTCTACTTTCGAGCATAGCTATTCCGCCTGCAATCTGAATAATATTTACCGCATCTCTTCCATTTTGCGCGTACTTGGCCACCTGTTCACTACATCCGTTTTTCAGGGCATAACCACCCTTTTTAGCCGCATTTTCACATATCTGACTGATTTCGTCAGCCCTTAATGTTCTAAAGTGAATTTCAACACACCTTGATCTTATTGCGGCTGGTATCTCGTCAGGAGTTCTTGTTGTTGCCCCCACCAGTCTGAAATCGGCAGGCAGACCTTTTTGAAATATATCATGAATATGTGACGGTATATTGCTATCTTCCGAGGTATAATATGCACTTTCCAGAAAAACCTTTCTGTCTTCAAGAACTTTAAGGAGTTTGTTCATCTGTATGGGATGTAGTTCACCTATTTCGTCAATAAACAGAATTCCTCCATGAGCCTTTGTAACTGCTCCCGGCTTTGGTTGTGGAACACCTGCCGCACCATATGCTCCGGCCCCCTGATATATGGGGTCGTGAACCGAGCCTATCAAGGGATCTGCTATACCTCTTTCATCGAATCTCAAGGTAGTTGCGTCCATTTCAATAAACTTAGCCTCTTTTTTAAAGGGTGATATGCCGTTATTTTTAGCCTCTTCAAGAATTACCCTTGCAGCTGCTGTCTTCCCCACTCCCGGAGGCCCATATATTATAACATGTTGAGGATTTGAGCCGCATAAAGCTGCTCTTAAGGCTTTGATTCCCTGCTCCTGGCCTACTATATCCTTAAGTGTGCTTGGCCTGGTCTTTTCCGACAAAGGCTCTGTTAAATGTATATCCCGCAGCTTTCTCAGCTTTTCAAGCTCTTTTCTGGACTCTTTGTCAATTGCACTTCTGTTACCCTGTTGTGTCTTAAGCAAGGTGAAAAAATATATCCCTATAATGACTGAAAAGAAAAACTGTATGATGAACATTGTAGTTGTAAACATACATTACCTCCTTAGCTTATTTACCGCGTACCTAATATATTATTGGCAATGATTTATATTTTATCCAAGTTATTGGGAGAAATTTGCAAAATCGTTACTATTCTACCCCAACTATTGACATAGAGCCATTAGCATAGACCAAAAAAACAGAAAACAGCCTCTTGGGTTTGACCCAAGAGGCTGTTTTCTGTTTTTTGTATTTGTAATCGTTATCTTTGTTTTGATTAATTCTAATTACGATACCGATTCCTTCTTAACTCTGGATTTCTTTGATCCGGGTTTTTTCAAGGATTTACGGTTTTCATTTAATATAAGCTCAGGCTCGGAATTGCTTTCAATTACCGATTTACTGATAATACACTTTTCTACGTTATTCATAGAAGGTATATCGTACATAACTCCGAGCATTATTTCTTCCAGTATTGCACGAAGCCCTCTGGCACCTGTATTCCTCGAAATTGCCTTTTCAGCAATAAGTTCAAGAGCATCTTCCTGAATTTCAAGCATTACATCGTCCATTTCAAGAAGCTTTTGGTACTGCTTTACCAATGCATTCTTAGGCTCAGTAAGTATCTGAACAAGAGCTTTCTTATCCAGTGACTGCAAGGTCACAACAATTGGAAGTCTTCCTACAAATTCAGGTATAAGTCCAAATTTAAGTAGATCCTGAGGGAGTATTTCTTTAAGCAGTTCTCCCACATCCCTGTCTTTATTGCTTTCGATTTTTGCACCGAAACCAAGTGACTTCTTACCTATTCTGTTCTGAATTATCTTATCAATGCCATCAAACGCACCACCGCATATAAATAATATGTTGGTAGTGTCAATCTGAATAAATTCCTGATGAGGATGCTTTCTTCCACCCTGAGGCGGAACGGAAGCCAGAGTTCCTTCCAGAATTTTAAGGAGTGCCTGCTGTACGCCTTCACCGCTAACATCTCTGGTTATTGAAGGATTTTCTGATTTACGGGCTATTTTATCTATTTCATCTATATAGATAATACCCTTTTCTGCCTTTTCTATATCATAATCAGCGGCTTGTATTAAACGTAAAAGGATATTTTCAACATCCTCCCCAACATAGCCTGCTTCAGTGAGAGAAGTAGCATCCGCAATAGCAAAAGGAACATTGAGTATCTTGGCAAGGGTTTGTGCCAGAAAAGTCTTACCGCTGCCTGTAGGTCCCAGCATCACGATATTGCTCTTCTGAAGCTCGATATCAGAGGACTTTAAATCACTGTTTATTCTCTTGTAATGATTGTAAACAGCCACCGAAAGGGATCTTTTTGCCGCATCCTGACCAATTACATACTGATCAAGAATTTCTCGGATCTCTTTTGGTTTTGGTATTTCGTTTACTTCTGCATCAATTTTTGTATCTTCGAATTCCTCTTCAATAATCTCAGAGCATAATTCAATACACTCGTCGCAAATATATACTCCAGGACCTGCGACCAGTCTTTTTACCTGCTCCTGAGACTTACCACAAAAAGAGCATTTTAACTGCTTCTTCTCATCATATCTGGTCATCATTGCACCTCAATTATTATCTTCTAACCATAATCTCGTCAACTAGTCCGTAGGCCTTTGCTTCCTCTGCAGACATAAAGAAGTCTCTGTCTGTATCCCTTTCGATTTTTTCAAGAGGTTGACCTGTTCTTTCGCTTAATATTTTGTTTAACTTGTCTTTAGTCTTCAAAATATTTTCAGCGTGAATCTTAATGTCAGTAGCCTGCCCTTTAGCACCGCCAAGAGGCTGGTGAATCATGATTTCACTGTTTGGAAGTGCAAATCTCTTTCCCTTTGCTCCTGCAGCCAGTAGGAACGCGCCCATACTAGCAGCCATACCCATACATATAGTTGAAACGTCACATTTTACATACTGCATAGTGTCAAATATGGCGAATCCTGAATGTACAGCTCCTCCCGGGCTGTTTATATAAAACTGGATATCCTTGTCAGGATCCTGTGCTTCGAGATAAAGCATCTGTGCAACTACCAAGCTTGCAGTTACATCATTAACCTCATCACTTAATACTATTATTCTATCATTTAACAGTCTAGAAAAAATATCATAAGACCTCTCACCACGATTAGTCTGTTCAACAACCATAGGCACCAAACTCATGACCATACCTCCCTTATTTAATATATGTTTTTGGTTTAAGAACGGTTAAATAAATAAATATAAATTTGTTACCTTTATAATGTTACCCATTTCCTAAATGTCCAATCGTGTTTTCATAATAAAAACAATTCCTAATAAATGCATTTATTATAAAAAGCACCTGTTAATGGATAACCTCCAAGTTGGCTAATTAAGCCAACTTTGCATTATCAACCAATAATTTTACTGTCTTTCTGAAGGCGATATCTTTTCTGATATATTCCATATCATCAGCTTTAAGAGACTTCTTCAGATCCTCAGGCTTCTGCTTATATGCTTCAGCCGCATTGTTTATATCTTCGTCTATTTCTTCATCAGAAACCTGTACATTTTCAATCTTGGATATTTTTTCAACTACCAGCTGAATTTTTACTTCATTCTCAGCCCTTGCAGCAAACTGACCTCTGAAGGCTTCAAAATCCATTCCCATGATTTCAAGGTATTTCTGTAAATCAAGACCCTGGTAACGGAGTCTCATGTCAAAGTCTCTTACCATTACATCAATCTGTTTTTCTACCATAGCTTTAGGTATTTCAACTGTTGCATTCTCAGCTACCTTCTGCATAACGCTTTCTTCATTCTCATGTTCAGCTTTATGCTTTGCAGCCTCTTCTAATTTATTTCTTAAATCCTTTTTATATTCTTCAAGAGTGTCAAATTCGCTTATATCCTTAGCAAATTCATCATCTACAGTAGGCAATTCCTTAACTTTTATTTCCTTTACTGTTACCTTGAATAATGCAGGTTTACCGTTGAGTTCTTCCTTACCGTAATCTTCAGGGAAGCTTACATTTACATCTGTTTCTTCACCGGCATTCTTTCCGATTAACTGGTCTTCGAAGCCAGGAATAAATGTACCGGAACCAATTACAAGGCTATAATCTGTTCCTTTTCCGCCTTCAAACGGTACGCCGTCTATAAAGCCTTCAAAGTCTATAACTGCAGTATCTCCTGATTGTACAGGTCTGTCAGTTACAGTTACAAGACGTGAATTTTTCTCCACAACCTTGTTAAATTCCTTTTCAACATCCTCATCAGATACAGTTTCATCAGCCTTCTTAACTTCAACGCCCATATAAGCGCCTAATTCTACTTCCGGCTTAACAGTTACCTTTGCTGAGAATATAAGGTTCTGTTTGCTACCAATTTGTATAATATCTATTTCAGGTCTGTCCACAGGCTGTAAGTTTTTTTCCTCAATTGCTTGATCGTAAGCTTCTGAGCAAACTATGTTGATTGCATCATCATAAAGAACCTGTTCGCCATAGTAACGTTCAACTAGGTTTCTTGGGGCCTTACCCTTTCTGAAGCCAGGTATATTGAATTGTGATACGTTCTTCTTGTATGACTGCTGCATACCTTCTTCAAATTTAGCTGCATCAACTTCAATTTCAAGCTGTACAACATTCTTTTCAACATCTTCAAATTTGTTAACCTTCATTTTAGTAAATTTCCTCCCGGTATTTAGTTTTGTATAATTTTATACATTCTGCATTTAGCTTATTTTTTAACTAATCTTTTCTATGAAAAATCAGATAAAACACTTGTTTAAAAATTAACCATTCAATTATACCATATTGTAGGCATATTTCAAGAATCAATATAACCTTACCGAAGGCTTCTGTCAACTGTAAAATCAGTATTTTCCAAAGCGACCGGCTGTAAGCTCAACATCTTCATAATAATATCTCATAATAATATCTGAATATTATTACCTGCTTTAGTATAAGACATAGGATTTAAAGGCACTTTCCATGACTTAAGTTAAAGAGTTCAATTACTTAATGACCTTATCTGACAAGCAGCGGCACGAAATTGAGGTAATCTGCCGAAATCAGTTTTAACGTTATACCTTCAAATTGTCCTTCTATTGCTCCTTTAATACCTTCACCATGAAGATGACCGTAATAGCAGCTGGTTATACCATATTTTTTCATTACATCTATAAAGCCTGAAGCCTGACTTTTTCCCGTTACAGGAGGATAATGCATAAACACCAGCTTTTCGGTATGCTCAAAATTTAATGAAGATTTCAGCGAAAGTTCCAGCCTCTCGATTTCCCTGTTGTATATCTTTTCATCATCTTTTTTAAAGTCGTCTTCACCAGGGCACTTCCAGCCTCTTGTTCCGCATACCGCACAATTTCCAACCGAAAAAGCATTGTTATGCATAAATGAAATGGTTGAAAATCCATTATCGCTGAGATACTTATTAAGCTTGGAGGCAGTAGTCCACCAGTAATCGTGGTTGCCCTTGGAAATTATCTTTTTCCCGGGAAGAAGCTCTATAAACTTAAAATCTTCAAATGCGTTTTCTATATAGGTTGCCCAGGATATGTCCCCCGGAATTATTACGGTGTCCGTTTCCTGTACAGTTTCTATCCAGTTGTTTCTTAGCTTCTCCATGTAATTTGACCATCTTCCGCCAAAAACATCCATTGGCTTATCTATTCCCAACGCCAGGTGCAGATCGGCTATTGCAAAGATTGACATATTATATTGTACCTATCCTTAACTATTCTTCTCAACTTCTGAACTTCTTATCTACTTAACTACTGACCTTCTGACTACTGTACTTCTGACTACTGTACTTCTGACTACTGCTTTCTGAAATACTCATATATTGTTTGGGCTACCTTCCGATTAATTCCATCAACCTCTAACAATTGCGGAATCTCGGCTTTTTTAACAGCTGCCAGTGATTTGAAGTGTTTTATAAGTGCCTTCTTTCTGTTTTCACCAATACCCTCAATATCGTCAAGCTCCGAATGGGTATATCTCTTCTCTCTTAGCTTTCTATTATATTGTACGGCAACTCTGTGGGTTTCATCCTGAATTTCTGTAATAAGTCTTAAAAGAGGTAAGTCCGACGTCATATCATATTCACTACCCTTATACACCAGTGCTCTCGTTCTATGACGGTCATCCTTTGCCATTCCGGCAATTACAAGATCAAAGCCCAATTCATCGGCAACCTGCTGAGCAGCATTTACATGTGCAAGCCCTCCATCCACCAGTATAAGGTCGGGTAGTTTTGAAAACTTTGTCTGTTCCACTCCCTCTTCAGCTTCCTTCCTGACCCTGGACAGTCTTCGGTACAAGGTTTCCTGCATACTCGCGTAGTCGTTCTGCTCGGAAACTGACTTCATCTTGAATTTTCTGTATTCCTCCCTTGCAGGTCTACCCTTTTCGAATACTACCATTGAAGCAACTATCTCAGTGGAGCCGGTATTGGAAATGTCATAGGATTCTATTCTGTCAGGGATGCATTCAAGTCTGAGAAGCTTTGCAAGCTTCTTCAACCCTTCTTCATGCACCGAACTTTCCCGTTTCAATCTTTCTCCGTGAAGCTTTAAGGATATTTCCGCATTCTGGGCAACCATTTTTACCAGCTTTACAAGTTCACCCCTCTGAGGAATTCTCAGATTTACCTTGAAACCCCTCTTATCAGTAAGCCACTGTTCAATTATCTCACTGTCCTCTATTCCTTGCTGAAGTACTATTTCGTGCGGAACGAACTGAACATTATTGTAAAACTGCTTTATAAAGGTGGACAAGGTATACCTTATATCTTCATTTCCCTCGCCCTCAAATACAAAGTGTTCTCGTCCTACCACTCTTCCGCTTCTTACAAAGAATACCTGAACACAGAGGTCTGTGACATTCTGTGCATAGCCGATAATATCTCTGTCCTGTCCATCTGTGGATAATACCTTCTGCGCTTCTGAAAGCTGGACGATACTGTTTATTTTATTCCTGAGCTGAGCTGCTTTTTCAAACTCAAGGTCTTGCGCAGCGCTCTCCATCTGTGCTTTAAGGTCATTCAATATCTCGTCATATTGTCCCCCGAGGAAGGTACAAATTTTCTTCATCATATTCCTGTAATCTTCCTTGCCTACTTCTCCCTGACACGGACCAAGACATTGCTTTATATGATAATTAAGGCAGGGCCTGAATTTACCTACATCTCTCGGAAGATTCCTGTTGCAGGTTTTTATGGGGAACAGCTTTTTTATTGTATCTATTGCATCGTTAACTGCAAAGGCACTGGAATATGGCCCAAAATACTTAGCACCATCCTTATCGACACGACGGGTTTTCAGAATTCTAGGGTACTCCTCGTTCATTGTAACTTTAATATAAGGATAATGTTTGTCGTCTTTAAGTAGTATATTGTACTTTGGTTTGAATTTTTTTATTAGGTTACACTCAAGCATCAGAGCTTCAACTTCAGTATCTGTAACAATATATTCAAACTCATGGATTCTTGAAACCATCGCAACAACTTTAGGCGGATGGTTAGCAGAATGTTGGAAATACTGTCTTACCCTGTTTTTTAATACGACAGCCTTACCAACATATATGACGATTCCATTAACATCCTTCATTATATATACTCCGGGTTTATCCGGGAGTTTTTTCAATTCTTCCTGTATATCAAACATCTAAACCTCCGGTCTCGGAAATAAGAGAAAAAAACAAAAAGTGGTTTATGCAAACTCTCCGGTTTGCAGAAGCCACATCTGATTTTGATGCATATTTAAATATAATATATTATCTCTTTAAAATCCAGCGGAGAAATATTCCGATATCTCTTTAGATGCAATCTCTTCATCTTCTCCATCGGTAATAACAGTTATGGTAGCCTGCCTTTCGACTCCAAGTGAGAGTAATCCCAGCAGACTTTTTGCATTTGCTCTTCTTTCTCCCTTTTCAAGCCAGATGCTCGAGCTGTACTTTGACACCTTTTGTACAAGCAATGCAGCCGCCTTTGAATCCAACCCAGCCGGACAGTTTATAACAACTTTATTTGAAATCATCTTTCGCTCCCCCGTCTATTTAACTTGACAATACATATAATATTATACCAAATAAAAACCAAACAAAACAAACTATGAAAATATTATATTCATTTAATGTGTATTTATCAAGGTTTTAGATTAGGTTTGTCAATTTTGGGTGTTTTTTTCCCAAATCCTGTATCAATTACTGTCCCGATTCCAAAGGAAGAAAGTAAGAATTCCACAATTACAAAACAAATTCCGTAGATCATAAGAACAGTATAGGAACCGGTTGGAATAAATATCAGAGGAACAATCTTAATTATGCTTATAAGTATGTGTCCTACAAAGAATTGAATATATATTGCCGATCGGTCATAATTATTTTTGTAAATTACTGTACCCAAATATATGCTCCCTAATATATCCGCCAGCATTATTACCAAAAAGTATAAGGCAGGGGCAATCAGAAGGAATATGAGGAAAGTAAGTACTATTGTAAGACTTATTACAACCAGCGCCCCCAGAACCAGCCTTCTGGACAAAGCCTTCCCGATTGAGTACGACATAGCCCTGAATCTGGATGTAAATATGGTTATGAGCAAAAGACCTGCTACCAATGTAAAAACAGAGCAAAATATAAGTGTATTAATCAATATCCCGTTGGATTTAAAAAGAGAAATAAAATCAAAATTTAAGGTTACCTTGGTACCGTTTACTTTAACTCCACTATCCTTTACAAGCTTTCCAACAGAAACCAGGTTTCCTTCTATCTGAGAATCTCCTTTCAGAGAAACCTCTCCAAAGGCTGAAACTAGATCCCCATTTACATTCCCGCTTATATTGACTTTTCCGAATACTACTATTACACTTCCAAGTACATTGGTATTAATGTCAGCCGACCCCAATACCACAGTCACATTTCCACAGCTGGTATCAGTAATATCCCTTTCCTCAAGAATAACCAGATTGCTGATGGTCAGATCATTCTTTGCAGCGTATACAACTCCCGGAATCAATAATGAAATTAATAAAAGCACCATTATTGCTTTAAATATTCTGCTCATTGTGCCGCACCATTACCCTCTCTGACCATTCTGAAAAACACTCCCTGAATGACCAGCAGCAGGATTCCGAGTAAAATATAGGCATAATAATAAGTCTTGTAAATCGATGCTGCAACTCCCATTATAGCTATACCGATACCTTTAATCATTGTAACAGCCGCAGACAAAAATTCCTTCGTCAGGTCAGTCGAAAACTGAACCTTCTGCATTAATTCAAGAGGCTGCTTTATTGCCTCGTATAATATTCCCCCGAATAGAATTACAAAAATAAAGCATACTGCCATCAACAAGATATTATATACAAAAGTATTTTCTTTGACCGGTTTTGAATATATTAATACTTCTTTTTCCAACCTGTTCATTACTTGCAGTTCAAAATCGTCCGGAGGGTCAATTGCAGGATCTTGTTCTATTTCCAGAAAAATTTCCTTCATTGATTCAAACTCTTTTGAACAAGGTGTACAATTCTTCATGTGTTGTCTTAATTTGGTCTCTTCGATATCATTTATATTTTTATCAAAGTATTTCATAATATAGTCCTGAGCTTCGTTACATTTCATAATACCTCCTCCTTTCTTGCACTATCAAGCTTTTCCTTCAGCATAAGCCTTGCCCTGTATAGTCTGTTTTTTATTATAGACATCGGCTCATTTAATACCTTTGTCATTTCCTCATAAGACATTCCGTTATTATGAAAGAGAACTATTAATATTCTATATTTTTCAGGCAACTCATTTATAGCATTTTTAATCAGTTGCGATCTCTGGTTTTTTATTACTGTTTGTTCAGGTGTATCTATATCGCTTGAAACTCCAATAGCGTCATCTAGTGCAACAGTATCCTGCTTTTTCTTTCTTAAGGTGTCCAGACACAAATTAGAAGTAATTTTAACTATCCAGGTTGACATTTTATATTCAGGGTTATACTTGTCCAGAGACTTGTACAACCTAATAAATACTTCTTGTGAAACGTCATTGACTTCTTCTTTATCCGAAATCATCTTGTACACTACACTATAAACCAGTTTCTTATATCTGGTAACTATTTCTTCAAACGCACTGCTATCACCGTTTATACATCGGGATACCAGCTCTGCATCTGTAAGCACCAAAGCTCGATACACCCCCTCTCAAACAAATATTTATAAACAAAATATCAGCTTTATATAATTAATTACGCTGATATTTTGTTTTTGTCTGAAATTATTTTTTCCTCTTGGTGGTGTTCATAACAGTCATAGCATATTTTTCAAGTTTCTTATTAACAAGGTAATTTATTGTATCCCTTTTATAGCTTCCATCAGTATTTTTAGAACCTGAATCAAGCCCCGTAAGAAGTTGGATTCCCTGATCTATAGTTAATACGGGATAAATGTGAAACAGCTTTTTACGGACTGCTTCAACTACCTCCTCATTTAGTACCAGATTTTTTACATTCTGGTGTGGTATTATTACACCATGCCTGCCATCTAGTCCTCTTAGCTTGCACAGTTCAAAGAAGCCTTCTATTTTATAGGAAACTCCTCCAACCGGCTGTATTTCACCTTTCTGGTTAACAGAACCTGTTACTGCAATGTACTGTTTAATAGGAACCTCGGCGAGACTTGATAATATAGCGTAAAGCTCCGCACTTGATGCACTGTCCCCGTCCACTCCACCGTACATTTGTTCAAAGCAAAGGCTGGCGGTAAGCGAAAGAGGGAAATCCTGGGCATACTTCTGTCCGATGTACCCACTCAGTATCAGTACCCCTTTGCTGTGTGAGGTTCCGCTAAGGTCTACCTCCCTTTCCACATTTACAATACCACTTTCACCTATATAGGTAGAAGCGGTTATTCTGGAAGGTTTACCAAAGGAGTAATCCCCCATATCCATAACGGTCAGACCATTAATCTGGCCTACTTGCTCCCCGTCGGTGTCCACCATTATGGTGCCGTCCTCAAGCATTTCAAGCATCTTCTTGTCAACTCTGTCACATCTGGCAGCCTTTTCATTTATTGCCTGCTTAACGTGCTTTGCCTTTACAGCTTTTGCACCATCGTCCTCAGCCCACATACAGGCTTCACAGAGGATTTCCACTATATCATTGAACCTGGTTGACAGTTTATTTTGATCCTCAACCAGCCAGGAAGCATATTCTACAACCTTGGCTACACCAGACTTGTCAAAATGCAGAGTTTGTTCCTTTCTGCAAAAGCCGCTGATAAACGATGCCAGCTTCAAAATATTTTCTTCACTGCGCTCCATTTCCTCGTCAAAATCAACTTTAACCTTGAAAAGCTTTCTGAAATCCTCTTCATACTCGTATAAAAGCTGGTATATTGAAGTATTTCCTACTAATATCACTTTTATATCAACCGGAATAGGCTGCGGTTTTAATGCCGGCACAGCAACGACACCGGCCTGATCCTTCATATTTTCAATGTTTATTTTTTTTGTTTTTAATACCCTGTTTATAGCTTCGTAGGACTGCGGATTACTTAATACATCCTTGGCTTGTAGTATTAGATACCCTCCGTTGGCAAGGTGAAACAAACCAGGTTTTATTTTGGTATAATCTGTTGAAACCGAACCAAATTCATTTTCATACTCAATCTTACCTATCAAATTCGGATAGGTTGGATTAAAGTCGAAAATAACAGGTGCACCCTGTAGGGTGCTGTTGTCCACAAGTACGTTAACCTTATATTTATAAAGAGGTGTCTCTTCCTTCTGCATGAAAGGTATTATAAATTGCGGCTGTTCCTCACTGGCTTCTTCTTCTCTGAAATCATCCAGATTGTCAAGAATGTCCTGTTGTACACTATCAAGGTATTCTACAATAACAGTGAATTTTTTGTATTTTTCCTTCAGGTCATTCATTTGAACCCCTAGCGCCAGAAGAGCAATCTTGTTCTCCCATTGGGATACCTTTTGTTTGGTTTCCTTTTCGTTATTTTTCAGCTTTCGGATAATTTCAATTGTGTCCTGCTGAAGGATGTTGGTCTTTTCATTTATTTCTTCCTTGATATTTTCATCAAGCGTTTCAAATTCCTCTTCACTTATGGTTTTTCCCTCAACAATAGGTAAAAAGTATATTCCTGCGCTGCCAGTATTAACCTTAAAGCCATGCGCCTCGGCGTCCTCACTTAATTTATCCAGCAGTGCATCCTTCTTTGTCTCATACTCTTCCATTATTTCGGCTTTTTCTTTTTCATACTGGTCATTGTCAAAGGCATTGACGATTTCCTGCTTTATAACCTTTACAAAGGCTTCCATATCAGTCTGAAACTCTTTCCCCATACCTGCTGGAAGGTTGATGGCCATAGGCTGATTTGGTTTACTGAAGTTGTATATGTAACACCAGTCATCCGGAACGCTCATGGTGGAAGCCATCTCATTGACTATTTGTTTGGCGAAGCTGGTTTTTCCTGTACCGGTTGGTCCAGCCATATATATGTTATAGCCTCTCATTTTCATTTTAAGGCCAAATTTCATTGCTTTGGAGGCTCTTTCCTGTCCTATTATCCCCTCAAAAGTGCCCAACTCTTCGGTGGTCTTGAAAGGGAATATTGCTTCACTGCACCTATAATCCAAATCCTTAAAAGTAAGTTCCTTTGGTTTCATACACACTCCTCACTGTGCATAGCACACAAAAAAATTAGTAGTAAAAACGCTTGCGTTTTTGAAACGCGAAGACGTCAATGTAAGCACTTTTTGTTTTCTTCGCGTTAGCCCCTATCTACGCGCACGGCGCGTACTAAAATATTAATAAAAAGCCGCTGTGCGGGTTTTTGCTACGCGAAGACATCAATGTAAGCACATTTTATTTTCTTCGCGTTACCCCTCACTGTGTGCATAGCACACAGTAAAATTAGTCATAAATTTGCTGCTTATTCAGGAATCGTGCTTCCACATTATCAGCGCATCTTCGCCTGTATCGGAGTAATAGCCCTTTCTTACCCCTTCAGCTTTAAAGCCGTACTTTTCATATAGCCTTTGTGCCGCCAGATTGCTTTTTCTAACTTCAAGAGTGAGGCTTCTTATTCCACTGTCATCACACATTTCCAGCAGCTTATCCATTATTCGTGAACCCACCCCGCAGCGTCTGAACTCAGGATGTACTGCAATGTTGGTTATATGTCCCTCGTCAAAAACCTTCCATAGACCTCCATAGCCAACTACTCTATCTGCTGATATTGCGACAAAATACATTGCCATATGGTTTGTAGTAAGCTCATCCATAAAAGAATTTCTGGACCAGGGGATTTTAAAGCTGAGGTTCTCAACTATCATAACGCCGTCCAAATGCTCTCCGGTCATTTGAACCACCTTAACATCATCAATCATTTGTTTTCCCTTTCAATGCCTGTTCAGCTTGGGATTTCCTCAAATAATACGGCTTCATATCATAACTATTTTCCAGTCTTCCTTCACAAAAAGCTTTGCCTGCAAGCACCGCCACAGATGACGCACTTGCCAGCAACTTGTTCACCGGAGCTGATAATACCCTGCTCCCCAGTTTATCCATAAAATAAGCTTTATGCATCAGGGAAGCATCCCCTACAAAATATATATCTCCTTCCATGGCTGATAAAATATCTGTTAATTCATTAATATGTATTCCCAGATAGTCTGTGAGCCTTTCCAGTTTTTCTCCGGAAAATTTATATACAGCTGTAAAAACCTGATTGTTTCTGGCGTCAATAACAGGGCAAATTATGGCTTCAGTGCCTGCCAGATTATACGCCAGCGCATCTAGCGTATATACACTGACAACCGGCTTTTGTGCGGCAAAAGCCATAGCCTTGACTGTGGTGACGCCTATACGGAGTCCAGTAAAGGAACCGGGTCCGACAGAAGCAGCAAAAGCATCCATATCGGCAGCCTTAAGCCCAACCGTATCAAGGAGTCCCTGTACCATCGGCATTAGCCTTTGTGAATGGGTTTTTCCCTTATTACAGCTATATTCACCTATTATGATATTATCTTCAAGTATGGCTGCCGCAGCGACACTTGTTGATGTATCCAATGCTAATATTCTCACATTATCTCCCATCTACGCGCATAGCGCGTACACAAATATTAATGAACAGACACATAGTGGCTTTTCGCCGCTTACAGCGCTGCAAGCAGAAGAAAAACCGCCTGTGTTTTTTACCGAGCATTTAAAAAGTACTCTTCAATGTCTGATTACAGAAAATAATCTTCATATTTCGGGCCTTTGAATTCAATTGCTATATCTCTTATATCCAAACCCTTTTGAAGATTTTTACTGATTTTTATATCGATTATCTCATCCGGAAGAATTTCAGATATTAATTCTCCCCACTCTATAATAGTAATCCCGTCTCCATTAATATATTCTTCAAAGCCGATATCAAACATCTCGTCAGCATCAGCAATTCTATATACGTCAAAGTGGTACAAGGGATACTTTCCCTCGTACTCGTTCACTAATGTAAAAGTAGGGCTAGTGATATAGGAATCAATGCCCAGAGCTTTTGCAATACCATTGGTCAATGCGGTCTTTCCCGTGCCAAGATCTCCGGACAGACATATAACATCTCCGGGTCTTAAGATATATCCAAGTTTTTTACCTAATTCTACTGTTTCCTCAAAGGAACCTGTTTCAAATCTATTCATTGCAAGCCCTTTCATATACCACTTTACCATTTATAATGGTCTTTTGTACCTTGGACATAAGTTCTAAAGGGTTACCGTCAAATATAACAATATCTGCATCCTTGCCCTTTTCTATGGAGCCCACTCTGTCCGAAATACCCACAATTTCAGCAGCATTTATGGTGATTGCTTTCAGTGCTTCCTTAGGTTCCATACCTTCCTTAACAGCGATTGATGCACAAAGGCATAAATGTTGAACCGGAACACAGGGATGATCGGTCATAATTGCCACCTTCATACCGCTCTTTGACAATATTGCAGGATTTTTAAGGTTTTGATTTTTCAATTCTATTTTGGACCTGTCTGTAAGCATCGGACCCACAATTACAGGCAGTCCTGCTTCTGATAGCAAATCCTTTATCATATAACCTTCGGTACAATGATCCAGAGTTATATTTACATTAAATTCTTTGGCAATCCTCATTGCTGTAATGATATCATCAGCCCTATGTGCATGAGCCTTAAGAGGTATAGTTCCGTTCAATACCTGTACAAGCGCCTCGAGCTTGAAATCAAACTCTGGTTTGTCCAGTTCCTCGGGGTCCTTCCTGTATTCTTCCCAGAGCTCTTTATATTCCTTTGCTTTAAAAAGATTTTCCCTTAAAATAGCAGCTGTAGCCATTCTAGTCATAGGTGACTGGTGTTTTTCATTATAAATTGTCTTAGGATTTTCTCCGAAGGCAACTTTCATGGCAACCGGCTGCTTAATTAACATCTCATCCACACTGCGACCGAAGGTTTTAAGTGCTGCAAACTGGCCTCCTATTACATTTGCACTTCCCGGTCCGGTAACAACAGAAGTCACACCGCCCTCATAGGCTTCAACAAAAGCTCTGTCAGCGTGATAAACTGCGTCGATTGCTCTCAATTGAGGTGTAACCGGATCTGTGGATTCGTTTCCATCATCACCCTCAAAGCCTACGGCATCTTCCCACATTCCTATATGGCTGTGAGCGTCAACAAAGCCAGGTAGAGCATAACCTCCCTTGCAGTCGATTTTTTCAACTTCAGCTGGCAGTAGGCTCTCTATTTCTTTTATATCAAATCCTACAGATAATATTTTTTCTTTATCACATAAAATATATCCATTGTCGAAATCCTTATCCGACATTGTCATTATCTTTGCATTATATATTAAAAGCATTTTTCCTCCATAGATAAACTTAAATAATATTAATATTCCAACGCTTAAGTTATATTGTACTTATAAGTTAACAAGTAACTTTTTGGCATATTAATTTTATTATATTATAGATATAAACATTATTTCAAGTAACCCTAAAGTTGTCAAAGTTATATATCCGAATTTTGTGAATATATTATCTATGAGAACTTTGTTGCGAAGGACAGTGATAACCCAGTGGATCAAATATCCAAATTTCATACGGTACGCGGCTACCAACTCCTGTCGCAAAATAAGAATCTACTTACCTCCGCTATGGAGGACTACCTGGAGATGATTTACAGAAACAGCCTGGTGGAAGGTTATATGAGAATAAATACTCTTTCTGATTTATTGAACGTCGCAGCTCCCTCAGCAACCAAAATGGTTCAGAAATTAAGTAAGCTGGGGCTTCTGGATTACAAAAAATACGGCATAATCTTCCTGACCGAAAACGGTCGTGAAATAGGGAAGTTCTTACTGGACCGTCATAACACCATCCAGGTGTTTCTAAACAATTTGGGAGTAACTGAGGACATTCTTGTGGAAACAGAATTAATAGAGCATTATGTTTCAGTTACAACACTGAATAAAATAGGACTTTTTAATAAATTTCTTGTTAACAACCCTGAAGTACTTAATAGACTAAGCGATTTTATT